>NZ_BJOR01000001.1:3069857-3683829 GCF_006540305.1 Streptomyces sp. 6-11-2 | reverse complement strand
AGACCGGCCGCAAGCTCGCCCAGCTGCCGGTCGACCCGCGCCTGGCCCGCATGGTGCTGGAGGCCGACCGCAACGGCTGCGTCCGCGAGGTCATGGTGATCGCCGCCGCGCTGTCCATCCAGGACCCGCGCGAGCGTCCCGCCGAGAAGCAGGCCCAGGCCGATCAGCAGCACGCCCGCTTCCGGGACGAGACCAGCGACTTCCTCGCCTACCTCAATCTGTGGCACTACATCCGCGAGCAGCAGAAGGAGCGGGGCTCCTCGTCGTTCCGGCGCATGTGCAAGCAGGAGTTCCTGAACTTCCTGCGTATCCGCGAATGGCAGGACATCTACAGCCAGTTGCGCACGGTCGCCAAGCAGATGGGCATCCACCTCAGCGACCAGGACGCGCCCGCCGACCGGATCCACGTCTCGCTGCTGGCCGGTCTACTCTCGCACATCGGCATGAAGGACGTGAAGGAGTCCAAGGACTCCGGAGCCGGCGCGCGCAAGGACGGCGGCCGGAACGAGTACCTGGGCGCCCGCAACGCCAAGTTCGCGATCTTCCCCGGCTCGGCGCTGTTCAAGAAGCCGCCGCGCTTCGTGATGTCCGCCGAGCTCGTCGAGACCTCCCGTCTGTGGGCCCGCGTCAACGCGAGGATCGAACCGGAGTGGGTCGAGCCGCTGGCCGGGCACCTGCTGAAGCGGACCTACAGCGAACCGCACTGGGAGAAGGACCAGGCGGCGGTGATGGCGTACGAGAAGGTCACGCTGTACGGCGTTCCGATCGTCGCCCAGCGGAAGGTGAACTACGGGCGGATCGACGCGGAGCTCAGCCGGGAGCTGTTCATCCGCAACGCGCTCGTCGAGGGCGACTGGCGCACGCACCACAAGTTCTTCGCCGACAACCGCAGGCTCCTCAGCGAGGTGGAGGAGCTGGAGCACCGGGCCCGGCGCCGGGACATCGTCGTGGACGACGAGACGCTGTTCGACTTCTACGACCGGCGGGTGCCCGAACACGTCGTCTCCGGGGCGCACTTCGACTCCTGGTGGAAGCGGAAGCGGCAGGAGCAGCCGGACTTCCTGGACTTCGAGCGGGAGATGCTCATCCGGGAGTCGGCGGAGACGGTCACCAAGGCCGACTATCCGGACTCCTGGCGGCAGGGGAACCTCAAGTTCCGGGTGACGTACCAGTTCGAGCCGGGCGCGGACGCGGACGGTGTGACCGTCCACATCCCGTTGCAGGTGCTGAACCAGGTCACGGACGAGGGCTTCGACTGGCAGATCCCGGGGCTGCGCGAGGAGGTCGTCACCGAGCTGATCCGCTCCCTGCCCAAGCCCATCCGCCGCAACTACGTGCCGGCGCCGAACTACGCGAAGGCGTTCCTGGAGTCCGCGGTGCCGTTGCAGGAGCCGCTGACCACCACGATGGCGCGTGAGCTGAAGCGGATGGTCGGTGTGCCCTTCGAGGCCGAGGACTTCGACTGGTCCAGGATCCCCGACCATCTGAAGATCACCTTCCGGATCGTCGACGAGCGGCGCCGCAAGCTGGCCGAGGACAAGGACCTCCAGGCGCTGAAGCTGACGCTGAAGCCCAGGGCGCGCAAGGCCCTGTCCCAGGCCGCCGCGGCGACCGCGGAGCGGCACGGCGGGGAGTCCCTGGAGCGCAAGGGCCTGACCGACTGGACCATCGGCGCGCTCACCCGGGTCTTCGAGACCCGCCGGGCCGGCCAGCCGGTGAAGGCCTACCCGGCGCTCGTCGACGACGGCGACACCGTGTCCGTGCGGCTCTTCGACACCGAGGCCGAGCAGGCCGAGGCGATGTGGCAGGGCACACGGCGGCTGATTCTGCGCAACATCCCGGTCAACCCGGCGAAGTTCGCGTCCGAGAAGCTGAGCAACCAGCAGAAGCTCGCCCTCTCGGCGAACCCGCACGGCTCGGTCCAGGCGCTGTTCGACGACTGCGCGACGGCGGCGGCGGACCGGCTGATCGCGGACTTCGGCGGGCCGGTCTGGGACGAGGAGTCGTACCGGAAGCTGTACGACAAGGTGCGTGCCGACATCGTGGACACGACCGTGCGGACGGTGGGCCAGGTGCAGCAGGTACTGGCCGCCTGGCAGGCCTGTGAGCGCCGTCTGAAGGCCGTACGCAGCCCCGCGCTGCTGCCGAACCTGGCGGACCTGCGGACTCAGCTGGACGGCCTGGTGAAGCCCGGTTTCGTCACGGCGTCCGGGGTACGGCGTCTGCCGGACCTGATGCGCTATCTGGTGGCCGCGGACCGCCGCCTCCAGCAGATGCCGACGAACGTCCAGCGG
This sequence comes from Streptomyces sp. 6-11-2, assembly GCF_006540305.1. Lineage (GTDB taxonomy): Bacteria > Actinomycetota > Actinomycetes > Streptomycetales > Streptomycetaceae > Streptomyces. The sequence goes on along the minus strand of NZ_BJOR01000001.1, from coordinate 3,681,535 downwards.
GACACCACACGCATGGAGAAGGTCCACGAGATGCAGGACGAGTACGCGTGGCTGCTCGAGCAGATGCCGCGGGGCAGGCCGGTGCCGTCCTCGGTCCTGGACATCCGCTGGATGATCGAGGAGCTGCGGGTGAGCTACTTCGCGCACGCGCTGGGCACGGCGTACCCGGTCTCGGACAAGCGGATCGTGAAGGCGATCGACGCGGCCGTCCCGTGATGACACGTGCACGCTAAGTGAGTTCGACCCCGGGCCCCTGCTCCTGTACAGTCTCTTCTCGCAGCGCAACGCACGAATAGCGCCGCAAAACGAGGTCCTGTGGAGCAGTTTGGAGTGCTCGCCACCCTGTCAAGGTGGAGGCCGCGGGTTCAAATCCCGTCAGGACCGCTTTGTCAAGAGGGCCCGTCCCCCCGAGGGGGACGGGCCCTCTTCTCGTGTGCTCGCGCCCCCGTCCGCACGGCCCCTTCCGGAGGCGCGGAGGGGCCCTGTGGCGGCCTGTGGCGCGCCGCCGTGTCTTGACGGCGTCACATTCCCTCGGTACCCAGGGAGCAGGCTCGGCTCCCCCGCGGTCCACTGGAGGTGGCGTATGGCGGCATCGGCCAGGCACGAGACGCGGGCGCTGCTCCGCGCACATCTCGCGGCAGCCTCGTCGTACCGCCACCTCACCCGTCGCTGCGCCGTCTGCCACCACCTGCTGCGACTGGAGATGGCCGGCGCCCCTCGGACGGCCTCCGGCGCCCCTCGGACGGCCTCCGGCGCCCCGGAGGAGCCGGTGGAGGGCGACAGCCCCTCGACGGCGTGAACCGCGCCGGGGCGCACCTCGAATCCCGAACTCCCTTGCAGGCGTGGGGCGATGGAACCGGAGCCTCCACTAGCGCAGAGACACGGCCGGCAACAAGCGCCTCGGCATGTGACGGGTGTCACCGAATGAGTTTCTGAAAGTGCGGTACTTACACCCGCCCTACACAGGGTCAATTTAATATGTGCAATTGCACTGCCTTGCGGGTTGCTCCACAGATGATCCGCCGAGCCTCCCCAGACTCCGACAAGCCCGCTCACAGAGCCACCCCGCGGGCTCCGGAAGGCACACAAAAAAGATCGCGCTGGACCCGGCGGAGTCCAGCGCGATCGACGACGCACCCTTGTTCACTTGCCTACGGAGCTCTGACGGCTTGGGCGTGGGGCCTGTTGGGGCAGGACCCGCGTCGCTTGGAGCTGTGGCTCCGGGCGCCTCGGCCAGTGGGGGACCAGCCGGTTCGTCCGGTTATTCGGTTGTTCAGGCCTCGCTGCGCTGCTGCGGAATACCCGCGAGCAGTGCGCGGACCTCAGCCTCGCGGTATCGGCGGTGCCCGCCGAGCGTGCGGATCGACGTGAGCTTGCCGGCCTTCGCCCAGCGCGTGACCGTCTTGGGGTCGACGCGGAACATGGTGGCGACCTCAGCCGGGGTCAGCAGCGGCTCGGCATCAGGGGTGCGAGCGGTCATGAGCGGCCTCCTCGGGAGAACCGAACCTTCTCGGTTCTTTCCTCTAAATTCTGCACCTTGACCCGCGTTGCCCGAAATGGCGGACGCGAGTCGAGTCGGTTATAGGACGAACGGCTTGTCCTCGGCACTACAACTACACCATCTGTCCAGCCGCGTCGGCCAAACCGATGGAATTGCCCTCCCAGGTGTTCATCAGCGACGGAAGCCGATGGACCATGCCATAGCGGACAGTCACGCCACTGTGACGATCAGTCACAGCACGATCAGGAGTCGCCAGACCCCCCAAAGAGTGCAACACGGAGATTCCGCCCACAGTGGAGCATAGTTGGACGGAGGGAGCCCTCCCCGGACTCCTTGTCCTATTTTGGCACGAGGAGTGGCAAGCGGCGCAAGGGTCGGGTAAGTGCCGTCCGTCACCCTTGACGCAAACGCCCGGATCGGAACCTACGTCCCGTCAGCTCCCGGAAACGTCCTCGACGGTACGCCGTTCACGACCTGTTCAACCGTGATCTGGGTCACCCCGGACACGGGCTCGCACGGGGTCGGTCGGTCGCTCCTGGTGCGGCGTCAGTTCGCGGAGCGCCGGTCGCGCACCGCCCGCCAGCGCTCCACGAGCCGCCCGTACGCCTCTCCCGCGGCCGCCCCGTCGCCCCGGCGCAGCGCCTCGATGCCCTCGGCCACATCGGCGGCCGAGTGGTCGCCCTCCAGCTCGCCGGCCGGCAGCGCGTGCACCAGCCCGCCGTAGTCCAGTTCCACCAGCGAGCGCGGATGGAACTCCTCCAGCCAGCGTCCGACGTCCACCAGGCCGTCGATCAGCGGCCCCTCGTCGATGGCGTCCTTCAGCGCCCGCAGCCCGCGCGCCACCCGCCGCCGCGCCTGCACCATCGGTGTGCGGTAGCGCAGCACCGGCACGTCGCCGCCGAAGCCGGGGTCCCCGGCCCCGCCGGAGCCCTTGACGTACTCCCGTTCCTCGTCCGAGACCAGCACGAACCAGTTCAGCGGCACCTGCCAGGTCGCGGTGCGGATCCAGGGGCGGGCGTCGGGGTTGTCGGCCAGCCAGCGCTCGTAGTCCTGGGTGGCCTGGCGGCGCACCACCGGAGGCAGGACCGCGTCCAGCACGGCCACCGGGAACTCCTCGGCGAGGTCGCCCAGGGCCTGCCAGCCGCGCAGCCGGGTGCGCCAGGGGCAGACGCAGACCACCCCGTCGACATCGAGCACGAACGCGTCCGCGCTCTCGTGCACCGGAACCGGCACCGGCGGAGTGGGCAGCAGGTCGGCCAGCGAGCGGCGCAGCTCGTCCTGGTAGGAGGGGCGGTCGGGGCGGCGGGCATAGCGCGCCCAGTGGCTGCGCTCCGGCTCCGGAAAGGCGGCCAGCGGCTCGTAGACGCGCAAGTAGGTCGCGTACGGGACGACCACGGAGGACACCTTGGGCACGCCTGCTCCCTCCCCACCGGACCGGGCCCGAAACCCGCCCGGCCCGCACCCGGGTGGACGGAAAACCACTGCAAATCGTCCCACGCCCGGGTGGCGGCGTACTCCGGGGGAGGGTGATCCCCACCACCAGGGTCATGGAAGGCGGGGTCAGGGTCTAATCTCCTGCTGAGCGGCCCACCGGCCGCCGCACACCACCCCTCCTCCCGCCTCCGCCACCACAACGCGCGGGGTCCTCGGAGGGCCAGTCCCCGCTCGCCGCTACTTCCCCGGGAGTCACCACCGTGACCGACGTGACCAACGGCGTCCTGCACACCCTGTTCCACTCGGAGCAGGGGGGTCATGAGCAAGTCGTGCTCTGTCAGGACCGCGCCAGCGGCCTCAAGGCCGTCATCGCCATCCACTCCACCGCCCTGGGCCCCGCGCTCGGCGGTACGCGCTTCTACCCGTACGCGAACGAGGAGCAGGCCGTCGCCGACGCGCTGAACCTCGCGCGCGGCATGTCGTACAAGAACGCCATGGCCGGCCTCCGCCACGGTGGCGGCAAGGCCGTGATCATCGGTGACCCGGAGCAGATCAAGACCGAGGAACTGCTGCTCGCCTACGGACGGTTCGTGGCCTCGCTCGGCGGGCGTTACGTCACCGCCTGCGACGTCGGCACGTACGTGGCCGACATGGACGTCGTGGCGCGCGAGTGCCGCTGGACCACCGGCCGCTCGCCCGAGAACGGCGGCGCCGGCGACTCCTCGGTGCTGACCTCCTTCGGCGTCTACCAGGGCATGCGCGCCTCCGCCCAGCACCTGTGGGGCGACCCGTCGCTGCGCGACCGCAAGGTCGGCATCGCGGGCGTCGGCAAGGTCGGGCACCACCTCGTCGAGCACCTGCTCAAGGAGGGCGCCCAGGTCGTGATCACGGACGTCCGGCAGGACGCCGTGCGGCGCATCGTCGACAAGTACCCCGCCGTTCAGGTGGCGGCCGACACCGACGCGCTGATCCGCACCGAGGGGCTGGACGTCTACGCCCCCTGCGCGCTCGGCGGCGCCCTGAACGACGACACCGTGCCGGTGCTGACCGCCACGGTGGTGTGCGGCGCGGCCAACAACCAGCTCGCCCACCCGGGTGTCGAGAAGGATCTGGCCGACCGCTCGATCCTCTACGCGCCGGACTACGTGGTGAACGCCGGCGGTGTCATCCAGGTCGCCGACGAGCTGAACGGCTTCGACTTCGACCGGTGCAAGGCGAAGGCGTCGGAGATCTTCGACACCACGCTGGCCATATTCGCACGTGCGAAGGAGGACGGGATTCCGCCGGCCGCGGCGGCCGACCGGATCGCCGAGCAGCGGATGTCGGAAGCCAGAAGCGCCCGGGCCACGGGCTGACGGCACGGCGGACGTCGCACGTTCGTGCGGTACCTGCCGGTGGACAGTTGGAGAGAACTCTCACTTCCACCGGCGGGTCGTCTGCGGATAAGTGGTTAAAATCGCCACTGACCAGCAAGGACAGGCTTCCTCGACGGTCCTGCGCACACGCGCGTCCGGTGGGCGACGTACCGTATGGGCGCGGGCTCAGGTACCGTGGAAGCCCTACGGACCGGTCTCTCCACGGAGAGCCCGTTCCGGATCATGAACGCGTGTCAGACTCTGGGGCCGTTGAGCCCCGTCGTTGAGGGGGTCGAGCCATGGGGCGCGGCCGGGCCAAGGCCAAGCAGACGAAGGTCGCCCGCCAGCTGAAGTACAACAGCGGTGGGACAGACCTCTCACGCCTGGCCGAGGAGCTGGGCGCATCGACGTCGAATCAGTCACCGAACGGCGACCGTTTCGAGGACGATGAGCACGACGACGACCCGTACGCACGGTACGCCGATCTGTACGAGGACGACGACGAGGACGAGGACGACAACTCCTCGCGGCAGCACCGTCGCGGCGCATAGCGCCCGCGGCGGCTCAGCCGTTTCCAGCGTGCCGTAGGCATCGCATCTCACCCGGTCCGGGGCTCACACACCGGACCGGGTTTCGTGCGCCCGCCGGCGCCCACCGGGCGCCGGCTGCCGGAGCGTGCCGGTCACGGGTGCGGTTCACGCGTGGTCCCCCACCAGGGCCGCGCCCGTGGTGTGCTCGCCGCGGTCGGTGATCTCGCCGGCCACCCAGGCGTCGAGCCCACGGTCGGCCAGGGTGGCGAGGGCCACGTCGACCGACTCCTCGGGCACGATCGCGATCATGCCCACGCCCATGTTGAGGGTCTTCTCCAGCTCCAGCCGCTCGACGTCGCCGGTCTTGGCGACCAGGTCGAAGACGGGGGCCGGGGTCCAGGTGGAGCGGTCGACCACGGCGTGCAGGCCGTCCGGGATCACCCGGGCCAGGTTGGCGGCGAGTCCGCCGCCGGTGACGTGGCTGAAGGCGTGCACCTCGGTGGTGCGGATCAGCGCCAGGCAGTCCAGCGAGTAGATCCTGGTCGGCTCCAGCAGCTCCTCGCCGAGGGTGCGGCCGAGGTCCTCGACATGCGCCTCCAGCGGCAGACCGGCCCGGTCCAGCAGCACATGCCTGACCAGGGAGTACCCGTTGGAGTGAAGCCCGGAAGCCGCCATGGCGATCACCGCGTCACCCGTACGGATGCGATCCGGGCCGAGCAGCCGGTCCGCCTCCACGACGCCCGTACCGGCGCCGGCGACGTCGAAGTCGTCCTCGCCGAGCAGTCCGGGGTGTTCCGCCGTCTCGCCGCCGATCAGCGCGCAGCCAGCCAGGACACAGCCCTCGGCGATGCCCTTGACGATGGCGGCGACCCGCTCGGGGTGGACCTTGCCGACGCAGATGTAGTCGGTCATGAACAGCGGCTCGGCGCCGCACACCACGATGTCGTCCATGACCATGGCGACCAGGTCGTGGCCGATGGTGTCGTACACGCCGAGTCGGCGGGCGATGTCGACCTTGGTGCCGACGCCGTCCGTGGCGGAGGCCAGCAGCGGGCGCTCGTAGTGCTTGAGGGCGGAGGCGTCGAAGAGGCCGGCGAAGCCGCCGAGGCCACCGAGCACCTCGGGGCGGCGGGTCTTCTTCACCCACTCCTTCATGAGCTCTACGGCGCGGTCGCCCGCCTCGATGTCGACGCCCGCGCTCGCGTAGCTGGCGCCAGTGGTCTCGGAAGACATGACCTTGGGAACCTTCGTGTCGTCTTGCGTGCTTACGGGCGGCGGATCGCGTCGGCCGCGGCCGTGGCGGCCGGTCCGGCGGCCAGCTCGGACTCCAGCAGCTGCTTGCCGAGCAGCTCGGGGTCGGGCAGCTCCATCGGGTACTCGCCGTCGAAGCAGGCACGGCACAGGTTCGGCTTGGCGATGGTGGTCGCCTCGATCATGCCGTCGATGGAGATGTAGGCCAGCGAGTCGGCGCCGAGCGAGGTGCCGATCTCGTCGATGCTCATGCCGTTGGCGATGAGCTCGGCCCGGGTGGCGAAGTCGATGCCGAAGAAGCAGGGCCACTTCACCGGCGGCGAGGAGATCCGGATGTGCACTTCGGCGGCGCCGGCCTCGCGCAGCATCCGCACCAGGGCCCGCTGGGTGTTGCCGCGCACGATCGAGTCGTCGACGACGACCAGGCGCTTGCCCTTGATGACTTCCTTCAGCGGGTTCAGCTTCAGGCGGATGCCGATCTGGCGGATGGTCTGCGAGGGCTGGATGAAGGTGCGGCCGACGTAGGCGTTCTTCACCAGTCCGCTGCCGAAGGGGATGCCGGAGGCCTCCGCGTAGCCGATGGCGGCGGGGGTGCCGGACTCCGGGGTCGCTATGACGAGGTCGGCGTCGACGGGAGCCTCCTTCGCCAGGCGGCGGCCCATCTCGACGCGGGAGAGGTAGACGTTCCGGCCGGCGATGTCGGTGTCCGGGCGGGCCAGGTACACGTACTCGAAGACACAGCCCTTGGGCTTCGCTTCCGCGAATCGGGATGTGCGCAGACCGTTCTCGTCGATGGCGACGAACTCGCCGGGCTCGATCTCCCGGACGAAGCTGGCACCGGTGATGTCCAGTGCGGCGGTCTCCGAGGCGACGACCCAGCCGCGCTCCAGGCGGCCCAGGACCAGCGGGCGGATGCCCTGCGGGTCACGGGCGGCGTAGAGGGTGTGCTCGTCCATGAAGACGAGGCTGAAGGCGCCCTTGACCTGCGGCAGGACGGTGTGGGCCGCCTCCTCGATGGTCAGTGGCTTGCCGTCGGCGTCGACCTGGGCCGCCAGCAGGGCCGTGAGCAGGTCGGTGTCGTTGGTGGCCGCGACGCGGGTGGAGCGCCCGTTGTTGTCCTTCGGCAGCTCGGCGACCAGCTCGGCGAGCCGGGCGGTGTTGACCAGGTTCCCGTTGTGGCCGAGAGCGATCGATCCGTGCGCGGTGGCGCGGAACGTCGGCTGGGCGTTCTCCCAGACGGAGGCGCCGGTGGTCGAGTAGCGGGCGTGTCCGACCGCGATATGACCTTGGAGGGAGCCGAGCGAGGTCTCGTCGAAGACCTGGGAGACCAGTCCCATGTCCTTGAAGACGAGGATCTGGGAGCCGTTGCTGACCGCGATACCCGCGGATTCCTGGCCCCGATGTTGGAGGGCGTACAGCCCGAAGTACGTGAGTTTTGCGACCTCTTCACCCGGAGCCCAGACACCGAAGACGCCGCACGCGTCCTGGGGGCCCTTCTCACCGGGGAGCAGGTCGTGGTTGAGTCGTCCGTCACCACGTGGCACGGCTCCGAGTGTAGGCGAGGTCGACCACTGGTCCGAATTGGGGGATGCGCGCCGGTCCGGGACCGCTCTCCCCCTGCTTCCCGCGCATCGTCGCCGTTTCAGCAGGTCAGAGCCCTGCATCGATGATCCATCCGCTGACGCGGTGGCGCCGGGAAGTCGCTGCGGACTTTTCCGGGGTGGACATGAGTGAGGTGTCGCACATCATTCGGGCCGTGGACACCGTGGGGAGCGGGTTCAGGCCAGAAGCGGAAGCAGCCCGCCGAGATCGGCCCGCTCCCCGCTCGCGCTGACCTCGGCGGCCGCCACGGCGTCCTGCCACGCCAGCCGGCCGGCGGCCAGCCGGACCCAGGTCAGCGGGTCGGTCTCGACGACGTTGGGCGGGGTGCCGCGGGTGTGCCGGGGGCCCTGCACGCACTGCACGACGGCGTACGGCGGGATGCGCACCTCGGTCGATCCGCCGGGCGCGCGGGCGGCGAGCGCGTCGGCCAGCAGCCGTGTGGCGGCGGCCAGCGCCTGACGGTCGTAGGGGATGTCCAGGCCCGGCACGGCGGCGTTCAGGTCGTCGGTGTGGACGACGAGTTCGACGGCGCGGGTGACGACGTAGTCGGCCAGCGGCAGGGCGCCCGCACTGGTGTCGAGCAGCCGGGTGCCGGGGTGGCCGGCGAGAGCGGCCGTGAAGTTCCGTTCGACGGTGTCGAGGTAGGTGACGAGATCGGGGTTGCGCTCGGCGAGTTCGCGGGCGTGTGCCGCGATGGCCGGGGCGTCGACGCCGATGGCCGACGGCCAGTCGAGCAGGGCGCCGTCCTGCCGGGCCGGCTCGGGCCGGTCGAGCAGCCGGCCGACGGCCGACAGGGTCATGCCGACGTGGGCGACCAGATCCCGCACGGTCCAGTCACCGAGCCGCGTGGGCAGCGCGAGCTGCTCGGGGGACAGCGTGCGTACGGCGTCCCGCACATGGCCGAACTGCGCCAGCACGGCGGCACGGGTCTTGCCGGGGTCGTAGGTCCGGGTGCGCTTCTTGACCGGGGACATGGCGGCGAGCCTATGCCTTCACGGCTCGGCCGCCCCGGCCTGTGACCGGCGACCGTGGGGAACGCACAGGCGGGCCCCGCCCTGGACCGGGCGGGGCCCGCACCGCGTACGCCGTGGGGACTTACGCCAGCAGCGCCGGGATCGTTCCCTCGTGGGCCTCGCGCAGCTCGGTCAGGGGCAGCTCGAACTCGCCCTGGACCTCGATCGAGTCGCCGTCCACGACACCGATGCGGGTGACGGGCAGGCCCCGCGCGCCGCACATGTCGTTGAAGCGGACCTCCTCGGAGCGTGGCACCGCGACGATCGCGCGGCCGGCCGACTCCGACAGCAGGAAGGTGAACGCGTCCAGGCCGTCGGGTACGACCAGACGCGCGCCCTTGCCGCCCAGGAGGGCGGACTCCACGACCGCCTGCACCAGGCCGCCGTCGGACAGGTCGTGCGCGGAGTCGATCATGCCGTCGCGGGAGGCGGAGATCAGGATCTCGGCCATCAGCCGCTCACGCTCCAGGTCGACCTTCGGGGGCAGTCCGCCGAGGTGGTCGTGGACCACCTGCGACCAGGCCGAGCCGCCGAACTCCTCGCGGGTGTCGCCGAGGAGGTACAGCAGCTGGCCCTCCTCCTGGAAGGCGACGGGGGTGCGGCGGGAGACGTCGTCGATCACGCCGAGGACGGCGACCACCGGGGTCGGGTGGATGGCGGCCTCGCCCGTCTGGTTGTAGAGCGAGACGTTGCCGCCGGTCACCGGGGTGCCCAGCTGCTTGCAGCCGTCCGCCAGACCGCGCACGGCCTCCGCGAACTGCCACATCACGGCCGGGTCCTCGGGCGAGCCGAAGTTCAGGCAGTCGGAGACCGCCAGCGGCTTCGCACCCGTGGTGGCGACGTTGCGGTACGCCTCCGCCAGCGCGAGTTGGGCGCCGGTGTACGGGTCGAGCTTGGCGTAGCGTCCGTTGCCGTCGGTGGCGAGGGCGACGCCGAGGCCGGTCTCCTCGTCGATCCGGATCATGCCGGAGTCCTCGGGCATGGCCAGCACGGTGTTGCCCTGCACGAAGTGGTCGTACTGCTGGGTGATCCACTTCTTGGACGCCTGGTTCGGGGACGCCACCAGCTTCAGGACCTGGTCCTTCAGCTCCTCGGCCGTCCGCGGGCGCGGCAGCTTGTTCGCGTCGTCGGCCTGGAGGGCGTCCTGCCACTGGGGGCGCGCGTACGGGCGCTCGTAGACCGGGCCCTCGTGGGCGACCGTGCGCGGGTCGACGTCGACGATCTTGCCGCCGTGCCAGTAGATCTCCAGCCGGTCGCCGTCGGTCACCTCACCGATGACGGTGGCGATGACGTCCCACTTCTCGCAGATCTCCAGGAAGCGGTCGACCTTCTCCGGTTCGACGACCGCGCACATGCGCTCCTGCGACTCGCTCATGAGGATCTCCTCGGGCGAGAGCGTGGAGTCGCGCAGGGGGACGTCGTCCAGGATGACGCGCATGCCGCCGGAGCCGTTGGAGGCCAGCTCGCTCGTCGCGCAGGACAGTCCGGCCGCGCCGAGGTCCTGGATGCCGACGACGAGCTTCTCGGCGAAGGCCTCCAGGGTGCACTCGATGAGCAGCTTCTCCTGGAAGGGGTCGCCGACCTGGACCGCGGGGCGCTTGGACGGCTTGGCGTCGTCGAAGGTCTCCGAGGCGAGGATCGACGCGCCGCCGATGCCGTCACCGCCCGTGCGGGCGCCGTACAGGATGACCTTGTTGCCCGTGCCCGAGGCCTTGGCCAGGTGGATGTCCTCGTGCCGCATCACGCCGACGCAGCCCGCGTTGACCAGCGGGTTGCCCTGGTAGCAGGCGTCGAAGACGACCTCGCCGCCGATGTTGGGCAGGCCCAGGCAGTTGCCGTAGCCGCCGATGCCCGCCACCACGCCGGGGAGCACCCGCTTGGTGTCGGGGTGGTCGGCGGCGCCGAAGCGCAGCGGGTCCACGACGGCGACCGGGCGCGCGCCCATCGCGATGATGTCGCGCACGATGCCGCCGACGCCCGTGGCCGCGCCCTGGTAGGGCTCGACGTAGGAGGGGTGGTTGTGCGACTCGACCTTGAAGGTGACCGCGTAGCCCTGGCCGACGTCCACCACACCGGCGTTCTCGCCGATGCCGACGAGCAGGGCGTCGCTCTCGGGCGCCTTCTCGCCGAACTGGCGCAGGTGCACCTTGGAGGACTTGTACGAGCAGTGCTCGGACCACATCACGGAGTACATGGCGAGCTCGGCGCCGGTCGGGCGGCGGCCCAGGATCTCCACGACCCGCTCGTACTCGTCCTTCTTCAGGCCGAGTTCGGCCCAGGGCAGCTCGACGTCGGGGGTCGCGGCCGCGTGCTCGACCGTGTCCAGAGGCGTCCTGCTCATGCGGTGACCAGCTTCTTGAGGATCGAGGTGAAGAAAGGCAGGCCGTCGGTACGACCGGTACCGATCAGCGGCTCGGTGGCGTGCTCGGGGTGCGGCATGAGGCCCACGACGTTGCCGGCCTCGTTGGTGATGCCGGCGATGTCCCGGAGCGAGCCGTTGGGATTGCCGTATCCATCAGCGGCTTCGCCGCGGACCACGTACCGGAAGGCGACGCGTCCCTCCGCCTCCAGCTTGTCGAGCGTGTACTCGTCGGCGACGTACCGCCCGTCCATGTTCTTCAGCGGGATGCGGATCTCCTGGCCGGCGGTGTAGTCGCTGGTCCAGGCGGTCTCCGCGTTCTCCACCCGCAGCTTCTGGTCGCGGCAGATGAAGTGGAGGTGGTCGTTGCCGAGCATCCCGCCCGGGAGGAGGTGGGCCTCGGTGAGGACCTGGAAGCCGTTGCAGATGCCGAGCACCGGCAGGCCGGCCCTCGCCTGCTCGATGACGGTCTCCATCACCGGCGAGAAGCGGGAGATGGCGCCGGCCCGCAGATAGTCGCCGTAGGAGAAGCCGCCGGGCAGGACGACCGCGTCGACCTGCTTGAGGTCCTTGTCCTTGTGCCAGAGGGCGACCGGTTCGGCGCCCGCGAGGCGGATCGCGCGCTGAGTGTCCCGGTCGTCGAGACTGCCCGGGAAAGTGACGACGCCAATACGAGCGGTCACTTCGCGGCCTCCGCGACTTCCGCCGTGTCCTCGACCCTGACGGTGAAGTCCTCGATCACGGTGTTGGCGAGGAAGGATTCGGCAAGATCGTGAATGCGGGCGAGCGCGGCCTCGTCGACGGGCCCGTCCACTTCCAGTTCGAATCGCTTTCCCTGACGGACGTCGGAGATGCCTTCGAAACCCAGCCGCGGCAGTGCGCGCTGCACCGCCTGGCCCTGGGGGTCGAGGATCTCCGGCTTGAGCATGACGTCGACTACGACGCGTGCCACTGGCACTCCCGGTGTGTGGTGCTGAGCAGGTTCCTTCAGACTACCCGCACAAAATTTCTACGCGAGTAGACTCGTAGGAATCTACGTGACGCCCGTCACGACCTCCCACCGATGGGCGGTCTTCGTGAAAAGTTCTGGGAAAGTTCGGTGTTCGGCGACCGATCCGGTATTGCACCGGGACACGCGGACAGATTTAGTCGGGCTTCCCATTGCAATGCCCGGCACTGTACAAATGAATTGGCAACAGCCGATACTTTTCCCGATAACAGGCGGACAGTCGGCATCTCCGAACATCTCCGCACGTCATGCATCGGCATGGCGGAGCCGGTGAGCCGCAGAGGTGTCGCACGAAGGGACCGATATTCGTGGCGCAGCGTGTCGTGGTCACTCTCTTTGACGACATCGACGGCTCGGAAGCGGCGGAGACGATCGCCTTCGGACTGGACGGCAAGTTCTACGAGATCGACCTGAACCAAGCCAATGCCAAGAAACTACGTAAGGCGCTCGCGCCGTACGTGGAAGCCGGCCGCAAACGGTCGAAGTCGGGCAAGACCTACCGACAGACGGAGGTCGCCCCCGATCCCGCCGCCGTCCGCGCCTGGGCACAGGCCCACAAAATGGACGTGCCGGCCCGCGGCCGCATCCCCAAGAAGGTCTACGAGGCGTTCAGCGCGGCGCAGTGACGGGTCGCTCCCGGAGCGCCCGGCCGTGGCCCAGGGCCCGTCAGCGGGCCCTGGGGACAACCGACTTGCGCACACCCCCCGTTGATCAGCTAATGTCTGGAGCACGCCGAGGGGCGAGGCTGGAAGGCCAAGGCCCACGGAGTCCATGCGGGTGTAGTTCAGTAGTAGAACATCCCCCTTCCAGGGGGAAGGCGCAGTGTGCAATTCCTGTCACCCGCTCTGCACCGCCGGTCCCGACCACTCCTGTGGATCAGGTAGGCTGGTGCTCGCGCCGATCGGTGGGAGCCGGTCGGAGGCAATGCGGACGTAGCTCAGTTGGTAGAGCGCAACCTTGCCAAGGTTGAGGTCGCGAGTTCGAGCCTCGTCGTCCGCTCGGGAAAAAGACCCCGGTCCATCGGACCGGGGTCTTTTCGTTGTCCCCCGGTCCGCTCTGACATTTGTCATGCCGGGTGATGACACCGCGCACTGCTGTGGCGCCCCGACCGCCGGGACGCTGGATCCATGGACACGGACGAGCACGTGATTGAGGTGACCGGCCTCCAGCGGGTGTACGAGGGCGGATTCGAGGCGGTGCGCGGTATCTCCTTCCATGTGGCCCGGGGGGAGATCTTCGCCCTGCTGGGCACCAACGGCGCCGGCAAGACCTCGACGGTCGAACTCCTGGAGGGCCTGGCGGCGCCGACCTCGGGGCGCGTACGGGTGCTCGGACACGACCCGTACGCGGAGAGGGCGCTGGTACGGCCGCGCACCGGGGTGATGCTCCAGGAGGGCGGCTTCCCCTCCGAGCTGACCGTCGCCGAGACCGCGCGGATGTGGGCGGGCTGTGTCAGCGGGGCCCGCCCGCCCCGCGAGGTGCTGGCGCTGGTCGGACTCGAGCGGCGGACGGACGTACGGGTCAAGCAGCTGTCCGGCGGCGAACGGCGCCGCCTGGACCTGGCGCTCGCCCTGCTCGGCGAGCCCGAGGTGCTGTTCCTGGACGAGCCGACGACCGGGCTGGACGCCGAAGGACGCCGGGACACCTGGGAGTTGGTGCGAGCGCTGCGCGACGGCGGGACGACCGTGCTGCTCACCACGCACTACCTGGAGGAGGCCGAAGGGCTCGCCGACCGGATCGCGATCCTGCACGAGGGACACGTCGCGGCCACTGGGACCCCGGCCGAGGTGACCGCCGCGCAGCCGTCCCGGATCTCCTTCGAACTCCCCATGGGCTTCTTCCTGGGCGACCTGCCCCCGCTCGCCGAACTGGGCGTGTGCGATCACGAGATGGACGGCCGCGCCGTACGGCTGCGCACCCGCGAACTCCAGCGGACCGCCACGGAACTGCTGCTGTGGGCCCGGCGGGCCCGAGTCGAACTGCGCGGCCTCGACGTGCGGTCGGCCTCGCTGGAGGAGGCCTTCCTCGGCATCGCGCGGGACGCCGCCGCGCCTCGGACGACCGGGTACAGAGAGCACGACGAGCACGAGGAGTACGCGGCATGAGCGCCACCGTCACCACCCCCGCCGGCCGGATGGCCGCGCTCGCGCGCGCCGAGCTGGCCCTGCTGGCCCGCAGCCGGAGCGCCCTGGTGGCGGGTGTGCTCCTGCCGCTGGTGCTGCCGTTCAGCGTGCGGTCGGCGGCCGCGCAGATGAACCTGAAGGACGCCGGGCTGACCATCGGGCTGGTCATCCTGCCCGCCGCGATCGGCTTCTCCCTGCTGTTCGCCGTGTACTCCACCCTGGTCGGCGTATTCGTCTCCCGGCGCGAGCAACTGGTGCTCAAGCGGCTGCGCACGGGCGAGCTGCGGGACGCCGAGATCCTCACCGGGGCCGCGCTGCCGGCCGTCGCCACCGGACTCGTCCAGTGCCTGCTGCTGACCGGCGCGTGCACGGCACTGCTCCACGTCCACGCCCCGCGCGCGCCCCACCTCGCCGTCGCCGGACTGCTGTTGGGTCTGCTGCTCGGCGTACTGCTGGCGGCCGTCACTGCGGGCTTCACCCGGACCACCGAGAGCTCCCAGGTCACCTCGCTCCCGCTGCTGATGGTCTCGATGGTGGGCTCCGGGCTGGCCGTGCCGCTGGAGCTGCTGCCCGAGCGGCTGGTCCGGGTCTGCGAGCTGCTGCCGCTGACTCCGGTGATCACGCTGGTACGCGGCGGCTGGACCGGAGACCTGGGCGTCCACGACACCCTGCGAGCCCTGGCCGTCGCGCTGGCCTGGATCGCGATCGCGGTGTTTGCTGTACGGCGCCGGTTCCGCTGGGAACCGAGGCGCTGAGAGGTGGGGGGAGAGGTGGGCGGAGAGGCCATGGGCGGGCCCGTCGGCTGGTGGCGCGGCAAGAGCACGCCGGCGAAGGTCGAGACGTACACACGGTGGTCGTTCCACTTCTTCGCGCTGATCGAGGCGGTCGCCTTTGGACTCTCGGCCTTCCGGCAGGCGGGGCCGAACCCGGGGACCTGGCTGCTGCTTCTGGTGTGCGGGCACTCCTTGACCTGTGCGGTGACCGCGGCCCGGGCGCTGGACTGGACACGCGGCGGCCGTCCACAGCCCGTGCGGACGCTGTGGACGCTGGCCGCCGTCACCGCGGTGACCGCCACCGTGGCGATGGCGATGGCGGAGCGCGCGCACGGCCCGAAGGCCGACGAAGTCGTCACCGCGGCCGGCGCCGTCTTCGGGGGCGTGCTGGTCATGGGCGCCGGCATCATCGCGCTCGGCGTGCGCAACCGGCGGCGTGTGGTCGCGATCGTGCTGGGCTTCGCGGCCGGCGCCGGTCTCTACACGTTCCCGCTGGGCATCCCCGGCATCGCCGCACTGGCCACGGCGGGCGCGGTGCTGGTCGGCGGCGCGTTCGTCGCCTTCACCTCCGTCTTCTCCGTCTGGCTGCTGAACGCCGTCTACGCGCTCGACGAGGCCCGCGAGACCCGCGCCCGGCTGGCGGTCGCCGAGGAGCGGCTGCGGTTCGGGCGGGATCTGCACGACGTGCTGGGGCGCAACCTCGCGGTGATCGCGCTGAAGGCGGAGCTGGGCGTGCAACTGGGCCGGCGCGGCCGGCCCGAGGCGGTGGAGCAGATGATCGAGGTGCAACGGCTCGCCCAGGAGTCGCAGCGCGAGGTCCGTGCCGTGGTCCGCGGCTACCGGGAGGCCGACCTCGCCGCGGAACTCGCCGGCGCCCAGGGTGTCCTGGCGGCGGCCGGCATCGACTGCGCGGTCACCGGCTCGCCGGCCGGTCTGCCCGCACCGGTGCAGTCCGCGCTCGGCTGGGTCGTCCGGGAGGCCGCCACGAACGTGCTCCGGCACGGAGACGCCCAGCGGTGCACCGTGTCCCTGCGCGTCGCCGACGGCCGGGCCGAGCTGTGCGTCGAGAACGACGGGGTGCCCGAGTCCCCCGCCGATGACCGGCCGGGCTCCGGGCTCGCCGGTCTGCGGGAACGGCTGTCGGAACTCGACGGCACCCTGCGGGCGGGTCCCCTGGGACGCGACCGGTTCCGGCTGACCGCCGAGGTGCCGCTGCCGCCGCCCGCCGCCGATCCCGAGACCGCCCGTCCGTTGAGCGAGGCCACCCGATGACGACATCCCCCGTGCCCGTACGGCTGCTGCTGGCCGACGACGAGCACCTGATCCGCGGCGCCCTCGCCGCCCTGCTCTCGCTGGAGGACGATCTGCTGGTCGTCGCGGAGGCGGCGAGCGGACCGGAGGCGCTGGCCATGGCGCGGGCGCACGTGCCCGACGTGGCCGTGCTGGATCTGCAGATGCCGGGCGCGGACGGTGTGAAGGTCGCCACATCCCTGCGGACCGAGCTGCCGGACTGCCGGGTGCTGATCGTGACCGGTCACGGACGGCCCGGACACCTGAAGAGGGCGCTTGCCGCGGGTGTGCGCGGGTTCGTCCCGAAGACCGTCAGCGCCCAGCGGCTCGCCGAGATCATCCGCACCGTACATGCCGGAAACCGCTACGTCGACCCGGAGTTGGCCGCCGACGCGATCTCCGCCGGGGACTCGCCGCTGACCACACGGGAGGCCGAGGTGCTGGAGTTCGCCGCCGACGGGGCACCGGTCACGGAGATCGCCGAGCGGGCCGCACTGTCACCGGGGACCGTACGGAACTACCTGTCGTCGGCCGTGACCAAACTGGGCGCGGAGAATCGACATGCGGCAGTACGGCTCGCACGGGAGCGAGGTTGGGTATAGTTGGCCTCGCGCCACGGCGCAATGCGGACGTAGCTCAGTTGGTAGAGCGCAACCTTGCCAAGGTTGAGGTCGCGAGTTCGAGCCTCGTCGTCCGCTCGGGAAAAAGACCCCGGTCCATCGGACCGGGGTCTTTTCGTCCGCTACGACCAGCTCGTTCCCGTCAGCCGCTCGTACGCCTCCACGTACTTCGCCCGGGTCGCCTCCACGACCGGCTCCGGCAGCGGCGGCGGGTGCTGCTCGCTCCCGCGGTCCCAGCCGGACTCGGCGGACGTCAGCCAGTCACGGACGAACTGCTTGTCGTACGAGGGCTGCGCGCGGCCCGGCTGCCACTGGTCGGCCGGCCAGAAGCGGGAGGAGTCCGGGGTGAGGACCTCGTCGGCGAGGACGAGCGTGTCCCCGTCGAAGCCGAACTCGAACTTGGTGTCGGCGAGGATGATCCCGCGGTCGCGGGCGATGTCCCGGGCCCGGCCGTAGACGGCGAGCGTCGCCTGGCGCAGCTGGGCGGCCGTCTCCGCGCCGACCTGGCGGGCCACCTCCTCGTAGGAGACGTTCTCGTCGTGCTCGCCGACCTCGGCCTTGGTGGCCGGGGTGAAGATCGGTGCGGGCAGCTCGGAGCCGTCGGTCAGGCCCTCGGGCAGAGCGAGGCCGCAGACCGTGCGGGTCTGCTCGTACTCGGCCAGGCCCGAACCGGTGAGGTAGCCGCGGGCCACGCACTCCACGGGGACCATCCGCAGGGACTTGCAGATCAGGGTGCGGCCCGCCCAGTCGGCGGGGGCGCCCTCGGGCACCTCGGTGGCCAGGACGTGGTTCGGGGCCAGGTCGGCGAGCCGGTCGAACCACCACAGGGACAGCTGCGTGAGGATGCGGCCCTTGTCGGGGATCTCGGTCGGCAGCACCCAGTCGTAGGCGGACATGCGGTCGCTGGCGACCATGACGAGGTCACCCGCCTCGTTCTGGTACAGGTCGCGCACCTTGCCGGTGTGCAGATGCACCAGGCCCGGAACCTGGATCGGCTCGGGCTTTTCGACGAATCCGGACACGGTTCCTCCCCGTGGTTCTGTCCAATGGCTCGATTCTCCCGTATGGGAGGGATCGGTTCCGGGCTGGGGTGGCTCCGCGGTGGTGGTCAGTCGCGCTTGCAGATGCGATCCAGGAGGTTGACGGTGGCGCGCTGGACCCGGGCGTCGACGTGGCCGGGGCGGTCCAGGGCCGGGGACCAGGCGAACGTCCCGGCGGCGAAGACCAGGGCGCCGGACGGGGCCCGGTACAGGGACGTCTCCTGGTGGCGGGTCACGCCCTCGCCGTCCGTGTACGGGGAGTGGGCGAGCAGGATGCGGTCCTGGTACTCGGGCAGCGGAGTGCGTGGGAAGTAGCGGTCGGCCTCGCCCGCGACCAGGCCCGCGATCTCCTCGCCCTCCTCGGCCCCGGACGCCTCCCACAGCCAGTGGTCGGCGTTGCGGACGATCAGCGGATGCGGCTCGGGGACGCGCCCTGCGTACTGGATGCCGACCAGTTGCTGCTCGGGCCGGTCGATCTCCCGCCACAGCACCGGCCGACCGGGGCCCTTGCGTTTGCGGCAGGTCAGCAGGCGGTCGGGGACGCCGGACGGGGAGGGGCCCAGTTCGACCTGCCAGTACATGGTGTTGGCCGACAGGAACACCAGGGACGTGCCGTGCTCGCGGGCGAGTTCGACGGTGCGGCGCATACCGGCCGACCAGTACTCGTCGTGGCCGGGGAAGACCAGGCCGCGGTAGCGGCTGGGGTCGACACGGCCGGCGTGCAGGTCGCGGGCGTCGGCATAGGCCAGGTCGTAGCCGTAGCGCTCGGCCCAGCGGATGACGTCGTAGGCGTGGCCCACGTGCAGGGGCAGGCCCGCGCCCGCGTAGGGGCGGTCGAAGGAGACGGTGGTGGCGGCATCGGCCTCGCCGAGCAGTCGGCCGTGCTCGTCCCAGGCGTGGTAGAGGCTGGCGCCGGTGTGGCCGTCCTCCGGGTAGAGGTTGTAGGCCTGCCAGGTGATGTCAGGCAGGAGCAGCAGCAGGTCCGCGGGACGGTTGTCGCGGACGGTGAACGGGATGTGGGAGCGGTATCCGTCGGCGGTGGTGAGCACGGCCACGTACGCGCCGACGCTCCAGTAGGACGGCACCTGCAACCGCCAGGACAGCCACCAGTGGTGGCAGGAGACCGTGCGGTCGGCGGTCAGCGGCGGGGGCTGGACGATGCCGGACAGGCGCGGGCTGGTGGTGATCTTGGCGGCGCCGTCGCCGCCGTAGTGCCCGATGCGGTAGACGTCCACACCGAACTGCTGGGGCGGATCGACGGTGATGTGGAAGTCGATCGCCTCGCCGGGGGTGACGGCGCCGGTGGAGACGAAGCCCTTGATCTGCCGGTGGACGTCGTCGGCGGAACGGGGGCCGACGCCGGAGGTGCGGGGGGCGGGGACGCGGGGGCCGCCGGGCGGCGTCTGCGGGGACGGGTCGACGTACCAGGGCACGACGTGGCCGGTGTCGTCGAAGTACGTCTCGCTGCCGCGCAGCCAGGGGACGGGGCCCAGGCCGAAGGGGTCCGTCACGGCGTGCGCGAGAGCTCCCGACTCCCAGCGGCGAATCTGCTCCGATCCCATGCCCGATCCCCTCCCTCGTGCCCCCGTGGTCCCATGCGGCGGTGCGGGTCTGTCGGTGGCCGCGGTGACCGACGCGTCGGGTCGGCGTGTGACGGTCGGCGTGTCCGGCTGCGGCTGTCGTATGTCGCACGCGCTTGCCACGTGCGCTATCGGTCCCAGCACATCACATAACGCGCGCATCCTGTCACTATTCGTTGTGAATTGGCCGAAAGTGGAAGAGGGGGATCCGCTAACGCTGCTGCCGGGACGGCGTCGGTCCAGGTCAGACCAGCCGTACGGGCTTTTCCGGACGTATGCCCGAGTCGACCAGCCAGGTCCGCAGCGGGACCGGGTCACCGTCCTCGACCAGCGCGAGGACCTTGGGGCTGAGGTCGGCGGCCCTCTCGCCGTTGATCAGGAGGGCGGGGCCGTCGAGCCAGTCGAGGCCCGGGGAGGCGTCGGCGGTGTCCATCGCGGCGCAGCACACCATCGCGGTGACGTGGTCGGCGAGGAGTTCGCGGCCGGTGCGGGGTGGTTCGAGCGGGAAGAGGGGCAGCGAGTCCTCGTTCCGGAAGGGTGTGCCGACGAGCTGCTCGGCTCCCGCCGACACCGTGCACGCCGGTGGCGCCGACGCCTCCTCGCGGGCCAGCTCGGCGCTGATGCCGGCCGCGAGTGCGGCGCCGCGCTCGCTGCCGAGGCCGGGGTCCTCGTCCGGCGGGGCGGGAGCTTCGGGGGCGGCGTGGTTCTCCGGAGTTGCCTGCCGGTCGCGGTCTGCGCGGTCTGCGCGATGTGCATGATCTACGCGTTCTGTCGGCTCCCGGTAGTCGCCGTGACCCTGCTTGTCGTCGTGCCCGCCGTACTCGCCGTGCTCGCCGTACGGGTGGTACGCGCCGTCGCCGTGAGCCGGCCGGACGTCGTCGGCCGGGAGTCCCCTCCGCTCGGAGAGCTTGCCGGAGGGGGACGGTGCGGACAGGTGCTCCAGGACCCGGGCCAGGGTCGGTCCGTGCGGATCGGCGGCGGAGCCGGGGGAGCGGCGGACGCCCAGGGCGTCCAGGACGCGGTGGAGGCGAGCGGCGTCGGCACGCCATTTGCGGTCGACGACCTCGTCCGGGTACTCCTGCCAGTCCACCGGACACCAGTCCGGGCTCCGCTCGGCCGGGCCGCCGTGGAAGAGGCGCGCGGCCAGCAGCGAGGCGGCCTCGTCGATGGCACCGGGCTCCTCCAGCAGATCGCAGGCCGGGCGCTCGCCGAGCCGGGAGGCGAAACCCTCGGCCAGGCGGTCGCGGCGGGACAGTTCGGTGAGGGCAGCGACGACACCTGCGTCGAGCCGGGAGGGCCAGCGGCCCATGCGCCACGCGGGGAGCGCCACCCGGGTCAGCAGCCGGTCCCAGCCCGCGTACGCCAGGCCCACCTGCTCCTGGGCGACGATCCTGAGCCCGTAGTCCACAGCCTGTGCGCGTTCCGCCGCCGCAGCCGCCACGCCGCGCTCCATCTGGGCCGCGTGCTCCCGGCAGCCGCGCAGCAGCAGCCGGACCACCCAGCCGAGTCCGGCGCACACGGGGCGGATCAGGGGACGGCGGCCGGGTGCCGAGGCGACGGCCACCGCCGCGTCCAGACCGCGGACGAAACGCCGGGCGGCGGCTATGTCCGGGTGCGCCGAGGGTCCCGTACCGGCGACGACCGGGGCGAGCACGGCCCGCAGCTCGCCGACGCGCATCCACCACAGGAACGGGGAGCCGATGACGAGGACGGGCGTCGCCGCCGTGCGGCGCGGGCGGGCCGGGGAGAGTCCGCGCAGGGCGTCCGGCTCGCCGTGGAGGTGCTCCTCCCCCGGTGGAGGGCCGTGGGCCGGGTGCGTACGGTCCTCCAGCCAGCTGTCGCAGTCCGGGGTGAGCTCTATGGCCGACGGGGCGGGGACGCCGAGGCGGTCGGCCAGATCGTGCACCAGGCGGTACAGGTCCGGGGCCGACTCCTCGGCTATCGGGACGGTCGGGCTCATCGCGGGACGGGCACGGGCCACGACCAGACCGATGCCCGCGGCCAGGAGCAGGACGACGACCGCGACGGCGCCGACCGCCCAGCGGGCGACGTCCCAGCCGTGGCCCACGAGGTGCCCTGCCGAGCCGCCGGCGAGCAGGATCACGGCGAGGGCGGCGGGCAGCAGGGCGAGGGCCAGCGCTCGGCTGCGCACGCGCAGCACGGCCAGGGCCCTGGAGCGCGCGCCCTGCACAGCGACCTCCACACCCATACCGGTCACGACCGCCCGTCACCCCCTCCCGACTGTCCTGGCGTTGCTCATTCCCCCACTGTGGCACCCATGACTGACATCGCAATGCCGGTGGGCCAAGTGCCGGAATGCCTGCGCGCACCCTAGTTGGGCCCCCGGCCCGCGTCAGCCGGATGGAGCATTGGTCACTCGATGGAATGGCTTTGGTCAGAGCCGAACGACAGAGCGCATTGATGAGGCCCCGGCTCGTGGAGCCGGGGCCTGCTGGTGAGGAACGGAGCCGGTGAGGAGAACGGGTCCGGGGAAAGGGGCGGGTCGCCGCGCTACGCGTCCGCCGCGGCCCGCGCCGCGATGTCCGAGCGGTGCTGGGAGCCGTCGAGACCGACACGGGCGACCGCTGTGTACGCGCGGTCGCGTGCCTCCGTCAGGTCCTTGCCCGTCGCCGTGACGGACAGCACGCGGCCACCCGCGCTCAGAACGGCATCGCCCTCGCGCCGGGTGCCGGCGTGCAGCACGTACGCGTGCGGGGCGTCCTGCGCGGCCACCTCGTCGAGGCCGGTGATCGGGTCGCCGGTGCGCGGGGTGCCGGGGTAGTTGTGCGAGGCGACGACCACCGTGACGGCCGCGTCGTCGCTCCAGCGCAGCGGCTCCAGATGGGCGAGATCACCGGTGGCGGCGGCCATCAGGACACCCGCCAGCGGGGTCTGGAGACGGGCGAGGACCACCTGGGTCTCGGGGTCGCCGAAACGGGCGTTGAACTCGATCACGCGGATGCCGCGGCTGGTGATGGCGAGCCCCGCGTAGAGCAGGCCGGAGAACGGCGTGCCGCGGCGGCGCATCTCGTCGACGGTGGGCTGAAGGACGCTGTGCAGCACGTCGTCCACGAGCTTGGGGTCGGCCCAGGGCAGCGGCGAGTACGCGCCCATGCCGCCGGTGTTCGGGCCCTCGTCGTTGTCGAGTGCCCGCTTGAAGTCCTGGGCGGGCTGGAGCGGCAGGACCGTCTCGCCGTCGGTGACGGCGAAGAGAGAGACCTCGGGTCCGTCGAGATACTCCTCGATCACCACACGGTCACAGGCCGCAGAGTGCGCCCTGGCCGCCTCGATGTCGTCGGTGACGACGACGCCCTTGCCGGCGGCGAGCCCGTCGTCCTTGACGACGTAGGGGGCGCCGAAGGCGTTGAGGGCCGCGTCGACCTCCTCGGCCGTCGTGCAGACGTACGAACGGGCCGTGGGCACGCCCGCCCCGGCCATCACATCCTTGGCGAAGGCCTTGGAGCCCTCCAGCCGCGCGGCCTCCTTGGAGGGGCCGAACACCGGGACGCCCGCCTCGCGCAGGGCGTCGGCGACCCCGGCGACCAGCGGGGCCTCGGGGCCGACGACCACGAGGTCGGCACCCAGCTCGGCGGCCAGCGCGGACACGGCCGCGCCGTCGAGGGCGTCGACCTGGTGCAGCTCGGCGACCTCGGCGATGCCGGCGTTGCCGGGCGCGCAGTGCAACGCGGTGACGGCGGGGTCGAGGGACAGGGAACGGCACAGGGCGTGCTCACGGGCGCCGCTGCCGATGACGAGGACCTTCACGAGGTCAGCCTAACGGCAGCGGCGCGGCATCCTTTGTGCGGGCCGCCGAGGGGACGGCGGCGGGGCGTTCGTAGGTTCCTCCGAGCAGAGCCGGGGCGGAACCGCACCGAGGCCCCACTGCACTGCTCCGCCCCTCTGTTGCGCCGCTACTCCGTCGAATACTCCTCGACCACTGTCGCGCCCAGCTCCCGCACGATCAGTTCGTGACCGGACAGGGCCGACTCGTCGAGGTCCGGGTCGTCGTCCTCGGGGATGTCGTCCTCGGGGGCGACGGGAGCCGGCTCGGGGGCGGAGGGCCGGGGTGCCGGGGCGGGCGCGGGTGCCGCCGCGGACGACGGCCGGCTCGGGGACGAGGCGGGAGCGGGCGCCGCCGGAGCCATGGGCGGGGGAGCCGCCGTACGCTGCGCCGCCGCGCCTCCCCCGCCGCCGTAGCCGCCGCCACCTGCACTGCCGTAGCCGCCGCCTCCGGGGCCTGCGCCGTAGCCGCCGCCCGCGGGTGCGGCTCCGGAGCCGCCGCCTCCCGTCGGGTCGACGATCGCCTCGATCTTCCACTGGACGTTGAACTGCTCGGCCAGTGCCTGGCGCAGCACGTCCTCGCTGCCGCTGCTCGCGAAGTTGTCGCGGGCGCCGACGTTGACGAAGCCGATCTGGAGAGTGGTGCCGTCAAAACCGGAGACCTGGGCGTTCTGGCTGAGCAGGATCCAGGTGAAGCGACGGCGGTTCTTCACCGCTTCGAGGATGTTCGGCCAGAGGACGCGGGGGTCGAGCCCGCCGCCCGCCGGGGCCGGTGGAGCGGGGGACACCGGTGCGGCGGCAGGCCTCGCCGCGGGTGCCTGCTGTGCGGGCGCCGGGGCGCTGGGCGCACCCTCCGCACCCGGCGCCTGCCCACCGCCCGGGGCTGCCGCAGTGGGCCAGCCGCCCGGCCGACGCCCACCGCCCGCGGCCGCCGCGGTGGGCCAGGCACCGGGCGCGGAGGGTGCGGCGGGTGCGGCGGCCGGCGGGGCGGCAGTGGGAGCGGGAGCGGCCGGCGGGGCGGGCGGAGCCGCCTCCTGGGGACGGTCGCTCACGGCGGGCGCGGGAGGTACGGCGGGCGCGGGAGGTACGGCGGGCGCGGGAGGTACGGCGGGCGCGGGAGGTACGGGGGACGCGGGAGGTACGGGGGACGCGGGAGGTACGGGGGACGCGGGAGGCGCGTCAGGAGCCCCCGTGCCGCGCACGGCCGCCCGAGCCGCGGCGGGCCCACCGCCCGGCGGAACAGGAGGAACAGAAGGAACAGGAGGAGCTGGAGGTACCGGCGCCGCACCCGCGGGACCCCCCGCCGCGGTCTGCGCTCCCCCGTGCACGTCGGGTCCGGGCACGTACCCCATCGCGGGCGCACCCCCGCCCGTGGAGAAGCTGACACCGCGCTCGATCCGGTCGAGGCGGGCCATCACGGACCGCTCGTCGCCGTAGGCGGCGGGCAGCAGTACGCGGGCGCAGATCAGTTCGAGCTGGAGGCGGGGCGAGGTGGCGCCGCGCATCTCGGTCAGCCCCTCGTTGACGAGGTCGGCGGCCCGGCTCAGTTCGGCGGCGCCGAAGGAACGGGCCTGGGCCTGCATCCGCTCGACGACGTCGGCCGGGGCGTCGATGAGCCCCTTCTCCGCGGCGTCCGGAACGGCGGCGAGGATCACCAGGTCCCGCAGCCGCTCCAGCAGGTCGGCCACGAACCGGCGGGGATCGTTGCCACCCTCGATCACTCGGTCGACGACCTCGAAGGCGCCGGAGCCGTCCCCGGAGGCGAATGCCTCCACGACGGAGTCGAGCAGCGAGCCGTCGGTGTACCCGAGGAGCGAGGTGGCCATGGCATACGTCACACCCTCCTCCTTCGCACCGGCGAGCAGCTGGTCCATGACCGACATGGAGTCACGCACGGACCCGGCGCCGGCCCGCACGACGAGGGGAAGCACCCCGTCCTCGACGGGGATGCCCTCCTTCTGGCAGACCTCGCCGAGGTACTCCCGCAGGGTGCCCGGCGGCACCAGGCGGAAGGGGTAGTGATGGGTGCGCGACCGGATGGTCCCGATGACCTTCTCGGGCTCGGTCGTGGCGAAGATGAACTTCAGGTGCTCCGGCGGCTCCTCGACGACCTTGAGCAGCGCGTTGAAACCGGCCGACGTGACCATGTGGGCCTCGTCGATGATGTAGATCTTGTACCGGCTGCGGGCGGGCCCGAAGAAGGCCTTCTCGCGCAGGTCACGGGCGTCGTCCACACCACCGTGCGAAGCGGCGTCGATTTCGATGACGTCGATGGACCCCGGGCCGTTCCTGGCCAGGTCACGGCAGGAATCGCACTCCCCGCAGGGGGTCGGCGTCGGCCCCTTCTCGCAGTTCAGGCAACGGGCGAGGATCCGCGCGCTGGTCGTCTTGCCGCATCCGCGCGGACCGCTGAACAGGTACGCGTGATTGACCCGGTTGTTCCGCAGCGCCTGCTGCAACGGGTCGGTGACATGCTCCTGCCCGATGACCTCGGCGAACGACTCCGGGCGATAGCGGCGGTACAGCGCGAGAGACGACACGCATACGAGGTTATAGGCGCCCACCGACAACGTGTCCGACCGTGGACGCAAGCGCCCCCCACGCACCCGCCAGAGCCGACCTACCCTTGCTGCCTTCCGGCCCTGGGGGAGTTCAGTCAGATAGCGCCGCGTGAGGGGCTCCGCAAAGAGTACCCGATCCCGGGGACCGACAACGAGTTCGCGAGCACTCCTCCGAGTCATGTAATGTTTCCGGCGGAGGATTCGCCTAGAGGCCTAGGGCGCACGCTTGGAAAGCGTGTTGGGGGCAACCCCTCACGAGTTCGAATCTCGTATCCTCCGCCAGTGCCTCACCGGGCACGATGTCGAAGGGCCCCACCGTTCGCGGTGGGGCCCTTCGACGTTGTCCGTCTCAGTTTCCGCCTCAGTCGGGACCCGTGATCGCGTCGATCACGACCTCCGGGACCCCGAGGATTACGAGGACGGTCGCAGCGGTGTGGCGAGCGTCATGGAGGCGGCCGTCTCGTACACCCGCGCCCCGGAGAGTGATCGGCGGGCCGCTGAGCCCGAGCACGGCCGCAGCCGGTTCTTGCGGATGCGGACATGCCTCGCGGCCGGTCGACGTCCTCCCCGTGCAGCCCGAGCGTCTCCCCTTGCCGGAGGCCAAGCGCCAGGGCGACGACCCGGCGCGCGCTGTTGCGGAGCTCGGCCGCTTCCACGAGCAGGCTCTGAACCTCTTCGATCGTGTACGGCTCGACGTCCTCTTCTTCGAGACGGGGAGCCTTGGCGATCTCGGCCACGTTGGGCCGGCGACAGCCACCCCCGAAACGGCCTCGCTGAACTGCTGCCATGCGTCGTGGGCCACGACCAAGCTCGCCTGCCCCTCGTCCGTTG
This sequence comes from Streptomyces sp. 6-11-2, assembly GCF_006540305.1. Lineage (GTDB taxonomy): Bacteria > Actinomycetota > Actinomycetes > Streptomycetales > Streptomycetaceae > Streptomyces. The sequence goes on along the minus strand of NZ_BJOR01000001.1, from coordinate 3,654,883 downwards.
TCACCCGATCGTCCAACAGTTGGTCGCGCATCGGCGGCCGTGACGGTTCTCCCGGTGCGGCCAGCCAGTCTGACGAGGCAGAAGTAGAGCGGTGCTGTCATCCAGGAGTCCCTCGCGGACCGGGCGATTCGTCTCCTGCCTTCGGCCGTCCGAGGGCTTGAGCTCATCGGTTCGGGTGACTGTCTGCGATGTCTTCGCGCCCGGGAAGCACATGCCGCGCATGAAATGAGCCCTGTATCACGATCAGACCGGCGGCCGGTCACCAACACTGGCTGCCTGTCCTCACGCGGCGCCTGGTTGGCGCCGGAAGAGAAGGGACACCGCATGCGCGTACTGCGCGCCTTCGTGGGGAGCGCCCTCGCATCGCTCCTTCTGCTTATCGGCATCTCACCGGCCACGGCCCAGGCCGACCAACTCCGTGACAGGAACGCCGCACACTGTCCGACTACGCATCGCAGCCGTGGAACCAACACCGCCCCGCAGACGGAATACCAGAGTTACTACCTCAACGACTGGCGCCTGGGACCGAGGTACCTCCCCCAGAACGGGGCCCTCGGCCGGATGCTGAGGGGCTATCAGCGCACCGACCACACCTCGGAGTACTGGTTCCTCGGTTGCTACTGGCAGACGGATCCGCAGACGGGGAAGTCGGGTTGGTGGTATCCCGACAACAACGGCTTCGTGTTGAAGAAAGGCAAGCCGGTCGAGCGTCCCCTGACGCTCCGCAAGGGCCAGTTGGTCGACCTCTTCGGCAGCGGTTTCGGTAACTTCCTCGCACCCGCGGGCACACCGTTCGCCAAGCGTGCGATTCCGCCGAGCAATCTTGACGCCTACGTCAACAACTATCCGTACAGCTACCACCTCTACCGGGTCCGCAAGCCGTTCACCGTCGAGGCCGGCCCGATCAGGCCCTGGTTCGGCCAGCCCGGCCTCGGTCTCCAGTACGTGACGAAATCGTCGGTCTCCGACCTCGTCAACGCGAAGTATCTGGACGCGTTGCCCGTAGCCTGACCCGCAAGGCCCGGGGTGGTCCCGGATCCACACCTCGGAGCACACCTCGAGCCGGGTGACGGGACGTTCCTGATGGACAGCGCAGAGCTCGTCGAAAGACTCCGCGAAGCGGACGTGCCCGAGGCGTTCTACGAGATTGCCGGCGTCCACGACGTCCCCGTCCAGCCGGACGCCTACTTCTTTCTGCGCCGTGAGGCGGATGCCTGGACCGTCGGCCTGCGCCAACGCTCCCAGGACAGCGTCATGCGGCGTTTCGGCACCGAAGCCGAAGCCTGCGAGTACCTCTACGACAAGCTCACGCGGGTGCCCCCTGCCCCTTCAGAGGCCGCGGAACCCCTGGAGAAGCTCCTCGCGGACGCCGAGGAGATCCAGCGGCAGGCATGGGAGGACTTCCACGGCCGCCGTGGGTCGGCCGACGATGGCTGACTACGGGACGTCCTCACGAGTTCGAATCTCGTATCCTCCGCCGGCCCAGAGGGCCGGACCACGAAAGTGGTCCGGCCCTCTGGCGTCAACCCGTCCCTTGTCCGCCTCGGGCACGCCCCCCGTTCATGGCCGTGCGGGCGGGTCTTCCTCGTCGCCGCTCACGGCGGTCGCTTTCGCGGCCTCCGTGTCGTGGTTCTCGCGTGCCGACACCTCGCGGCGTCTGGTTTCGGCGGCTTCGGCGATCAGGTGGGCCGCGTCGGCGGGGAGGGCCAGGTTCTTCTCCAGCCATACGGCGTCCGTGCCCTGGGTGTGGGTGGCGAGGACCCAGGCGGCGTAGAGACGTTCGCGGGAGGGCGCGGCCGGGGTCCTCAGGGTGGCGCGGAGCGCCTCCTCCGGGAAGCCGTCCAGGGTGTGGGCGGTGAACCAGGAGGTGTCGACCGGCTCGGCGGCCCGGGCCCGTGGGCGCCTGAACGAACGGGGACGGGCCTGCCGCACCCTCGTACCGACGAGCAGCAGGACGAACGCCACGGCCAGCACGGCAGCGGCCACACCCATGCGATCGGCGGCGGGGAGCCTCGTCCACACCGGTAGCAGATAGGCCATCACGCGATCGCCGTGGTGCGAGTAGGACAGGATCACCGCAGGGCCTCCCTCACACCTCCATCCTCACTCCGCCTCCGGTCCTCGGCCAGGCCCCTCCCCGACCCGGCTCAGCCGATCTGGATGGCCTTGACCACCAGCAGCAGCGCGGCGATCACCAGATAGCCCCGCAGCAGGCTCATTCCGAGTTTGAGTCCGGGGGACCAGACGACCGGCTCCAGCAGCGCCAGGGGAGGCATGCGCCAGCTCTCGCGTTCGGGGCGGGGGATCCTCGGAGGCGGAGGCAGGGCCGTGCCCCGGCGGGCGTGGACGACGCGCAGTCCCACGGCCGCGCCCAGCAGCCCCACGACCAGCACACCGGTGAGCCACAGCGCGACCCGGGCGGTGTCCAGCGTCGGGAACAGGGTCGTCGCGACGAGGATTCCGGACAGCATCAGGAGCACCGCGATGATGGTCGAGGCCACCACGTTGAGCCAGCGCGGATTGACCCAGGGGCCGAGGACCGCCCGGTCGTTGCACAGCAGCAGGAGGAAGACCGACGCGGAGGGGAGGAGCAGTCCCGCCAGGGCCTGAACGGCGGTCGTGATCAGTCCGAGGGGCGCACCGGGGATCAGCACGATGGCGGCGGCGAGCAGGACCATCCCGGTGTAGGTCCCGTAGAACGCCTTGGCCTCGCGGAAGCTGCGGTGCAGGGAGTGGCGCAGGTTGAACACGTCGCCGAAGGCGTAGCTGGTGGCCAGGGTGACGGCCGCGGCGCCGATGATCGACGCGTCCAGGAGCACGACGGCGAACATCACTCCCAGCACGCGGCTGTGCCCGCCCAGGGCCTCGGCGACGCCCAGCGCGTCGGTGAAGTGCCCGGCCGCGGCCGTACCGCTCACGGCGTAGTCGGCCACGACGACGATCGCGACGGCACCGCCGATCACGACGAGGGACCCCAGCACGGTGTCCGCGCGCTCATGGCCCACGAACCGTGGTGTGATGCGCTTGTCGATGATGTTGGACTGCTGGAAGAACAGCTGCCAGGGGGCGACGGTCGTACCCACGATCGCGATGATCAGCAGGACGGCCTCGGAGGTGACCCCGCCTCGCACGCCCGGGACCACCAGGTGGTGGACGGCCGCTCCGTAGCTCGGGTGGCTCATCAGCGCCAGCGGCACCAGCAGCAGGCTGACGGCGATGAAGGCGAGCATCGCGCGTTCCCAGCGCCGGAAGCTGCCCGTGGCGGTGATCGCGACCAGGGCGAGGGCGGCGACGGGCACGGCGACGTACTTGTCGACGCCGAGGTAACTCAGGGCGAGCGAGACTCCGATGAACTCGGTGACGATCGTCAGGAAGTTCAGCACGAACAGGTCGCCGACGCTGAACCAGCCCCAGAACCTGCCGAAGCGCTCGTTGATCAGCCGGGCGTGCCCGACACCGGTGACGGCGCCGAGCCTGACCACCATCTCCTGGTTGACGATGAGGACGGGGATGAGGAGCAGGAGCACCCACAGCAGGCTGTAGCCGTAGTTCTGGCCCGCCTGGGCGTACGTGGAGATCCCGCCGGCGTCGTTGTCGCCGACCATCACGATGAGGCCGGGGCCGACGATCGCCAGGAAGGTGAGCAGCCGGCGCTTCAGGCTGCGGCTGGAGTCCGCCTCCTCCAGCCGGATACGTCCCAGGGCACCTTCGATGTCGCCGAGGTGGGCATCGTCCAGCACCGCTGTGGGACGGGGACGGGGGTGGGGGTGAGGGTGAGGGTGAGGGTGGCCGGTGGGCCTTGGTGCGGGGGCGCCGTCGCGTCCGGGCGTCGTGGCGCGCTCCGGGGCGCCGGGGCCGCCGACCGGTGGCGTACCCGGGGCTACGGGGTGGGCACCGCCCTGCGGCTGTGAGTGCGGGCCGGGCGTGGACCGGCCCGCGCCCCCGCGCCCGGCCGGGTGCGGACCGGACGTACGCGGACGATCCTCCGGACGCGTGCCGGACAACCCGGACCGACCGTCATCCGGACGGGCGCCGGGCCGGGGCGGACGATCCTCCGGACGCCCGCCGGCCCCGGACCGACCGTCATCCGGGCGCGCGCCGGGCGGCGGCTGCTGCGGTGGGCGCCGGTCGGGCCGGGGCCCGCTCATGGTGAGGGCTCCTCACGCCCCTCCAGGCCCGTGGCGCTGCCGGCCTCAGCGGTGCCGCCGACCCCCGTGGTACTGCCGGCCTCAGCGGTGCCGCCGACCCCCGTGGTACTGCCGGCCTCAGTGATGCCGCCGCCCCCCGTGGGGCTGCCGGCCTCAGTGATGCCGCCGCCCCCCGTGGGGCTGCCGGCCTCAGTGATGCCGCCAGCCCCCGTGATGCCGCCAACCGCCGCGGTACCGCCGGCCTCGGCGGTCCGGTGGGCGTCGGGTGGCGGAGCCACCTCCCGGCGCCGCCAGTCCTCCGGCAGTGTCGCCTCCAGCACGTCGTCGACCGTGATCACGCCGAGCAGGACCCCTTCGTCGTCCACGACCGGCAGGGTGATCAGGTTGTAGTCCGTCATCAGCAGGGCCACGTCCACCAGGTCCGTGTCCGGGCCGACGCGCACGGGATCGGCCTCGCTCACCTCGCCCAGCCGTACCGCGGGATCGCTCTGCAGGACGGTGACCAGCCGGACCCAGCCGAGCAGTCGTCCCTCCTCGTCGGCGGTGTAGACGCTGGTCAGCGCCTCCGGCTGGAGCCGGCTCGCCCGCCGGACCGCCGCCTCGGCCTCGCTCGCCGGCGTGTCCGGGGGCAGGGTCAGGAAGTCCATCCCCATCAGGCCCCCGGCGCTGTCGGGGTTGAAGCCCATCAGGGTCAGTACCTTGGCGCGCTGTCCGGCGGGCAGCAGTTCCAGCACGGTACGGCGTCGGCCCTGCCGCAGATCGTCGATGGCGTCGGCCGCGTCGTCCGCCCGCATCCGCGCCAGTACGGCGGCGATCTCCTCGTCGGTGCGGGCGTTGAGCAACCGGGAGGCCCGGTCCTCCTCCAACTCCTCGAAGACGTCCGCCTCCAGCTCCGGGTCCTGCCGGACATCGCCGAGGATCTCGCGTTCCTCGTCCCGGGAGGCGTCCTCGAGCAGGTCGGCGATCTCCGCCGGCCGCAGGCGCCGGATCCGGGCCGTGGGGCGGCGGACCAGCGCGCTGCGGCTGTGCCCGATGAGCGGCTCGAACGCCTTCCAGTCCCGGCACGCGTGCCCCGTCGCACGGTCCCCGAAGATCCCCAGCAGCCGGTGCGGCCGGTGCGTGTCCACGCCCGACAGCAGCCACTGGCCGTCCCGTTCGGCCAGTTCCACGTCCTGCGCGCGGACCAGGCGCGCCTCGCCGACATCGATCAGCCGGTGGCCCAGCACGTCCGCCCGCAGCAGCACCTCGCCCTCGCGGCGTTCGAACGGCCGCAGGTCCAGCCGTGCGCTTTCGAGCTCCACCAGGCCCTCGGCGTCGAGCGCGGCCACCTGCTCCACGGGGACGAACAGCTCACGGCCACCCACGCCGACCACGAGCCCGGTCACCACCGGGTAGTCGGCGCCGCGCAGCCGGACGATCACGTCGGAGAGCCGGCCGAGCGACCGGTCACCCCGGTCCACCACTGGGCGCTTCACCAGTGACGACAGATGGACGGGCGACCGCTCCAGGTGTGCGGTCGGCCGTGGCGAAGACGGACTGAAGGTCATCGCTCTGCCCTGCCCGAACGTCGGTTGCCCCCGCGACCAACGGTATTGAATCACTACAAACGCATGCAAACGCCCCACCTGGGGTGGACTGGTGTCTCAGCGGGAGCCTGGCCTCCACGGCATGCGGCGGGCCTGCGGAGAACCGACACTGGTGGTAAGCCGAACTGGCCGGGGGCGGGCCAGCACCTTGGCTCTCTCCGTGCCGGCCACCGAAGCTCGAAGGAGACGGCCATGACCACCGCACGGGAGATCATGCACACCGGTGCCACATGCGTCCAGGAGAGCGAGACGCTGGAGGACGCGGCGCGCCGGATGAAGGAGATGGACGTCGGAGCCCTGCCGATCTGCGGGCCCGACGACCGCCTCCACGGGATCATCACGGACCGCGACATCGTGGTGCAGTGCCTCGCCAAGGGGAAGGACCCCCGGACCATGACGGCGGGTGAGCTGGAGCAGGGCAAGCCGATCACGATCGACGCGAACGCCGACAGCGGCAGTGTCCTGCGGACCATGGAGGAACACCGGATCCGCAGGCTGCCCGTCATCGAGAACCACCGCCTGGTCGGCATGATCAGCGAGTCGGACCTCTCACGCACTCTGCCGGAGACGCAGGTGGGCCACTTCGTCGAGGCCGTCTGCGCGACCGCCTGACACCGAAGGGCACCCACCACGCCGAAAGGCCACTCAGCAGGACGGGCGAGGGCTCCGACCGGATTCCGGTGGGAGCCCTCGTCGTGTCAGCCCGCGACCCCGCCATCGTCCAACTGACCGAGTTGCTCGGCAAGTTGAAAGAGAGCGGGCAGGGCGGCGGCGACGGCGGCCCGATCGGCGCCGTCCAGCGAGGCCAGCGCGGCGTCCATGCGGCGTTCGTGGGCGGTGGTCCACGCGGCGAGCTGGTCCCGTCCGGCGTCGGTGAGAGTGACGACGGAAGCGCGGCGGTCGGCGGAGTCGACCTCGCGCGCGACCAGGCCCGTGGTGATCATCTGGCCGATCAGTCCGCTGACGGTGCTCGGCGCGAGTCGCTGGCGGGCGGCGAGGTCGCTGATCCGGGCGGGCGAGTGCTCACCGAGCACCTGGAGCAGCTCGACCTGGGCCATGGGCAGCTTCTCCCACGGATAGTCGGTGCGGATCGAGGCCCGCAGGGCGCGCCGCAGGCGGGTGACAGCCTCGGTGAGCAGCCGGGCGTCCGGCGCCTCGGTGGCGGGGCCGGGCAGGGGAAGCTCGGAGCGGGGCTGCGCGGACATGCGGCAAGGGTAGCCGGGGCCCCGCGCGCGCCCTCCTGCTCGTACCGCCGCCGGGTTGCCCACCGGCTCGCGCGGGTTGCCCACCGGCTCACGCATCGTTCTCACGCCCCGAGTCCCGGAAGGGACCGGCGGTGGTCGCCCCGGTCCGGCCCCAGCCAGGCCGAGACGACGGCGACAGCCGACACCGCCACCAGAATCGACGCGGACCACCGGGCGCCGGCCTCGGTTCCGCCGCCGGCCGCCAGATGCAGGGCGAGGGTGACCAGCGCCACGCCCAGGGCGGTGCCCAGACCGCGGGTCATGTTGACCAGGCCGCCACCGGTGCCGGAGGAACGAGCCGGGATCGCGCCCATGATCAGGGCGTTGTTGGCCGGGGTGAACGTCCCCAGCCCCACGCCGACCAGGGCCAGCAGCGGCACCAGCCAGGCGATGGTGAGGGGAGCGGCCAGGAGCGCGGCAGTGGCGAGGAGGAATACGCCGGCCCCGGCCAGGCACCGGCCACGGTCGGTCAGGGAACGCGGCAGCAGCCGGTCGCCGCCGGTGGCGCCGAGGGCGAACCCGGCGGGCAACGCGGTCAGCACCAGTCCCGCGGTCAGCTCCGAGGCCCCCCGCGCGGTCAGCACGACCGGCACCAGTACCAGCGGGCCGAACAGCACGAGGTATCCGCTGAGTGCCCCGACCAGCCCGAACGCGACCGCGCGCACCCGCAGCAGAGCGAGATCGAGCAAGGGCGCGGCGGTCCGCCGCTGACGTCGTGCGAAGCCCCAGCCGGCCAGAGCCGCCACCCCGAACAGCAGGACCACACCCCAGGCGGGCACCGGCAGACCGGAGGCCGCGGACACGCCGAGCAGCGCGCAGGTCGTCGCCACGGCCAGCAGCGCCAGTCCGGCCCAGTCGAAGCGGGCGACCTTGGTGCGGGCCCTGGTGCGAGGCAGCAGATAGTGCCCGCTCACCAGCGCGACCACTCCGACCGGCACGTTCACCCAGAACACCCAGCGCCAGCCCAGGGTGGACACCAGTGCGCCACCCACGGTGGGCCCCAGGGCGAGCCCCAGCGCCTGTGCGGCGGCCTGCACGCCGAGCGCGGTGCGCATCCGCCCGCGGGGTGCGCTGGTGGTCACCAGCGCGACGCTGTTGGCCTGCATCAGCGCCGCCCCGGCCGCCTGCACCACCCGGAAGCCCACCAGCGCCGCCAAGGAGGGCGCCAGTCCGCAGGCGGCGGACGCCAGCGTGAAGACGGCGAACCCGTACAGGTACAGCAGCTTGCGGCCGTGCGCGTCCGCCAGCCGCCCGGCCGGCACCAGCAGCGCCACCAGGGCCAGCAGATACGCCAGCGACACCCATTCCACCGCGGCGAGCGAGGCGTGGAACTCGGTGCGCAGGCTGCCGTAGGTCAGCGTCACGATGCTCGCGTCCAGCTGACCCATGAACGCCCCGAAGCACACCGTGGCCACGGCCAGCCACCAGGCGTTCGGTCGTGACCGGATCCCCTCCGGGCGGGCCCGCTCCGCGGTGAGCACGGCGGGCCAGCGCGGACGGGACGGGCTGTGCGTCGTATCCGAAGCCATGACTCCAGATTACATCGGTCACCGAAATATTCGGGATCCGTCTGATCCTGCCCCCTCCGTCACCGGCCCTCCGCCGCCGAGCCGCCCAAGCCCCCTGAGTCCCCTGAGTCGCCTGAGCCCCCTGGGCTCTCTCAGTCCTCCGCCATCCCTAAGTCCTCCATCACCGCGACCGTGTCGAGCCCAACGTGGTGCAGGGTCCGGTGCACGGTGCGCCGGGCTCCGCGAATGGTGAGCGCGGTCGCCGGCCACCGCGCGGCGACCCTCAGCAGGGCGTAGGCGCACGCGAGGTCGAGGTGGGTGGCCTCGCTCATGTCCACGATCCACTCGTCGGCCTCACTCAGCGGCGGGGCTCCGAGTCGTTCCTCCAGTAGCCACAGGGCCTGCGTCCCGATGTCCCCGGCGAGTGCCAGTTCGGCCCGTCGGCCGTCTGTCGCCCGGATCACCAGGGGCGACGCCGGGAGATGCGCGGCTGCCATGGCGGCCTCCTTCGTGTCCGCCACACTCCGTCCACCTCCATGGTGGCCCCGCGACCACGTCCGTGGCGTCCGTGGCATCCACGGGGCCCCGGCTCCGGGGAACGATCGAGCTCAGGCCCTCTTGCGCGCCGTGCCTCCGGCCGGTCGCGCCGTCGTCGCGGTGCGGCGGGTGTCGCGGACGGTGGACGCGGACGGGGTCTCGGTGTGCGGGGTGCGGGGCTGGCGGTGGCGGGGCGACGGGCGCCGGGGCGGGCGGGTCAGGGTGATCTGGCGCACGAACTGCTGGAAGCAGGCCAGGGAGGCCAGGCCCGGCAGTGCGGCCGCAGCGATGTCCATGATCGTCCTGGGTGCCTGCAGCACGCACAGAAGCATCGCGATGGACGAGAAGATCAGCACCACGCTCCAGGAGTGGACGGCGCGGCGCTGGTGCAGCGCGGCCCGCAGCACGGACAGCGAGGCGACCAGCCAGGGACCGTAGACCAGCAGGGGCCACCAGGACGCGATGCCGTCCTGCATCCGTGCCACGGCCACGACGCGAAGGGGATCGTAGGCAACCATTCCGCCGAAGAAACTCACCGAGGAAGCGATCACCGCGGTCAGCGCGGCGATGACGTGACTGGTGGACCGCAGGACGTTCGGACGCTTGCGTTCCCGGACCTTTCGATGGCGTCGGGCGACCGCCTTCAGCGGAGGCAGTTCCGCCGTGATCGCCTCAAGGGTCTCCAGGGGCGTGCCGATGTTCGGAGCGGGCTCGGTGACCGGTGCCTCGTCCCGGGCGACGAGGATGTCCGGCCGGTGCTCCTCCATCGCGTCCTGAAGCATGAAGGCCAGTTCCTCGGCGGGGTCCCAGGCCGCGTCCGGCGGCTCCAGGGGAGACGTGAAGAACTCCGCCGAGCCCCGGTGCCGGCCGGTGCCCGCCCCCTGGTATCCGCCCGTACGGCTCGGGTAACCGGGATAATCCGAATAGTGGCCGGAACGATGATCGATACGTTCGTCGTACATGACGGGCAGCTATTCCGCTCCCGAGAAACGGGACCGGCCCTCCGAACCGAGCCAGCGGCGCGCGAGGTCGGCTTCCAGTGTGCTCATCGCCTCCAGGAAATCCCGCAGCAGGGGCTCCGTCACCTTGAGCGCGACCAGAAAACCTCCCCTGGTCAGGGTGCCGTTGACAGTGGCCGACGAGTGCACCGGGGCGGGAAGGTAGGTGTAGGGACCCAGCGCCACCGCGTGTGCGGCGACCGGGCCCTCTCGCTCCTGACCCCCGAACAGACCCCAGTACCCTTCCCTGGTTGCCTTAGTCATGTCCCGACTAACGCCGTACGACTTTCCCCGGATGCGCGGCAAATGGGTGAAGGAATTCCCTGATTAGCCCTAAATGTGCGATGGGATGTCTCATCCGTACAAATGAAGAGACGGGCATGGGCCGGTGATCCGCCGTTCGGCGTGCGGCACGTCGACCATACGTCCCCGGAGGCGCATGTCACGGATATCGACCCGCCGCGTTCCGCACCCGCGCACCGGCCGGCGTCCCGCAGTCGCCAGTGCTGTGACCGGAAAGGTTCACCGGCTCGCGACGCCCGGCACGGCACTAGCGCAGGATCCGGACCTTCCGTTCCACGCTCACCTGGTCGATCTCCGACACCCGTACCGTCGCCTTCACGGTCCAGGTGCCGGGGATCGGGAGGTTGAGGGAGTCGGTTCCCCAGTAGCCGCCCCTGTTGGTGAGCCCGGCGTCGATGGGTCCGATCTTCTGTGCGGGCAGGGACAGGGACAGGCGCAGTTCGGGAACGATGGTCAGGCCGCCGTCCGGGCCGTAGACGACGGCCTCCACGGCGTTCTGGCCGACGCGACCCGGTTCCAGGGTGATCTGCACCTTGCCGTGACCGCCCGGGGTGCCGACGTCGAACGGAATGATCGTGACGGAGGCTCCAGGAACCCCGGCCTCGGGCGCGGCCTGGGCCGCCTCGGCGGCCGCGCGGCCCGGCAGGGTGCCGGCCAGCACCGTGGTGAAGACCAGGACCGCGATGCCCACGGCGACCTCGGCCAGGACCGAGCGGCGCAGAGCACGACGGCAGGAGTCGGGGGCGGGCGCAAGTGCGGGCGCGGGTGCCTTCGTCCCGGGGTCCTCCGCTCGTGCCTCCCCGTCGGGTACCGCCGGCGCCTTCCCGTCTCGTACGGCCGGCTCCGCGTCCGCCGTCACCAGCCGTGCCGTCCAGCGCCGGGAACGGGCCGCCACGGCCAGCAGCAGTGCCACCACGACGAGTTTGACCAGCAGCAACCGGCCGTACGCCGTGCCGGTGAGCGTGGCCCAGGAGCCGAGGCCTCGCCAGGACTGGTAGACCCCGGTGACGACGAGGACGGTGACGGCGCCGAAGGCGATCCGGGAGAAGCGCGCCACCGCCGCGGTCAGCGCGGGACCGTCGGCGGAAGGCGCCACCGCGCTGGCTGCCTCGGCGACCGGGACCGCGACCGCTGTACGGCCACCGCTGCCTTCGGAGGCGACCGTGACTGCCTCCCTTGCCCTCGGCCCCGGCTCCGTCTCGCCGTGTCCCGCCTCCGGCTCGTCCGCCGAGACGTGCTGAAGGATGGTCAGGAGGGCCGTCAGGCCGCCCAGCCAGACCGCCATCGCCAGCAGATGCAGCACCGACGAGGTCATCGCCACCGGAACCTGGATACCGGCCGAGGCGTGCTCGGACCCCGCCCACGTCAGTGCCAGGGCCAGGGCCAGCGCGGCGCCCGCCGCCAGGATCACGCGCGCGGGCTTCTCCTCCGGCCGCCGCCGGGACAGCCGTACGAGGAGGACGGCCGCCGGCGCGAGCAGGGCCAGGCGGGCCAGCAGCATCAGACCGGGGCGGCCGGTCAGGGTGCGGGAGACGGCCGCGGGGTCGAAGGCCGACACCGGACCGGTACCGGTCTCGTAGGGCGCCCGCAGCACGAGCAGGGCGAGCGTGGAGGCCAGCAGTGCCCACCAGCCCGCCACCAGCGGCTTGCGCAGCGGGCTCGCGTTCGGCGGGCGGCACAGCAACGCGAAGGCCGCCGTACCGATGAGCAGGGCCGCGGCGCCGTAGGCGGTGTAGCGGGCGAGGTCGTAGAGGCCGCGGGTCGTGGGGTTCTCGGACGGGCCGGTGTCGATCGCGGCCATCGTCGGGGACGGCTTGCCCACGGAGAAGGTGAAGGCGCCGGAGACGGGGTGGCTGTCGGCCGACACCACCCGCCACGCCACGGTGAACGTGCCTTCGCCCAGCCCCTCCGGGAACGCCACCCGGGCCGTGTCCGGTCGTCCGGGCGCGTGCTGCGGCTCGCCCGTGCGCACCCGCCGCCCCTCGGGGTCGAACAGGCGGAAGGAGTCGTCGAGCAGGCTGACGGACTCGGTGAAGGCGAGAGTGATCGTGCCGGGCGCCGTCTCGAGGACGGTTCCGTCGGCGGGGTCCGCGCCCCGCAGGGCGGCGTGGGCGGAGGCGGGTCCGGCGCCGCCGAGGAGGAACAGGACCAGTACCGCGCCGAGCAGCGTCAGCTTCCCAAGCCGTCGCCGCCGTACGCGTCCACGGCGCACAGCGCCCTCCCGACCTTCGCCCCGCCGTCCGGTCACGTCACTACTCCGTCTTGGAACTCGCCGGCTTCTGGATGGGTACGGACGAAGACGGCACTCTGCTCAACCAGGGTCCCGCGGGAAGGCTGCCCTCCGGCTGCGTCACGCCGTCAGGCGGGCGACCATCGGGACATGGACGTCACCCTTCACCTCGCCCAGGACCCCGAGGCCGACGCACTCCTCGGCCGCAGTCCGCTCGCCGCACTGGTCGGCATGCTGCTGGACCAGCAGATCCCGATGGAGTGGGCGTTCACCGGGCCGGCGACGATCGCCGGGCGCATGGGCACCGACGACCTGGACGCCCACGAGATCGTGGCCTTCGAGCCGGAGACGTTCGCCCGGCTCCTGTCGGACAAGCCGGCCGTGCACCGCTACCCGGCGTCGATGGCCAAGCGGATCCAGCAGCTGTGCCAATACCTCGTCGAACACTACGACGGCGACCCCGAGACCATCTGGCGGGACGTCGACAGCGGGCGCGAGCTTCTGCGACGCCTCGAGGAGCTGCCCGGTTTCGGCAAGCAGAAGGCACAGATCTTCCTGGCGCTGCTCGGCAAGCAGCTCGGTGTGCGGCCCACGGGGTGGCGGGAGGCCGCGGGAGCGTACGGCGAGCCGGACTCCTTCCGGTCCGTCGCGGACATCACCGGGCCCGAGTCGCTGGCCAGAGTGCGGGCGCACAAGCAGGAGCTGAAGGCGGCGGCCAAGGCCGCCAAAGCGGGCAAGGGGACGAAGTCCCCCGGGAAGTGACCGGGACGGCGGTGCGGCGGGGACGGGCCGTGCGACGCACGTCAGCCGACCGGCCGGTCCCGGGTGGCGGTACGCGCGCGCCCGGTCCCAGCATGAACCATGACCGAGCCACCGAGCAGCGGCCCCGAAAGCCCGGCGTACGACGATCGCCGCGTCCACGCCATGCGTGACCCACGGGAGCCGCGGACATCGCCGCCCCCGCGGTACGAACCGCCGCTGGAAGGACTCCTGCACCTTCTGTCCCACGCCGCCTGGCAGGCGGTCCTCGCCACCGGTGCGGCCGCCCTGATCCTCGGCGTCCTGGTGCTGCTCTGGCCGGGCGCCTCCCTGCTGGCCGCCGGAATCCTCTTCGGGATCTACCTGCTGGTCAGTGGCGTGCTCCAACTGGTCTCCGCGTTCGGCACCCACAAGACGACCTCGTTGCGCGTGCTGGCCTTCATCAGCGGCACCCTGTCGATCCTGCTGGGCCTGCTGTGCTTCCGCGGCGCCACGCAGTCGATCCTGCTGCTCGCGCTGTGGATCGGCATCGGCTGGCTGATCCGCGGCATCACCCTGACGATCGCCGCCCTCGACGACCGCGGCGCGCCCGCGCGCGGCTGGCAGATCTTCCTCGGCATCCTCACCTTCGTCGCCGGCATCGTGCTGATCGACGCCCCGCTCCGGTCGGCCGCGGTGCTCATCGTGCTCGGCGGCTGGTGGCTGGTGGTGGTCGGCATCTTCGAGATCGTCACCGCCTTCCGCATCCGCGGGCACGCCGAACGCGGCCCCCGCACCGTGTGACCCGTTGTCCACAGCCTGTGCACAACGGGCGCACGGCGGGAACTCCCGCACGCCGCGGTCCGGGCACGGACCCGCTGTCGCCGATCTCAAGCCCCCGTTCCCGGTTCGCCCGGTTTTGCTGCGGCATTTCCAGCGCCGCACTCCAGCGGCCGGGCTGCGCCCGGAAGGTCTGGGCCGGTAGGCTCTCCGTGTGATCTTCAAGCGCATCGGAAACGGCCGGCCGTACCCCGACCACGGCCGGGAAAGCACCCGGCAGTGGGCGGACGTCGCGCCGCGCCCGGTCCGCCTCGATCAGCTCGTGACCACCAAGCAGCAGCTCGACCTGGAGACCCTCCTCGCGGAGGACTCGACCTTCTACGGCGACCTCTTCGCGCACGTCGTGAAGTGGCAGGGCGACCTGTATCTGGAGGACGGCCTCCACCGCGCGGTACGGGCGGCGCTCCAGCAGCGCCAGGTGCTGCACGCGCGCGTGCTGGAGCTGGACTGAGCATCCGGGCCGCGGGCCCGCGCCGTTGAAGCCGGGCCCCTGAGCCATGCCCTTGGCCAGGGCACCGAGCCGGGAATGTGAGCCGGGAGTTGAGCCGTCCGGACCCGCCGTCCGGTCACGGCTTGGACCTTTCGGGTTCTGCTGAGCCGCTCCGATGATCATCCAGTAGGAATCACCGCTCATGCCCACTACGCTGCGCTCATGAGCATGCTGACTCCCCCCGGCATGGGCGGGAAGTACCGGATCACGGGGAACAGATACCCGCGGATGCGCAAGCCCCGGCGGCGCGGCAGGCTCGTGTTCCTCGCCGTCGCCTCCGTCACGGTCCTTGGCGTGATCGGCTGGGGCACGTGGCAGCTCATCGACGTCTTCACCGGCGGCCGGAAGGCCTCGGCGGCCGGCACCGACGGGGACTGCTCGACCAAGGCGTCGCCCGCGGCGAGCCCGTCGGCGACGAGCGCGGCCCGGGAGCTGCCCAAGCCGGGCCAGATCACGGTCAACGTCCTGAACGCCACGCCCCGCGGCGGCCTGGCCAAGCAGACCGCGGACGAGCTGAAGAAGCGCGGCTTCCGCATCGGTCAGGTGGGCAACGCGACCGAGCAGTTCGACAAGAAGGTCAAGGGCGCCGGACTGCTCGTCGGCCCGGCCTCGTCGCTGAACACCTCGCTGCCCGTCCTCGCCACCCAGCTCGCCGGGGCGGAGAGCCGCACGGACACCCGCAAGGGCACCGACGTGGACCTGATCATCGGCACGGG
The DNA here is from genome assembly GCF_006540305.1 of Streptomyces sp. 6-11-2. Classification (GTDB taxonomy): domain Bacteria; phylum Actinomycetota; class Actinomycetes; order Streptomycetales; family Streptomycetaceae; genus Streptomyces. The sequence goes on along the minus strand of NZ_BJOR01000001.1, from coordinate 3,639,545 downwards.
CTTCAAGGCGCTGACCCAGCAGACGGCCGCCGATCAGGCCCTGACCGCCCTGACCGCCCTGACGGCCCCCCAGCCCTCGGCAACCGCCCCGAAGAAGGGCTGCTGAGGCTCCCCGCAGCCGGGTCGGTGGCGGGTGGCCCCGCGGGGCCACCCGAGAGGCGTCAGTCGGCGGGCCGGTACTACTCGGCGGCGCCGTACATCCGGTCGCCCGCGTCTCCGAGGCCCGGGACGATGTAGCCGTGCTCGTTGAGGTGTTCGTCGACCGAGGCCGTCACCACGGTCACCGGGGTGCCCGCCAGGTCGCGCTCCATCACGGCGACGCCCTCGGGGGCGGCCAGCAGGACGACCGCGGTCACGTCGTCGGCGCCGCGCTTGATCAGCTCCTGGATGGCCGCGACCAGCGTGCCGCCGGTGGCGAGCATCGGGTCCAGGACGTAGACCTGGCGGCCGGAGAGATCCTCCGGCATGCGCGTCGCGTACGTAGAGGCCTGCAGCGTCTCCTCGTTGCGGATCATGCCCAGGAAGCCCACCTCGGCGGTCGGCAGCAGCCGCACCATGCCGTCCAGCATGCCGAGGCCGGCCCGCAGGATCGGCACCACCAGGGGCCGCGGGTGGGAGAGCTTGACGCCGGTGGTCGGGGCGACCGGCGTGTTGATGTCGACCTGTTCGGTGCGCACGTCGCGGGTCGCCTCGTAGGCGAGCAGGGTGACCAGTTCGTCGGCGAGCCGGCGGAAGGTCGGGGAGTCGGTGCGGCGGTCGCGCAGCGTGGTGAGCTTGTGAGCGACCAGCGGGTGGTCGACGACGTGGAGACGCATGGGCCAACAGTAACCGGGCCCCGATCCGGCCCGCCCGCCCGCTGTCCCGCCGGCGGGCGGGCGGGGTCGCACCCCCGCCGGCGTGCGCTGTTGTGGCATCAAACCCGGCATCCGGGGGAAAGTGGGAGTGACGGACTGGGGTGGTGAGCCGATGCCTGATCGGGAACGGGAACCTGACAAGGACCCGTCGCCGCGCGTGCGGCGGGACACGGCGGACCTCCCGGAGACGGCCGGCGCGGCGGACGCCGACGCCGAACGGCGCCGCCGCCGGGCCCGGTTCCTGCGCGATCTCGCCGAGGCCCGGGCCCTGCGCGACCGCGTCCAGCCCCGCCGCGCCAAGACCGCCCGGCTGCGGCACGCCATGCGCATGCGCACGTTCCGCTGGTAGGACACCACCGGGACACGGGCGCCCTGGGTGCCATCGGGACACGGACGACCCCCGCCGCGCGCCGGGTCACGCACCCGGCCCATGGGCTCGGGTCGCGGAAAACTCCCGCCGAGACCCCGGCGAGGACCCCGGGGAAGGCGCGGGGCCGGACACACGGCAAGACACGCGCGGAAGGCACGGGAGCAGAGCTGCACCCGCACGGACGTCTCCGACGGTGGGTGTGCGTGGCCGTCGGGGGAAAGCCGCGTACGATCCGCTGGTGGCGGCAACGTGTGCGCTGGTGAGTCCTTTACCGGTGTGCGATCAAAACTGCCGGACACAGGGAGCCGAAGACGTCCCCTGAAGGCCTTGTTTCTGCCACGATTCCGAGTGGGTGGGGCTCGGAGCCCAGCTCCCCCGCCCAGAACCTCCGCCGGGGGGACCCCCAACCGGCACGCCTATGACCAGTGGGAGAGTCACGGTGTACTTCGCCGCACTGCTCGCGCGCACCGAAGACGGGTGGGAAGCGAGCGACACAGAGCTCGACGATGTGGAGACGCTGGCCGATCTGGCCGACCTGGCCCGGGAGGCCTCGGCCGACGACGACACGGTGCTCGTCCTGATCGAGCAGGAGGACGCGTGGTTCGGCGTGGTACGCGTGGACGGCGAGGACGACCCTCGTATCTACGTATCCGACGCCGCCGCCGCTGCCCGTAGTTCGTACGGCGAGATCCTGCTCACCGACGAACTGCTCGGCCGGGAGCCCGGCGACGACGGCCCCGACCTGGACTCCCTCGACCTCGACGGCACGGAGGACGGCGAACCGGCGTCCACCGAGGACGACGAGGAGGAGTCGTCGTCCGCCGAAGCCATCACGCACAGCCCGCTGGGCGACGGCGAGATCCTCGGCGACCTGGGGGTCGGCGCGAAGGAGCTGCGCATCCTGGACCCGGAGGACGCGCTGAACGCCATCGCCGAGGCCCTGGGTGCCTCGGAGGTGCTGGAGACCGTCCGCTGACCGGGACGGACGCGCCGGACCCGGGCGGACCGTCCGACATGAGCGGGATGCCGAACACGAACCGGACGCCGACCCCGACCGGGGCCCCGGCCCCTGCCCGGGCCCCGGACCCGGTGCGCGACCGCTGGCGGGCCGCGATGCGGCTCGCCCTGGACGAGGCCGGGCAGGCCGTCCCGGGCGGGGACGTGCCCGTGGGCGCGGTCGTGCTGTCCGCCGACGGCACGACCGTGCTCGGCGTCGGCCACAACGAGCGGGAGGCCACCGGCGACCCGACCGCACACGCGGAGGTGCTCGCCATCCGGCGGGCCGCCGCGAAGACCGGGCAGTGGCGGCTGTCGGGCTGCACCCTGGTGGTCACACTGGAGCCGTGCACGATGTGCGCCGGAGCGATCGTGCTGTCCCGGGTGGACCGGGTGGTCTACGGCGCCCGCGACGAGAAGGCCGGCGCCGCCGGCTCCCTGTGGGACGTCGTACGGGACCGGCGGCTCAACCACCGGCCCGAGGTGATCGAGGGTGTGCTCGCCGAGGAGTGCGCCGCACTGCTGACCGACTTCTTCCGCGGCCGCTGAACCCGGGCCGCCCGGGGCGGGACGGAAACGGATTTCGAAGCACGGCCCGGTGTGCTGTAAGGTCTCCCTCGGTAGCGTGTCCGAGCGGCCGAAGGAGCTCGCCTCGAAAGCGAGTGTGGCGCAAGTCACCGAGGGTTCAAATCCCTCCGCTACCGCAGGTAGACGAAGGGTCCGGCTCGATGAGCCGGACCCTTCGCGCATCCCCGTCTCAGTTTCCGTCTCAGTTGGCCGATCAAGAGCGGCCACCCGCTACGACAAGAGGGCCTACGTCTTCCACGGCGCCGTCACCACCGCAGCGCTCCGACTGTGGCTCCGTTCCTGAACGTCACCCCTGGAAGATCTGCCATGTTGTGCCAGAAGCCTCATCTCTGGTCGCAAGGTGGCCCAGCGGCAGGGCCGGAAGGCTGCCCAATGACGGATCATGCTCCAACAGGTGAGCTGCGTGAATCAGCCGCGGCCGTCCAAACCAGCGTGGTTCTTCAGCCGAAAACGCCTGCCAGTCTCCGTCCTCATCGAGGTGCACACGCACGACCGGCTGCCCGCGATACACGCGCTTGGACACGAACACGTGGTCATCAGGGGACAGATCTTGCACCGGGCCACAGCCGTTGTGCGCGCCGCTATACAACTTCCCTCCCTGGTTGAAGAGCCCCATCTCAGCACATCTCTTGGACATGGGTCATCGAGGCTGCTCAAGAGATGGCTTTGCTGATCCGCCAGACACTGCCTAAGGGGGCAGAGTGTCACCCTGCCCCCTCGATATCAGCCACGGATCAGATGGCGTCTGTCCAGAGCGCCAGTCGGGCCAAAGCGTCGGTCGCTGTCACAGAGCGGTAGGCGCGAGCTACGGTCTCCCGCCTCGCGAGTCGAGGCGGGGGCGTTCGTATGCCCGTCTCAAGATCCGTGCACGTGGCGCACACCTTCGAGGCAGGCCACCCCAGCCGGAAAAGACTTTCCCTGCTGCCATCAAGGGCTCGCTTCGCTCGCCGTCGCTCCCGGCCTTCTGAACTGCAAGCAGTCCGATCGAAGATCAGAGATGCCGCGCACAGCGCGGCGGCGCCGGTCGGTCGCCGCCGCGCCGCCCCTCCTTGCCTTCGTCACCAGGGCCGCGCGCCGTCGCCCGCCCGCGCCCACAAGGGGGGCGAAGACCAGGCCCGGAGTCAGAACAGTGCCTCCGGCGAGGGATCGGCCGGCACCGGGATGGAGGGGGCGCCGTGCCCGCCCGCGGGTCCGTTGGTGTGCGTGGGGTGTCGGGGGCTGAGGAACACCGGTGGGACGATGTGCACCGACTGAGGAATGAGGAGACATGCGCACACGCGTGACGGTCGCGATAGCGGCCTTACTGGTGGCAACTCTGGCGGCCTGCAACAACACCGGCAGCGGCGAGGACAACAAGGCGACGCCGAAACCCTCACAGTCGCCGACAGCCGCGACGAGCACGGCACCCTCGGAGCACCTGACTTTCAATAAGGGGTACACCTGGCCGGACGGTCTGAATGTCTCCGTCATCGACGCTCGGGTGTCCACCTACTACGACGAGGCACCGCAGGCGGGGTACACCGGCTTCCGCGTGTTGCTGTACGTGTCCAACGAGGGCCAGAAGCCCGTTGACCTGCACGGGGTGACGCTCCTCGTGGACGGCGCGACGACCGGCGGCGAGGCGCTGCACAGGACGTTCGAGAGCGGGTCCAAGCCCCTGGAGGGCCAGCTGGCTCCGGGGACGGGGTCCAATTTCACCGACGACTGGTCCATGAAGACGGAGTACGGCAAGCGCATCGTCGTCAGGGTGCAACGCGTGGCGGACTACTCGGGCCAGGACTTCCCCGAGTTCACCGGCGACGTGACCGGCTGAACGAGGCCGTCGTGCTCCTGGTGCGAGGCTGACGGTCTTTCTGGAGAAAGTGGGGAAAGTGAAGAGCGAGGAGATCGTAGCCCTCTTCGACGGCCGGGGCCGGATCGAGCTGACGCTCAACTTCTTGAAGGACGCCATTTCGCGCAACGTCGAGGAGATCGCCCACGCGCTCGGCTACCGGCTGCTGTCCACCGAGGTCACCGACAGCCGCACCCGCATCCGCTATTGCTTCGACCGCGACGACGCGCCGCTCGCACGCCGCCGGGCCGAGCTGACCATCGCACGCCTGCGCGCGGGCGGCCCGGTGCTGCCGGCGTGGGAGCCACCCCCGCCCCCGCCCCCTTCGCCCCCGCCACCTCTACCGCCCGAATCATGGCCACCCCTGCCGCCTTCACGATAGGAGGGAAAATCTAGAAGTCCGGCTGGAGTACTAACGCGCAGGTCAGCGAGTGATCACTCCGTCTCAGTTTCCGTCTCATTCGCCCCCGTGCGGAGACGTTCACAACGGTTCACGCGACGGGCGGGAGGACGAGGCTGAACGACTCTGGATCACGCTCTGACCAGCGCGAACAGACCTCGAAAGTGAGTGTGGCGCACGTCACCGAGGGTTCAAATCCCTCCGCTACCGCTTCAGAAGGGCCCCGTCCACTAGGACGGGGCCCTTTGTGCGATCATCTACAGCGCTCGGCCCGGACGGTACCGACTACAGGCAACTCAGCGACCGGGAAATCACCGACAGGGGGAGGCCGCGATGGCGATGAACGCCAAGAGGATCGTCGTCTATGTGGTCGTGGTCTTCGTGCTGTACGTGATCATCACGGACCCGAAGGGGGCCGCGGGCTACGTCGAGATAGGGTTCGAGGGCATATCGGACGCCGCCAAGGCCATAGGCGAGTTCATGACGTGGGCCGCCAACGGAGGAAAATGATGATCCGCCACCTGGTCCTCTTCAAGCTCGATGAAGGCATCGAGCGGGACGACCCGCGCGTCGTGGCGGGCGCCGAGGCCTTCCGCGCCCTCGGCGGGCAGATCGAGGACCTGCGCTTCTGGGAGTGCGGCTGGAACGTCAGCGACCGGCCCATCGCCTACGACTTCGCGATCAACTCGGCCGTCGAGGACACCGACGCGCTGCGCCGGTACCTGGAGCACCCGGCCCACCAGGCGGGCGTCGCCCAGTGGCGCGAGTTCGCCACGTGGGTGATCGCCGACTACGAGTTCTGACGGCCCGGCACTTCTCAGCCGTACGGCCGTACGGATGCACGCTCGGCCCCGCATCGGAACGGTGCGGGGCTTCTCGACGTCTTATGCCCTATTTCATCCCTCAACACGTGCATATGCGGTGCTTGAACACGATGCACCTGTCTTGTGATGCTATGACCGCTTTTGACGGATGAGTTGATCGACGAAGAGGTGGCGTTGACCGTGTCGGCCAAGACTGCGCCGCCCCAGGATCCCGTCTCGACCCCGGCACCGGGCACCACCACGGCCACGGCCTCGACCACGGCCGCCCCGGATCCGACCGCGACCCCCGCTCCGGATCCGACCGCGACCCCCGCTCCGGATCCGACCGCGACTCCCGCTCCGGATCCGGCCTCGGATGCGGCTCCGGCTCCGGAGAAGCGGCGCGGTGCCGACACCCGGGCCCTCACGCAGGTGCTGTTCAGCCAGCTGAAGGAGCTCGAACCCGGCACGTCCGAGCACTCCCGCGTGCGCGGGGCGCTCATCGAGGCGAACCTGCCGCTCGTGCGCTACGCGGCCGCCCGCTTCCGCTCCCGCAACGAGCCGATGGAGGACGTCGTCCAGGTCGGCACCATCGGGCTCATCAACGCCATCGACCGCTTCGACCCGGACCGGGGCGTGCAGTTCCCGACCTTCGCCATGCCGACGGTCGTCGGCGAGATCAAGCGCTACTTCCGCGACAACGTCCGCACGGTCCACGTCCCGCGCCGGCTGCACGAGTTGTGGGTGCAGGTCAACAGCGCGACCGAGGACCTGACGACCGCCCTCGGCCGCTCCCCCACGACCGCCGAGATCGCCGAGCGGCTGCGCATCACCGAGGAGGAGGTGCTGTCCTGCATCGAGGCCGGACGCTCGTACCACGCGACCTCCCTCGAGGCGGCCCAGGAGGGCGACGGGCTGCCCGGGCTGCTGGACCGGCTCGGCTACGAGGACCCGGCCCTGGACGGCGTCGAGCACCGCGACCTGGTCCGCCACCTCCTCGTCCAGCTTCCCGAACGGGAACAGCGGATCCTGTTGCTGCGCTACTACAGCAATCTGACCCAGTCGCAGATCAGTGCGGAACTCGGCGTGTCCCAGATGCACGTGTCCCGGCTACTCGCCCGTAGCTTCCAGCGATTGCGATCCGCAAACAGGATCGACGCGTAACCGGGAAGAGCGAATCACCCATCAGGGCACTTCCCGACATCTTCAAGCCGAAAAACCGTCAGACCCCTTTTTTCCAGGGCCGATTCGGTTCTGACTTGTCGACAAGTCCCTACAGCGCGTTGCCGACATGTGACATTCTGCGGGAAGCGCGTTTGCCGTGGCTTCGGCTCCGGTATTCAGGTGAGGGCTGCGTTCTCCTCGTCAGAGAGCGTGGCCGCGACCGTCCCGCGACCCAGAGGGGGTGGCATGTCCGCAGACCAGGGCAGCTCCAAGGTGCTGACGCTCACGAAGAGCGAGACGCCCTCCCCGGCGCTCGAGCCGCTCGACGCCCTCGACGACGTGGCGGCCCTCGAGGCCGCTCCCGCCCCGGCTGTTCCGGCCGCGTCGGCCTTGCCGGCCTCGGAGATCATCGACACCCGCACCCTGTCCCGCTCCCTGTTCCTGCGGCTCGCCGCACTCGACGAGGACAGTCCCGAGCGCGTCTACGTCCGGGACACCCTGATCGAGCTGAACCTCCCGCTGGTCCGTTACGCGGCGGCCCGCTTCCGCTCGCGCAACGAGCCGATGGAGGACATCGTCCAGGTCGGCACCATCGGCCTGATCAAGGCGATCGACCGCTTCGACTGCGAGCGGGGCGTGGAGTTCCCGACCTTCGCGATGCCGACGGTCGTGGGCGAGATCAAGCGCTTCTTCCGCGACACCTCGTGGTCGGTGCGGGTGCCCAGGCGCCTTCAGGAGCTGCGTCTGGCGCTCACCAAGGCCAGCGACGAGCTCTCGCAGAAGCTCGACCGCTCCCCGACCGTCACGGAACTGGCCGCCGTGCTGGGCGTGTCGGAGGAGGACGTCGTCGACGGCCTCGCGGTCGGCAACGCCTACACCGCCTCCTCGCTGGACTCCCCGACCCCCGAGGACGACGGCGGCGAGGGCTCCCTGGCCGACCGCCTCGGCTACGAGGACACGGCGCTGGAGGGCGTGGAGTACCGCGAGTCGCTCAAGCCGCTGCTGGCCAAGCTGCCGCCCCGGGAGCGGCGGATCATCATGCTCCGCTTCTTCGCCAACATGACCCAGTCGCAGATCGGCGAGGAGGTCGGCATCTCGCAGATGCACGTCTCCCGGCTGCTGACGCGGACGCTGGCACAGCTGCGGGAGGGGCTCATCAGCGACTGATCCGCACGGTCCGGCGCCTGTCGCTCGACGGGGCGTCGGACATCACGGCGCACTGCCGTGGTGACGTCGACTCCTGGCCGCCGAGGCGCCTTCGGGCGCGTCGGCGGCCGTCGTATGTCTGGGAGCCGTTTCCCGGCCGCGCGCGGGGGCGGCGGGGCCGGCGGAGAGGGAGCCGACGGGGGAGAGGGGGCGGCTGGCGCCGATGGACGGAGACGGGAAACCGGAAAGAGTGCTTCGTACTGAAAGGGCGGTTCGCCCTACTTGAGCGCGAGCCAGGCGACGGCCGCGACGACCGCCACCGCGGCGACGACAGCGACGATCAGTCCGACACGCGGGCCGGAGGATGATGCCTGCTGCTGCGCGCTCTGGGGAGGCGCGTCGTCGACGAACGCGCGGAACATCTGGGTGCTGCCGGCAGGGTCGTAGTTGCCCTGCGGGCCCTGGGTGTTAGCCATGGCCCGAGACCCTAGCGAAAACGCTGCCGCCGCCCAAGCGGGGGGCCCTGCAGCCCATTTGGCATCCCACCTGGCGCGCCACTCGGCAGGGAACTCCGACGGGCGGCTGGATGCCGACCGCGTCGCACCGCGACCTCTGGACGGCGGGCGACACTTCACCTGCGGGTTTACATTCGCCAATACTTGCCTTTGCCATGTTTTTGCGCCGCCGGAGCCCGATTTGTTTGCCTGTGGCAACCAACCACTCTACGGTTGCCCTGAGCAACGAATTCGGGAGGTGTGATGGCCGAGCAGGCGCAGTACGAAGAGCTTGCGCGTCAGCTCAGTGCCGTCGGAGCCGTGAAACGGGACATGGGGCGGATCCTGCCGCCCGACTGCCCGGCCGGCTCGGCCGCCGTGCTGACCCTGCTCGGCCGCCACGGGGACATGCGCATGAGCAAGCTCGCCGAGCTGCTCTCCGTGGACATGTCGGTGACCAGCCGGCACGTCGCGCACGTCGCCGCACGCGGCTGGATCGAGCGGATCCAGGACCCCGCGGACAAGCGTTCGCGCATCCTGCGCCTGACGCCCGCCGGGCTGGACCAGCTCGACGAGCTGACCCGGCGGAGCACCCGCCTGCTCAGCGAGCGGCTGAGCGACTGGACCGACGACGAGGTCGGCCAGCTGATCCGGCTGATGACACGCCTGCGCGCCAGCTTCGGCGACTGCCGTTCCGCTCCGGCCCGGATCCCCGCCCCCGTTGCCCCCAAGACCACCCGTACACCCGCAAGCACGTAAGAAAAAGGAAGCCCATGGCAACGACCACACCAGCCGGTGTGCGGGCCCACGCCAAGCACGGAGGAGGCTCCCCCGGCAGCGCTCCGATGACCCACCGGCAGATCATGGAGGCGCTCTCCGGGCTGCTGCTCGGCATGTTCGTGGCGATCCTGTCGTCCACGATCGTCTCCAACGCGCTGCCGCACATCATCGGCGACCTCGGCGGCGGCCAGTCCGCCTACACCTGGGTGGTCACGGCCGCCCTGCTGTCGATGACCGCGGCCACTCCCCTGTGGGGCAAGCTCGCCGACCTCTACAGCAAGAAGGCGCTCGTCCAGATAGCGCTCGTCATCTTCGTCCTGGCGTCGGCCTGCGCGGGCCTGTCCCAGAACCCGGCCATGCTGATCGCCTGCCGTGTGGTGCAGGGCATAGGCACCGGCGGTCTGTCCGCCCTCGCCCAGATCGTCATGGCCGCGATGATCTCGCCGCGGGAGCGCGGCCGTTACTCCGGCTACCTCGGCGCCACCTTCGCCGTGGCCACCGTCGGCGGCCCGCTGCTCGGCGGTGTCATCACCGACACCTCCTGGCTGGGCTGGCGCTGGTGCTTCTACGTCGGCGTGCCCTTCGCGGTCATCGCGCTGATCGTCCTGCAGAAGACCCTGCACCTGCCCGTGGTGAAGCGCGAGGTCAAGGTCGACTGGGGCGGCGCGTCCCTGATCTCCGCCGCCGTGTCGCTGCTGCTGATCTGGGTCACCTTCGCCGGGGACAAGTACGCCTGGCTGTCCTGGCAGACGTACGCGATGGTCGCCGGTTCGATCGTCCTCGGTCTGCTCTTCGTGCTCGTCGAGTCCAAGGCGAGCCAGCCGATCATCCCGCTGCGGCTGTTCCGCAACCGCACCATCACGCTGGCGTCGCTCGCCTCCCTGTTCGTCGGTATCGCGATGTTCAGCGGCACCGTGTTCTTCAGCCAGTACTTCCAGCTGGCCCGGGACAAGTCCCCGACGATGTCGGGCGTCATGACCATCCCGATGATCGGCGGTCTGTTCGTCTCCTCCACCGTCTCCGGACAGTTCATCACCCGTACCGGCCGGTGGAAGGGCTGGCTGGTCAGCGGTGGCGTGCTGGTGACGGCGGGGCTCGGCCTGCTCGGCACCATCCGCTACGACACGGAGTACTGGAAGACGGCCGTCTTCATGGCCCTGCTGGGTCTCGGCATCGGCATGATGATGCAGAACCTGGTGCTGTGCACGCAGAACCAGGTCTCTCCGAGCGACCTCGGCTCGGCCAGCTCCACGGTCACCTTCTTCCGTTCCCTCGGCGGTGCGGTCGGCGTCTCCGCGCTCGGCGCGGTGATGGCCCACCGGATCACCGACTACGTCAAGGACGGCCTGGCCGACCTCAGCCCGAAGTACGCGGCCGCCATGTCCGCCTCCGGCACGAGCGACACCATCCCGGACATGAACGCGCTGCCCAAGCCGCTGCGCACGGTCATGGAGAGCGCCTACGGGCACGGCATCGCCGACATCTTCCTGATCGCCGCCGCGCTGGCGGCGGTGGCCTTCCTGATCACCCTGTTCATCAAGGAGGTCCCGCTGCGGACCAAGGGCGCACTGGCGCAGGCCGGCGAGGCCGAGTCCGCGCCGGTGGACCCGGCCACCGCTCCCGTCGTCGCCGAGGCCCGGTCCGCCGAGGCCGCGGCCGGCTCCGCCGGGGAACGGGTGCCCAGCTGGGCGATGGCCGCCTCCCCCGCCGGGGGCGCCGGGACCGGTCCCGAGGGCACGCAGCGGCTGGCCGCGGTCGCCACGGTCGCGCCCGGCGCCGGTGCCGGCGGCGGGATTCCGGTGCACGGCTTCGTCCGGGGCGCCGAGAGCGCGCCGGTGCCGCAGGCCGCGGTCACGCTGATCTCGCTGGCGGGCCGCCAGCTGGGCCGGTCGGTCGCGCAGGCCGACGGCGCCTACACGGTGGACGCGCCGGGCGCGGGCTCGTACGTCCTGATCGCCTCCGCCGACGGCTTCCAGCCGCAGGCGTCCACGGTGGTCGTCAACGGCGAGCCGGTGGCGTACGACATCCTGCTCAGCGGCACCAGCGGGCTGGGCGGTGTGGTCCGGGCCGCCGGATCCGGGCTGCCGGTGAAGGACGCGATGGTGATCGTCACCGATGTGCGCGGTGATCTGCTGGCCACCGGGACCACCGGGGAGAGCGGCGAGTTCTCCTTCGCCGAGCTGGTGCCGGGCGCGGTGACCGTCGCGGTGAACGCCGCCGGGTACCGGCCGCGGGCGCTGCCGGTCGAGGTGGGCGGCACCGGGGTGACCCGGGTCGAGATCGCCCTGGAGGCCGGGGCACAGCTCCAGGGCGTGGTCCGCGCTCCGCACGGTCCCCTCGCGGACGCCCGGGTGACCCTGGTCGACGCGGCGGGCAACGTGGTCGGCACGTCCACCACCGGCGCGGACGGGGCATACGCCTTCACCGACCTGAACGGCGGTGACTACACCGTCATCGCGACGGGCTACCCGCCCGTGGCGACCGCCCTGACGGTCACGGGCCGCGGAGTCGACGACCACGACATCGACCTCGCCCACCCCGGCGAGTAACCCCGGGCCAGAGTGCCCATGAGGCCCGGGCAAGGTCCCGGGTCTCGGTCCGGCCCGTGGCGGGGCGCGCTCCGAGGGGAGCCGCGCCGTGCCGCGGGCCGGTCGCTTTCCGACCATTTTGCAAGGCTGTGCAGGGAGAGAACGGGATGGGACTGACCGCGAGGATCCGCACCCGGGACGGATGGGCCGTGTCGCACGCGGTCGTCACGATGACCGATATGACGGGCACGCAGGTGCTGCGGGCCGAGGCCGACGCGGAGGGCGCCGTACGGGACACGACGGTGCTGGGACCGGGTGCGTACACGGTGATCGTCACGGCGGTCGGGTACGCGCCCGCCGCCTCCAGCGCGATCGTCACCGCGAGCGGCCGGGCCGAGGTCGGCACGGTGACACTGGCCCGGCAGGGCGGCGCGGAGCTGCCCCCGCCGGGGCCGTGGACCATCGACCCGGCGCACTCCTCGGTCGCCGCGGCCGCCCAGCACCTGGGGATCTCCAGCGTGCACGGCCGGTTCACGGACTTCGCCGGCACCGTCGAGATCGCCCCCGACGACGTCACCAGGTCCCGTGTGGAGGCGGTCATCCGCGCCGACTCCATCGACACCGGCAACGGCATGCGCGACGGCCATCTGAAGTCCCCGGACTTCCTGGACGTGGAGCGGCACCCGCGGATCACCTACCGTTCCACCGGTGTGACCGCCGCCGGCCCCGACCGCTGGATCGTCCACGGCGAGCTGGGCATGCGCGGCGTGGTCCGCCCGGTCGACCTCGACCTGGCCTACCTCGGCACCGGCGCCGACCCCTGGGGCGGCACCCGCGCCGCCTTCCGGGCGACGACCGAGCTGCGCCGGGAGGACTTCGCCATGAACTACAACCAGGTCCTCCAGGCCGGTATCGCGGCCATCGGCACCACTCTGAGGGTCGAGCTGGACATCCAGGCGGTCCAGGGCACCGTGCTCCCCGCGGCATAGTCCACCGGCCCCGCGGCCTGCCCCACCGGCCGCCGGACGGGGGGCGGCCCGGGTCCGTGACGCGGGAGACCAGGTCCGTGGCCAGATCGCGGAGTTTGGTGTTCCGGTGGTGGGAGGCGTGGCGCGGACGGTCCAGGGCCTTGCCGGCGTCGCCCCGTTCCCGGGCCGTCAGGACGCCGATCGCCTGGTCGATGGCGCTGCGGGACACCAGCGCCGTGCGCACGTCGGGCACGGCGGCCCGGTCGCGTTCGAGACGCGGGGCGAGGTCAACGGCGTCCGCGGCGCGGGCGGCGAAGGCGCGGGCCCGGTGCCGGTGCCGGCCCGCCCTGAATGCGCCGGGCTCTAGGTGTATTGACCACGAGCGTTGTTAACGCGATCTGGTCTTGATCGTGGCGGGAGTCACGCTTCCCCGGGCTCTTCGAGCAGGAGGACCACCCACTCGCCGCACCGGACACGGCACTGGTGTCCCCCGGACGCCGATCAACTCCCCATCGCTCATATGGCGTTGTTCGCATCGACGATCCGGCGGGCGAGGTCGCGCAGCTTGACGTTCTCCCGCTGCGAGGCTCGCACCAGGCTGTCGAAGGCCTCCGCCGCGTCGATGTTCAGCCGCTCCATGAGGATGCCGGTGGCCTGGCCGATGAGGTCCCTGGTGCGCATCGCCTCGGTGAGCTGCTCGCGCACGGTCACCGAGTCCAGGGCGAGGCTGACGTGCGCGGTGAACAGCCGTCCGACGCGCGTCGCGGCGTCGTCGAAGACGTCCGGCTTGCGGGCGTAGACGGTGAGCACGGTCAGCCGCCGCTTGTCGGCGCGCAGCCGCAGCGCGAGCGCCGAGCGCAGCCCCAGGCCGGCCAGCGACGCGCCGCCGACCTCGGCCTCACTGTCCGTCAGGTGCACGACGGGCGCGTGCCACAAGTGATCCCAGTACGGTGACGGGCCGCCCCCGTCACCGTCACCGTCACCGGACCTTTCGGCGGTGCACACGAGTTCGTCGGTCCAGGCGACCGTGCGGCGGCCGCTGCCGCGCTCCAGCACCGAGATGCCCGCGTGCTCGGCGCCCGGCAGCAGGCGCACGGCGAGCCCTACGGCGGCTCGCATGGTGCTGTGCGGGGTGACCGTGTCGTGCAGTTGCTGAGCCGCCGTCGTCAGCGCTTCAGCCAGCTCGAGATCCCCCGGAAAACGGGGCAATTCAGAAAAGTCGGACGCAGGCACCACGAACCTCTTCGGCATGCACGGCCATACGGCCATGCGCAGGAGAGCTCCGCAGCACATTCCCGACTGCGAGCACAGGACGAACAGAACTTTATCTCGTCCTGCCCAGCAGGTTCCGCCTGGTTGACGGTCGGCCCCACCCCCTGTGAACCGGCGCGCGGGAATGGTGCAATGGAGCCGGACGGGTCAGGAAGCGGCCTTTCGAGACCGGATGGACCTCTGCCTTCTACCAGGTGAGTGCGGTGACCCACTTCCCGAGCCCCTGCCGGGTGCGCGACCACCCCGGCCGCTTCCGGCTCGTCCTGCCCCCGGAGATCGACCTGTCCAACGCCCCGGCCCTGCGCGCCGGCGTCCTGGCCTTCGCCGCGGCCCGCGCGGGCCGGCTGGACGTGCTGGTCCTGGACCTCACCCACACCCGCTTCATGGACTCCCAGGGCGCCCGCCTCGTCGAGGACGTACGGCACGGGCTGCCCCCTGGAGTGCTGCTCCGCGTGGTGGCGAGGCCGGACGGCGTCCCGTACCGCGTCCTGGAGGTCACCGGGGTCCGCCGCGACGTGCCCGTGCACGACGGCCTGAGCGGCGCCCTCGCCTGAGCGAGCCGGGCGCAGGACACGCGACGGGCTCAGCCGGCGAAGGGCCTTGGGCCCCGGCCGGCGCCTAGGCTGCGCGTATGGCACCCGACATCGCGACCAACACCCGCGTCTCGCTGGACGAACTGCTGGACTTCGTACGGCCACGCCACCGCGCCCTGCTGCTGACCCGGCGGGCCGACGGCAGCCCGCAGGCCTCGCCGCTGACCTGCGGAGTCGACGACTCCGGGCGGATCGTTGTCTCCACCTACCCGGAGCGGGCCAAGACCCGCAACGCCAAGAAGGACGCACGCGTCGGCGTCGTCGTGCTGAGCGACGAGTGGAACGGCCCGTGGGTGCAGATCGACGGCACCGCCGAGGTCCTCGACGCACCGGACTCCGTGGAACCCCTGGTGGAGTACTACCGCAACATCGCGGGCGAGCACCCGGACTGGGACGAGTACCGGGAGGCCATGGTCAGGCAGGGCAAGTCGATCATCCGGATCACTCCGCGGCGCTGGGGGCCGGTGGCGACCGGCGGGTTCCCGGCGCGGCTGGCACCGGGCGACGAGTAGTCAGCCGCGGGCGACCATCGCCTCGATACCGGCGACCAGCAGGTCCAGGGCGAAGGCGAAGTCGCGGTCCAGCATCTCCTCGACCGTGTCGCCGCCGCGGGCCGCCATGAGGATCGCGGACTCCCGGAGCACCTCGGTGGCGTCCGGGGCCCGGGTGGCCGCGCTCATCGCGTGCCGGAAGTAGTCGTCCGGGGCCATGCCCGCCTCGGTGCAGCGGGCCACGAAGTGGCCCTCGATCGTGCCGTAGCCGTACACGAACTGGAAGACGGCGGAGATCGCCCCGGTCAGCCGCTGCTCGGGCAGCCCGGTACGGCGGATGACCCGCTGCACCGTGCCCGAGAAGGCGAGCGAGTTCGGGCCGATGTTGAGGAACGTCCCGGCGAGCGGCGACAGCCAGGGGTGGCGCACCAGCAGCGCCCGGTACTCGGTGGCGAGCCTGCGCAACTGGTCGCGCCAGTCCGTCTCCTCGTCCGGTTCGGGCAGCCGCAGCTCGCCGAAGGCGGCGTCGAGGGCGAGTTCGAGCAGGTCGTCCTTGGTGTCGACGTACCAGTACACGGACATCGCCGTCACGTTCAGCTCGGCGGCGAGCCGGCGCATGGAGAACTTCGCGAGTCCCTCCGCGTCCAGCAGCCGCACCGTGACCTCGGTGATCCGCTCCCGGTCGAGACCGGACGGCTGCCCGCCGCGCCCGCCGCGGCGCGCCTTGCCCTCCAGCCAGACGCTGGTCCTCGCCGCGCCCTTGGCCCCCTGGGCTGCCTTCACCATGGCGCACCTTCCTCGAACTCCTGAACCGCCGGTCGTGCCGGGCGCCCGAAGGCGCGCGGGGCGGTGCCCGGCAGGCACTCCGCCGCGGCGCGCGACCGGCCACGACGAACGCGCGGCCGCGCGGCGGCGGTGCCGCCCGAGCCGGTGTTGTGACCGGAAAGGTTCACCGGCTCGCGACGCCCGGCAGCTTCCCTGCAAGCCTTTCCGGTCGCAGCACTAGTGGGCCACCACCATCCCCGAGTCTGCCCGCTCAGCCCTGCGGAGCAACGCGGCGGCCAGCAGGCCACCGAGGAGCACGGCCACCGCTCCCACCAGCTGACTGGTCTCCAGTCCGGCGGAGAACGCGTCGGTCACCTGCTTCTTCTCGGCGGCCGACCCCGCCGCGGCCAGGGCCACCGGCAGGGACACCGCCGCGAACCGGGAGTTGAGCACCGCCCCCAGGACGGCCACTCCCAGGCCGTTGCCGAACTCCGCGAGCGTGCCGTTGATGCCCGCCCCGACGCCCGCCTTGGCCGGCGGGATCGCGCTCATGATGGCGTGGGCCATGGCCGGGTTGGCGATCGCGCAGCCCGCGCCGATCAGCAGAAGGCCCAGGAGTGTGCCGCCGTACCCGCCGGAGGCGAGCGTGGCGATCGACACCAGCCCGCCGGACATCAGCACCATGCCCAGCCCGATCGCCACCGGGGTGCCGAGCCGCGTCGTCCACCGGGCCGCGAGTCCGGTGAAGTTCAGCGCCACCACCGACAGGGCGAGCGGCGCGGTGCGCAGACCGGCCTCCAGGGGGCCGTAGCCGAGGACGAACTGAAGGTGCTGGGTGAGCAGGAAGAGCGCGCCGCCCATACCGAAGGTGATCAGCACCGCCCCGGCGACCGCGCCCGTGAAGCGGCGGTCACGGAAGAAGTGCAGGTCGAGCATGGGGTACGGGATCCGGCTCTCGTAGAACGCGAAGAGGGCCAGCACCACCACCGCCACCGTCGCCGTGACCAGCACCCGTGTCGACGTCCAGCCGTGCGCGGGGCCCGAGATGATCGCGTACACCAGCGAGGTCATGCCGACCGTCGACAGCAGCGCGCCGAGCAGGTCGGGCCGGTCCCCTCGGGGGTTCTTGGACTCCGGGACGAGGGCGAGAACCGCGATCAGGCCCAGTACGGCGACCGGCAGGTTGATCAGGAAGATCGCGCCCCACCAGAAGTGGTTCAGCATGAAGCCGCCGATCAGCGGGCCGATCGCGAAGCCGAGGGCGTTGACCGCGCTCCAGATGCCGATGGCCTTGGGATGCTCGGCCGGGGCGAAGATCTGCATCGCCACGGCGAGCGTGGTGGTCAGCAGCAGCGCCCCGCCGACGCCCATGCCCGCGCGGGCGGCGATCAGCTGTCCGGTGGAGTCGGCGAGTGCGGCGGCCAGCGAACCGACGCCGAACAGGACAAGCCCCGCCACCAGCATCTTCTTGCGGCCGTACCGGTCGGCGGCGCTGCCCGCGGTCAGCAGCAGCCCGGACTGCACGAGCGAGTACGCGTTGATCATCCACTGGATGTCGGAGGTGGCCGCGCGCAGCTCACGGGTGAGGGACGGGATCGCGACGTTCAGAACGGTGTTGTCCAGCAGCACGGTGAGCTGGGCGAGGCAGATGACGCCGAGGATCAGCCAGCGCTGGGGGTGGCCCTGGGCGGCCTGCGGAGAGGTCTGCTCCGGCGAGGTCGTCGACATACTATACACCGTATAGGACTGTCGATACGACGTACGAGCGCGCGGCGACGGCCGACGGCGTGCGGCGTGCGGCGTGCGGCGACAGCCGGACGTCAGCGGCACGTGCGGCGCGCGGCGTGCAGAGTGCGGCCGGACCTCAGCGGCGCGGAGAGTCTCGCCTCACCCCGCGGGCTTGATCAGGTAACCGGCCCCGCGCCGGGTGTGGATCATCGGTTCACGGCCGACGTCGATCTTCCGCCGCAGGTAGGAGATGTACAGCTCGACGACGTTGGCCTGCCCGCCGAAGTCGTACGACCAGACGCGGTCCAGAATCTGGGCCTTGCTGAGCACGCGGCGCGGGTTGCGCATCAGGAAGCGCAACAGCTCGAACTCGGTGGCGGTGAGGTGGATGTCCTCCCCTCCCCGCGACACCTCGTGACTGTCCTCGTCCAGACAGAGGTCGCCGACCACCAGTACGGAGTCGGAACGCCGGTCGGCGGCACCCGAGCGCCGGATCAGCCCGCGCAGCCGCGCCACGACCTCCTCCACACCGAACGGCTTGGTGACGCAGTCGTCCCCGCCGGCGGTCAGCCCGGCGATACGGTCCTCCGCGGCGTCCTTGGCGGTCAGGAAGAGGACGGGCACCCCGGGCAGTTCGCGGCGCAGCCGGCCCAGGACGGTGAGCCCGTCCATGTCGGGCAGCGTCATGGCCAGGACGACGGCGTCGGGCCGGAACTCGCGCGCGGCCCGGGCCGCGCCATGCCCGTCCTGCGCGCTGCGGATCTGCCAGCCCTCGTAGCGCAGGGACATGGACAGCAGATCGGTGATCGACGGCTCGTCGTCCACCACAAGCACCCGGACGGGGCTCCCGTCCGGCCTCAGCAGTTCGGTGTGCCCCTGGGGCGAGGTCGTGGTCATGGGGGACACCCTTCAGGGAGCCTCTGAGAGCAGACTTTCACGGGTCTGTGATTTCCCTGAGAAACCCACAGGCGGTTCTCAGGAAACGCCTGGGAGGCGCGTGACTCGGCTGTGCCGGCCCGGGAAGTCCCCGGTAGCAAGGGACTTCCCCGGCGGTCGGCACGCTTCAGAACAGCCCGTCCTGCAGGCCGTCCTGCACACCCGCCCGGTTCCGCAACTCCCTTACCGGCACGATGAATCCCACGCTCTGGGCAGGTCGCAGCCCCCAGCCGGCCATCAGCCGCGTGTCCAGCACGACGACTCCGTCACCGGCCGCCAGGTGCAGATCGGGCCCCGCGGCCGCGACCAGGTCACCGCTCACCACCCCGCCCGCGACAAGCTCGGTCACCTCGCCCACGGCGGCCGGCAGACCGGCCAGCCCGAAGATCCCGGCGTGATCGACAGGCCGGAACGGCTCCCGCTCCAGCGTCTCCGGCCAGCCGCCGAGCGCGCTCGCCCGCGCGTGCATCGCTTCGATCTCGGCGGCCCGCTCTTCCTCGGTCACGGGAAGCGCGGACCGTACGGCGCGCTTCTCGGCGTACGGAATCCGGTCCGGGACCCCGAGCGCGGCGCGCAGCAACTCCTCGGTACGCCGCGCCGCCATGAGCGGACCCGCGCCCAGCCAGCTGAAGCAGACGGCCCCCTGCTCAAGCAGCCGCGCGGAACCCCGCTCCACGGCCGTGATCCCGGCCTTGACCATGCCGGGCCCGAACCACGCCAGATATACGTGGTAGGGCCGCGGGTCGTCGGCGATCGTGTCCGCGGCCACGGAGTGCGCCCTATCCAGTCGCGCGCACTCCTCGCACCGCGCCCCCGCGCTCCGCCCCGGCACCGCCGCCCGGACGGGACACACGTGCCCCCGCGCTCCCACGCATGTCCGCACTCCCCCTTCCGCGACCTCGAAGGCCACCCGTTTCCCCCACGGCAGCGCGCTCGACCGGCCGCCGTCCCACACCAGCACGGGACCGTCCGCCGACCACCGCAGCCCCGAGCACTTCCACACCCGCGTCATCCCTTGCGAGAGTACGGGCCCCCACTGACAACGCCTCCGGGGGCGGGCGCGCTCGGCCGACCGCTCAGGACCGGGCGCGGGGTTCCACGGCCGGGGAACGATCAGTCACGGACGTCGGTGACCCCGGCCCCGCGCTGCCCACGCCGCCTGACGACAGACCCCTGCAACGCGAGAGACCCCGGGTCACTCCCGGGCCTCTCGTCATCCATGAGGTGGGCAAAGCCCTGAGCCGATCCCGAAGCCCCCCTCGCCGTAAGTTTCCCGGGCGGCTGAGGCCGACGACGAGAGACGGACCACCCCTCGGCCTGGACGGCATTCCGGGTGGTCCGGTCGTGGAAGCCCTGATCAAGACCCCGGTGCCGATGGTGCCGGGGCGGTCGGCGCGCCGGAGGCAGGTGCGGCTACAACGCCGGCTTCCGGTTGACGAGTTGGAGAAGACGACCCTTGGAGTACGACCGACGGAAACACGGTGCTGACCTCAGCCACCCCGGCACACGTGCCCGTCGCTGCTCCACGAACAGGGCGCCGATGCCCGCTGAGGGGTGACAGCTACGGGCCGGAAGATGACGACGGCGGGGCCGGGGTCCAGGCAGGGCCTAGCGCAGCTCCCCATTCAGCATTCCCATGACGTACTGGTCGTACCAACGTCCGTCCCGGTGGAACACCTGCCGCAGCCGGCCCTCTTCGACGAAGCCGACCTTCAGGTAGATGTGGTGGGCCGCATGGTTCTCCGTGACCACTGTCAGGGAGATCTTGTGCAGCCGCATGGTGTCGAACCCGTACCGGCACATGGTGCGCAGCGCGTCGGTGGCGTAGCCCCGGCCCCAGCGGTTCTTCTCGCCCAGGTAGATGTCCAGCTCGGCACAACCCGTCTCCGGCTCGGCATCCCGCAGCCGCACCAACCCGATCAGCGTCTCGTCGTCACGCACCTCGATCCCGTACAGCGTGTCCCCGTACGTGTTCGGCCCCCGCTCCTCGAGGCGTTTGCGCACCCCCTCCAAGTGCTGGTCGTAATACGCGTCCAACCAGCGCATCACGTCGGGGTCGTTGTTCCACCGCCACAACGATTCCGCGTCGGACGGTGCCAGCGCGCGCAGGCGTACGAGATTTCCAAGAATCATGGCGTGCATTGCAGCACGACGTGTGCGGCGCCTCCAGCGAATTCCACCTGCGAGGGCAGTGAACGATGTACGGCCCGGCGGCCATTCATCCGGCCGACCCTCCGCCCAGCCAGGCCGTGATCGCCCAGGCACGGCCTAGTGCTGTGACCCCGCTTCATCGGCCACCGCGCTGAGCCCTGGGAAGTTGGTCGAGCGCCGGCTCGTGGCATGGGGCCGGTTGCGGACGCTGCCCCCTCCGGAACAACGAGGAGACCACCCATCCGGCCGGGGTGGTCTCTTCGTTCCAGGGCCTGTCCGACGGGTCGCGTCACCACCCCGCACCCGCCAGCACTGTCACCCGAACGGCGCAACATGACGTGCCACCCACAGGGGTGAGGATCAAGCTGACTAGTGCCCCAACCGAGGTAATCCGCGAAAGGGGAACCAAATGCGCATTCGACGAATCCTCGCCGCCGTCAGCGCCACGGCAGCCCTCGCCGGACTCGGCCTCGCAGGCGCCGCCACTGCCGCCACTGCCGCCACCGCACAGGGTGCCCCCGTCGTCGGCCCCCACCAGTGCGAGGACGGCGGCGGAACGCCCCGGATCGACTTGCCGGGCAACCCCTGCGTGGGCGGTAAGTACGACGGGCAGTCGGTCGACTAAACCCCACAAGGCGCCCCGCTAAACCCCACAAGGCGCCCCGCAGCCACGCGCCGCGGGGCGCTCCCGCGCGAGCGTGGCCGGGAGAGTCGCAGCGACTGTGCCGACCCGTCGGGCACGCCAGGTCCGAGTCGGCCCGGAAGCACGCGGCGGGCGGGAGCTCCCGAACGCCGTCGCGCCGAGCGCAGCGAGCAGCCAAGGCTTGCACAGTCGTAGGATTCGAACCTGCGACACCCTCCTTAGGAGTTCGATCCACGCTCACGCCTGGTGCCGTCGTCGGCTGCCCAACGGTCAATCAGGGGCGCCGTTGTGTACCGCTGTCCGGCCTCGTTGATGTCAGCCGTGGAGGTCGGATGCCTTCTGATCTGTCAAGGCCGGCGCGGAGCGCCGCCATAGGGGCCCTTCACCGACCTGACCAGCCGCACACTCAGCCGTCGGGCGGCCCGTCACCGCCCCAGCCCGGGTGGGGAATTACGTGATGCTGATCATGGAGATCGTGGGGAATTTCATGACCGCTCACACATATTCGCCACCATGCCCCCGAACAGGCAAGATCGACTGAGGTGACAAAGCACAACTAGTCACCGTGGAATCGGCGGCAGCTGACACGTCAATCGCGGCGATTAGGCCATAAGTGG
Source organism: Streptomyces sp. 6-11-2 (assembly GCF_006540305.1). Classification (GTDB taxonomy): domain Bacteria; phylum Actinomycetota; class Actinomycetes; order Streptomycetales; family Streptomycetaceae; genus Streptomyces. The sequence goes on along the minus strand of NZ_BJOR01000001.1, from coordinate 3,617,427 downwards.
ACATACTGGCCGGCGCTCGCTACGGTCGAATTAGAGACGCCACAACTGCGAGTAGTAGTCGGTCCGCAGGGAAGTTGGCGTCGGAAGCCGGAATCCACCGGCCTCATGGTGCCAGAGAGTGTAGATGCCGCTCCCTGATCAGCAACCGCGCGAAGGATGTGCTTGGCCAGGTCGAGGCACCATATGTCGTACCGCTTCAAGGAAGAGGCTGACTATGCGCGCGAAGCGAACCGTCGCACTCGTGGCGAGCCCCCTCGTCGCAGCCGTGGCCCTGGCGTTCTCGCCCGCAACCATGGCACAGGGCTCCGCCAACACCACCCACGCCGCGTCGGTGTCTGTGACTGAGGCCCCGAAGCCGCCCCTGGGGGCGAAGGAGGGCAATCGCGATGGACGGATAGCCGGGCAGGCCGACGGCCCGGACTGCGCATACAAGCAGTCCTGGGCGCCGAAGACGACGAACTCGAAGTACATGCAGGCTTACACGGCCGCTTACGAAAGGAACTACGACAAGCTTTGCACTGAGGAAGCGTAGAACAGGGACTTCGCGAAGTCCGGCAGGATGCTCCGGATGTCCCAAGCCCCAAAGACCAGGCTCCGCCGCTCGGCTGGCGGAGCCTGCCGCGTGAGCGCGGGCTCTCCTAACTGACTTGCACACGCACGTAGATAGCCGGGCACACTTCCTGGGCGGGCCAGCAGGGATGGCGCGGGATCTGGGACTGGACGAGGAAAGCCCTACTCGTCGCTGCTTTCGGGGCTCCATCTGCTCCGGCGTCGCCACACAGCGGAACCCGGTGTCGTCGTCATGCATCATCTCGTTGGCGTCGTTGGAAATAGCGGGAGCCCCCGGAAGAGAGGGATCATAAAGGCGCTGCCTCGTAGTTCGTAGTTGCGCCGGGCCGCAGAAGAACCACCCTTTTAGGCGCGCAGACCAAAAAACATCCACGCCTCGGTCAATGGGCTGGGGCGTTGGTGTTTGCTCAATGAATCCATGGTCGGCCGGGTGCGTTGGACGCTGGGCAAGCCAACCCGAGACGCGAGGCCCACAGGAGAAGACCCGTCAGGGCATCCCGGCCGCCGAGTCCACCATGACGTTCGGCGACTACCTCACCTGCTGGCTCGCCACCATCCCACCCCAGCGGCTCAAACCGTCAACGCTGAACAGCAACGAGGGTCTGACCCGCCTGTACATCCGACCCGCTCTCGGCAAGAAGCGACTGAACCGGTTGTCGCCGGCGGACGTGCGCCGGTTCCTCGCGGAGTTCAAGGACTCCTGCCTGTGCTGCCGCGGGGTGCGGACGCGGAGCGTCCGGAGGGCAAGCGCTCGTGCTGCGCCGTGGGCCGTTGCTGCAAGCGTCGCCCGTCCGCCCGGACCGTCCAGTACATCCATGCCGTCCTCCGGTCCTCGCTGCAACAGGCGATTCGGGAAGAGCTGATCGTGCGGAACGTCGCGCGGATCGTGGAGACCCCCACCGTCACCCGCAAGGAGGTGCGTCCGCCGGACGCCGCAGAGGCTCGCATCATGCTCAAGACCGCCCGTACAGCGCATCCGGCGTGAGCTGATCTTCGTCAGTCCGAAGACGATGCGCTCCATTCGTACGGGGTCCCTCCCGAAGCACTGCATGCGGGCACTCGCACAGCACCGAGCCCAGCAGGAACGGGAACGCAAGGTCGCGGGGGAAAAGTGGCAGCTCGCACCGGGGCAGCCGGATGGGCTGATCTTCACCACGACGACCGGTCGCGTCACGGACCCTCGCAGCCTGAACCGGATGCTCACCATCCTGTGCCGGGACGCCGGCGTACGACGGGTGCGAGTGCACGGCCTCCGACACACGTGCGCCTCGCTCCTGCTCGCACAGGGTGTGGACGCTCGCACGATCATGGAAACGCTCGGGCACAGCACGATCACGATGACGCTGGACACCTACGCGCACGTCATGAGCACGACGCTCAAAGCCGCCGCCGACCGGATGGACGACGCGCTGGGACTGTACGAGCCAGAGGAGAAAACTGACAGCGAGCGGGAGCCGGACACCGAGGATTGATCGACGCTTCGGGCCACGTTGATGTCAGCCGTTGATGTCAAAGGCCCCTCAAGATGATCCTGAGGGGCCTTTGACCTGTGTGCACTCGGCAGGATTCGAACCTGCAACCTTCTGATCCGTAGTCAGATGCTCTATCCGTTAAGCTACGAGTGCTTGTTCTGTTTTTGTCTTCGCTCCGGGCCCTTCCGGGCCGCTCGCGGCGACAGGAAGAACATTACATGACTGCCGCCGCCATGTGAAATCCATTCCCCTCACCCCTTGTGACCTGCGGAAACAAGGTCCGGAGCGGGACGGAGCCGGCAACGCCGAAGCCCCGGTCCAGAGGGACCGGGGCTTCGGTGATCATGCGCGGAGGCGGAGGGATTTGAACCCTCGATGGGCTTTAAGGCCCAAACCGCATTAGCAGTGCGGCGCCATAGACCGGACTAGGCGACGCCTCCAGCACAACCGCTCACGCGAGCGCGCGAATGGTGCGTGCAGATGATGACACAGCCGAGTGGGGTGTCACCAATCGCCCCCTACGGTACTAGGCAGGTGGGGCCCAGGGCAAAGCCCTTCCGGTGGCGTCGGGCGGCCGGGCCGCAACGTCCGGGGGCGCGAGGCGTTAGTCCGGGCATGACACAGATCGGATCTCTCCCAGCCCGACGTTCCGCGGTGTCGCGGGCGCTGGCACTCGGCGCCTCCGCCGTGCTCGCCGGGCTCGCCTCGGTCTCGGCCGTGCCCGCCGCCTCGGCCGCGGCGCCGCCGCCCGTCCGGGTCGAGGACCGGGCCGGCGACCACCTCACCGTCACCGTGCGGCACGCGGGCCCGGGCAGGGACGGGACGTACAGGCTGTACTGCCACCCGGCCGGGGGCAGCCACCCCGACGCCCGCCGCGCCTGCGACGTGCTCGACCGGAACACGCACTGGGGGCGGGAGCCCTTCGCCCCCGTGCCCGCCGGCAGCGTGTGCACCATGCAGTACGGCGGTCCTGCCACCGCTCGCATCACCGGAACGTGGGCCGGGCGCCGCGTCGACGCGGCCTACGACCGCGGCGACGGCTGCCGGATCGACCGCTGGAACCGGCTTGTGCCGCTGTTGCCCGACCTCAGCGCTCCGAGGCCGGCCGCGGTGTCCCGTACCGGCGCGTGGGCGGGAGCGGGCGCGCAGGAGCGCACCCGTGCGTAGGCGGGGACGCGGGCACCGGCGCGCAGGTACATGTCGAAGGTGTGGCGGACCGGGAGTCCGTAAAGGTCTCGCGGAGGTCGTGCGAAGCGAAATCGTCCGGTCACAGGTTCGACGTCAACTCCGCGTGCGACCTCCCTCTCATCCTGCGTCGCGGGAGCAACCTCTGCGCATAGACTCCCTCGCGTGACACGCTGCGGGCCGGTTGGCAAGATGGCCTCCGCGGTCGGCAAGGTGCGGTGACAGGGAGGAAACGTCTCGTGAGCAGCAGGCCATCCCGAGGCGCTGCTCGCCTCGCTGCCATACTCGACGCGCTGCCCGACGCCCTGGTGCTGGTCAACGCGAACGGCACCGTCGTCAACGCCAACACCATCGCGCTGGAGGCCTTCGAGACGCCGGGCACCGCCCTCGTCGGACGTGGCCTGCTCGATCTGCTGCCGCAGTTCGACTCCAAGCTGATTCCCGGCTCCATGCGCCGCCCCGATCACATCGATCCGCGCGGGCGGACCAAGCCCACCCGGATGATGGCGCGGCGGACCGACGGGTCCGAGTTCCCGGTCGAGGTCACGAGCGCGAATCTGGAGAACAGCCAGCAGGCCTACGACGGCCACGGCTACAGCGGCGACGAACTGCTGATGCTGGTCGTCCGCGATCTGTCCGGCACCGTCGACACCGAGGCCGAACTGGCCCGTTCGCAACGGCAGACCGAGATGATCCTGCGGGCCGCCGCCGAGGGTGTCGTGGGCACCGACACCGACGGGCGGATCGTGCTCGTCAACCCCGCCGCCGCCCAAATACTGGGCTACCGGGCCGGTGAACTCGGCGGCCGCGAGCTGCACACCCTCGTCCTGCACTCGCGCCCCGACGGCTCCCCCTTCGCGTACGGGGAGTCCCCGCTCGCCGACACCCTGCGCTCCGGGCGCAAGCACCGGGTGCGCGGGCAGGTGCTGTGGTCCAAGGCCGGCGACAAGGTTCCCGTCGATCTGACCACCGCGCCGGTGCGCGACGGCGACCAGCTCGTCGGCGCCGTCATGACCTTCACCGACCGGCGCCCCTACGACGCGCTCGCCGACGAGAAGGCCGCCGAGGAGCAGCGCCACGAGGAGCGGCTCGACGAGCTCGCCGAAGCACACGCCTCCGAGCTCACCGCCCTGCGCCAGCAGCACGTCACCGAGATCGAGGAACTCACCGAGCGCCACGAGGAGCAACTCGCGGCGAACGAGGAGCGCTACGCCGCCCTCGGCGAGCGGGAGAAGGACCGCTACGAGGCGCTGGCCGGCCGGCACGAGCAGCTGCTGACCCTCCTCGGCGGCTCCCTGCGCGGGCCCCTGGACGAACTGCGCCGCGAGCTGGCCGCCCTCGCCGCCGACGACGCCGGACAGCTGTGGCCCGAGGCCAACCAGGTACTGCACCACCTGTCGGCCGGGTACTCCCGGATCACGACGCTGATCGACAACGTCCTCGGCTACCAGCGCCTCGACACCGGCAGCGAGGAGATCACCCGGACGAAGGTGATGCTGGACGCGGTCGTCGCCGCCGGTGTCGACGGCGCCGTCGAACTGATCGGCCCCGGGCGGGTGCAGTTCGCCGTGCACGCGCCGCCCATCGAGGCCGAGGTCGACCCGCGGCGCCTGGCCACCGCGCTCGCGCACCTCGTCGCGGACGTCGCAGGCGTCGACGCGACCGGGAACTCGCCCGTCTCAGCGGGCGGTTACATGGACAACACCGTCGTGGTGGCGGCGGCGCAGCGCGGTGAGGTCGTCCGGATCGAGGTGCGCGGACCGTACGCCGGGGGAGACCCGGTGCACGAGCCGATCGTGCGCGGGATCGTCCGTGCGCACGGCGGTGTGCTCCAGACCCACGAAGTGCCGGGCATGAGCGGCAGCGCGTACGTCCTGGAGGTGCCGCTCGGCGGCGGTGCCGGCGTCGTCGCGGCCCCGGCCCCGGCCCCGGCCCCGGTTCACGCCCTGGAGCCGGCCGCGGTTTCCGAAGAGCCTGCCCCGGCGGAGCCCGCCGTGCCCGAACAGCCGTCGGGCGCCGGGCGGCGGCGGGCCCGGCGGTCCTCGACGGACGCGTTCCTCGAGAGCGACAGCGAGGGGGAGACCACCGGTGCCGCGGCGGCTCCGACCGGTCGGCGCAGGCGGCGGGCGGTCGAGCCGTCCCAGGAGACGGGGCAGGTTCCGGCCCAGGACGCGGACGGCTCCGGCGGTACGGGACGGCGGCGCGGACGGCCCGGCGACGACGCGGCGGGCGTGTCCGAGGGTGCCGTGGTCATGGCGGCCGAGCACGGCGCGGGAACGGCGGCCTCGGGTACGGGACTCGGCGGTACGGTGCCGCCACAGGGCGTACCCGCGCCCACCGGGCGGCGCGCCCGGGGCGAGGTCGGCCCGCCCGAGGCACTGCCGGCGGCGCTGCCCGCAGCTGCCGACGCGCAGACCGAGGCGGCGCAGACCAAGGCGGCGCAGACCGAGGCGGCGCAGACCGAGGCGGCGGGCGGCGAGAACCCGGCGGCTTCCGGCCCGCAGCCGACCGGGCGCCGTCGGCGTGCCCTGGCGGCGGCGACCGAGCGTGCCGCCGCGCAGGAGGCGGCTCCCCGCCCTGTCTTCGCCCTGCCGCCCGCGGAGGCCGACCGGCCCGCCGAAGGCCCGGAGGCCGCGCAGGCGCTCCGGGTGCCGGCGCAGGGCGCCCCTGCCGTCGCCCCCCTGGGTGACGAAGGGCAGCACCAGGCCGTGCCCCACGACCAGGCCGACGACCACACGCCGCCGCAGCCGCACCCCACGAGCGCGCCGACGGGACGCCGGCGGCGGGCGGTGGCCCAGCCGCAGGACCCCGCGGCGGTGGGCGCGACGCCCGTGCAAGGCGCGCCGGGTGCAACAGGTGTTCCGGGTGTTCCGGGTGTTCCGGGTGCGCCTGCCGGGGCTGTGCCCGTGCCGTTGCCGGGCGCGCCCGCGCAGGGCACGGCCGGACCGGGCGTTCCGGCTCAGACAGGCCCGGGTGGCGCACAGGCGCTCCCGCAGCCCGCTCCGCAGATGACTCCGGGTCAGCCCGCCGTGCCGCAGGGCGTGCCCGGTCAGCCCGTCGCACCGCAGGGCGTGCCGGGACAGCCCACCCCGCAACAGATGACTCCCGGTCAACCTGTCGCTCCCCAGGGCCTGCCCGGTCAACCCGTCCTGCCGCAGGGCGTGCCCGGACAGCCCACCCCGCAACAGATGACCCCCGGTCAACCTGTCACGCCACAGGGTCTGCCCGGTCACCCCGCCGTGCCCCAGGCGGCTCCCGGACAGCCGGGTGCAGGGCCGCAGGCTCCCGGGCAGCAGCCCGTTCCTGGACAGGCGCTGCCCGCGCAGCATCCGTCCGCGCAGGCGGCCCTGCCCGCACAGGTGCCGTCGCCGGAGCGCGGGGCCGCAGGTACGGCGCCCGCTCCCGCGCACGGCATCGCCGGTCAGCCGCTCCCCCAGCAGCCAGCCGCACTCGCCCCCCTGCAGAACCCCGCCGTCCCGGCCCCGGCTCCCGCCCAGCCCTCGGCCGGGCCGCTCCCCGCGCAGCCCGTCCCCGCGCAGGGCATCCCGGCCCCAGGCACCCCGGCGCAGGCAGCCTCCGGCGCGGGTGGCGGCCCCGTACCGCCGAACGCCACCGGCGCCCCCATGCCCCCGGCCCAGGCCCTTCCCCAGCCGCCTGCCCCCGGAGCACCCGGTACCCCAGGTACACCGCCCCACGGCATCCCGGCCGCCGCCGGCCCCGTCCTCCCTCCCGAGCAGGCGACGGGACAGGCCGCCGTACAGGCCCAGCCCACCGGACAGCAGCCCGGCCCCGGCGCCCCGGCAGCGCGCGCGGCCCAGCCGCTGCCCGCCGAGGCCGCCGCGCCCGTCGACCCCAACTCGACGCAGGGGCGGGCGATCAGCGTGCGCACGCTGGGGCAGGGCGTGCCGTTCAGTCGTCAGGCGGCACAGGTGCAGGCACCGCAGCCGCCGTCGGCCACGCCGCCCCCGCAGACGACCGGCGGTTCCGGCCGCCGCCGCAAACTGGGCACTCCGCCCGACCCGGCCGCCGCCGCGCGCCCCCAGACGCAGACCCCGCCGCAGACGCAGGCACAGCGCCCGGACCAGACGGCCCGCCCGCACCCGCCGGCCGAGCAGCCCCCCGCGCAGCCCTCCCTGGGCGGACCCGCCATGGCCGTCGGCACCGAGGGCGGCGGACGGTCGTACGCCATCGGGGCTCCGGACGAGAACGCCGCCGAGGGGCCCGAGCCGCTGGACGGTCCCGGCGGTGCCGTGGAGATCGCGGACACCCCGCGGCCGCAGCCGATGGACGACGAACTGCCGCCGGAACCGCTGGACAACCCGCGTCGGCTGCTGGTCTGGCCGGCCCCCGACGTCACCACCCAGCAGGCGCTGAGCGACCGCGGCTACCGGCCGGTCATCGTGAACTCGCGCGAGGAGGTGGACGCGCAGATCGCGGCCTTCCCCGCCGCGCTGTTCGTCGACCCGCTGACCGGGCCGATCACGCGCACGGCGTTGCAGTCGCTGCGGCAGGCGGCCGTCGCCGCCGAGGTGCCGGTGCTGGTCACGGCCGGACTCGGGCAGGCGACGCGCGAGGCGGCCTACGGCGCCGATCCGGCCGTACTGCTGAAGGCGCTCGCGCCGCGCGACAGCGAGCAGCATCCGCCGCGTGTGCTGCTGATCGAGGAGCACGCGGAGATCGCGCTGGCGCTGACGGCGACGCTGGAGCGGCGCGGGATGCAGGTGGCGCGGGCCGCGAGCGACAACGACGCGGTGACGCTCGCCGGGCAGTTCCGGCCGAACCTGGTCGTGATGGACCTGATGCAGATGCACCGGCGCCGCGCCGGGATCCTGGACTGGCTGCGCGCGAACGGGCAGCTCAACCGCACGCCGCTGGTCGTCTACACGGCCGCCGTCGGCCAGGCCGACCTGCCGCGGCTGGCCTCGGGCGAGACGGTGCTGTTCCTCGCGGAGCGGTCCACCAGCGACGAGGTGCAGAGCCGGATCGTCGACCTGCTGGCCCGCATCGGTACCAACTGACCAGCCGACCGACCGACCAGCCGACCGGCTGGCCCACGTCCTTACGGCGCGGGGGCGCCGGGCGGGGATCCGTGGTGGTCCCCGCCCGGCGCCCCCGCGTCGTACGCGTGCGCGTGCGCGTGCCGTCCGGCCCGCGGTCAGATCCGGGTGACGTCCAGCTCTCCTGCGGCGTACTGCCTGCGCAGCACCTTCTTGTCGAACTTGCCGACGCTGGTCTTCGGAACGGCCCCGATGATCGTCCAGCGTTCCGGGAGCTGCCACTTGGCGATCCCGCGCTCCTCCTGGAGGAAGGCGCGCAGCGCCTCGAAGCCGGCGGTGGCGCCTTCCTTGAGGACGACGGTGGCCAGCGGGCGTTCGCCCCACTTGTCGTCGGGGACGGCGACGACCGCGGCCTCGGCGACGTCCAGGTGGGACATCAGGGCGTTCTCCAGCTCGACGGAGGAGATCCACTCGCCGCCCGACTTGATGACGTCCTTGGCCCGGTCGGTGAGGGTGAGGAAGCCGTCGGGGCTGATGGTGCCGACGTCGCCGGTCTTCAGCCAGCCGTCCTCGCTGAACTTGTCGGCCGGGCGCAGCGGTTCGGCGCCGGGGCCGTTGTAGTAGGCGCCGGCGATCCACGGTCCGCGGACCTCCAGCTCGCCCGCGGACTCGCCGTCCCAGGGGAGGCGTTCGCCGCCGGGTCCGGTCAGACGGGCCTCGACGCCGGCCGGGAAGCGGCCCTGGGTGAGGCGGTAGCCGAACTCCTCGTCGGTGCCGACCGCGTGGGCCGGCGGGCGGGCCACCGTGCCGAGCGGGGAGGTCTCGGTCATGCCCCAGGCGTGGCAGACCCGCATGCCCAGCCGGTCGAAGGCCTCCATGAGGGAGGGCGGGCAGGCCGAGCCGCCGATGGTGACCTGGGTGAGGGCGGAGACGTCACGGGGCCGGGCGGTCAGCTCGGCGAGCAGCCCCTGCCAGATGGTGGGCACGGCGGCGGCGTGGGTCGGCTTCTCCCGCTCGATCATCTCGGCGAGGGGAGCCGGCTGCAGAAAGCGGTCCGGCATCAGCAGGTTGACGCCGGACAGGAAGGTGGCGTGCGGCAGGCCCCAGGCGTTGACGTGGAACTGCGGGACCACCACGAGCGTGGTGTCGTGATCGGTCAGTCCCATGGACTCGCTCATGTTGACCTGCATGGAGTGCAGGTAGACCGAACGGTGGCTGTAGACCACGCCCTTGGGGTCGCCCGTGGTGCCGGAGGTGTAGCACATGGCGGCGGCCTGGCGTTCGTCCAGCTCGGGCCAGTCGTAGGTGACCGGCTTGGCCGCGATCAGGTCCTCGTACTCGTGCACCCGGGCGTGGGAGCCGTCGAGCGGGGTGCGGTCGCCGGGGCCCGAGACGACGACGTGCTCGACCGTCTTCAGGTGCGGCAGCAGCGGGCCGAGCAGCGGGATCAGGGAGCCGTTGACGATGATGACGCGGTCGGCGGCGTGGTTGACGATCCAGGCCAACTGCTCGGCGGGCAGGCGCAGGTTGAGGGTGTGCAGCACCGCGCCCATGCACGGGATCGCGAAGTACGCCTCGACGTGCTCGGCGTTGTTCCACATGAGGGTGGCCACACGGTCGTCGGCCGCGACGCCGAGGTCGTCGCGAAGGGCGTGCGCCAGCTGGGCCGCGCGCTCGCCGATCCCTGCGAAGGAGCGGCGGTGCGGCTCGCTGTCACCGGTCCAGCTGATCACCTGCGACGCCCCGTGGATCGTCGACCCGTGGGCCAGGATCCTCGAGATCAGCAGCGGTACGTCCTGCATGGTGCTCAGCACGGCGTCCTCCCGGGGCGGCGTCGCCTACGCGGTGGTAAGGGCTGCGCTGATTCTGCTCACATACCGCGTGGTATGTCACTAGCTCCGGATGATCGATCACACAACGTTCCCCCAACGGTCAGCGCACGCGCACCAGCTCCGGATCCTCCCGCAGCTTGCCGAGCGCCCGCGACACCGCCGACTTCACCGTCCCCACGGACACTCCGAGCACCTCGGCCGTCTGGACCTCGGAGAGGTCCTCGTAATACCTCAGGACGACCATCGCCCGCTGCCGGGCGGGCAGCTTCATGATCGACCGCCACAGGGCGTCGCGCAGCGCCTGCTGCTCCGCCGGGTCGGTCACGCCGGGCGCCGGCTCCGGCTCGGGCAGTTCGTCGCAGGCGAACTCGTCGACCTTCCGCTTGCGCCACTGCGAGGTGCGGGTGTTCAGCAGCGCGCGGCGCACATAGCCGTCGAGCGCCCGGTGGTCCTCGATCCGCTCCCACGCCACGTACGTCTTGGTGAGCGCGGTCTGCAACAGGTCCTCCGCGTCGCTCGGGTTCGCGGTCAGCGACCGGGCGGTGCGCAGCAGCAGCGGCTGCCGGGCCCGCACGTACGCCGCGAAGGACGGGTACGCCGGAGTCCGGGTCGCCGGTACGGCGGCTTTCGACACGCTGGTGCAGACGGGTGTGGTCATGGCTCCACGCTAGGAGCGGCACCCGCTCCCGCGGATCGCCCGCAGGTCCCGCAGCCGAGTCCGCCTCAGGTTGTAGGGGTGGGGCCGGCCGCACCTCCTGAAGGTGGAGGAACGGGGCGTGTGTACTGCGGGTTCACCCCTGGGGGACGACCTGGACGGCGTCCCGGGCGGCCGCCCTCCCGGGCACGCCCGCCTGCCGTGGTCGCACGGCATACGTCTGCCCGGCGGTGCCGAAGCACCGCCGGGCAGAGGTGTGTTACGCCCCCACGAGCACACCCACCAGGGGGTTCAGGGCCGGCGGGTCCCCGGAGTGCGCGCCGGCCCGCCCCGGCTCACCACAGACGGGTGAAGTGGATGACGACGTTCTTGTTGCCCTGCTGGATGGCCGTGAACGCGGAGCGGTTGACCTGTGCGGTGTCGCTCCGGTTCGAGGCGCCCGATCCGACCGCCTGCTGCTGCGTGGTGGACGAGTTGCCGCCGTTGTCGCGGCCGACCCCGCTGCCGACGACGCCCGCGACGCCCGCGTTCGATCCGTCGCCCGCGATGGCTCCCGTGCCCGCTGCGGCGACGCCGGTGAAGAGCGCCGCGGCGAGGGGGATGGCCGCCGCGGCGGCGAGAACACGGGCGGTACGGATGCTTGCCATGGTGCTCCTCCAGTACGGGGTACACACCGGCCACCTTGCCGGGGAGTACGTGAAGTACGGCTTTCACCTGGGCAGTTGGCCGACAGCCCGGGCCTTCTCACGACGTCGCGAGATCAGAGTTGCCCACCGGAACCCGGCGAACCACCCCGGAGCGCCCGATTCGCACGCAAGCGTGAGGACATATCGATAAACCCCTTTCGCCACCTTTCCTGCCCCCGTAAGCTCCGACGGGGGCGAGGCGGACCGCCCCCCCCCATGCGCCGCAAGAGCTGAGGCGCTCCCCCGAAAGCCGCCCGAGAACCCCGCCCCACGGCGCGCCGCACCCGCCCCTCTTTCTTTTTTCGAACATGCGTACGAACATAGGAGCATGGCCACCATCGACCGGCAGGCCACGACGCTGGCCCTCGCGCACGCCCTGTCAGCCGCCGAACGCGGACTGGCCGTCATCCCCCTGTCCCGGACGAAACTCCCGGCCCTGCGCTCCCCCCACCGCGACGGCCCCGGCCCGGTGGGCCCGCCCGGTCCGCCCTGCCACGGCGAGTGCGGCCGCTTCGGCCACGGGGTGTACGACGCCTCCACCGACCCGGCCCGCATCCGGGAACTGTTCGCCGCCGCACCCTGGGCGACCGGCTACGGCATCGCCTGCGGACTGCCCCCGCACCATCTGATCGGCATCGACCTGGACACCAAGACCGGCACGAACGCCACGGCGGCCCTGCGTGAACTCGCCCTGCGCCACCTGTTCACCATCCCCGCCACCGTGGTCGTCCTGACCCCCAGCGGCGGCCGCCACCTGTGGCTGAGCGGGCCGCCCGACGTCGTCGTCCCCAACTCGGCAGGACGCCTGGCTCCCGGCATCGACATCCGCGGCGCCGGCGGCTACCTCGTCGGCCCCGGCTCCCGCACCGGGCACGGCGTCTACGCCACCTCCCCCGGCACCGCGCACCTCGCGCCGGCCCCCTGCCCGCGAACCCTCCTGCGCCTCCTGCTCCCCCCGCCCCGTGCTGCCCGCCACCCCGCACCGCCCTCGGCGGGCCGGCACGGCGAGGGCCTGGTGCAGTTCGTCCTGGGCGCCCACGAGGGCCAGCGCAACACCCGCCTGTTCTGGGCCGCCTGCCGCGCCTACGAGGACGGAATCGGCCCCGCCCTCTTCACCCCGCTGGTCGACGCGGCCCTGCGCACCGGCCTGACCGAACACGAGGCCCGCGCGACCATGGCCTCCGCGGCCCGTCTGACGGGCCACCGTCCCTGAGCCCCCCGACGGGAACGACCCCGAGCGGGCACCCGATCGCCGGCCTGGCCGGCTCCGGCTGCCGGTCGCACGGCCGCGCTCCCGGAACCACACTGGTCTGTGGGGCGCCCCCGCTGGAGGCGCGTCCCCACGACGGAAGGACGGATCCATGCCCACGGACACGCCCCCCGGCCCGCTGCGGTTCCTGGTCTTCGGCGCGGCACTGCGGACCGCTTCGGCCAACACACGCCTCGCCTCCCTTGTGGCCCGGCTCATCTCCGACACCGGTGCCACCGTCGACCTCGCCGGCATGCACGACTTCGACATGCCCTTGTACGACGGCGACATGGAGGCGGCCGAAGGGCTGCCACAGGGCGCCCTCGCCCTGCGCGACCGCCTCGAGCAGAGCGACGCCTTCGTCATCTCCTCGCCGGAGTACAACGCCTCCGTGCCGGGAGTGCTGAAGAACGCGATCGACTGGGTCTCCCGTGTCCGGCCCCAGCCGTTCAAGAGCAAGCACGCGATGCTCGTCTCCGCCTCGCCGTCCCTGATCGGCGGCAACCGCGGGCTGTGGGCCCTGAGGGTTCCGCTGGAGCACCTGGGCACCCGCGTCTACCCGGACATGTTCAGCCTGGCCGACAGCTACCAGGCCTTCGCCGAGGACGGAACGCTGGCCGACACAGGGCTCCAGCAGCGTCTCACCGAGACCGTGTCGGGTTTCCTGAGCCTCGTCGAAGCGGATGTGCGCTACGTCTGCCTGGAACGCCGGTGGTACGAGTTCCTGGGAGACCGCACCGAGGCGGCCATCACCCAGCGGGCCGAGTCGTGATGCTGCGAACCCGGTGAGTCAGGGTGCGACAAGAGCACACGGAAGGGGTGCCACTGCGGAGAGCGGCACCCCTTCCGACCTGGCCTTACGCTGACCTGCCACGACGGTTTTCAAGACCGTGCGCGGGACAGTTCCCAATCGGCCGATGACCTGTGCTTACACCGGGGGCGGGGCCAGGCGGTAGCACTGTTGGCCACAGGATGGCCGCGAGGTGCCACGGCTCGCCCGACGGGAGTCAGCGGCCGGCCTGCGTCTCACCACCTACGGCTCGTGTCCTCCTGTGGAGGGTGATCGCACGGCGGGCACACACAACCGCCAGGAGCGCAAACCAGGTTCCCCCCAGGCATGGCCCGACAAGAGCCCACCAGTCCACTACCGGCTCCGTAAGAACCCCCACGACCATCCCGACGTCGTAGGTCACGATGCCGGTCAGCACCACAGCCAGGAGAGCCGTCGTCCACCAGCGCTCAGGCCAACCCTTGCTCACGTTCCCCCCGCCGAAATCGCCACTGCCGACATCGCCCAGTGTGCCGTGCCCCCCGGCGTGCCCGTTCAGGCACGAGGCTGTGGGGACCCACGGTGAACCACGAGTCCAGCCGCATTCTCTCCCAGCTCAGGCACGTGGCAGTTCAGCAGGGACCCGCGTACGCGATCTTTGGTGCTGACCAACCTCCTGGGACGGCCCCGCTTCGCCCGTGGTGGGGGTACCTCGACCGATCCACGCCGCGATGCGTCCCGCACGGCCCGGCCGCAGGATGGTGCCATGACTGCTCGCGTGATCGTGAACCCGCCCGGGGAGGGCGGCGGCCGGCAGGTGCGAGCCGACGGGACCACCCTCGGCACGGCGTACAGCCTGCACGAGCTGTCGGTCTTCATTGAACGGATCGGCCTGGAAGGCCTGGACGAACTGGACGTGGCGATGTCGCCCCTGGTGGAGTGGCGCGGCGGCGGGCCCGAGGTGTGGCCCGCGACCGATTGACACTGGAGCGGCCCTTCCCTTGCGGAGATGGACCTGAGACTTGTCGTGGCCGTGACCTCACGGTGCCGATCAGTCCTCGACCTCGATGGAAAACAACGCGCCGCCGGCGAAGTGCTACGTTCCCGCGCATGAAGATCCGAAGGTGGGGCAGCCGCGGCATGTCCGTGCTGGCCGTGGGTGGGGCACTGGTTCTGATGACGGCGTGCAGCGGGGAGGCCGGTAAGCCGGGCACGACCAGGGAAGCGAAGACGGCTGCGGCGACGGCCCCGACGGTCAAGCCCGATGCGGCGACAACCCCGACGGTGAAGCCCGATGAGATGAGGGCGACAAGATCTGCTGCGCTTCAGTACACGAGCTTCACTGCGCAAGAGACGTTCGCCGGTGGTTGTGTCACTGACCACCAATGCCAGGCGACTCTCACCCTGCTTCAGCCGCTTGCGGCTCCCGTGGCGCAGCAACTGCACGACGAGGCGGGGTTGGATCCGTACTACGCGGATCTCCGCGACCTGGCCGACAAGGTGTCCGAGGGTGTGCAGGAGACGGATCCGGCAGACCTGGCCGCGATGGATGCCCTCCTGAAGGACATCGTGAAGCTGAAGGAGCGGCTGGACAAGGAGATGGACCTCGGGCACTTCTAGCCCCGGGCACGACCCGGCCCCCGTCGGCTCGCGCAGACGGGGTCGTCCTCACCTCACCCGTGGTCGGTCACGCCGGGTCGGTACGGTCGACGAACTGCAGCACGCGCTGATCGAACGGCGGTTGGCGGAGCACGAAAGTGGGGGCGAGGGACCCCGATTCGTGGCCGCAGGTTGGCCGGACGCCCTGGTCAGAGATGGGAAACCGGCGAGTCGGGGTGAGACAAAGTCACGCGGAAGGGGTGCCGCTCCGGAGAGTGGCACCCCTTCTGACCTGCAAGCTTCTCACCTGCTACGCGGTGGGTGTGGGATTTGAACCCACGGTGACTCGCGCCACGACGGTTTTCAAGAACGTTGCGGTTGCACTACGCCTGGGCCCGGTGACCTGCAGAAACGACACGCAATGTACCGAGAGTGCCTTGGCTGGCCCACACATGGCCCACAAAGGCTCCAATCCGATCCGTCTGGGGATGTCCAACACCTCTCCACGGGTGCGTGGGCCTCCTTGAAGTGGCCTTGTCTGGACAGTCATTCGCCGGCTCAGGCCCCTTCATGCTCAGCTGACGAGGTCCGGAGAAGGCCCGCGGCGTGGGCGTCGCCCGCTTCCGCGGCACGCTCCAGCCAGGGACGTGCCTGCTCGTCCTCACCCTGACCGGCCAGCATGCCCCCGAGCCCGCTCATGGCCTGGGTGTCGCCGGCTTCCGCGGCACGCTCCAGCCAGGGGCGTGCCTGCTCGTACTCTCCCTGACCGGCCAGCACGAGCCCGAGCACGGCCATAGCCTTGGGTTCGCCGGCTTCCGCGGCACGCTCCAGCCAGGGGCGTGCCTGCTCGCGCTCACCCTGACCGGCCAGCACGAGCCCGAGCACGGTCATGACCTTGGGTTCGCCGGCTTCCGCGGCACGCTCCAGCCAGGGACGTGCCTGCTCGTACTCTCTTCGACCGGCCAGCACGAGCCCGAGCACGGCCATGACCTGGGGTTCGCCGGCTTCCGCAGCACGCTCCAGCCAGGGACGTGCCTGCTCGCGCTCACCCTGACGGACCAGCAGAGCCCCGAGCTCGGCCATGACCTCGGGTTCGCCGGCTTCCGCAGCACGCTCCAGCCAGGGACGTGCCTGCTCGTCCTCACCCTGACGGACCAGCACGAGCCCGAGCCCGGTCATGGCCCTGGTGTCGCCGGCTTCCGCAGCACGCTCCAGCCAGGGACGTGCCTGCTCGTCCTCACCCTGACCGGCCAGCACGAGCCCGAGCCCGGTGATGGCCCTGGTGTCGCCGGCTTCCGCAGCACGCTCCAGCCAGGGACGTGCCTGCTCGTCCTCACCCTGACCGGCCAGCACGATCCCCAGCCCGGCCATGGCGTTGATGTCGCCCGCTTCCGCGGCACGCTCCAGCCAGGAACGTGCCTGCTCGTACTCTTCCTGACGGGCCAGTACGACCCCGAGCCCGGTCATGGCGTTGATGTCGCCCGCTTCCGCGGCACGCCTCCAAGCACGCTCAGCCAGCCGATGAAGTCCCGCTTGGTAAGCCGTTGCCCCGATGTGCAAACAAGCCTCGGGCCTCGCCTCCGCGATCAAGAGCTCCCACTGTGGCTCAGGCACATTGGCAATCGGTCTCGTAACGCGCTGGACGTGTTGAACAAGAACATCTGTGACGCGGTAACCGTCCAGGTGACCGATTTGGGCAGCCTCAGGCGTGAGTGGAGCCACCGAGCCGCGGACCGGTTCGCAGGCCCAATGCAACGCACTCGTAAACCAGTCCTCCCTGGCAGCCGCACGTTGCGCCCCGGTCAGGTGAAAGATCGCTAGAGCTTCCAGAAGGCCAAGTGGCAGCGGTTCCGGGTGGCCGCAAAGGCGGGCATCAACCCCCGCACTGACGACAGCCGCGCCGAATGGGTCATCGGCTTGTTCCCACCTGTGGATAAGTTCCGGTACAGCCGCTACTACCTCGGTCAGACACGCAGCATCCCCGCCACCGTCCACGGCCTCTTGGAGCCGTGGATCTGTTTGAGCTAGGTCCCGGGCCCGGGCCTGCTCGGCGTAGCTGAAAGTCTTTATGGAGAAGCGATGGGCCAGTTTGAGGATCTCCCTTGAATCCCGGTTCAGATCCTGACCATCGTCGGCTGTGCTAGACGTACTTAGCCGGGTGTACTCGCTCGGCCAGATCGTGCCTACCAGTACCACCGGTCGCGCGTGGTCCGCTAACAGGCGCCGCACGGTCTCAACAGCGAGGCGTCCAGTCCCGAGGAAGTCTTGCGTCTCGTTGAGCCACACCACGGTGTGTCTCAGGTCCGCCCCGCTGTCGACCAGTGCCGTAAGTCGCTCGGCTGTGGCTGGCATACACAAGCGCCAGTTGCTCAGAACGGCGTTGATCGCTTCGAACGCACACCTTGTCTTGCCCGACGCGGCAGGTCCCACGAGAAGCACAAAACCGCCGGATACGCTGGCCCTCCGTAGAGCCGTATGCAAATCGGCGTCAACGTCCCGTGGCACATAGGTAGGCAGCTCTACGGACAGCTCAGGGTTGGCACTCGGAGGCAGTGGGATTGCGGGATGAATGCCCAGCAGCGCCCGATCGACCACCTCTCGGACAAGCGGTAGGTCTCGATCAGATCCAACCAACGGCTCGAGGGCAGCCTCCAGGCGTCGCACCCGCTCGACCTGCAACTTTGACTGCTGCGTTAGTGCATCCAACCTGGTCTGCATCAGCGGGGTTGCGACCAGCAGCAGTACCCCGCCGGCCCCTGCAACGGCAGTTGTCACCCAAGTGGGACCTGGCAGTTTGACGATGTTGAGTACAGCCGGACCGATAGTGAACATCAAGACGAAGAACAACGGACCGAACAGCGCAACCCACCAACGCATCCCTCGCCATCGCATGCGCCCGATCATGCCGCAACAGTCTGGCTCCGGGCATACCTACGCTCAAATCTGCTGCACGCACCTCTGCGCGTCTGGGTGTGCTGCGCACGGACCGGGAAACCGACCGCCCCAGCCGCAGGGGCGTCGACGGCCCCCTCGGACGGCCCTGCTGACGCAAGGCACGTGCATGACCAACAGGGCGACTGGGCAGGGAACCAGCCGGAGCAGTGATCGATCCGTAACTGAACGTAGGGTTCGCAAGCATCACTCTGGTCCCTAACCTATGGTCAAGGGGGAGGTGGGTTGCGTGTCTGTTCGTGTCCGGGTAGAGCCAGCGCTATTGCTCTGGGCGGTGGAACGAGCCGGGTGGTCGGACGAAACGATCGCTAGGCGCGTGCCGCGTTTCGAACAGTGGGTGAACGGAAGCGCGCTTCCCACACTGAAGCAGTTGGAGGGTTTCGCTCACGCGACACACGCACCCGTGGGCCTGCTGTTCCTACCGCACCCTCCGGAGGAACCTGTCCCGATCCCTGACATGCGAACGATGGGGAACCGGAGCGTAAATCGGCCCTCGGTTGACCTCCTTGACACCATCTACGCTTGCCAGTCGCGACAGGATTGGTATCGAGACTATGCAAACACCCATGGCTACCCCGAACTTAAGTTCGTAGGCTCTGCACGGGTATCGAGCAACCCAACAGAGGTAGCCGCCAAGATAAGGCAGATGCTGCGCTTTGACGTAAGCGAGCGAGCCTCCTTCACCTCCTGGGAAGATGCACTACGCAAACTAATCGATCGAATCGAGGGCATCGGGGTCCTCGTGATGGTGAACGGCGTAGTAGGAGCTGACACCCATCGAGTACTGAACCCCATGGAATTTCGCGGGTTTGCCCTATCCGATCGCGCTGCTCCCCTGATCTTCATCAACGGGAAAGATACCAAAGCCGCCCAAAACTTCACCATGATTCACGAACTAGCCCACATTTGGCTAGGCAGAAGCGCTCTTTCTGACGCCCCTTTGGCAAGGCGCCCCGAACATGAGGAAGAGCTGTGGTGCAATCGAGTCGCCGCAGAGGTACTAGTGCCTTTGAGGTCGATTCGGAATGATTACCGAGGAAGCCTTAATCTACCCGAACTCCAGCGACTATCGCGCCGATACCGAGTAAGCACCCTTGTGATTCTGAAGCGTCTTCACGACGCTCGATTCCTCACATGGGAAGACTATCGAGAGCGATACGAGGAAGAGTTTCGCCGGGTGACCTCCGTAAGGTCCGAAGACAGCCCCAGCGGCGGCAACTACTACAACACGCAACCTTTGAAGCTGAGCCGACAGTTCGCACGCGCAGTTATCACCGATACCCTTGCAGGAGGAACGCCCTTTAGGGATGCCTATCACCTGCTAGGCACGAAAAAGCACCAGACCTTCCAGAACCTTGTCGAAACAATTGGAGCCGCTTGATGTATCTAGTTGACTCCAATGTGCTTATCGAAGCAAAGAACCGCTACTACGCCTTCGACATAGCGCCGGGATTTTGGGCTTGGCTTGACTTCGCCCACGCCAACCAAATCGTCTGCAGCATCGAACCCGTCAAAGCCGAGTTAGTTGAAGGTGGAGACGAACTCGCAACTTGGGCGAGAGGGCATGCGGACTTTTTTCGCCCGATTGATTCGGCTACGACCGCACACTTCGGCCGCATCACCGCATGGGCTCAGTCCCGAGGCTACACGGCCGCCGCACTAACTGAATTCCTAACGAATACGGCGGACTTCTTCCTGGTGGCCTACGCGATTGCGCATGGCCACACACTCGTGACGCATGAGCAGCCACGACCCGAATCCAAGAAGCGCGTTCTCATACCAGACGCCTGCAAGGCGATGGATGTCACGTACGCCAACACTTTCATGATGCTGCGTAGCACCAACGCCCGGCTCGACCTGCAAATGCCCACCGCTGCCTAGGAGTGTAGGCAGCAGCGGTCATCTGGAAGCCTTCCACTAATGGCCCATGGGGCCTGCAATGAGCCCTTCCCGTCACGCCTTCCGAGGAGTCATCTGCTCAGGCGTTGCCACACAGCGGAACCCGGTGTCATCGTCGTGCATCGTGTCGCTGGCGTCGTTGGGCACGGCGGGTGCTCCCCGGAACAGGGGGCTCGTGAAGGCGCTACCTCGCAGTTCGTACCGCCCTGGCGTGGTTGGCGTTGCTAGCCATTCCCACACGTTGCCCACCATGTCGTAGACCCCGTAGGGCGAAACGCCGCTGTGGTATCGAGAGACGGATGTCGTACGTTCCACTCCGGTCTCTCGGACGTTGCACTTCGCGGCCGTCTTTTGGTCGCCCCACGGGAAGGTACGACCGGAGGTTCCGCGCGCGGCCTTCTCCCACTGCTCGGCTATCGGCAGCGACTTCCCTGCCCACGTCGCGTACGCGTTCGCGTCTCGCCACGTTACGTGCACAACGGGATGGTCGTACAGCTCACGCGGACACCGACCATTCTGCCAGTGCTCAGGCATCGGATGCCGGGTGGCTGCGCAGAACCGCGCATAGTCGGCGTTGGTCGTAGGAAAGGTGTCGATGTGGAATTCATCCACCCACACCGGTTCGTCGTCCTCCCCAGACAGGAAGATCCCTTCCGGGATGTGCGCCATGAGCTTTCCGTCACCGGGGTGCTTCACGTATTCGCCGCTACTCGTCTGATCTTCATGAGGTTCGATGACCGCTTGAGTAGGAATGTCGTCCGCCGCAAGGATACCGACAAAGCGGCCCTGAGCATCCTGGTCAGCTTTGGCGAGCAGAGTGTCCAAGGCCGCTTGATTCACCATGCGCAGGGTGGCTTGCTCGCCGTCTGCCTCCCACCGGGAGACGATGCGATCGGACACCCCGAGCTTCTCAGCGAACTCCATGAGGCTCATCCGTACGGCTTCACGCAGTGCCTTAACTTCACGTCCGGTCCATTTCGTAACGAGTGGCATGGGCTACCTCTGTCGTAAATCTCCGCCCTGGGAGTGGCGGCGGCACGCGTCTACAGGCGATCGCCGGGAATCCCGGCGTAGCCGTCACGCAGTGCATCGAGCACGGGGTGGTCCTGCGGAAACTGCACGTCATCGAGCGCGCTCACGGAACGCACACCAATCGTCGTGTTCGTGGCAAATGCGGCAGCCATGTTCGGGACGTCGTCGATACGGACCGGGGCAGTGATCTGCTTCGGTGTGCCAAGGCTCTGAAGCAAGAGCATCGTCGTACCGGGGAGCACGGGGGCATCAGGCCAAATAACCGTCCCGTCCTGGTCGACGAAACCGAGATTCCAAGTTCCACCCTCGGAGACACGACCGTCCGGCTCGACGAACACCGCATCGTCGAATCCGGCGAGCTGGGCATCACGCCGAATCCGGAGCTGCGAGTGGAGGCCAATGTGCTTCACCTCCGCGCTGTCGCGAGTGAAGGTGTAGGACTTGGCGGTAAGCGGTGGAGGGGGCATGGCACCCGCCGGCCGCAAGTTCACCAGAACGTGAGGGTCCTTGGCGTCGCTGGGGCGTCCCATATCGATCGCGGGATCAAAGACTGTAACGCGGAGACCCGCGACACCGGTGACGCCGTCGGCCGCCTTACGGATGTAGCTCAGCGTCTGCTCGCGGTCCAACTGGACGCCGAAGACGATTCGGCAGTCGCGCACCAGTCGGTCCAGGTGAAGCGATAGGCCCCGGATGGTGCCGTCTTCCATGCGCATGGACGTGAAGTGCCCATAGTTCGTGAGGGCGAGGCTCTGGAGTTCGTCGAGGGTGACGGGGTGTCCGTTCAGTTCAGCCATGCGGCCAGTCTTGCAGTCGCTGACGCCCCGCCAACACCCAGTGAAACAGCCAAAGTTCGGTTTAGTTCGGTGCAGGGGCGGCGGGAGTACGTACTCCCGCCGCCCCTGCCGGGACACGCTTAGAGCATGACGACGAACGCACCGCGAGGGACGCTAGACGCCGGGCTTCCCCTCAGTGGGGGCCACGACGGTCTCAAGCTGCTTGACGCGCTCGACAAGGCCCGCGAGTTCGGCCGAGACGCGCGCAACTTCGGCTTGCAGTTCACTCAGGCGCTGAGCAGCCTCGCGGGGCCCCTGCTCACCTGGGGCAGGGTCGCGGACGTAGGTGCCGCTCCCGGAGACGCCTTCCACCAATCCGTCTTCCTGGAGCTGCGTGTAGGCGTTCTGCACGGTCATCAAGGCCACGCCAAGCTTCTTCGCGTAGGCCCGAGCCCCCGGGAGGCGGTCCCCAGGGCCGAACGTCCCAGCGGCGATCTCGTCTCTGATCCTGCCGGCGATTTCGCGAGCGCTGGGCTTCCTCTTCGGCTGTGAGTCCACTCCGAAAGCGTACCTGACCTAGGTCGTTTCCAATCAGATCGCACGAACGCTTGACGATCCAGAAGCGACCTAGGTAGCTTTCACATCAACGACGAGCGACCTAGGTCGCTTGTCGGGGGTCATTTGACCTGCACGAACAGCGCCCGGATGCACGGCCCGGAGCGAGCGCTACGAAGAACTCAACAGAGTGCCGACCCAGCCGCATGAACACGTGCGGTCGCTGGGTGCGGGTCACCACCCCGACCTCCCATGTCGGGCCGGGTGACCTGCCCGGAACCGCCCCGAGGGTGCGGTTCCGGCGTCGCTTGATTTGACTGCGCAGAACCTTTCGCGGGCCGTCCGAGCCCGCGCCGAGCACCAGTGCTCACGGTCCCCGACACCAGCGCCGTAGGCGGCGTCTCGTGCCGGGTGTCCGTGGCCGCTCGTGCACTGCGAGAGGTCCCACCACAACGGCGCGCGGCTCCGGTGCTGGAACACCGGAGCCGCTGTTCGGGCCGTTCACCCTTCGAGAGGAACACGACCCAATGGACCACATCGTCACTGTTCAGGAAGTTGTTACCGCGTTCGCAGGCTGGCTGGAGCCGACGGATGCGGAGCTGGACGCGATCGAGCGGGAGTCTCCGCTCATCGCGGCGGAGCTTGAGGAGCTGGACGTTCGGATCGCGCTGCTGGACCGGACGCCGACGGAGCTGGACCAGCGGCGCGTACGGCGAGCCCACCACAAGGTGCTCGCGGAGCGGGCGGCTCTGGCCAACCGCGTCGCCTCGGGGGAGGCTGCCTGATGGCGCGGGAGTTCACGGCGCAGATGTCGATGCGTCGGGGTCGGTGGCGCCTGTACGTGGTGCTGCTGAACACCCCGGAGCGGTGGCCGGAGTACGGCTTTGGCCCCGCGGTGCCGACGTTCACGGAACGCGCGGAAGCGTTCAGCGTGCTCGGTTTCGAGCCGGTGCCGGGCGCTGAGTGGACGTGGACGGAGGACAGCGAGAACCCCGACGACCCCGCCTCCCCGGTCGTTCTGATCGCCGCGGTGCGGGTGCGTTCACGGGCGGGGGTGGGCTCGTGAACACCGATCAGATCCGTTCAGCGGAGCGTGCGCTGTCGGCCGGCACGTGGCTGATCGTGGCGGGCGCGATGCTGTATTCGATTCTCACCGTCACCCCGCTCGCAGCCGCTCACACCCCCGATCGGTGGCACTGGACCGCCCCCATCCTGCCTCTGGTGGTGGATGCCGCGGTGGTCATCGTGGTCCGTCTGGATGCGGTGCTCGCCCGGCTCGGGGGCAACGGCGGCCGGTGGCCCGTCGCGCTGCGGTGGATGACCGGTTGCATGACCCTCGCCCTCAATGTCGCCGACTCCGCGCTGAAGAACGACCTGGTGGGCGTGGCTGTGCACGCTGTGGCGCCGCTGCTGCTGATCGTCACTGCGGAAACCGGGCTCGCCTACCGGCGTGCCATCGCCAAGGCGGTGAACGCGCTGGAGGAGAAGCAGCGGACTGAGCGGGAAGCGCGCGAGCGCGCGGTGGCTGAGCGGCGTGAGGACGCCGCGCGGCGGGCGCGGGAGGAGCGCGAGCACGCCGCCGCTTTGGCCCGTGAACAGCGTGAGCACGAGGCCCGCATGGCTCGTGAACAGGCCGAGCGGGAAGAGCTCGCACGCCGTGAGGAACGCGAGCGTGAGCAGGCCCGCGAGCGCACGGAGCGGGAGGAGCGTGAACGCCGCGAGCGGGAGCGTGAACAGCTCCAACGCGAGCGTGAACGCCGCGAGCGGGAGGCTGCCGAACGCGTCGCGCGGGAGCAGCGAGAGCGCGTTGAGCGTGAACGCCGTGAACGAGTGGAGCGGGAGGAGCGGGCCGCGCGTGATCGCGCCGCTCTGCTGTCCGCCGGTCCCGCCACGGAGAAGCTGACCGAGGACCGGGCCCGTGCGGTCGTGCACGCCGCGTTCGTCGAGGGTCTGGCGGTGCGGGCAGCGGCGGAACTGTGCGGCTGGTCGGTGGGCTGGGTCTCCGCCCGCTACGCCGAATACCGCGACCCCAGTTCAGGCGGCGCTGAGTTGGCCATCGCGAGCCGATGATGGCCACCGTCCCCGTCTTCCGGTGGCGGCTCGCCCCAAAGGGGCTGGCCACGGTCCGCCAACTGCGTGCCCTCGGGCTGCGGCCCGGCGGGCAGGACGTGGCAGCCCAGTTGGAGCGTCCGCGGCGGCGCCGCGGTCCGCTGGTCGCCTACCTCTACCGCGTCGATGCCGCCAAGCCTGTGCGGCCGATGACGCCTGCGAAGTGGGCGGCTCTGGCCAAGGCGAACGCCGCGCGGCGCAGGTGCCCCCAGTGCGGGCGCGATGCCGGATACGTCATCCCGCCCTCGCTTGGCATGTGCGCCCCCTGCGCCTACCCCGAAGAACAGCGCACCGCATAAGCCCTGTTGGCAGGCCCGACCAGCCACCTTCCACAGCTACCGGCCGGGCCCTACTCCACTGAAGGAGTGCTCACAGCATGACGGAACTCAGCACCGAGCCGGTAGCCGTTGAGGCTGCCCTCACCCCGCCGCCCGACCCCACGCCCGCCGCGGGCAAGGACGTGAAGGAGGTGGAACACACCCCCGGCGGCTGGCCGGTCGTCCCCCTCGCCCTGACCGGGGCGAACAGCACCGTCGGAGCGGTCGCCGCCGCCTCCCTGGCCGGCGGCCCGATCGCCGCCGTGGTCGCCGCCACCGGCGCCGTGGTCCTGGGCACGTTCGCCGCCGCCCGCTCCCGCAAGCCCAACCCACGCCGCGAGGCACGACGGGCCGCCGCACGCGCCGCCGGCCGCAGCGCTGCCCATAGCGCTGGCCTACGTCGGGGCAGGACGGGGACAGGTGGAACGCGCGGCGGCGGCAGCCGTTCAGGAGCCTCCCGCGCTGGTCGTAGCGGTGCTGGCCGGTCCGGCAGTGTGCCGGGCCAGCACCGCCGCAGCACCGGCCCGGCCGCACGCCACGGCAGCACCGCCACCGGTGGAAAGACCCACGGCAAGGCAAGTCATGGCGTGTCCAAGCACGCGGCCGGCAGCGCGGGAAAGGCCGCTGGTCGGGCCGATCAGATAAAGGCTCTGCGAGCGTCGCAGCAGGCCGCGGCCGGGTCTCGTGCCGACAAGCGGGCCCACACCACGGCGGCCCGCCGCGCGGTCGCCGACGCCCGCCGTAACGCCAAAGCCACAGCCGGCAACAGCCGGTTCGGCAAGCGCGGGAACAGCGGGAGCAGCCTGTTCGGCGCTGCCGCCCGCAAGGCTCGTGCCGCGCGGGATCTCACGGTCGCCAAGAACCGGGCCAAGCGCGACGCCAAGACCGGCGGCACCATCGCGGCGCAGCGTGCCGCGATTCGTAAGGCCCCGGCCCGTAAGGCGGCCCGGCAGGCGCTGCGCAGGTCCGCGGCCCGCTTCCACGGCCGCCGCCTGCTCGCCGCCCTGCTCGCCCTCCCCGTCGGCCTGCTCGGGCTCATCACCACCCCGATCGGACGCAAGTTCGATATCCCGTCGCTGATGTACCCCGGCCGCCGCCTCTACCGACGTCTGGCCCGCACGGCGGCCGAGCAGCGCGCCGGACGGGACGAAGCCACCCGCAAGAACCTGCGCGAGCAGGAAGCCGCCGCCGACGCCGAAGCCGGCGAGGACGGCACGGACGGCATCACGGACGGCGTCGAGCGGCCCGCAGCCAAGGTCCCCACCACACCCGAAGTGAGTGAAGGAGAGCACGTGTCCGGTTTCCGGTTCGAAGAGGTCGCGGCCGAGATGGAGCAGGCCGCCAACCAGTACGACCCCGAGAACGCCATGGAGATCCTGGCCATGGTCGAGGGGCTGCCGGCCGCGCTGACCAGCGTGGCCAACGTGATGAAGATCCTCGCCGAGCGCTCCGACAGTGAGTTCCCGCTGGAGAAGGAAGTCGCGGACGGCTTCAACGACATCTTCGGCGCCCTGATGAGCGCCGTCGCCGTCGCGGAGGACATGGGCCCGCTGTTCCGGCAGGCCCACGAGCAGGACATCGCCCGCCACGAGGACCCCCGCAACGGCCACGAGGCCGAGAAGGGCTGGAACGTCTGAGATGAGCACCGCCACCGCCAAACACCACAGCGGTAGTGGCCCGGTGCTGGACTGGGCCGCCGGTCACGGACCCGTGACCGGCGCCCTGTCCGCCACCACCGGAGCCTTCGCCGTCGCCACCACCGGCGCCGCAACCGCCATGCCCCCCGGCTGGGCCCTCGCCGTCGGCGCGGCCGGCGCCCTGGGCCACACCGTCGCCGGACTGAGGGTGCGCCACGCCGGCCGCACCCTGGCCACCCGCGCCGCCTCCTGGCTCGTCGGCGCCGGCTGGACCACCTGGGCCATGACCCACGGCCCCCTGACCTGGGCCGCCCTCGGATCCCTCGCCACCATCGGTGTCGGCATCGGCGCCGCCGCCCGCTCCACCGCCCTCTACGAAGAGGCGCGGGAGGAGGAGGCCATCGCAGCCGAGCAGCGGCAGATCGCCGCGGAGCTGTCCGCCGAGAGGCGAGCGATCGCCGCGGAGTGGATCGACCGCATCCAGCGCGTGTGCAGCATCACCGTGCGCGTGGTCGGGGTGGAGAAGTGGGAGACCGGTACCGGGTACTCCATCGATGCCGAACTCCCGCCGGGCGGCGCCACCTGGAACAAGATCGCGGGCGAGTCGGGCCGCCTGTCGGCGGATGCGCGGCTGCCGCACGGCTGCACCGCCACCGCCTCCCCCGGCATCCACCAGGGCCGGGTCATCATCGACGTGACCACGGTCAACGTGCTGGAGCAGGAGCGGACCTACCCGGCCGACTACGGGCCGCTCTCCCTGCACACCGGCATCCCGTGGGGCTACCGGACCAACGCCGAGGAGATCCGGGCCTATCTGCGTGAGCAGTGCGCGCTCATCGTCGGCCCCACCGGCTCCGGTAAGACGAACCTGGTCCACTCGATCCTCGCCGGGTTCGCCCGCGCCGAGGACATGCTGACGTGGGTGATCGACCTCAACGCCGGCAGCGCCGGCCTGCCCTGGGTCCTGCCCGCCCTCAACGGTGAGTTGAAGGCGGAGGACGGCAAGCCGGTTCGGCCCGGCGTGGACTGGCTCGCGGGAACGCACGACGAGGCCGTGGCGATGCTCGAGGCAGCCGTCAGGGTCGCCAAGCAGCGCAAGATGGGCTACCAGGACGTGCTGGCCAAGGCCAACACCGACCTGCTGCCCATCAGCGCCAAGATTCCGCAGATCATGCTGGTCATCGATGAGGGCGCGGAGATCCTGGCCAGCCCCGACCGTCAGATGCGCAAGCTCGCGGAGAAGATCCTGGAAGTGATCCGGATCGCCCGCGCCATGGGCATCCGCACCGTCCTCACCGCCCTTGGCGCCACCGGCAGCGTGCTGAGCAACCTGATGATCCGCCGCGAAGCCAAGGTCCGCGTCGCCCTCACCGGCGGTGAGACCGAGGGCATGGACCTGTCCAAGATGTTCCCCGGCTCCCGCGGCCTGCGCGTCGACCAAGCCCCCTACAAGGGTGCGGGGTTCATGGGCACCCCGGAGTCCCCGGCCGCGCTGTTCAAGGCATGGCGGATCCTGCCCAACCAGATCCGGGAGATCATCGCCGCCACCTCCGACCGGCACCCTGTGCTGGACGACGTGTCCGCCAAGGCCGCCGGACCCGCCTACGCCCGACGCTGGGACGCCGACCGCACCGCCTGGATGCGCAAGCACACCCCCGACGACAGCAGCGACACCGGGTCGGCTGGAGGGGGGCTGAAGCTTTCGGCGCTCAGCGGCCAGGAGAGCAATCAGGACTCGCCGGAAGACGAGATGCTGCGCCAGTTCCGGGCACAGATCGACGCCCAGTTCGGCACCGCCCCCGACCCGCACACCCCCACGAACGACGGACCACCGCCCGCTTCGGGCGGGCTGAACCTGTCGGCGCTACGGGGCGAGCAGGACAGCCCGGCGCAACAGGACGCGTTGGCGCTGCTGCTCGCCGCCGGTACAGAGGGCACCGGAGCATCCGCGATCGCCCGCGCGCTCGCCGACACTCACGGCACGACCCGTCAGACGGTCGTCGGCTGGCTCAAGACATGGACGCAGGACGGCACCGCCGTCCGCATCGGGGAGGGCACCAAAGCCCGCTACGTCCACCGCCAGCACGCCCCCGAGAACTGATCGCTTGTCGCTTGTCGGCCCGCCCGGAACACAATCCCCTGTGGCGGGTCTGGAGGCCCGGAAACGGCTTGTGACCTGCAAGGCGACAAGCGACAAGACAAGACAAGCGACAAGCCGCACGACAAGTCAGACGACAAGCGACACGACAAGCACGGCACGGGCAGCACCCCGACCCGCGGGGTGCTGCCCACCGCCTTGAAAGGACCCCGTTGTGCACCCCGACACCCCTGCCGAGAGCACCCCCGACCCCATCCGCTCGCACCCCCGGATGAGCGACGCCGAAGCCAGCGCAGAGGCCCGCAGGATCATCGCGGATGCCTACCGGCCCGTGCCGCAGATGCCGACCGCCTACCGCGACCCCAGCCCGCTGCCGGCCTACGGCAGCACACCCCCGGTCCCGCAGCCGGACAGCCGCATCGTCCCGCCATGGGCCGCGGGGACCGCCGTCGCTGGCATCGGCGTCGGTGCCACGTGCGTCGGGCTGGGCTGCGGGATCTGGCTCGCCTGCCAAGGATTCGCCGCCGTGACCCTGACCAGCGTCCTGTTCGTCACCCTGCCCATCGCCGCCGTGGCCACGGTCGCCGCCGCCATCGGATCCGCCGTCCGCTCGATCAAGGCCACCCACACCGAGCACCACCACCACTACGCCGGGCCCGTCGCGCAGGAGAACACCACCCTAAACACCCACACGCGTGGATTGATCGCCCGGACCAGCAACAACCTGTCCCGCTGAATGCCAAGAGCGGCCCCACCGTCTCGCCAAAGAACCGGGGCCGCCCCTGTTCCACCAGTCCCAACCAGACCTGTGGAGGTCTCCCAGCATGACCCAACCCACTGACATCCA
The DNA here is from genome assembly GCF_006540305.1 of Streptomyces sp. 6-11-2. GTDB lineage: Bacteria > Actinomycetota > Actinomycetes > Streptomycetales > Streptomycetaceae > Streptomyces. The sequence goes on along the minus strand of NZ_BJOR01000001.1, from coordinate 3,588,191 downwards.
GCGAGTGCGCAACCGACGGCCGCGCTTACTGGATCTGTTCTCCTGCGCCGGCGGGGCCGGAAAGGGCTACGAGGACGCGGGATTCGCCGTGGACGGCTGCGACATCGCCCACCGGCCGAACTACCCCTTCCCCTACCACCTCGGCGACGCCCTGGAATACCTCGCCCACCTCATCGCCACGGGCGAGATCCGGCGCTACGCGTTCGTGCACGCCTCCCCGCCCTGCCAGGACAAGTGCACGCTCACCGTGGGCACCAACCGTTCCCAGGGATGGGGCGGCAGTCACGTCGACCTCGTGCAGCCGACCCGCACCCTGCTCGACGCCACCGGTCTGCCGTACGTCATCGAGCAGCCCAACGGCCGCGCGGAGATCCGCAAAGACCTGACCCTGTGCGGGGAGATGTTCGGTCTCGGAGTCATCCGGCACCGCAACTTCGAGTTGGGCGGCTGGACTACCCCACAGCCGGCCCACCGTCCGCACCGGGGCCGCGTGCGCGGCTACCGGCACGGCCGCTTATACGACGGCCCGTACGTGGCCGCCTACGGCAACGGCGGTGGCAAGCCCACCGTCCCGGAGCTACAAGCCGCGCTCGGCATCGACTGGACCGATGTGCGCAAGGAACTGACCGAGGCCATCCCGCCCGCCTACAGCGAGCACATCGGCCGCGCGTACCTCGCCTCCCGCACGAGCGTGGAGGCGGCGGCATGACCGGAATCCTGTCCGTCGACCTGCCGTGCCTTCCGCTGCTCGCGTCCGCCCTCACGGCGGCCGAACAAGGCTGGCCCGTCATCCCGCTCCACCCCGGCAGCAAGCGCCCGGCCGGACACGCCGAACGCGCCTGCCCCGGCACCGGCCGGTGCGCCGGCGGGCACCGCACCCCGGAGGAGCGAGCCACCACCGACCCCGAACTCATCCACGCCGCGTGGGCACACCGGCCCTACAACGTCGGGATCGCGACCGGCCCGGCCGGGCTGCTCGTCATCGACCTGGACCCCGTCAAGGCGGACGAGCCAGAAGGAGCGCCTGACGGCGCCACTTCCTTGCAGGCGCTCTGCGAGCGCGCCGGGCAGGTGCTCCCCGATACCTACCGGGTGCGGACCGCGCGCGGTGAACACCTCTACTTCACCGCCCCCACCGGGGTGCGTCTGAAGTGCAGCGTCGACCGGCTCGGACCGCACATCGACACCCGCGCCTGGGGCGGCTACGTCGTCGCCCCAGGCAGCACCACCCCCGACGGCACGTACGAGATCGCCCACGACGCGCCCGTGGCCGAACTGCCGGACTGGCTCACCGCGTTGCTCGTGGAGCCGGACAGGCCCACTCCGGTGCCCGTGCGAGTCCACGACGGCACCCGCGCCGCCAGGATCGCCCTGGAACGCGAGTGCGCCGTCATCGCCTCCGCGACCGAGGGCGGGCCGAACGGGCGGAACAACACCCTGCACAAGAGCGCCTGCAAGGCGGCGCGGTTCGTGGCGTGGGGCGACATCCCCCGGCACGTGGTGGAGGAGGCAATCCAGGGGGCGGGGGAGGCTACGGGCCTGCCGCCGGCCGAGTGCCGCACTACCATCCGCAGCGCCCTGGACTGGGTCATCGCCCATGCCACACCACGGGAGGCGGCATGACGGCGCCGACTCCCCCCGCCCTGGATTGCCCCACCAACACGCCGAACAGGCCGCACGCCGCTCCACAGCCTGTGGACGCGGCGGCCGTGGGCGAGCCGAAAGGCGCCGCCCGGCAGGGCGTCGTCACTGCTCTTCGTTCTGAGCAGTTCCGGAGCGACGAGGCACGCCACGGCGCGGAAGACCCGACGCCCGAGCGGCCTGGTATCCGCATCTACGCCCCGCCGGTCTACCGCCACCACTGGGACGGAGCCCGCTGGTCCAAGCACTACGGCCACACTCCCACCGCTGCCTACGCCTGTGCCTGCGGGCAGACCGGCACCGCCACCGGGCCCCGCACCGTGGCGGCCCTCGTCTCCGAGTACGACGCACACAAGTCCGGCTGCACGCAGGCTTTCACGACCACCCAGGAAAGGAGGGCCGCCGCATGACCCCCACCATCGACGGGGCCGCGCTGCTCGACGAGGTGGAGGCCTTCCACCGCCGCTTCAACGTCTTCCCCACCGAAGCCGCCTACGTCGCGGTCACGCTGTGGGACGCGCACGCCCACCTGATCGAGTGCTTCGAGACCACGCCCCGGATCGCGTTCCTGTCCCCGGAGCCGGGATCGGGCAAGTCCCGCGCGCTGGAGATCGTGGAACTCCTGACCCCGCGACCGGTCACCACGGTGTCCGCGTCCGCGAACGCCCTGTACCGGCTGGTCGACTCCGCCGCCGGACTGCCCACAGTGCTGTTCGACGAGGTGGACACCATCTTCGGCCCCAAGGCCGGGACGGATGAGGCACTGCGCGGCTTCCTGAACGCCGGGTACCGGCGCACGGCGGGTGCCCTGCGGTGCGTTGGAGAGGGCTCCAACCAGAACGCGCAGATCTTCAACTCCTACTGCGCCGTGGCCATGGCCGGGCTCGGCTCCCTGCCGGACACCGTCCTGACCCGCTCCGTCATCATCCGCATGCGCAAGCGCGCCCCCAACGAGAAAGCCGAGCCCTACCGCCAGCGCAAGCACGAGAGCCAGGGACACGCCCTGCGTGACCGGCTCGCCAAGTGGGCAGACACCGTCCGCGACCAGGTCGCGGGCGCCTGGCCCGAGATGCCCGAGGGCGTCACCGACCGCCCGGCAGACGTGTGGGAACCCCTGCTCGCCGTCGCCGACGCGGCCGGCGGCCACTGGCCCGCACGGGCCCGCGCCGCCTGCCTGGAACTGATCAGCGCCGCCCACGACAACGACGAAGCCTCCCTCGGAGTCCGGCTGCTGACCGACCTGCGCGACAAGGTGTTCTGCGGTGAAGACCGCATGCCCACCGCCGCCATCCTCGAATGCCTGCTCCACATGGACGACGCGCCATGGGGCGACCTGGACGACAAACCGATCAACTCCCGCACCCTGGCCCGGATGCTCAGCCAGTACGTGACTCCGGCGAACAAGCCGATCAAACCGCGCGGCATCCGCACCCCGTCCGGCTTCCCCAAGGGCTACTACGCGGAAGACCTCACGGACGCCTGGACGCGGTACTGCCCCCCACCCCCCGGAGAATCCGCCACGTCCGCCACGTCCGCCACACCGCAGGTCAGCAGGGGTGAATCCGTGGCGGATACCGCCACCGGCATCCGCCACACGCCCACAGAAACCGCCACACAACCCGCCCTCACTGGCTGACCAGCCACGCGCCCACACGCCGCCACACCACCCGCGTGTGGCGGCACCTATCCGCCACAAAACCGCTATCCGCCACACGATCAAGGCTCTGACCTGCGGTGTGGCGGCGTGGCGGACGTGGCGGATCCCTCAGAAGGAAGAAGACCAAAGGAGTCACCGCCTTGGCCGGCACCAAGATGCTCAAGCTCCCCGAAGTCCTCGACGAGATCGGCATGAGCCGCGCCGCCTTCTATCGCATGCGCGCCCGCGGCCAAGCCCCCCGACTCCGCAAGCTCCCCAACGGCCAGGTCCGCGTCAGCCGCGCCGACCTTGACGTGTGGTGGGAGCGCTGCGAGCAGCAAGCCGCGTAGATCAGACCGCTTCACCGGGGCCCGCGCATTGCGCGGGCCCCTCGTTCTGTCTGGAGAGACATGCTCACGTACGACGTCGATATCTGGTCGATCCGCAAGCGCGCGGGCCGCCCAAAGCCGTGGGAACTGCGGTGGCGGGTCGGCGAGCGCCCTCACTCGCGGAGCTTCAAACTCAAGCCGCAAGCAGACGGCAGGCGAGCGGAGTTGATGGCCGCGCTCCGGGAACAGCAGCAGTTCGACGAGGAAACTGGCCTGCCTGCCCGTGAGTTGGTGGCTCTCACTTCCCCAACCTGGTACGACCACGTGACGGAGTACATGCTCATGAAGTGGCCGCGCGCCGCGGCGAAGCATCGGGCGAGTATCGCCGAGTCGCTTGCCGTAGTAACGCCCGTTCTCGTCACCAGCAGGCGGGGAGCGCCCCGCCCTGCTGTGCTACGCGCTGCTCTCTACCAGTGGGCATTCCGGGCGGTTCGTGGACCGGAGGGGGCGTGGGTGCCGCGCCAGCACGCTGAGGAGCCCCCTGCCGAAATCCGCGCCGCCCTGGAATGGGTCTCCGCCCGCTCGATCAAGGTCAAAGATTTGGAGGACCCCGCCCTTCTCCGGCCTGCCCTGGAAGCTCTCTCCCTCCGCCTGGACGGAGGGAAGGCTGCCGAGAACACCGCCCGGCGCAAGCGGATGGTCCTGAGCAACGTGCTGCGCTACACGGTCGAGGAAAAGGGGCTGCTCTCGTCCAATCCCCTTCCTCGCGTGGACTGGGCACCGCCCGAGAGTGACGACGAAATCGACTTCCGATACGTACCGGACCCGAGACTGGCGCGGTCCTTGCTCGGAGCTGTCCGCGATTTTGGGCCGCGCGGCCAGCACCTGCACGCGTTCTTCGGATGCCTCTACTACGCAGCGATGCGCCCTGGTGAGATCGTCGCGCTCACTGAAGCGGACTGCACCCTGCCAGCCAACTCGCCTGAGTCCGTGAAGGAGTGGGGCGAACTGCTGCTCGGGGAGAGCCGTCCCGAGGTGGGCGGCGGGTGGACGGACGACGGCACGTCGTACGAGAAGCGCGGCTTGAAGAGGCGCAAGCGCGGTGCGACTCGGACCGTTCCCATCCCGCCGGTTCTCGTGCATCTGCTCCGTGAGCACATCACGCGATACGGCACGGCTGACGACGGCCGATTGTTCCGGGCTGCGCGGGGTGGGCGCGTCCCCTCCACCGAGTACTGCGACGTGTGGGAGAGAGCGCGGAAGGTGGTGCTGTCGCCTCGTGAGGTGAAATCGGAACTCGCCGCTGTGCCGTACTCACTCCGCCATGCTGGCGTCTCCCTCTGGATCAAATCAGGGGTGGACCCCGCAGAGGTTGCGGCTCGCGCCGGCCACAGCATCGCAGTGCTGTACCGCTTCTACGCAAAGATCCTGAAGGGCGGCGAGAAGCACTCCAACGGCCTGATCTCACGCGCGCTCGACGAGGGCGACGGGTCCTGATTCTGGCCCACAGATGGCCCACACGTACTGGTCAACGCTGGGATACGGGCGAGAAAGGGTGAGACAGGCCGAACGTGAAAGGGGTGCGCCGGAGACCGGTGCACCCCTTCTGACCAGCACCTATGCTGACCTGCGTGCGGTGGGTGTGGGATTTGAACCCACGGTGACTCGCGCCACGACGGTTTTCAAGACCGTTCCCTTAGGCCGCTCGGGCAACCCACCTGGTCCCCGCCCACCAGGAGCGGAGCGGGTACAGCGTACCGGCCTCCGGCGTCTCGCGGGGTTCGTGGTCCAGATGGGGTCCAGATGGGGTCCACCGGCTGACTTCCAGGTCGTGAAGGCCACCACGCCGAGCAGCTCTCGGCTCGTTGCCCGTGCCTTCCGTGGAGGCCTGTGGCGCACCGGCTTTCACCCCGGCAGAGGGGGCACGACGGGCAGGCCACGGCATCGTTGAACGGCCGCGAGCTCTCGGGTAACTCCAGCCTGTTCCACTCGGCCGTGAAGTACCGGAAGACCGCGGGACAGGGCTACTTCTGGACGGTGCAGCAGCGGGAACCAATGCCTGGATTCCCGGGACAGGTAGATATCGCTACCGACAAGGGGAACCCGACAGCCTTGTGGCCTGAGCGCAAAATTCAGAGCGTCTTCTCCGTGGAAAACCAAGACGATGGAGGGTCTCTAACTCCTGATCAGTCCAAAGCGGCCGCCGAGAAATTCGCAAACCTCTTGTGTAGGGAAAAGCCCCGTACGTCCTGAGCTACCGCCGCTACGTGGACGACATCATGATGCCCATACGCCTCGGAGAATGGCGCCCCGTCCGGATCGTCGACATGACCCGGAGGGGGAATCGGAACCTCGGGGAGCAGCCGTCCACCTTGATGCGGTGTCGGGCAAGATGGTCCAGCCCCGGGACTGACGGTCGCGCTCAACACAGAAGGGGTGCCCCTCTCTGAGGGGCACCCCTTCTGACCAGTACATCTGTGACCTGCGGAGGCGGTGGGACAGGCGCGCCCGGGATCAGTTGTCGCCGACGCGGGAGCCGAGGGTGAGCTCCGCCGTGTGCTCCTTGCCGGCGCGCTTGTAGGTGACGGTGACCTTGTCGCCGGGCTTGTGGGTCCAGATCTCGCCGATCAGCGTGGGGCCGGAGTCGATGACCCGGTCGTCGAGCTTGATGATGACGTCACCGGGCTTGAGACCGGCCTCGGCGGCGGGGCCGCTCGGTTCGACCGGGTCCGAGCCGCTGACGCCCTGGTCGGTGATCTTGGCGCCGCTGGTCGTGTCCTCCAGGGAGACCGACGCGCCGATCTTGGCGTAGACGGGCTTGCCGTTCTTGATCAGCTGCTGGGCGACGTACTTGGCCTGGTTGATCGGGATGGCGAAGCCGAGGCCGATCGAGCCGGACTGGCCGGCGCCGCCGAGGCCGCCGCTGCCCGCGGACTGGATGGCGGAGTTGATGCCGATGACCGCGCCGCGTGCGTCGAGGAGCGGGCCGCCGGAGTTGCCCGGGTTGATGGAGGCATCCGTCTGCAGGGCGCTCATGTAGGAGGCCTTGCTGTCGGAGCTGCCGTCGCTGGAGGCGACGGGACGGTTCTTCGCACTGATGATGCCGGTCGTCACCGTGTTCGACAGGCCGAAGGGCGCGCCGATGGCGATCGTCTCGTCGCCGACGGCCACCTTGTCGGAGTCGCCGAGGGCGAGCGGCTTGAGGTCCGAGGGCGCGTTCTTGAGCCGGATGACCGCGACGTCGTAGCCCTGGGCGTGGCCGACGACCTCGGCGTCGTACTTCCTGCCGTCGGGGAAGGTGGCGCTGAGCTTGCCGCCGTCGACGGCTTCGGCCACCACGTGGTTGTTGGTGACGATGTGGCCCTGGGTGTCGAAGACGAATCCGGTGCCGGTGCCGCCCCGGCCGCCGGTTCCCTCGGCCTCGATGGTGACCGTGCTCGGCAGGGCCTTGGCGGCCACGCCCGCGATCGAGTTCGGGTCCCGCTTGATCTGCGAGGCACCGGCGTCGGAGGCCGAGACCGTGGTGGAGCTGCTGTCGTCGTTCCTGGCCAGTGTGTAGCCGAGGCCGCCGCCCAGACCGCCGGCGACCAGCGCGGCCACCAGGACCGCGGCGACCAGGCCGCCGCGCCGGCCGCCGGGCTTGGGCGCGGGCTGGTGCTGCTGGTACGCGGCGCCCCAGCCGGCGCCTCCCGCGCCGCCGTCCCCGTATGCGGGCGCGGCGGAGGACGGGGGCGGCCAGGAGCCGTCGACGGGCGAGCCGTGGCCCTGCGGTGCGGGCGCGCCGGCCCCGCCGTGGGCTCCCGGGACGTGCGGAGGCACGTCCGGGGGCGGAGGTGCCGACGGGCCGCCCTGGGGGGCGGCCGGGTGCGGGGAAGCAGCGGGAGCATCCACCGGCACGGGAGGTGCGGACGGTGCCGGGGGTACCGTGTTGCCCTCGTTCTCGGTGCTCACAGCTCTTCTCCTTGCTCCACGGCTGTTGTTTTCGGTCGCACTCGGTCACGCTCGCCATGCCCGCCGGCGACCCGGCGCGCTCCAGCTGTGCATGTGCAGGTGTGTACGTAGTCAGCTTTTCCCACGGGCCGTCAGAGCACCATAAGCCGATGCTGTGGGTCCGGGTGCATTCTTTATATAGGTCATCTCACATGAAACAGACACATTATCGACGGCTCTCCGCCGTCCCGCCCATTCCGCCTCGGTGGCACCATGACGCGGTGACCCACGCACGGCAGCACCACATCCAAGTCGTCGCCCACCGCGGAGCCTCCGAGGCCGCCCCGGAGCACACACTGGCCGCCTACCGGAAGGCCATCGAGGACGGCGCGGACGCCCTCGAATGCGATGTACGCCTGACCGCGGACGGTCATCTCGTCTGCGTGCACGACCGGCGCGTCAACCGTACGTCCAACGGCCGGGGAGCGGTGTCCGCCCTGGAGCTCGCCGACCTCGCCGCGCTGGACTTCGGCTCCTGGCGCACGCGCGCGTCCTGGCGCGGCCGGGTCGAGGAGCCGGACTGGGAGGTGCGGCCCGAGGACCCCGAGGACACCTCCGTCCTCACCCTGGAGCGGCTGCTCGAACTCGTCGCCGACGCCGGCCGGCCGGTGGAGCTGGCCATCGAGACCAAGCACCCCACACGGTGGGCCGGGCAGGTCGAGGAACGCCTGCTGACACTCCTGAAGCGGTTCGGACTGGACGCCCCGGCCTCGGCCACGAGGTCGCCGGTGCGTGTGATGAGTTTCTCAGCGCGCTCCCTGCACCGGGTGCGGGCGGCCTCGCCGTCCCTGCCGACGGTCTATCTGATGCAGTTCGTCTCGCCGCGACTGCGGGACGGACGGCTGCCGGCGGGCGTCGGGATCGCGGGGCCCTCGATCCGGATCGTGCGCAACCAGCCGGTGTACGTGGAGCGGCTCAAGCAGGCGGGACACCAGGTGCACGTGTGGACGGTGAACGATCCCGAGGACGTCGACCTCTGCGTGGAACTGGGGGTGGACGCCATCATCACCAACCGCCCGCGCGCGGTCCTGCACCGGCTCGGCCGCTGACCGGCCGCCGATCCAGCAACGATCACAGGGAGTGCTCCGGCGCGCTCGTTGAGTGACCGAGCGTTCCAAATGCGTCGCCGGACGCGATTCGGCCGGTTTCCGGTACAGGCCGGTGGGGCATCCACACCGTGGCGTGGGGCGAAGGAGGTCTCGGGGGTGGCGTTGGTGGTGGCACAGGAGGTGCCCACGTCGTCGAGCATGGCCGTACCCCATGGCCCTGCGGGCGTGGGGGAAGCAAGACACCGGATGCGTGATCAGTTGCGCAGTGGTGGCGTGGCGGAATCGGTCATCGACGACGCCGTATTGATCCTTTCCGAACTCTTGAGCAATGCCTGCAAGCATGGCCGGCCGCTGCGCGGCGCCCTGGCCGGCGACGGCGACGTCCGGGCCGCATGGCGGGTGGACGCGGGCGGCAGCCTGATCGTCGAGGTGACCGACGGCGGCGGCCCGACCCGCCCGTCCCCGGCCACCCCCTCGGTCACCGCGCACGGTGGCCGCGGGCTGAACATCATCACCGCCCTCTGCGACGACTGGGGGGTACGGGACGGCGTCGGCGGCGAGGTCACCGTATGGGTGGTCGTCCACGACGACGTGCACGACCCGGACGCCGGTCACCGCCGCGACGACTTCGCCTCCCGGATCACCGCACCGTCCGTGTCGGCCCTACCCGACCTGGGCTTCACGGACGCCTTCGGCGACCTGGACTGAACACGCACGCGTGCGCCGCGCCCGGGCGATGCCCGGGTCGTGCCGCGGGCGCGGGCGCTCGGAGCCGGCCGCTTGTCCCCCTTCCCCGGCGTTACCCGCCATTGCGGCGTTACCCGCCATTCCCCCGGCGCGTCCACAGGGTCCCGTCGTTGACGGCGTGAACGGCTAGGCTCGCGCCGTACGAGACGAGCCGTAACCGGGAGACACCCAGATGGCCAAGAAGCGACCCCAGACGAAGGCCAAGCGCCCGCAGCTCACGGATGGAGAGATCCCGGTCGTCGGTGCGCGCGAGCCCTGCCCATGCGGCAGCGGCCGGCGGTACAAGGCCTGCCACGGCCGGGCCGCCGCGCACGCGGTGACCGAGCTGGTGCAGCGGCCCTTCGAGGGACTGCCCGGCGAGTGCGACTGGGTGGCGCTGCGCGAGCTGGTCCCCGCCGCCACGGCCGGGCTGGCGCTCCGCGACGGCCTGCCCGACGGCGTCCCGGCGGTCACACTCGCCACGGTCCTGCCGATGGCCTGGCCCGCACTGCGCCGCGACGACGGCTCGGTACTGCTCGGCCTGCAGAACGACACGGCGTCCGGCGACATCAGCCGCGACCTCGCCGACACCCTGCTGCGCGCCCTGGAGGCCAAGCCCGGCACCCCGGTACAGGGCCGCCGCGCCCCGGCCGACGGCCCGCGGCTTCAGGACCTGCTCGACCTCGAGGCCCCCTTCGATCCGGTGGTGCACGAGGGCTTCGAGTTCTGGGTGCCGGACGCGGAGAACGCGACGCCGGATGTCACCGCCTCCCTGGAGCGGGCCAACGCGGCGGCCATTCCGACCGTGCGCCTGGAGAGCGTCGAGGCGGCGTACTGGTGCCGGACGCCGGAGAAGAACCACCTGCGCTGGGTCATGCCGCACGCGGAGGAGCAGCTTCTGGACGCTCTCGCGCGGCTGCACGCGGCGGGCCGTTCGAACCTCGGTGAAGGCACCCGCCTCGTGGGCTCCTTCCGGGCGCACGGCCTCACCGTGCCCGTGTGGGACCTGCCGAGCGAGATGGGCGCCCAGGACGTGGAGAAGCCGGCCGCCGAGTTCGCCGAGCAACTGGCCGCCGCGCTGGCCACGCAGACGCCGCTGACCGGGGACGAGCGCCGGGCCCGCGGTGGTCTGACCAACCGCCAGGTCACGCTGAGCTGAGTGACGGCCGGGCGGCCGGCCCTCCGGTCGGCCGCCCGGCCCGCCGCCCCGCTCGGGCAGATCGGGTGACCCCCGTCACAACCGGCGGGCGGCGCGGGCGAGTCGGTGACCGGAAAGCCGTCCACCCGGTGACTGGAAAGCCGGGATCGAATTTGCGAACTGCCGATCTCTTGTTACCGTTCCAGTAGCCCGGTTGCTGGTGCATCCCCCGTCGCCAGCAACCGGGCGCTTACGTGTCCGCCGCCGCTCACCCAGCGCAGTCGCACGTCAACCGCCCGTCGTCGCGGGCGAGTTGCTCCCGGATCGCAGCAGCAGCGCGGCACGTCCGCCGCGCTCTGCGAACTCCGCGACGGCGCTGTACTCCGCCGCCGTTCCCCTGCTGCGCTCCCGCGGTGTCTCACAGATCTCCGGCTCGTCGCCCCCGGCCCTCGCGCAGTGCGTCCGCACGGTGCGCTCGCCCGGACCCATCAGGGTCAGGTCGGCGTCCAGGAGCCGTCCGGTCGCGTTGCGGTGGTAGGTGCGCGCCCAGGTGTCCTGGCCCTGGGTCAGCACACAGGTCTGCGCCTCGACCCCGTCGGGCGAGGTGACCTCGGGGCCGCAGCGCGCGGCGGTCGCGAGCCCCAGACCGAGCACCAGCGGGGAACGGGCGGGCGCGGCGGAGGGCATCTTGTCGTCGCCGGGCGGCAGGGAGCGGGCGCCCGTACCGCTCTGGTCGCCCACCTGGCCCGCGGACGCGCCGGCCAGCGGCATGACGACGGCGCAGCCGATGACGCCCAGGAGGGCGAGCAGGCGGACGCGCCGGGGATCGAGACCGCCGCGCGGCACTCGGCTTCCGGGTCCGGCGGAACGACGCAGCATGCGGGGACGATAACGGCCCCGGGCGGGCGGTTCGCCCGCCGCGGCCGCGACACCCCTAGAACTCGGGGGCGCTCACACCCGTACGAGTGAGGGCCTCCACCACCGCGTCGACCACGGCCTCCACATCGGGCACCCAGGGCGAGGCGGAACCGGGCAGCGGGGCACGCTCCCAGCGGATCGGGCCGGCTCCGGTCTCGGAGGGGGGCAGGGCGAGGTAGCCGCCCTCGCCGTGGAAGCGGAGCGAGCCGGGGACGAAGTCTTTGGCGTAGAGCAGCTCGCCCAACTGCTCCAGGGAGTAGGGCTTGACGAGGATCGCCCAGCGCGTGGGCGAGGCGACGACCGGGCCGAGCCGCATGCCGACGCGGTCGAGCGCCGTGAGGGCGCGGGCGGCCGGGAGGGCCGGCAGGCTCACCGCGCAGGGGGCCTTGCCCCCGGTGGCCAGGACGATCGGCGCGGTGGGCCGGTTGGTCCACCACCAGCGCACCATGCGGGCGTCGGCGGTGGCCGCGAGGAGGCCGGGTTCGAAGGGGTGCGCGCCGGGCACCGTGCACTCCGGGTCGGGGCAGCCGCAGCGGTCGCCGCGCCGCGGATCCGTCGCCACGCCGGGCAGCACGGGCCACTGCCACCGGGTCGCGAAGGTCAGGGCCGCGCTGATCGGCTCAGGCCCCCCGTCACTGTGCTGGGACGGGAGCCTGCGTCGCCTTCCGGGGATCTCGCGCATGAGCGCTCGTTCCTTTCCGTTGCACCGCTGGCAACACCGTGGACCACTCACACCATGTGTCGATCACTGCACTGTGCGTACCTGTTGGCGCATCACACCCCTGCCTTCAGGCACGGGGAACCCCTATGGGCCGAGCATCGGCTGCTTCCACGGCAGCCCCGTCCATACTGCGTCTACCAGAAGCATGGGCGTGGCGCGGGGTGGCGGAGCGTGGCGTTATGCCGTCTTGCCTTCTGCTCTCCGCCTCCATCGCGCAAGGATGGGGCACGGCCGTCGGTGGCTAAGACGCCCGGGTCCGTCGCCAGGTTCCGGGTAGCCCCCAACCACCCCTGGCCTTCTCCGAGTACGTACCCATCACGACCGCTGTGACGCTCTGTCGAGCAAGCCCAGTCGACCGCAACAGGCCGTCACCCGAGGCAGTTTCAAGCCAACTTCCCCTTTTAGCAAGAGGTTGGGAAGAAGACCCCGAGAACCCCTCTGACACCAGGAAACCCGGCAGGACAATGCTGGACATCCCCTCACGAGTGCGTGTACATGTGGAGACACTGCTGGCGGCGCAGAATGACATGGGGGTTTGCGATGCTTTTGAGCAATACGCACCGGTCGGAAAGCCGGACGCCATGAACGCCCCCCACCCTCCGAAAGTGGCTGGAATCGATTCGACAGTTCCGGCACCCGCACACACTGTCGCGCCCTCGCCCGCCGCTCCGGACCCCTCGCCGAGCGGTCCGGCCGGCCCGCTCGCGCCCCGCCCGCCGGGCGCCCTCCTCCAGGACCGGCTCGCCGGCTGGGTCTCCGACCTCACCACTCTGAACGAGCTCACCGAACGGCTGGCCCGTACGAACGGACTCGACGCCGCCCTGAAGGAACTGCTGCGCGCCGGCGCCGCCCTCGTCGGCGCCCGGCGCGGCCTCGCCGTCCTCGAACCGGACGACGGACTGGGCCCCGACACCACCATCGGCCTCGGTCTCGCGCGGGCCGATCTCGGCCACATCGAGACCGTGCCGCGCAGCGCGATGCCCTACGGGACGCTCCTCGACACCGCGGCCGGGCTGCCGGGCGGCGACGGCGAGGTCGTGCGCCCCGACCTGTTCGCCGAGGACGGCCTCGATCCGCGCCACCGCGAGGTGGCCGGCCGACTCGGCTACGCCGCCAGCTACGCGCTGCCCCTGTCCACGGAGACCGCCGGCCGACTCGGCGCCGCCGTCTGGTTCTACGACGAGCCCGCCGAACCGGTGGAGCGGCAGCGCCACCTCGCCGGCCTCTACCTGCGCTTCGCCACCGAGCACCTGGCGCGCCTGCTCGACACCGAGCGCACGCGCGCGTGCATGGCGACGGTCTACGAGGAGCTGCTGCCCTCCCGGCTGCCCCGCGTCCCCGGTGTCCAGCTCGCCTCCCGGCACCGCACCGGGCCGCGCGGCGGCGGCGACTGGTACGACGCGCTGCCGCTGCCCGAGGCCGCGCTCGGCCTCGCCGTCGGCTCGGTCACCGGCGCCGGGCCGGGCGCGATCGCCGCGATGGGCCGGCTGCGGGCGTCCCTGCGGGCGTACGCGGTGATGGAGGGCGAGGATCCCGTCGCCGTCCTGTCCGACCTCGAACTGCTCCTGCGGCTGACCGAGCCCGCCCGCTCCGCCACGGCCCTGTTCGCCTACTGCGAACCCGCCCTGCGCCGCATCACCCTGGCGGGCGCCGGGCACTGCCCGCCGCTGCTGCTCGGCGATCGGCGCACGGAGTTCGTGGAGACGTCCGTGTCCGCGCCGCTGGGCATGCTCGCCTGCTGGGAGGCGCCGAGCGTGGAGTTCCAGGTGACCGCGGGCGAGACGGTGCTGCTCTACACCGACGGGCTGCTGCACCGCACCGGCGATCCCGTGGACCGTGCCTTCGCCCGGCTGCACGCGGCCGCGGCGAGCGTCCCGCGCACGCTGCGCCACGACCCGGGGGCCGTCGCCGACCACGTCCTGCACACGCTCCTGCCGAACGGTCTCGACGTGACCGACGGCGCGGAGGACGTGGCGCTGCTGGCGGCGCGCTTCGAGTAGGCCGCCCGGTGATCCGGTAACAGGCGCTTCCGCCTCTGGCCCCCTTCCGTACGACCGTACGATGGGGGATGGCCCAATGGCTGTATCGAGGAGGAAGACCGTGGCGCAGGAGCTGCCGGAGACCCCGGAGACCGCCGAAGAAGAACCGATCAAGCAGCGGAAGAACGGCCTGTACCCGGGCGTGTCCGACGAGCTCGCCGAGAACATGAAGTCCGGCTGGGCCGACACCGAGCTGCACGGTCTCGAGCCGGTCGAGCAGGCGGAGCACACCGCGCGCCGCCGCGCCGCACTGTCCGCACGCTTCCCCGGCGAGCGCCTGGTCATCCCCGCGGGCAACCTGAAGACCCGTTCGAACGACACCGAGTACCCCTTCCGTTCCTCGGTCGAGTACGCCTACCTCACCGGCAACCAGACCGAGGACGGCGTCCTGGTCCTGGAGCCCACCGCGGACGGGCACCAGGGGACGCTCTACCTCCTGCCGCGCTCCGACCGTGAGAACGGCGAGTTCTGGCTCTCCGGCCAGGGCGAGCTGTGGGTCGGCCGCCGCCACTCCCTGGCCGAGGCCGAGACCCTGTACGGCATCCGGACCTCCGACGTACGCGAACTGGCGGACACGCTGCGTGAGGCCACCGGCCCGGTCCGCGTCGTGCGCGGCTACGACGCCGGCCTCGAGGCCGCCCTGACCGACAAGGTCACCGCCGAGCGCGACGAGGAGCTGCGGGTCTTCCTCTCCGAGGCGCGCCTGCTCAAGGACGACTTCGAGATCGGCGAGCTGCAGAAGGCCGTCGACTCCACCGTGCGCGGCTTCGAGGACGTGGTGAAGGTCCTCGACAAGGCCGAGGCGACCAGCGAGCGCTATATCGAGGGAACGTTCTTCCTCCGCGCGCGCGTCGAGGGCAACGACGTCGGCTACGGCTCCATCTGCGCCTCCGGCCCGCACGCCTGCACCCTGCACTGGGTGCGCAACGACGGCCCGGTCCGCTCCGGCGACCTGCTCCTGCTGGACGCGGGTGTGGAGACGCACACCCTCTACACCGCCGACGTCACGCGCACGCTGCCCGTCAACGGCACGTACAACGAGATCCAGAAGAAGATCTACGACGCGGTGTACGAGTCCCAGGAGGCCGGCATCGCGGCGGTCAAGCCGGGCGCCAAGTACCGCGACTTCCACGACGCCGCCCAGCACGTGCTCGCGGAGAAGCTCGTCGAGTGGGGCCTGGTCGAGGGCCCGGTCGAGCGGGTGCTGGAGCTGGGTCTGCAGCGCCGCTGGACGCTGCACGGCACCGGCCACATGCTCGGCATGGACGTCCACGACTGCGCCGCCGCGCGGACCGAGACGTACGTCGACAGCACGCTGGAGCCGGGCATGGTCCTCACCGTCGAGCCGGGCCTGTACTTCCAGGCCGACGACCTGACCGTCCCGGAGGAGTACCGCGGCATCGGCGTCCGCATCGAGGACGACATCCTGGTCACCGAGGACGGCAACCGCAATCTCTCGGCCGGCCTGCCGCGCCGCTCCGACGAGGTCGAGGCCTGGATGGCGTCGCTGAAGAGCTGATGGGGGTCCGAAGGCCGGGTACCCGCGAGGTGCCCGGCCTTCCTGCGCCGGGGCGCGGGTCCCGGACGTGAATTCACGTACCTAGGGGGAGGGTTCTCGTGGAGGACTTCTGGTCCGGTGCCGGGTTGGACCTGCATCTGGAACCGGACGCGGCGGCGGGCCGCCGGGCGGGGCTGGAGAAGGCGCTCCGCGACGCGGTGCGGGACGGGCGGCTGGCGCCCGGGACACGGCTGCCGGCGACCCGCCGGCTGGCCGCCGAACTCGGCATCTCGCGGGGCACCGCGAAGGCGGCGTACGACCAGCTGGTCGCCGAGGGCTATCTGACGGCGCGGCAGGGATCGGGCACCCGGGTCGCCGCCCTGCCGGCCGTCGACGCGCAGGAGCCGGGAGCGGCGGCACACACGCGTGCTCCCCGCTTCGACCTGCGGCCGGGCAGCCCGGACGTCGGCACCTTCCCGGCGGCGGCCTGGCTGCGGGCACTGCGCCGCGCCATCGCGACGGCGCCCTCGCTGACGTACGACTACGGCGACCCGCGCGGCCGGATCGAGCTGCGCACGGCGCTGTCGGGCTATCTGGGACGGGCGCGCGGGGTGATCGCTCCGCCCGAGCGGATCGTCATCACCTCCGGGTACGTGCAGGGGCTGGCGCTCCTCACGCGCGTACTGGACGGGGCCGAGGTCGCCATGGAGGACCCCGGGCTGCCCTTCCACCGGGAGGTGGTGCGGCGGGCGGGCGGCAGCGTGGCGCCGGTCCGGGTCGACGAACGCGGTGTGTGCGCCCAGGACCTGGGCGAGCAGAGGGCCGTCGTTGTCACCCCGGCGCACCAGTACCCGACCGGTGTGACCCTGCACCCGGAGCGCCGGAGGGCGCTGACCGACTGGGCACGCGCGCGTGGAGGGCTGATCGTCGAGGACGACTACGACGGCGAGTTCCGCTACGACCGCCAGCCGGTCGGCGCGCTCCAGGGCATGGCGCCGGGTCAGGTCGCCTATCTGGGCACCGCCTCCAAGACCCTGGGGCCGGCCCTGCGACTGGGCTGGGTGGTGCTGCCGCCGCACCTGGTCGACGCGGTGGCCGAGGCCAAGCTGCACAGTGACCACCACACCGAGACCATCGGCCAGTTGGCGCTCGCCGAGCTGATCGACAGCCATGCCTACGACCGGCACATACGCGCGTGCCGCCTTCGCTACCGGCGCCGCCGGGACCAGCTCCTGGACCGCCTGGGCTCCCGCCGGGTGCGCGGGATCGCCGCCGGTCTGCACGCCCTGGTGGACGTCGCCGACGAAGCGGAGACACTGGCCCGCGCGGAGGCGGAGGGCCTGGCCCTCGGCCGCCTGGCCGACCACTGGCACACCCCGGGCGAGGGCCGCCCCCAGGGCGTGGTCGTCGGCTACGGCACCCCCCGGGAACGGGTCTACCCGGAAGCCCTGGAGGCCCTGGCGAAGCTCCTGGCCGACGCCTGAGCGGGTTGCGTGTCGCCGACGGCATGCGGGCCGCGAAGAATCGCGCCGGACCCGGGACACGCCCGGACTCCTGGCCGGCGTCCCGCACGGCACCGCACCGCGACCGGCTGCGCTACACCGCCATCAGCGGGGCGTCCTCGCGCCACTTGAGGATCTTGTCGAAGCTCACCACCGCGCCGCCCCGGCCCGGCCTGTTGCGGATGTGGACATGGTCGGCGAGTTCCTGGATGAGATACAGGCCGCGGCCGTGCTCGGCGTCGGCGCGCGCGGCGCGGACCGGGCGGCGGCGGCCCGCCGGCGGAAAGCCGGGGCCCGCGTCGGCCACCTCGATGCGGCACTTCTCCCCGTCGAGAAAGGCGGTGACGCGGTAGCCACCGGAGGATTCGGTGTCCCCGCCGTACTCCACCGCGTTCGCGCAGGCCTCGCTCAGGGCCACGGACAGGTCGTAGGAGATGTCGGGGTCGACGCCCGCGGTCTCCATCGTGCCGAGCAGCAGTCGCCGCGCGAGCGGCACGCTCGCGGCGTCACGCCGCAGATGGAGTGACCACCAGATGCTCATGCTCCAGCCTCCCGGCGCGGCTCGACATACCGTTACGTATTGCCCCGAGTGCCCTGCCGTAAGCACGGCGTTGACACGACACGGTCCGATCGGCGGACGCGGCGGGGCGGGGAATCGGTGTATGTGCGGGCCGACGACATCAGAACGTGACCTTCCGGATCTACCGCATCTTGTGGACCTGCCGTACGACGGGCCCGGGTCCAGTGGGATGATGAGGCCGCCATGTCTGCCCCCCGCCCGCGCACGGCACCCGCCGGACGCGGTCTCCGGATCCTTCGGGCCGCGGTGTTCGCCGCGGTCTGCGTCGTGCTGGCCGCGGCCGGGCACACGCTGGCCTCCTGCGCCGCGGTGCCGCTGTGGACACTGGGCGCGGGGTTCCTGGGGGCGCTGGTCGTGGTGGCGCCCCTCGCCGGGCGCGCGCGTTCCCTGCCGGGGATCGCGACGCTGCTCGTGGTCGGCCAGACCGTGCTGCACAGCCTGTTCGGCATGGGGCAGAGCGGCATGGGCGCCATGGCCTCCGGTGCCATGACCGTGGGCTCCACGGGATCGACGGGACCGACGGGTTCGCTGCCCGTGCTGTCCGACGCCGAGCTCGTCCAGCGGGCCGCCCGGTACGTGTGCGGGGCCACCGCCGCCGTGATCAGCCCGGCCCAGGCCTACCGGATACTCGTCGACGCACACGCCTACGGCGGCGCCGGCACGGGCCCGAACGCCCCGCACCACCCGGCGGGCTCATGGTTCCCCATCGGCGCGGCCGCCGCGCTGCTGCCGTCCCTGCCGATGCTGCTCGTGCACGTCCTGGCCGCCGTCGCCACGGGCTGGGTGCTGCGGCGCGGCGACCTCGCCCTGCTGAGGCTGATCGAGCTGTCGGCGCACGGAGCCGCCGAGGCCGCGCTCGTTCGGTCCCTGCGCGGGGCGCTCGCCCTGGCGCGCGCCCTGTGCGCCGGGCTGCCCACGGCGGCCGGCACCGGCCCGCGCTTCCGGCGCACCGCCGACTCCGCGCCCCTCGTCCCCCACACCACCGCACTCCAGCACACGGTGATCCGCCGCGGCCCGCCGGCCGCCGCCGCACTCGTCCTCGCTGCCTGACGCGACGCGACCACCACCCCACCGAGCGGGTCTCCGCCGGGGGAGCGGCCGCCGTCGTGCGGCACGCGCGCGCGTGCCCGCCCGGCGGGAACACCGGGGCACCGGTCCCGCCCCGCACGCGCACCCCTCAGACACCGGAACTCACTCGAAGTGGAGTGCACCCCCAATGAAGGCTTCTCGACTCGCCGCCACCGCCGCCGTCGCCGGCTCGGCCGTCCTCGCCCTGTCCGCCCCGGCGTTCGCGCACGTCAGCGTCCAGCCGGAGGGCTCCGCCGCCAAGGGCGGCTACGCCGTCGTCGACTTCAAGGTCCCCAACGAGCGCGACAACGCCTCCACCACCAAGATCGAGGTCAACTTCCCGACCGACCACCCGCTGGCCTCCGTGATGCCGCAGCCGATGACCGGCTGGAAGATCGACGTCACCAAGTCCCAGCTGGACAAGCCGCTGGAGATGCACGGCAAGAAGATCTCCGAAGCCGTCACCAAGGTCACCTGGACCGCCGACGGCGACGGCATCAAGCCCGGCTTCTTCCAGAAGTTCCCGGTCTCCATCGGCACGCTGCCCGAGGACGCCGACCAGCTGGTCTTCAAGGCGATCCAGACGTACTCCAACAAGGAGGTCGTGCGCTGGATCGAGGTGCCGCAGAAGGGCCAGGCGGAGCCGGACAACCCGGCGCCGGTGCTTCAGCTGGCCGCGGCCTCGGAGGGTGACGGACACGACGCGTCGGCCAAGGACGCCGCTGCCGACACCAAGCCCGCCGCCCAGACCACCGCCGCCGACACTTCCAAGAGCGGCAGCGACACCACCGCCCGCGTCCTCGGCATCGTCGGCATCCTCGTCGGCGCGGCCGGCGTGGCCTACGGCGTACTCGCCGGCCGCAGGCGCACCACCGCCTGATCCGGCTCGTCCGTCACGCGCTCCGGGGGTCGTGCCACTCTCGCGTACGGCCCCCGGTGCGCGCCGGAGTTCTCACATCTGGGACATTTCTCTATGCGCAACAAGACCTTCGTCGTGGCCGCCCTGCTCGCCGCGGCCACCCTGACCCTCTCCGCCTGCGGCAGCGGCAACGACGGCGGGAAGCCCGTCGCCGTCGTCTCCGAGGACACCTCGCAGAAGGCCGCGACGGTCCTCGACAAGCCGTTCGAGAAGCCGGACCTGGTCCTCACCGACACCCAGGGAAAGCAGTACGACCTCCGCAAGGAGACCGCCGGCCACCCGACGCTGGTCTACTTCGGCTACACCCACTGCCCCGATGCCTGCCCGCTGACCATGAACAACATCGCGGTTGCCAAGAAGGCGCTGTCCAGGGCCGAGCAGGACGACCTGCGCGTGGTGTTCGTCACGACCGACCCGGCCCGCGACACCCCGGCCGAACTCGGCAAGTGGCTCAAGATGATCGACCCGCAGTTCATAGGACTGACCGGCGACTTCTCCACCATCCAGGCCGGCGCGCGCACCCTGGGCATCTCCATCGAGCCGACCACGAAGGACAAGAACGGCAAGCTCGTCTCGATGCACGGCACCCAGGTGATCGCGTTCTCACCGAAGACCGACGCCGGATACGTTCTCTACGGCGAGGACGCCACCGTCGACGACTACACCAAGGACCTCCCCAGGATCGTCAGGGGGGAGAACCCGTGAGGCGGCCGGCACCGGCGGCGGCGCTCCTGGCCGCGACCCTGACCGGTACCGCCCTGCTGACCGGCTGCGCCGCGTCCTCCGGGACCGGCGACGCGAAGGCCGAACTGTCCGTCCACTCCGCCTACATGCCCCAGCCGCTCTCGGCCGCGATGGCGGCCGGCTTCCTGACCATCGAGAACAAGGGCGGCGCCAAGGACGAACTCACCTCGGTCACCAGCGCCGAAGCCGAGGACGTCACCGTGCACCAGACCGCCGGCGGGGTCATGAAGGAGGCCGGCCCCCTCACCGTCCCCGCCCACGGGCGACTCGTGTTCGAGAGCGGCGGCAACCACCTGATGTTCGACAAGCTGAAGCGCGCGCCCCGGCAGGGCCAGACGGTCCTCGTCGAACTGCACTTCGCCGAGTCCGGCACCGTCAAGGTCGAGATGCCGGTGAAATCGGCCACGTACAACCCCACGACCGGACACTGAGGGAGGGACCACCTTGTCGCAGACCATCGCCCCACGCTTCCGGACCCTGATGCTGCTGCTCATGGCCGTCGCCGGCGTGCTCCTCGCCGGAGCCGCCCCGGCCTCCGCGCACGCCGCGCTGACCGGCAGCGATCCGCAGCAGGGGGCGGTGGTCGACAAAGCGCCCGCCCAGGTGTCGCTGACCTTCTCCGAGCAGGTCGCCATGAGCGACGACTCGCTGCGCGTCCTGGATCCCAAGGGCAACCGCGTCGACGCCGGGAAGCCCGCCAACGTCAGCGGGACGACGTATGCCGTGCGACTGCGCAGCGGACTGCCGGACGGCACCTACACCGTCGCCTACCAGGTGGTCTCGGCCGACAGCCACCCCGTCGGCGGTGCCTACACCTTCTCCATCGGCGCCCCCTCCAAGACTTCCGCCGCGGTCGGCGACCAGACGGCGGGCGGCGGGATCGTCGGCGGGCTCTACGGGATCGGGCGGTACGTGTCGTACGCCGGCTTCGTCGTCCTGGCCGGCGGTGCCGCCTTCGTACTGGCCTGCTGGCAGCGCGGCTCGGGAGTGCGGGCGGTGCAACGGCTCGTCGTCTCCGGCTGGGTCGCGCTCACCGCGTCCACGCTCGCGCTGCTGCTCCTGCGCGGCTCCTACACCACCTCCGGAAAGATCGGGGACGTCTTCGACCTGACGCTCCTCGGGCAGGTGCTCCAGACCAAGACCGGGGCGGCCCTCGTCTCCCGGCTGCTGCTGCTCGCCGCGGCGGCGCTGTTCGTCGCGGTGCTCTTCGGGGAGTACCAAAAGCGCGCGGACGACGAGAAGCGCGACCTGACCTTCGGGCTCGCGATCGGCGGCACCGTGGTCGCCGTCGGGCTCGCGGCCAGCTGGGCCATGTCCGAGCACGCCTCGACCGGGCTCCAGCCGGGCATCGCGATGCCGGTCGACGTCGTCCACCTGCTCGCCGTGGCCGCCTGGCTCGGCGGTCTCGTCGCCCTTCTGGTCGCGCTGTACCGGGCGCCCGCCGAGACCCCGGTCGAGACCGCGGCCGTACGCCGCTTCTCCCAGGTCGCCTTCGGTTCCGTCCTGGCGCTGGTCGCGACCGGCACCTATCAGTCCTGGCGCCAGGTCGGCTCCTGGTCGGCGCTCACCGACACCCGCTACGGACAGCTGCTCCTCGTGAAGGTCGGTCTGGTGGCGCTGATGGTCGGCGTCGCCTGGACCTCCCGCCGCTGGACGGGCCGGCTGGCGCAGACGGCCGCCGCGAAGGCACCGGCCAAGGCACGCGCGAAGGTCGCGGCGACCGCGGGCAGGAATCCCGGCCCGGACGCGAAGGCCGGGGCCGGGAAGCCCGGGACCGGGAAGACCGAAACCGGGAAAGCCGACGGCGACAAGGCCAAGCCCGGTGGGAAGGCGGCGAAGGGGGAGGCCGCCCGGCGGGCCGCCCAGCTCGCCCGGCAGCAGGCCGCCCTGGACACCGCACGGCAGAAGCGGCTGCGGGACGCCGACCCCCACCGCTTCGGGCTGCGCCGGTCCGTACTGATGGAAGCGGGTGTCGCCGTCGTGCTGCTCGCCGTCACGACCGTGCTGACGCAGACCGAACCGGGGCGCACGGAGACGGAGGCCAGGACCGCCACGTCGTCCACCGCGTCCTCGTCCTCGTCCTCGTCCTCCGGGGTGGGCGCGGTCACCCTCGACATGCCGTTCGACACCGGCGGCAAGGACGGCAAGGGCGTCGTACGGATCGACATCGACCCCGCGCGCGTGGGCGGCAACGAGTTGCACATCTTTTCCCTCGGACCGAACGGGCGCCTCCGCGACATCACCGAGCTCAAGTTCGCCTTCACGCTGGCCGCGAAGGACCTCGGACCGCTCCCGGTGAACCCCGACCACGTCACCACCGGACACTGGGTGGCGAGCGGGGTGCAGATCCCCATGGCGGGCGACTGGCAGGTCGCCGTGACCGTGCGGACCTCCGACATCGACCAGGTCACCGTCACCAAGAACACGCAGATCGGCTGAACCGCACCATGACCGACCAGTCCACCCCGGAGGCCACCTCCCCGAACCCCTCGCCCGCGGCGACCGCGTCCGCGCGGGCGGGCACCGCCGCAGGAGCGGGCGTGTCGCGCCGACGACTGCTCGGTACGGCCGGTGCCACCGGGCTCGTCCTCGGCGCGGCCGGCACGGGCCTCGGCTACACGGCGGCGCCCGCCGGTGCCACCCCGCTCACCTCGCTCGGCGCCGACCGGGCGATGTTTCACGGGAAACATCAGCCCGGCATCACCGACGCCCTCCAGGCCCGCGGCCATCTCGTCGCCTTCGACCTCGCGCCCGGAGCGGGCCGCACGGAGGCCGCCGCGCTGCTGCGCCGCTGGTCGGCGACGGCCGAGCGGCTGATGGCGGGTGAACCGGCCGCACTCGACGACACCGACGTGGCACGGGACGCGGGCCCCTCGGCGCTGACGGTCACCTTCGGCTTCGGCCACTCCTTCTTCGACCGGACGGATCTGCGCCGGCAGCGGCCCGGCGCTCTCGACCCGCTGCCCGACTTCTCCTCCGACCGGCTCGACAAGTCCCGCAGCAACGGCGATCTCTGGGTCCAGATCGGCGCGAACGACGCGCTGGTCGCCTTCCACGCCCTGCGCGCCCTCCAGAAGGACGCGGGCGGCGCCGCCCGCGTCCGCTGGCAGATGAACGGCTTCAACCGCTCCCCCGGAGCCACCGCGCATCCCATGACGGCCCGCAACCTGATGGGGCAGATCGACGGCACCCGCAACCCGAAGCCGGCCGACCCGGACTTCGGCCAGCGCCTCTTCGTGCCCGCGAACGGCGAGCCGGCCTGGATGGGGAACGGCTCCTACGTCGTCGTACGCCGCATCCGGATGCTCCTGGACGACTGGGAGAAGCTGCCGCTCACCCAGCAGGAGGACGTCATCGGGCGCCGCAAGTCCGACGGGGCGCCGCTCGGCGGGGGCACCGAGACGACCGCGATGGACCTGGAGAAGACCGGCAAGGACGGCACCTACGTCGTCCCGGTCAACGCCCACGCCCGGATCACCCGGCCCGACCAGAACGGGGGCGCGGCCATGCTCCGGCGCCCCTTCTCCTACCACGACGGCTTCGACGCCGACGGCACCCCGGACGCGGGCCTGCTGTTCATCTGCTGGCAGGCGGACCCGCTGCGCGGCTTCGTACCGGTGCAGCGCAAGCTGGATCGCGGCGACGCGCTGTCGGCGTACCTCCGGCACGAGGCGAGCGGTCTGTTCGCGGTCCCGGGCGGGGCGGCGAACGGCGAGTACGTGGGGCAGCGGCTGCTGGAGGGGTGAGCACGGCGGAAACCGGCGCGATCACACCCGTCACACCCGGTTCACCCGGGGGAGGGGCTTCCATGAGACACGCGAGCCGGGTCCGGCCGAGGCCATTAGGGTGAGGTCATGCCAGCGAGCTATGCGTATCTCGGCCCCGAGGGCACCTTCACCGAAGTCGCCCTGCGCACCCTTCCCGAGACGGCCACGCGGGAACTGGTCCCGTACGTGTCCGTGCAGTCGGCGCTGGACGCCGTCCGGGCCGGCGCGGCCGAGGCCGCTTTCGTGCCGATCGAGAACTCCGTCGAGGGCGGCATCACCACCACGCTCGACGAGCTGGTCGCGGGCCAGCCGCTGATGATCTACCGCGAGGTGCTGCTGTCGATCACCTTCGCGCTGCTGGTCAGGCCCGGTACGACGCTGTCGGACGTCAAGACGGTCACCGCCCACCCGGCCGCCCAGCCGCAGGTGCGCAACTGGCTCTCGGCGAACCTCCCGGACGCCGTCTGGGAGTCGGCCGCCTCGAACGCGGACGGCGCCCGCCTGGTCCAGGAGGGCCGCTACGACGCCGCGTTCGCCGGTGAGTTCGCGGCCGCGCGGTACGGGCTCGTGCCCCTGGAGACGGGCATCCACGACGCGGAGAACGCGCAGACACGGTTCGTGCTGGTCGGCCGGCCCGCTCGGCCCGCCGCGCCGAGCGGCACGGACAAGACGTCGGTGGTGCTGTGGCAGCGCGACGACCATCCCGGCGGGCTGCGTGACCTGCTGGGCGAGTTCAGCACCCGCGGTATCAACCTGATGCTGCTGCAGTCCCGCCCGACGGGCGCCGGCATCGGCAACTACTGCTTCTGCATCGACGCCGAGGGCCACATCAACGACCGCCGGATGGCGGAGGCACTGATGGGCCTCAAGCGGATCTGCCTCCAGGTGCGCTTCCTGGGCTCGTACCCGCGGGCGGACGGCGACACGGCGGACGTACGGCCTCCGCTGGCCGGGACCTCGGACCAGGAGTTCGTGGCGGCGGCGGACTGGGTGGCGCGCTGCCAGGACGGCCGTTTCTAGTGCTGTGGCCGGAAAGGTTTGCCGGGAAGCTCGCGGCGTCCGGTGCGGTACATCGCAAGGCGGAGCATTGCCCGCGTACTGGATGTACTCGGGTGATGCGACAACGCGGCGTGGGGGTACCCCCGGCCGAAGGCTGGGGGAGTGCCGTGCCGGGCGCCGCGAGCCGGTGAACCTTTCCGGTCACAGCACTAGTCGCTTGTGCCGCTTCCGGCCGGTGCTGTCCGCGGGTGTTGGTTGTCCACAGAAGTTATCCACACCCCCCTCTCTCGACCTGGGGACAAGTCGACACCCAACGGGGACTCAGTCGACAAATCGCCCTCCGCCCCTCAAGATCGGTCAAGGCCCCACAGGTCACCCTTCGTCCACTCGTCTCCTTTGGTTCATCTTTTGGGGCGACCCCTTTCCGCCGAAAGTGGGCGCCCGGGCGCTTCGAGGCAGGAATTCCTCCCTCCGCACAACGCTTCCGGAGTGATCAACTCCGAAATCCACAGATCTTCCACACAGCCTGTGGATAACTCTCCGGAGGATGTGGATCCCTGTGGACAACCCGGCTTCAAGTCCCCTTCCGCACAAGGGAATCAGGTCAACCCGGCACCCACCGGCTGCCTCGTTCCAGGGAGGCGGGGTCTGCTCCCTTGACACCGGAAGCAATTCCTCCATAACGGTACGTACGGCATGGTTCGGAATACTGGGTCGTGGGGTGGAACGTCGCACCGGTAGCCTTGACCGCGTGATTGACCTTCGTCTGCTCCGTGAGGACCCCGACCGTGTGCGCGCCTCGCAGCGTGCCCGTGGAGAGGACGTCGCGCTCGTCGACGCCCTCCTGTCTGCCGACGAGCGGCGCAGGTCGTCCGGCGTCCGCTTCGACGAGCTGCGCGCCGAGCAGAAGGCGCTGGGCAAGCTCATCCCCAAGGCCTCCGGTGACGAGAAGGCCGAACTGCTGAAGCGTGCGAGCGGGCTCGCCGCCGACGTCAAGACCGCCGACGCCGAGCGCGACGCGGCCGACGCCGAGACCCAGGAGCTCCTCCTGCGGCTCGGCAACCTCATCCACCCCGACGTGCCCGTCGGCGGCGAGGAGGACTTCGTCACGCTGGAGACGCACGGCACGATCCGCGACTTCGCCGCCGAGGGCTTCGAGCCCAAGGACCACCTGGAGCTCGGCCAGCTCCTCGGCGCGATCGACGTGGAGCGCGGCGCGAAGGTCTCCGGCTCGCGCTTCTACTTCCTCACCGGTGTCGGCGCCCTGCTGGAGCTGGCGCTGGTGAACGCGGCGATCGCCCAGGCCACCGCGGCCGGCTTCACGCCGATGCTGACCCCCGCGCTGGTCCGCCCCCAGTCGATGGCGGGCACGGGCTTCCTCGGTCAGGCGGCCCAGGACGTCTACCACCTCGACAAGGACGACCTGTACCTGGTCGGCACCTCCGAGGTGCCGCTGGCGGCGTACCACATGGACGAGATCATCGACGCCGACCGCCTGCCGCTGCGGTACGCCGGGTTCTCGCCGTGCTTCCGCCGCGAGGCCGGCTCGCACGGCAAGGACACCAAGGGCATCTTCCGCGTCCACCAGTTCGACAAGGTCGAGATGTTCTCCTACGTCACCCCCGAGGAGTCGCAGGAGGAGCACCGCCGGCTGCTGGAGTGGGAGAAGCAGTGGCTGACCTCGCTGGAGCTGCCGTTCCGCGTGATCGACGTAGCCTCGGGCGACCTGGGCGCCTCGGCCTCGCGCAAGTTCGACTGCGAGGCGTGGGTCCCGACCCAGGACAAGTACCGCGAGCTGACCTCGACCTCGGACTGCACCGAGTTCCAGTCCCGCCGGCTCCAGATCCGCTTCCGTGACGGCAAGGCGGTCCGCCCGCTGGCGACGCTCAACGGCACGCTGTGCGCCGTCCCGCGCACGATCGTCGCGATCCTGGAGAACCACCAGCAGGCCGACGGCTCCGTGCGGGTGCCGGAGGTGCTGCGTCCCTACCTCGGCGGCCGGGAGGTCCTGGAACCGGTGGCCAAGTGAGACCCGCCGCCGGGCCGTTCCCCTACAAGCTGATCGCGACCGACCTCGACGGGACGCTCCTGCGCTCCGACGGGTCGGTCTCGGAGCGCACCCGTGAGGCGCTCGCCGCGGCCACCGCGGCGGGTGCCGCGCACCTGGTCGTCACCGGCCGCGCGGTGCCCTGGACCCGGCACGTCCTCGACGACCTCGGCTACCGGGGCCTCGCGGTCTGCGGCCAGGGCGCCCAGGTGTACGACGCCGGGGAGCACCGCCTGCTGACCTCGGTGACCCTGGACCGGCAACTGGCGGCGGTGGCCCTGGCCAAGATCGAGGCGGAGGTCGGTCCGCTGTACCTGGCGGCCAGCCGCGACGGTCTGGACGGCGAGGTGCTGGTCGGTCCCGGCTACGCGGTCGCGGGCCCGCTTCCGGCGACGCCGTTCACGGACGTCACGGAGCTGTGGAGCGCGCCCCTCAACAAGATCTACGTCCAGCACCCGGACCTCACGGACGACGAACTGGCCGACGTGGCCCGCCGGACCGCCGGCGGTTTCGTCTCGGTGACCATGGCCGGCGAGGGCATCGTCGAGCTGCTGCCGCTGGGGCTGTCGAAGGCCACGGGGCTCTCGCTGGCCGCGCGGCGGCTGGGCCTGAAGGCGGCGGACGCCATCGCCTTCGGCGACATGCCCAACGACGTCCCGATGTTCTCCTGGGCCTCCCGGGGCGTGGCGATGGCCAACGCCCACGAGGAGCTGAAGGCGGTCGCCGACGAGGTGACGGCCTCGAACGACGAGGACGGCATCGCGGTGCTGTTGGAGAAGCTGGTGGGCTGAGCCCTCGGTCTCTGCGGAGGATGCACGAATCGAACGTGCGCGGGGGTGACCCCCGACCGCGGCTTGAACCAAGCCGGTGCCTTGCCACTCGGCCAATCCTCCGGGTGGGCGGCCCACGCGAAGGGATTCGCGTGCTCGAAGCGGCCGCCCCGGGCAGCTCCCCGTGCGAGGCGGGCTCGACGGAGCCGGTAGTTACTCCGGAGCCCGCCGCGGGCTGCCCTGTCGGGAGCTCGGCGTACTGCCGTGCATCGACATCGCCCAGCTCCTCTCCCAGAACGTGGCGCCGATGCGGTCCGGCGCGGTGAACACCACCACTGTGCCGCTACGACGGCTTCGACGCCACCGAATTACCGGACGCCCCGGGCCTCTTCACCGCCGCCACCGACGCCGGCGGGCCTTGCTGAAGAACCAGCCGGCGGGCGGCTCGTCGGAGCGCCACGGCTGCGGCTCGGGCTCCTCGCGCCGCCAGCGCGCGGCGAGCATCCGTGCCCGGCCGGACGGCTCGGCGGTCCCGGCGGCGCGTATGAAGTCGGCGTCCAGGACGACGTCGTCCCACGTGTCCCCGGTCGTCCCCCGGCCCTCGCCCTCCGGCACTTCGCCCGCCATCACGTCCTCCTGCCGCTTCATCCGCTTTGCCCAGTGTGCCCGGGTGAGGGTGAAGCCTCCGTCAAGGCCGGGCGGAACCGCCCGGCCCCGATCGGACGCCTCACTCCTCGCCGGCGAGGGTCAGCGACCGCAGTTTCTGCCCGGCGTACCAGGTGGCCAGGACGGTCACCACCACCAGCAGCACCGTCGCCGTCGGCAACCCGACGTCGGAGGTGACCATGTCCCCGCCGGCGACCTTGTGCGCCACGGCCAGCGCCCACTGCTGGATGCTCAGCGTGCGTGCCCCGGGCACCAGGGAGCCGAACAGCGCCTCCCAGACCAGCGCGTAGACGAGCCCGAAGACCACCGCGTGCCGGGAGACCGTGCCCAGCAGGAGGAAGAGGGCCGCGTAGGCGATGGAGGCGACCAGCGCGGCCACGGCGTAGGCGACGGCGATCTGCTGCCCGTTGCCGTTGAGGATCAGTCCGGCGACCAGCGTCGGCACCGCGGAGAAGACCATGGTCACCGCGATCGCCACGATCAGCTTGGTGAAGATGATCGTCGACCGCTTGAGCGGCTTGGACAGCAGGTACACCACCGAGCCGTCGTCGATCTCCGGCCCGATCGCTCCGGTGCCGGCGATGACGCCGATGATCGGCACCATGGTGGCGAGCGCGAACCCGCCCAGGACGTTCACCGCGGTCTGGTCGTCGGCTCCGGCGAGAGCGCGGACGGCCGCGGCGATCACGATGAGCAGCAGCGGCAGCGCGCCGAGGATGAGGGCCCGACGGCGGCCGAGCAGGGCCCGGTAGGTGAGCCGGGCGACTGTGGGGTCATACATCTTCGGCCTCCTACGCCGCGACCAGATACGAGAAGACGGACTCGAGGGACTCGTCGGAGGGCGAGACCGTGTGCAGCCGGATGCCGTGGTCCCGGGCCACCCGCGGCAGCAGGGTCGTGAACCGGCCGAAGTCGACGGCCTGGACGCGCAGCGCGCCCTCGGCGAGGTCGACCTCGATGCCGGACGTCGACGGATCGGCGATCAGCGCGGCCGCCAGGGCACGGTCGTCGCTGGAGCGCACCAGGTAGCGGTGCGGCCGGTCGGTCATCAGGCGGCGGATCCTGCGGAAGTCGCCGCTGGCGGCGTGCCGTCCGGCGACGACGACCTCGATGTGCCAGGCGAGCTGTTCGACCTCCTCCAGGATGTGGGAGGAGAACAACACGGTGCGGCCCTCGTCGCCCATGCGCCGCAGCAGGTCCATCAGCTGCATGCGCTGGCGCGGGTCCATGCCGTTGAACGGCTCGTCGAGCAGGAGCAGCGAGGGGTCGTGGACCAGCGCGGAGGCCATCTTGACGCGCTGGCGCATGCCCTTGGAGTAGGTGGAGATCTTCCGGTCCTGCGCGTACTCCATCTCGACGGTGGCGAGCGCCTTCTGGGCGGCCTTGGCGCCCAGGCCGTGCAGTTCGGCGTTGGCGACGACGAACTCGCGGCCGGTGAGGAAGTCGTACATCGCCTCCCGCTCGGGGACGATGCCGATGTGCTGGTAGATCTTCTCGTTGCGCCACACCGGCTGCCCGTCGAGGGTGACCGTGCCGGTGGAGGGGGCGAGGAAGCCGGCCATCATGTTGATCAGCGTGGACTTTCCGGCGCCGTTGGGGCCGAGCAGGCCGGTGACGCCGGGGCCGATCGTCATGGTGATGTCGTTGACGGCGACCACGTTGCCGAACCAGCGGGAGACGTGGTCGATGCTCAGGGTCGTCACAGTCCCACCTTCTTGTAGCGGCGCAGCAGGAGGCCGTATGCGGCGGCGATGAGGCCGAGGACGACGAGGACGTAGACGACGCCCTGTCCGCTGCCCGGGCCGGCGGCGCCGGGTGCCGAGGAGGTCGCGCCGAGGAAGGCGGTCTGCACGCCGTCGACGAGGGTGACCGGTGAGAACAGGCCGATCCAGGGGATGGCGCCGGAGTTGTTCCGGGCCTCCGCAATGGCCTGGAGGGTGGAGACGGCGCCGTAGGAGATGACCAGTACGGCGATCACGGCGGCGATACCGAAGCCGCGGCGCGGGGTGACGGCGGCGATGACGAGGCCGATACCGGCGAAGAGCAGTGAGAGCAGTGCCACGGAGACGACTCCCTGGGCGAATCCCTTGGTCTGGTCGGCGAAGTCCATCTTGGCCAGCAGCGCGCCGACGTAGAGCACGAGCAGCGGGGCCGCGGTCAGGATGAACAGCGCGGAGGCCAGGGCCGCGTACTTGGCGCGCACGTAGTCGGCGGTCTCGATGGGCCGTGAGAAGTACAGGGGCACGGTCTTGAAGCGCAGGTCGCGCGAGACGGACTGGGGTGCCTGCGAGGCGACGTACAGGCTGATGACGCCCTGCATGATGATGGCGTAGCGCGTGTACTCGATGGGCAGGCCCTTGGCCTTGGTGGCGACCGCGACGGCGACCATGATGGCCGCGGGCACGCACATCACCACGAACAGCAGCATCGGCAGCACCTTGGACTTCACCGAGCGGCCGAGGCCGTAGGCGCCGCGCAGGGACTGCGAGTACAGCGAGCGGCGGGCGTAGGCGCGGCCGAGGCGGGGGCCGTCGTAGCTGCGGTAACCGATGTTGTGGATGCGGGTCTGGTCACCCGTGGGCACTGCCGCGGTGGGTTCAACCGCCATGGCCGACCGCCTCCTTCCCCTGTGCGTCGCGCTGTTCGTCGCTGTCCCGGAAGACCTCCGAGATGTGGTGCCGTCGCTGCTCCATGCGCACCAGGCCGAGGCCGAGGTCCGCGATCACGTCCCGCACCAGGTCGTACGTCTCCTCGCCCTGGGCGGTGAGCAGCAGGACGTGTCCCGCGCCCGGCAGGCCGGTGCCGTCCTGGGTCTCCACCCCGCGCGCGTGGAGCGCGTCGCGCACGGCGCGGGTGCCGTCCGGGTACTCGTCGCTGTCGGTGACCTCGATCGCGAGGGTGGTCGTGGTCTGGGTGAAGTCGGTGGTGGAGCTGGAGCGCAGGAGCTTGCCGCCGTCGATGACGACGACGTGGTCGCAGGTGCGCTCCAGTTCACCCAGCAGGTGGGAGGTGACCAGGACGGAGATGCCGAAGTCGGTGTGGATGCGGCGGATCAGGCCGAGCATGTCGTCACGGCCGACCGGGTCGAGGCCGTTGGTCGGCTCGTCGAGGAAGACCAGTTGCGGATCGTGCACCAGGGCCTGGGCGAGCTTCACGCGCTGCTTCATACCGGTGGAGTAGCCGCCGATGGGGCGGTAGCGCTCCTCGTACAGGCCGACATGGCGCAGGGTGTCCGCGGTGCGCTCGCGGGCTGCGGTCGGGGGCAGGCCGGACATGCGCGCCATGTGGACGACGAACTCGGTGGCCGAGACGTCGGGCGGCAGGCAGTCGTGCTCCGGCATGTATCCGACGCGCTCACGGATGGCTGCGCCCTCGGTGGCGACGTCGAGGCCGAGCACCTCGGCGCGGCCCTCGGTGGCGGGGGACAGACCCAGCAGGATCTTGATGAGTGTGGACTTGCCGGCTCCGTTGGCGCCGACGAGTCCGGTCACACCCGGTCCGACGTCCACGGAGAGCCGGTCAAGCGCGGTCACCCGTGGGAACCGCTTGCTCAGGCTTTCGGTCGCGATCACAGTCACGTCTTCGACGGTAGTGATCCGGACCACGCCGGTCGTCAGACCCCAGAGCCGTCTTGGGGTCCGCCTCGAGTATTACGGGGACCTTAGGGGTCGGACCCCTGAGGGCCGGGCGGCCTGCGGAGTTCCGGCATCCGGACCGCACTGTTGACGACTGGTCTAACAGCTGCAACAGTCGCCGGCGTCACGGCAGAGGCACGTTCGGCAGCCGTATCCGGCCTCGGTGGAGGAGAGCGGAGGAGAAGTGACGATGCTGAAGGGCGCGCGGGAACGCCGGGTGCGCACGGGCGGAGTCGAGCTGTGCGTGGCCGAACTGGGCGACGCACGGCGGCCCACGGTCGTCCTGGTGCACGGCTACCCGGACAGCAAGGAGGTCTGGTCGGAGGTCGCCGAGCGCCTCGCCGGCCGCTTCCATGTCGTGCTCTACGACGTCCGCGGCCACGGCCGCTCCACCGCGCCGCGGCCCCTGCGCGGGGGCTTCACCCTCGACAAGCTGACCGACGACTTCCTGGCGGTCGCGGACGCGGTGAGCCCCGGGAGGCCGGTGCACCTGGTGGGGCACGACTGGGGCTCGGTGCAGTCCTGGGAGTTCGTCAGCGTGCGGCGCACCGAGGGCCGGATCGCCTCCTTCACATCGGTGTCCGGGCCGTCCCTCGACCACTTCGGCCACTGGATCGCCGGGCGCGTCAAGCGCCCCACCCCGCGCCGGGTGGGCCAGCTCCTCGGCCAGGGCGCCAAGTCCTGGTACGTGTACCTGCTGCACACGCCCAAGCTGCCCGAGCTGGCCTGGCGCGGCCCGCTCGGCAGGCGCTGGCCGGGCATTCTGAGGCGTGTCGAGAAGGTCCCCGGCGACGACTACCCGACCTCGTCGCTGCCCCGGGACGCGGCGCACGGCGCCTGGCTGTACCGGGACAACGTGCGGGCCCGGCTGCGCAGACCACGGGCGGACGCCCACGCGCACGCGCCGGTGCAGCTCATCACCCCCCTCGACGACGCCTTCCTCTCGGAGAGCCTGTACGACGACCTGGAGCGGTGGACACCCGGCCTGGTGCGCCGCACGCTCCCCGCCGGGCACTGGATCCCGCGCACCCGGCCCGACCAGCTGGCGGCCTGGATCACCCAGTTCGTCATGGCCACCGAGGACGGGCAGCCACGGCCGGCCGCCACCGGGAAGTACGCCGACCGCTTCGCCGGGCAGCTCGTCCTGGTCACCGGCGCGGGCAGCGGCATCGGACGGGCCACGGCGTACGCCTTCGCCCGGGCCGGCGCGCGGGTGGTGGCCGTCGACCGGAACGCCGAGGCCGCGGCCCGCACCGCCGAGCAGTCGCGGCAGCTCGGGGCGCCGGCCGCCTGGGCCGAGGCGGTGGACGTCTCCGACGAGCAGGCCATGGAGAAGCTGGCCGAGAAGGTCGACGCCGAGTACGGCGTGGTGGACGTCCTGGTGAACAACGCGGGCATCGGCCTGTCCGGCTCGTTCTTCGACCACACCACCGAGGACTGGAGGAAGGTCCTCGACGTCAATCTGTGGGGAGTGATCCATGGCTGCCGGCTGTTCGGGAAGCGGATGGCCGAGCGGGGACAGGGCGGCCACATCGTCAACACCGCGTCCGCGGCGGCGTACCAGCCCTCGAAGGCCCTGCCCGCCTACAGCACCTCCAAGGCGGCGGTGCTGATGCTGAGCGAGTGTCTGCGCGCGGAGCTGGCCGGGCAGGGGATCGGCGTCACAGCGGTCTGTCCCGGTTTCGTCGACACCTCCATCACGTCCACGGCGCACTTCGCGGGCGTCCCCGCAGAGGAGGAGAGGCGCCGGCGGCGGCGCGCGGCCCGCCTGTACGGACTGCGCGGCTACCCGCCGGAGAAGGTGGCCGACGCGATCCTGCGCGCGGTCGTGCGCGACGAGGCGGTGGTACCGGTGACGCCGGAGGCCCGTCTCCTCCGCGCGATGTCCCGCTTCACCCCGCAGGCGCGGCGCCGGCTCGCACGGGCGAAACCGCCGCTGGGTGCCGCGGATCCGGGCCAACACCCCTGAACCGGAGACCAGTTGTCCACAGCTTCGCGCCTCTTGCCTGTGGACAACATCACTTGGCTGTGGATCAAACCTCCCGGGCGAAATTGACCTGCGTGATCCGCGTCTCTCCCGGCAGGCTGGTGACATGGACGAAAGACGCACCGTGAAGGTGTCGAAGTACCTCGCCAAGCACCTTCGCCACCAGCCCGAGAGGATCGGGCTCACCCCCGACGAGGGTGGCTGGGTCGAGATCGACGCGCTGATCAGGGCGGCGGCCGCGAACGGCTTCCGGTTCAGCCGCGAGGAACTGGACCACGTGGTCGCCACCAACGACAAGCGGCGCTTCGCGATCGACGACAGCCGCATTCGCGCCAGCCAGGGACACAGCATCGGGGTCGACCTCGGACTGCCGGCCGCGACACCGCCGCCGTACCTCTACCACGGGACCGTGGCCCGCAACCTGGAGGCGATCCGCAGCGAGGGGCTGCGGCCCATGAACAGGCATGACGTCCATCTCTCCCCCGACCGCGAGACCGCGACCCGGGTCGGCGCCCGACGCGGTCGCCCAGTCGTCCTCGTGGTGGACGCCGCCGCCATGCACCGCGACGGCCATGTCTTCCATGTCAGTGCCAACGGTGTGTGGCTGACACAGTCCGTACCACCCCGGTACCTGCGGTTTTCCGAGGCCCACTGATCCACTTCAGTCCATCGCCTTCGGCCTGCTGGGGTGACCGTTTCACGTGAAACAGTCATGTGTGTTTAGGCTCGGGGCCATGAGTCTGCGTCTGAGCACCGTGATCCTTCCGTACCGCCGCTGGCACGAGGGCGGCCGTTCGGCATGGATGCGTGCCGAACAGCTCGGCTTCCACGCCGCCTACACCTACGACCACCTGTCCTGGCGCAGCTTCCGGGACGGCCCGTGGTTCGGGGCCGTCCCGACGCTGACCGCCGCCGCGGCCGTGACGGACCGGATGCGGCTGGGGACCCTGGTGACCTCGCCGAACTTCCGGCACCCGGTCACCCTCGCCAAGGAGCTGATCTCCCTCGACGACATCTCCGGGGGCCGGATCACCCTCGGCATCGGTGCGGGCGGCACCGGCTTCGACGCCACCGCTCTGGGGCAGGAGTCATGGACGCCGCGGGAGCGGGCCGACCGCTTCGCCGAGTTCGTTCCGCTGCTCGACCGGCTGCTGACCGAGGACGCGGTGTCGTACGAGGGCGACTTCTACTCGGCGCACGAGGCGCGCAACATCCCCGGGTGTGTGCAGCGGCCCCGGCTGCCGTTCGCCGTGGCCGCGACCGGGCCGCGCGGGCTGCGGCTCGCCGCTCGGTACGGGCAGGCCTGGGTGACCACGGGCGACCCGAAGCTGTACGAGAACGGCACGCCGGAGCAGTCCGTACAAGCCATTCGCACCCAGACCGAGAAGCTCGCGGACGCGTGTGTGGCGGCGGGCCGTGACGCCTCCGCGCTCGACAAGGTCCTGCTCACCGGATTCACCCCCGACCGCGGTCGTCCGCTCGAGTCCCTCGACGCGTTCGTCGACTTCGCGGGCCGCCACCAGGAGCTGGGTTTCACCGAGATCGTGATCCACTGGCCGATCCCCGGCTCGGACTTCGCCGCGGACCAGAAGGTCTTCGAGCGGATCGCCATGGAAGCGCCCTCCCAGCTGACGTGACCGAGACAACCCCTCAGATGTGCGAACTCTCGCACGATCGTGCGGACATATAGACGACAATGACGCGGTGACCTCAGCGACTCGACGGCCCGAGACCCCGGCCTCATCCCAGCTCTCGACCTCGTTCGAGCCGGGGGGCACCCCCGGCGTTCCGCCTCGGCTGATCGCCACCGATCTCGACGGCACCCTGCTGCGCGACGACAAGTCGGTCTCCCCGCGCACGATCGCCGCCCTGGCGGCGGCCGAGGAGGCGGGCATCGAGGTCTTCTTCGTCACCGGCCGCCCGGCCCGCTGGATGGACGTGGTCAGCGACCATGTGCACGGACACGGTCTGGCGATCTGCGGCAACGGCGCCGCCGTGGTCGACCTGCACGGCGGTCCCGGCGCCCACCGCTTCGTGAAGGTGCGGGAGCTGGCACGGGAGAACGCGCTGGACGCCGTACGGCTGGTGCGCGAGGCGGCGCCGGGCACGGTGTACGCGGTCGAGCAGACCTATGGTTTCCATCAGGAGCCGGTCTATCCGAAGCTGCACATGGAGATACCCGACGTCCTCGCGCCGGCCGAGGAACTGCTGGCGCCGGACGGAGTCGGAGCCGGTCAGCCGATCCTGAAGATCCTCGCCTACCACCCCACGCTGGACCCCGACGCCTTCCTCACCGTCGCCCGCCTCGCCGCCGGCGAGCACGTCACCATCACCCGGTCCAGCCCCAGTGCCCTGCTGGAGATCAGCGGTCCGGACGTCTCCAAGGCGAGCACTCTGGCCCTGTGCTGTGCCGAGCGCGGCATCTCGCAGGACGAGGTCGTCGCCTTCGGCGACATGCCGAACGACGTCGAGATGCTCACCTGGGCCGGCCGGTCCTACGCCATGGGCAACGCGCACCCCGCCGCGATCGCCGCGGCCTCCGGACGGACGGACGCCAACAACGAGGACGGGGTCGCTGTCGTCATCGAGCGGCTGCTGGGGGAGCGGCCGTAGCGGGCGGGCCCCCACCGGGGGCGGCCCGTGAACGGGCCGCTACCGCGCGCCCACCAGCAGCTCCGTCTGCGCCTCCCGTTCGACCATCCGCCGCAGCGGTCCCGGCAGCGCGGCCAGTTCCGCGTACGGTCCCCGCTGGACGACGCGCCCCTCGTCGAGGACGATCACCTCGTCCACGGCCGCCAGCCCGGCCAGGCGGTGGGTGATGAGCAGCGTCGTACGACCCTCGGTGGCGGCCAGCAGATCGCCGGTGAGCGCGTCGGCGGTCGCCAGGTCGAGGTGTTCGGCGGGTTCGTCGAGCACCAGCACCGGGAAGTCGGCGAGCAGGGCGCGGGCCAGGGCCAGCCGCTGACGCTGTCCGCCCGACAGCCGGGCACCGTGCTCGCCGACAAGTGTGTCGAGTCCGCCGGGCAGGGCGTCGACCCAGCCGAGCAGCCGGGCCCGCGCGAGGGCGTCCCGCAGTTCGGCCTCGGTCGCGTCCTTCTTCGCGAGCAACAGGTTCTCGCGGACCGAGCTGTCGAAGAGATGCGCGTCCTGGGCGCACAGCCCGACCAGCCGCCGTACGTCGTCGCCGTCCACAGCGTGGGCGTCGACGCCGCCGAGGGTGTACGTGCCCGTCTCCGCGTCGAGGAAGCGCAGTAGCACCTGGGCGAGTGTCGTCTTGCCGGAGCCGGACGGCCCGACCACGGCGACCCTGCGGCCCTGCTGGAGCGTCAGGTCGAGTCCTGCGACCGCCGCCCGGTCCTGCCCCGCGTACCGCGCCGTCAGGTTCCTGACGGCGAGCGGGAACGGCGAGGCGGGCGCCGGCCGGGGCCGCTCCGGTTCACGAACGGGCTCGGGGGCGTCCAGGACCTCGTACACCCGCTCCGCGCTGCGGTGCACCCGGTGCCGGTAGCGCACGGCGAGCGGCATGCCGAGGACGGCTTCGAAGGCGGCCAGCGGGGTGAGGACGACGACCGCCATGGTCACGCCGCCGAGTCGCCCGTCGGCGACCGCCTGAGCGCCGACGAGGGCGGTCGCCGCGACGGTCAGTCCGGAGATCAGCGCGGTGAGCCCGTCGCCGAGCGCGGTGGCGGTGGCGGCACGCGAGGCGATCCGGGTGAGCAGCCGGTCGGCCCGCCGGGTCTCGCTGATACGGGCGGGCAGGGCGCCCGCGACGGTCAGTTCGGCGGTTCCGGTGAGCAGTTCGGTCACGCGGGTGGCGAGGGCACCGCGCGCGGGGGCGAGCCGGTGCTCGGCGCGCCGGGCCACGGCCATGGTGACCAGCGGGACGCCGGCCCCGGCCGCGAGCAGGCCGGCCGCGAGCACCGCCCCGGCCTCCGGCAGCAGCCAGGCCGTGAAGGCGACGGAGGCGGCAGACACGGTCACGGCCGCGCCGACGGGCAGCAGCCACCGCAGCCAGTAGTCCTGAAGCGCGTCCACGTCGGCGACGAGCCGTGTCAGCAGGTCGCCGCGGCGCATCCGGCGCAGCCCGGCGGGCGCCAGCCGCTCCAGCCTCCGGTAGACGGCCACCCGGGTGTCGGCGAGCATCCGCAGCACCGCGTCGTGCGAGACCAGCCGCTCCGCGTACCGGAAGACCGCACGCCCGATACCGAAGGCCCTGGTCGCCGTGACGGCCACCATCAGGTAGAGCACGGGTGGCTGCTGGGACGCCCGCGAGATGAGCCACCCGGAGGTCGCCATCAGCCCGACCGCGCTGCCGAGCGCCAGGCTGCCCAGCAGCAGGGCGAGGGCGAGTCGGCCGCGCCGGGGGCCGGACATCGCCCGCACCCGGGCGAGGACGCCGCGCGCGACGGTGGTGGCCCCGGTCCCGAGTTCGACCTGAGCCGGGACCGGTCCGGGCTCCGCCGTTCGCACGGGGCGTTCCTCGGCGGTACGGGCCACGGCCGGCGCCGGCCCGGAGGACTCCGTCCCGTCGAGACGCACGACCCGGTCGGCCACGTCCAGCAGTGCGGGCCGGTGCACCACCAGGAGCACCGTCCGGCCCGCGGACAGCCGCCGCACCGCGTCCACGACCTCCGCCTCGGTCGCTCCGTCCAGGGCGGCCGTCGGTTCGTCGAGCAGCAGGACGGGACGGTCGGCGAGGAAGGCCCGGGCGAGCGCGAGCCGCTGCCGCTGTCCGGCGGAGAGCCCGGCCCCGTCCTCTCCGAGCCGGGTGTCCAGTCCCTCCGGCAGCGTGTCCACGAACTCCAGCGCACCGGCGTCGGCCAGCGCCCCGCGTACGGCGGCGTCGTCCGCGTCGGGCCGTGCGAGCCGTACGTTCTCGGCGATCGTTCCCGCGTACAGGTGCGGCCGCTGCGGCACCCAGGCGATGCGCGAGCGCCACTGCTCCAGGTCGACGTCGGCGAGATCGGTCTCCGCGACGCGCACCCGGCCCGCACTGGGTTTCACGAACCCCAGCAGGACGTTCAGCAGTGTCGACTTGCCCGCACCGCTCGGTCCGACGAGCGCGACCGTCTCCCCCGGCGGCACCGAGAAGGACACGTCCGTCACCGCGTCCGCGGACCGCCCGGGAAAGCGGACGCTCACGCCCTCGAAGGTCAGGGCCCCGGCGGGCACGGCCCCGGTGCCGGACTCCGGCACCGGGGTCTCCAGCACGGCGAAGATCTCCTCGGCGGCCGCCAGTCCCTCCGCCGCCGCGTGGTACTGCGCGCCCACCTGACGCAGCGGGAGGTAGGCCTCGGGCGCGAGCACGAGGATGACCAGCCCGATGTAGAGGTCCATGTCGCCGCTCACGAGCCGCATGCCGATCGTCACGGCGACCAGCGCCACCGACAGCGTGGCGAGCAGCTCCAGGGCGAAGGAGGACAGGAAGGCGATCCGCAGCGTGCGCATGGTCGCCCGCCGGTACTCCCCGGTGATGCGCCGGATCGACTCCGCCTGTGCCTTGGCCCTGCCGAACACCTTCAGGGTCGGCAGTCCCGCGACGACGTCCAGGAAGTGCCCCGACAGTTGGGACAGCAGCCGCCACTGACGGTCCATGCGGGACTGCGTGGCCCAGCCGATCAGCATCATGAAGACGGGGATGAGGGGCAGGGTGGCGACGATGATGGCCGCCGAGACCCAGTCCTCGGTGACGATCCGGGCGAGCACCGCCACCGGGACGGCCACGGCCAGCCCCAACTGCGGCAGATAGCGCGAGAAGTAGTCGTCCAGGGCGTCGACACCCCGTGTCGCCAGGGCCACGAGCGATCCCGTGCGCTGCCCGCTCAGCCAGCCGGGGCCGAGTGCCGCCGCACGCTCCAGCAGCCGCCCGCGCAGCTCGGACTTCACCGCCGCGCTCGCCCGGTGGGCAGCCAGCTCGGTCAGCCAGGAGACCAGCGCACGGCCACAGGCGACGGCGGCCAACAGCAGCAGGGGAGTGCGGAGTTCGGCGACCGGCATCCGGTGCTGGAAGGCGCCCACCACCACCTCGGCGATGAGCATCGCCTGGGCGATGACCAGGCATGCCCCGATGGCACCCAGCCCGACGACGGCCCCCAGGAAGAGCCGGGTGGCACGGGCGTGACGCAGAAGTCGCGGATCAATCGGTTTCATGGAGAACATGCCCTTCGGCCCCGAGGGTGTGTTTCACGTGAAACACACCCTCACCGGACTCAGTGCGCGGGTTCGGCGATGTGCTGCGTACCGATCCGCTTGCGGAACACCCAGTAGGTCCACCCCTGGTAGAGCAGGATGATCGGCGTGGCGATCCCGGCGCACCAGGTCATGATCTTCAGGGTGTACGGGCTGGACGAGGCGTTGGTGACCGTCAGGCTCCAGTCCGCGTTGAGCGTGGACGGCATGACGTTCGGGAAGAGCGACAGGAACAGCATCGCCACGGCGGCCACGATGGTGACGCCCGACAGCGCGAACGCCCAGCCCTCGCGCCCCGCCTGGTTCGCCACGAGGGCGGACACCAGGGTGACCACCGCCACGAGAAGCGCTACCAGGCTCCTGCCGTTGCCCGTGTGGGCCTGGGTCCACAGCAGGAACGCCAACGCCGCCACGGCCGTCACCAGCCCCACGCGCAGAGCCAGCTTCCGTGCCCGCTCACGGATGTCACCGACGGTCTTCAGGGCCGTGAACACCGTGCCGTGGAAGGTGAACAGCGTCAGGGTGACCAGTCCACCGAGGAGCGCGTACGGGTTGAGCAAGTCTCCGACACCGCCGACGTACTCGAGGTTCCGGTCGATCTTCACCCCGTGCACGATGTTGCCGAAGGCCACACCCCACAGGAAGGCGGGTATCAGCGAGCTCCAGAAGATCGCGTTCTCCCAGTTGCGCTGCCAGTTCCCCTCCGGCCGCTTGGCCCGGTACTCGAAGGCGACTCCGCGCACGATCAGGCAGACCAGAATGACGAGCAGAGGCAGATAGAAGCCGGAGAAGAGCGTGGCGTACCACTCCGGGAAGGCGGCGAAGGTGGCACCGCCCGCCGTGAGCAGCCAGACCTCGTTGCCGTCCCAGACCGGGCCGATGGTGTTGATCAGCACCCGCTTCTCGGGCCGGTTCCGGGCAAGCAGCTTGGTGAGGATGCCGACCCCGAAGTCGAAGCCCTCCAGGAAGAAGTAGCCGGTCCACAGGACGGCGATGAGGACGAACCAGACGTCGTGCAGTTCCATGACTGTGCAGCTCCCTCGGCCTAGTACGAGAAGGCCATCGGCTTGTCGGCGTCACGCTCGTCGCCGCCGATCTTCGTGGGCGGGTTGAGGTCGGCCTCCGTGAGCTCGGGCGGGCCGCCCTTCACGTACTTCACCAGCAGCTTGACCTCGATCACGGCGAGGACGGCGTAGAGCAGCGTGAAGACGGTCATCGAGGTGAGGACCTCGCCCTGGGAGACACCGGGGGAGACCGCGTGCCGGGTCTGCAGCACGCCGTA
This sequence comes from Streptomyces sp. 6-11-2, assembly GCF_006540305.1. Lineage (GTDB taxonomy): Bacteria > Actinomycetota > Actinomycetes > Streptomycetales > Streptomycetaceae > Streptomyces. Next base: position 3,546,351 of record NZ_BJOR01000001.1, on the reverse strand, counting down.
GACGACCCACGGCTGGCGGCCCATCTCGGTGAAGATCCAGCCCCAGGAGTTGGCGATCAGCGGGAAGGCCAGCGTCCAGATCGCGATGCGCCAGTACCAGGTGGTCAGCCGCGGGCCGAGTGCCTTGTTCGGCAGCAGCACCAGATGGGGCACCTCGTCGTCACCGACCCGCAGACGCTGCGGCAGCAGGAACTTCTTGCGGGTCAGCCACAGTCCCGCGAGGCCGATGGCGAAGGACGCCATGCCGAACCCGATCATCCAGCGGAATCCCCAGTAGGCGACGGGGATGTTGGGCCGGTAGTCGCCGGGCCCGAACTTCTCTTGCTCGGCCTTGTTGACGTCGTTGATGCCGGGGACGTAGGAGGTGAAGTCGTCGTTGGCCAGGAAGGACAGCAGGCCGGGGACCTCGATGGCCACCGTGTTGTGGCCCTTGTCCACGTCGCCGTAGGCGAAGACCGAGAACGGCGCCGGCTCCTGTCCGTCCCACAGCGCCTCGGCCGCGGCCATCTTCATCGGCTGCTGCTTGAACATGACCTTGCCGAGCACGTCACCGCTGACCGCGGTGAGCAGGCCGGCGATGACGACCGTGATCAGGCCGAGCCGCAGCGAGGTCTTCATCTCGCGCACGTGCTTCTTGCGGGCGAGGTGGTAGGCGGCGATGCCGACCATGAAGGCGCCACCGGTCAGGAAGGCGGCGGAGAGCGTGTGGAACGCCTGGCTGAGCGCCGTGTTCTGGGTCAGCACCGCCCAGAAGTCGGTGAGTTCGGCGCGCCCCTTGGCCTCGTTGATCCGGTAGCCGACGGGGTGCTGCATCCACGAGTTGGCCGCGAGGATGAAGTACGCCGACAGAATCGTGCCGAGCGACACCATCCACATGCAGGCCAGGTGGATCTTCTTGGGCAGCTTGTCCCAGCCGAAGATCCACAGTCCGATGAACGTGGACTCGAAGAAGAACGCGATCAGTGCCTCGAAGGCGAGCGGGGCGCCGAAGATGTCACCGACGAAGCGCGAGTAGTCCGACCAGTTCATGCCGAACTGGAATTCCTGCACGATGCCGGTGACCACGCCCATGGCGATGTTGATCAGGAAGAGCTTGCCCCAGAACTTGGTGGCCCTGAGGTACTTCTCCTTCTCCGTGCGCACCCAGGCGGTCTGCAGTCCGGCCGTCAGGGCGGCCAGCGAGATCGTCAGGGGAACGAACAGGAAGTGGTAGACGGTCGTGATGCCGAACTGCCAGCGCGCCAGTGTCTCCGGCGCCAAAGCCAGGTTCACGTCGTCACTCTCCTTACGTCACCGCGATCACGGCGGCGGTTCATCCCGATGTGCCCTGCACAACAGGCAACAATCGGACCCGCTTGTGAACGCGTTCACATTCACAAGCAATTATGGCGCACCTGTTTTCGAACAGCGAAGGGGGGTCCCCCAAGTCCTGGGGGGACCCCCTCCTCACGAGATGCCGCGACACCCTCGGCCGACCGAGGGCCGGCTCGGATCAGACCTGCCGGACCGGGCCAGACCGCATCAGACCTGCCGGACGAAACCTGCCGGGCCAGACCCGACCCGACCGGACCGGACCGGACCGGACCGGACCGGACCGGATCAGACCTCCTTGCGGAACGCCTCCGCCGTCTTCAGGAAGATGTCGTTCGCCTCGGTCTCCCCGACGGTGACCCGCACGCCCTCGCCCGGGAACGGCCGGACCACCACGCCGGCCCGCTCGCAGGCCTGGGCGAAGGAGACCGTCCGCTCCCCCAGCCGCAGCCACACGAAGTTGGCGTGCGTCTCGGGCACCGTCCAGCCCTGGGAACGCAGCGCGTCGACCACACGGGTGCGCTCGCACACCAGCGAGCCGACCCGGCCCAGCAGTTCGTCCTCGGCGCGCAGCGAGGCGATCGCCGCCTCCTGCGCCAGCTGGCTCACCCCGAACGGCACGGCCGTCTTGCGCAGCGCCGCCGCCACCGGCTCGTGGGCGATGGCGAAGCCGACGCGCAGCCCGGCGAGGCCGTACGCCTTCGAGAACGTGCGCAGCACGCAGACGTTCGGCCGGTCACGGTAGAGCGTCACCCCGTCCGGCACCTCGACATCGCGGATGAACTCGCGGTAGGCCTCGTCCAGGACCACCAGCACGTCGGAGGGCACGCGGTCGAGGAACCGTTCCAGCTCGGCCCGCCGCACCACCGTGCCGGTCGGGTTGTTCGGGTTGCAGACGAAGATCAGACGCGTGCGTTCGGTGATCGCGTCCGCCATCGCGTCCAGGTCGTGCACATCGCCCGGCGTCAGCGGGACCCGCACGGAGGCCGCCCCGCTGATCTGCGTGATGATCGGGTACGCCTCGAAGGAGCGCCAGGCGTACATGACCTCGTCGCCGGGGCCGCTGGTGGCCTGGATCAGCTGCTGGGCGACACCGACGGAACCGGTGCCCGTGGCCACGTGCGAGGCCGGCACGGCGAAGCGCTCGGCCAGCTCGTTGGTCAGGGCCGTGCACGCCATGTCCGGGTAGCGGTTGAAGGAGGAGGCGGCCGCCGTCACCCTCTCCATGACCCCCGGCAGCGGCGGGTAGGGGTTCTCGTTCGAGGACAGCTTGTACGCCACCGGACCGCCGGCCGCGGCGGGCTTCCCCGGCTTGTAGGTGGGGATACCCTCCAGCTCGGCACGCAGCTTCGGGCTTGTCTCGCTCACCGCAGTCCTCCTCGTGACCACCACCGGCATCCAATACTGCACACCTTATGAGGATTGGACGCCGCTGCGTATGGGTCGGAAGCCATCACTCGTGCGCGAGGCCGACCTCGTCTGTCTCACCGACATCCGGGGCGTCTTCATATGAATGCGTATGAAATGGGGGGCGCGTCCACATATATCTATGCGCCGGTGGCTTGCGCCGTGGCGCGCATCCCTCGTGAAGGTGAGTTGAGACCTCTTCGAGACATCGGGGGGTCGGCAGGCCCATACGTGCCACCACGTCACGTCCTAACATGACACCGGGTAACTGCCATGGTTTCAAAGGCACTTGGGCCACAACGACCATGCAGAAACGTGCCTGTCAACGCGTGCATATGCGTCCGCACTACCCCACCGCAAGAGCCCTACTATCGGCTCGCCATGACAGCAGCAGGGAAGCACCAGGTGAGCCGCGCGGAAACCTCACGCCGAGGGAGCCGGCCGGGCCGGGCGGGCATCAGAGACGTGGCCGCCGCCGCCGGAGTGTCCATCACGACCGTCTCCGACGCCCTCAACGGCAAGGGGCGCCTCCCCGACGCCACCCGGCGCCATGTCCGCGAGGTCGCCGACCGGCTGGGGTACCGCCCCTCGGCCGCGGCCCGCACCCTCCGTACCGGCAAGTCGGGCCTCATCGGCCTGACCGTGACGACGTACGGGGATGAACCTTTCACCTTCACCGAGTTCGCGTACTTCGCCGAGATGGCCCGCGCCGCCACCTCGGCCGCGCTCGCCCGCGGCTACGCCCTGGTCATCCTGCCCGCGACCTCGCGCCACGACGTGTGGTCGAACGTCGCCCTGGACGGCACGGTCGTCATCGACCCCTCCGACCAGGACCCGGTCGTCGGCGAGCTGGTGCGGCAGGGCTTACCGGTGGTCAGCGACGGCCGCCCGGCCGGCGCGCTCCCGGTCACCGCCTGGGTCGACAACGACCACGAAGCCGCAGTCCTCGGCATCCTCGACCACCTCGCCGAGGCCGGCGCCCGCCGTATCGGCCTGCTCACCGGCACCACGACGGACACCTACACCCACCTGTCGACGACCGCCTACCTCCAGTGGTGCAAGCGCGTCGGCCAGGACCCGGTGTACGAGGCCTACCCCGCCCACGACCCGTGCGCGGGCGCCGTCGCCGCCGACCGACTGCTGGCCCGCCCCGACCGGCCCGACGCCGTCTACGGACTGTTCGACCCCAACGGCACCGATCTGCTCGCCGCCGCCCGCCGCTACGGCCTGCGCGTCCCCGAGGACCTGCTGCTGGTGTGCTGCAGCGAGTCCACGGTGTACGCCAGCACCGAGCCGCCCATCACCACGCTCTCCCTGAAGCCGCGCCGGATCGGCACGGCGGTCGTCCAGCTCCTCATCGACGCCATCGAAGGGGTCGAGTCGGACCAACCGGTCGAGCAGGTCATACCGACCGAGCTGATCGTGCGGACCTCGTCCCAGCGGCGCACCCGGCGCAGGACGATCAGCCCGCCCCGCGCGTCGGAGGACCGCTAGGGCACGGGTGGCCGCGAGATGACCCGGCACACGGGTGGCCGCGGGATTGCCGAAGACTGCCCAATCGGGGCGAAAGCCACGGTGAACCGGAGTCCAGTCCCGATTCACCACCCCTGGGTCATCACATGGCGCGATCCGCGTTCCTATGATGGGCCCACGACACCGCGGGCCGCTGCGACCAGGCAGTCCGAAGCGGTGCACAGGCGGCGCGATGGTGGAGGGGTCGATGACTCAGGGGGCCGGTCAGGGACCCGAAGTGGAGCGGACGGCTACGCTGCGCGACTTCCGGGTTCCCGCGTACGTGAACGAGACCGGTCCGTACGCCCACGGCACGCAGCCCGCCGAAACGGTCCGGCCGCCCGAGGAGGCCCCCGCGGCTCCCGCGGCTCCCAGGGAGGGCTACCCGGCCGCGTACACGCCCACCGAGCGCGACCTGCCGGTCATCAAGCGCGGTGACACGCATCAGGTGGCGGTCGACCCGGTCTCCACGCCGACCCGGCAGTCCGCCACCCGCCCGGGTCCCCTCTACGTCGTCGGTGACGTGCACGGCTACCTGGATCAGCTGGTCGCCGCGCTCCAGGAGAAGGGGCTCGTCGACTCCGCCGGCCAATGGTGCGCGGGCACCGCGCGGCTGTGGTTCCTCGGCGACTTCACCGACCGCGGCCCGGACGGCATCGGCGTCATCGACCTCGTGATGCGGCTGTCCGCGGAGGCGGCCGCGGCCGGCGGCTACTGCAAGGCCCTCATGGGCAACCACGAGCTGCTGCTGCTCGGCGCCAAACGGTTCGGCGACACCCCCGTCAACTCCGGCGCGGGCACCGCGACCTTCCAGGCGGCCTGGCTGCTCAACGGCGGCCAGAAGTCCGACATGGACCGCCTCCAGGACCACCACCTGCAGTGGATGGCCCGGCTCGACGCCGTCGAGGCGGTCGACGGCTACCTGCTCGTGCACTCCGACACCACCTCCTACCTCGACTACGGTGCCTCGATCGAAGAGGTCAACGACACCGTCCGCGAGACGCTCACCCGCAACGACGCGAACGAAGTCTGGGATCTGTTCCGCAAGTTCACCAAGCGCTTCTCCTTCCGTGACGAGGGCGGCGCCGACGCCGTGCGCTCCCTGCTCGATACGTACGGCGGCACCCGCATCGTTCACGGCCACAGCCCCATTCCCTATCTGCTGGGCGAAGTCGGCTCCGAGGACGGCGAGGAGTCCGCGGGTCCGGTCGTGGAGGGGCCGCACGTCTACGCCGACGGACTCGCCATCGCGATGGACGGCGGCGTGACCATGGCCGGAAAACTGCTGGTCCAGCAACTGCCCCTCGACAACTGACCGTTCACCGGGCAGCCCGCCTGTCGAGACGACCGCGCAGGTCGGCACCCAATTTGTGGAAACCCCCTGTCACCGCGCGCCGTCACGGCTCTACCATCGGCTTATCCGTAGCAGGCTCCCCTCCGTTTCTGCCCGACGGCTCGCCGCCATGCGAGCCCCAAGCCCTACGGAGCATCGGGGGATGCACATGAACAGCGTTCCGCAGCACCTGCTGAGCGAGGACCGCCAGGAATACGAGCGGATCCTCGATGAGGCGCTGCGCTCCGCCCCACACCACCCGGAACTGGCCGCTGCCGGACAGCGGCTCAACTCGGAACAACTGCGGACCATGGCGCTGAGCGCCACCGCCGTCATAACGGCGGCCGCGGCGACCGAGTACCACCACTACGTCAAGGTCCGCGAGGAACTGCGCCGGCCGGCGCCGGCCGTCCCGTCCTCCCTCATCGAAGCCGACTCGGCCGAGCCGGGCGGGCCCCTCCGACCAGCCGCCACCATGGGCGAGGTCGCCGAGACTCACGGCGCGGGCGCGGGTGCCGTCGTCGCGGTGCTCGCCCCCGTCCTCGCCGGGACCGCCGCGGCCCTCTTCCTGCTCGTCGGCTACATCCTGAGGATGCTGGACCCGACCCAGGCGTTCGCCCAGTCCATGATCACCGCGGGCTGGGTGTTCGGTGCCCTGACCGCGGCCGCGATCCTCGCCGCCGCCGCCGGACTCCTGCTCACCGCGCTGCGCAACCGCCCCTCGCTCGACAGCGGCGCCTACGCCGAACTGGGCGAGGAGGTCGCCCAGGCCAGGGAAGCCTGGCAGGAGGCCCTGCTCGAACGGGGCATCCTGCCGTTCCTGCGCGACGCGCTCGCCGAGCCCCGCTCCCCCGCACCGGGGCATACGGGCCCGGCGGCACCGACCGGCCGCATGCCGCAACTCGGCTATGGCCGACCAGGTTTCAGCAGCCCGGACGACGGAGCCCCGAGCCGCCGCCCGCGCTTCTCCAGTCCCGACTTCAGCAGCCCGGACTTCGGAGGCCCGGACCACCAACCGGAGTAACCAGCGCCCCGCGCCCTCACCCCGGCCAGGACCGCACCCTCGCCCCCAGGGCCCGGCGCGCGCGCCCCGCCACCCCGTCCCGCACCTGCCGGGCCGGGGCGCCGGGGACGCCCGCACACGGCGAGCCCACGCAGGCCATTCAGAGCAGCCGTGGTTCAGGCAGACAGTCGACCACGACTACGACACACACGAGATTTCCGGTGCTCGAGCGCCCCAGCCACCACGCCGTTGGGCCGACCGAACAGCGGCAAAGGGAGCGGTGCCCTTGCCTGCTCGCCAAGAGCACCGCCCGCCATGCATCAGTCGGCGATCGGCAGGTACACCCGGTTACCCGCCTGCGCGAACTCCTTCGACTTCTGCGCCATCCCCTCGGCGATCTCGGCCCGGCTGGCACCGTGTTCACGACGGATGTCCTGCGAGATCTTCATCGAGCAGAACTTAGGGCCGCACATCGAGCAGAAGTGGGCCGTCTTGGCAGGTTCCGCCGGGAGGGTCTCGTCGTGGAACTCCCGTGCCGTGTCCGGGTCGAGGGAGAGGTTGAACTGGTCCTCCCACCGGAACTCGAAGCGGGCGTCGGACAGTGCGTCGTCCCACTCCTGCGCGCCCGGGTGCCCCTTGGCGAGGTCGGCCGCGTGGGCGGCGATCTTGTAGGTGATGACACCGGTCTTGACGTCGTCACGGTTGGGCAGCCCCAGGTGCTCCTTGGGCGTGACGTAGCAGAGCATGGCCGTGCCCCACCAGGCGATCATCGCGGCGCCGATGCCGGAGGTGATGTGGTCGTACGCCGGGGCGACGTCCGTCGTCAGCGGGCCGAGCGTATAGAACGGAGCCTCATCGCAGATCTCCTGCTGAAGGTCGATGTTCTCCTTGATCTTGTGCATCGGGACATGGCCCGGGCCCTCGATCATGGTCTGTACGTCCAAACGCCTGGCGATCCGGCCGAGTTCCCCGAGCGTGCGCAGTTCCGCGAACTGTGCCTCGTCGTTGGCGTCCGCGATCGAGCCGGGCCGGAGTCCGTCGCCCAACGAGTACGTGACGTCGTAGGCCGCGAGGATCTCGCAGAGCTCCTCGAAGTTCTCGTAGAGGAACGACTCCTTGTGGTGCGCCAGGCACCAGGCGGCCATGATCGAGCCGCCGCGCGAGACGATGCCGGTCTTTCGGTTCGCGGTCAGCGGCACGTAGGCGAGGCGTACACCGGCGTGGACGGTCATGTAGTCCACGCCCTGCTCGGCCTGCTCGATGACGGTGTCCTTGTAGATCTCCCAGGTCAGCTCCTCGGCCTTGCCGTCCACCTTCTCCAGAGCCTGGTAGAGCGGGACCGTGCCGATGGGGACGGGGGAGTTGCGCAGCACCCACTCACGAGTGGTGTGGATGTTGCGGCCGGTGGAGAGGTCCATGACCGTGTCGGCGCCCCAGCGGGTCGCCCAGGTCATCTTCTCCACCTCCTCCTCGATGGAGGAGGACACCGCGGAGTTTCCGATATTGGCGTTGACCTTCACCAGGAACCGCTTGCCGATGATCATCGGCTCGATCTCCGGGTGGTTGACGTTGGCCGGCAGCACCGCGCGGCCCGCCGCGATCTCCTCGCGGACGGTCTCGGGAGCAACGTTCTCCCGGATGGCCACGAACTCCATCTCCGGCGTGATCTCCCCGCGGCGCGCGTAGGCGAGCTGCGTCACCGCTCCTCCGTCGCGGCCGCGGCGCGGCTGGCGCGGCCGCCCCGGGAACACCGCGTCGAGGTTGCGCAGACCGCCGCGTGGCGAGGTGTGCTTGATCCCGTCGTCCTCGGGACGGACGGGACGGCCCGCGTACTCCTCGGTGTCGCCGCGGGCCACGATCCAGTTCTCGCGCAACGGCGGCAGGCCCCTGCGGACATCGGTACCGACGAGTGGATCGGTGTACGGGCCGGAGGTGTCGTACAGCGTGACGGACTGCCCGTTGGTGAGGTGCACCTGACGGACCGGCACTCGCAGATCGGGGCGTGAGCCCTCCACGTAGCCCTTGTGCCAGCCGATGGACTTCCCGGCCTCCCCGTCGGAAGCGTCGGAAGCGGTCCGCTCCGCGTCGCTGGAGATCTGATCGGAGGCAGGCGTGCGTACGTCCTTGTTGGTCATGAGACCTACTCCCTACGCCGGCATTACCCGGTAACAGGTTCGGCGGTCGACGCAGCGGATTCCGCCTGCCGGCGTTTCCTGTGAAACATCGCACGTTCCACGTGAAACATCGCAAAGACGGAGGTCAGCGCCCTCTCAGCCCGGTGCTCCGAGCTCCCGCGTGTGCAAAGGTGCCTCCACGCTAACGTCATTTGTGGCGCGGTGAACAGTGGGCCTGTGCCGTTCTTGCGATGATCGGGCGGTGACCACGACAGAGCAGTTCCCCCATCCACCGCCCGAACCCCGACGCGGACAGGACGTCCGGCACGGCCAGGAAGCCACCGCCACGGAGCACGGACACGGCCCCGCGACGGGTGGCGGGCACGGCCCGGGGAGCGGCACCGGGCACGGCCCGGGAAGCGGTGGCGGGCACGGCCACAGCCACAGCCACGGACCAGCCGCACCCGTGTCGAAGCACCTCCGCAAGGTGATCGCGGCGATCCTCATCCCGTTCGCCGCACTGGTGGCGGCCGGACTCGCGGTGCTGTGGCCCGGCGGCGCCCCGTCGCACGAGCGCACCGGTGTGGGCTTCGACCGGCAGACGCAGCAGGCCACCGTCGTCGAGGTGCTCCAGGTCAGCTGCCAGTCGGTGAACGTCTCCGGTGACACACCAACCGGCGACACGTCCACCGCCGAGGGTTCCTCCGCACAGCAGCAGCAGTCCGGGAACTGCAAGAAGGCCACGATCCGGGTGGACGGCGGCAAGGACAAGGGCCGTACCTTCACCGAGATCGTGCAGCCCGACCAGTCCCGGCAGCTGCACCAGGGCGAGAAGGTCGTGGTCGCCTACGAGCCCTCGGCACCCAAGGACTTGCAGTATTCGGTCACCGACGTCAACCGGCGCTTTCCGATGGCGCTGCTGGCCGGTCTCTTCGCACTCGCCGTCGTGGTCGTCGGGCGAATGCGGGGCGTGATGGCGCTGGTCGCGCTGGCCATCAGCTTCCTGGTGCTGAACCTCTTCGTCCTACCCGCGATCCTGCAGGGCTCGAACCCGCTGGTCGTGGCGGTGGTGGGGGCCAGCGCCATCATGCTGATCGCGCTGTACATGTGTCACGGCCTGTCCGCCCGTACCTCGGTCGCGGTGCTCGGCACGCTGATCTCGCTGATGCTGATCGGCTTCCTGGGCTCGCTGTTCATCGGCTGGGCCGCGCTGACCGGCAACACCGACGACAGCACCGGTCTGATCCACGGCCTGTATCCGTCGATAGACATGAGCGGCCTGTTGCTCGCCGGTGTCATCATCGGCTCGCTCGGCGTCCTGGACGATGTGACGGTGACACAGACCTCGGCGGTCTGGGAGCTGCACGAGGCCAACCCCGCGATGGGCTGGCGCGGGCTGTACCGCGCGGGCATCCGTATCGGACGCGACCACATCGCCTCCGTCGTCAACACCCTCGTCCTCGCGTACGCGGGTGCCGCGCTCCCGCTGCTGCTGCTGTTCTCCATCGCGCAGAGCAGCGTGACGACCGTCGCCACCAGTGAGCTCGTCGCGGAGGAGATCGTGCGCACGCTGGTGGGCTCGATCGGTCTGGTCGCCTCCGTTCCGGTCACCACGGCGCTGGCGGCACTCGTGGTCTCGGCCGACCGCACGGGACGGACGCAGGCCGCGGCACAGGCCACGCTGCCCGCTCCGGCGCGCGGTGGAAGGGGCAGGCGCCGCAGGCGCTGACTGCGTACGCGGAGGCTCCTTGGGCGGCCGACGAAGCGTTCCTGCACCCCCTGAGGCCGTGGCGAAGCGTTACACCACCGCCGCGTCCGCTGCCGTACCCCTCAGCCCGCGCTCTGTTCCTCCGCCAGGATGCGGTCCAGGGCTTCGTCGAGGTGGGCGTCGAAGTCGGCCAGCGCACCCTCCTGCCCCAGGGGCACCAGCTTGTCCGTACGGTCCAGGAACGCCACCAGCGGCGCCGTCGAGGAGCGGAACAGCGCCCGGTCCCCGCCGACCTGAAGCCGGATCAGGACCTCGCTCAGCGAGTCGCGGCCGGCCGGTGAGATGCGCACGTCACCGTCCCCGCACGGCGTCCCCACCCCGTCGATCAGCAGCTCTCGCCCGAACGCCCAGGTCACCGGGGCGTCTCCCGGCAGATGGAAGGTCAGCCGCACGGCATAGGGATCACAGGTCTCGTACCGCAACTCCACCGGGATGCGGAAGGAGAGCTCCTCGGACACGAGAAAGCTCATCATGACCTCTGCCTGTACGGACTCGCGCATCGCTACCCCGTTGTTTGCCGTCGACTGGCCGGGAATCCATCCCGTAACAATGGTGCATCTTGCTGAACGTACACATCAGATCACAAGGAGTGAGTTTTCAGATACTGATAGAGAGCGCCAGGGAGCCCAGACGCCGTCCCACCTCGTGTTGCAGCCGGCGTGCGGCGGGCAGCAGCCGGTCCGCCTGATGGGCCGGCAGGGAGAGGGCCATCGCGGCCGCCGTGGTGCCCACCGTGATGGGAATCGCCGCGCACACCGCCCCCAGCGCGTACTCCTGCCGCTCGGTCACCGGCTCCATCGGCCGGGCCCGTTCCAGGCGCCGCAGCACGGTGTGCTCGTCACGGACCGTGTACGGGGTGAGGGACTGCACGGGGTAGCGGTCGAGGTGATCGCGGCGGCCCCTGTCGTCCAGCTGGGACAGCAGGCACTGGCCGATCGCGTGCGCGTGCCCGGTCTCGCGGAAGCCGGCCCATTCCTCGACCGCCGGAATGGCCGCGGTGGCGGAGACGCACATGAGCTCGATCTCGCCCTCGCGGTACATCGCGTAGTACAGCGGCGCACCGATGGCATCCCGCCACTGGGCGAGCGCCTCGACGATCGTGGTGCGACGTTTCTGCGCCGCTCCGCTGCTACTCAGCCGCTCGGCGGCCTCACCCAGGAAGAACAGACCCCGGTCGCGGCGCAGATAGCCCTCGTGGACGAGGGTGCGCAGCAGGTGGTAGGCGGTAGGCAGGGCCAGACCCGTCTCACGGGCGAGCTGCTTGGCGGGCGCTCCGTGCTCGTGCCGCGCGACGGTCTCCAGCAGGCGCATCGCGCGCTGCACGGATCCGATGAGGGTCGGGGGCTGCTGGGGCCTCGGCTGCTCCGGGACCGTGGCCCTGGGCCGTTCCAACGGGGCCGACGAACGCGGCTGCGCCGGGAGGGCCGTCGAGCGGGACGGCCCCCGGGGTGCGGGCGGCGCGTGCCGTTCTGCGGGTGCGGTGTCAACCGTGGCCAAGGGGTCACTCCCGTAGCGCGAGGGGGGCAGCCGTGCGGGGAACACGAATGGGGGGTGTACGCCGCCCGCGGGGGCCGGCCCCCGCGTCGATCTCCGGACCTTATCCGCCTGTCACCGCACACGGACGGCTTGTCCGGGAAACTTCCCTCCCGCGAGGGAACCGGCGACTCCCGTTACCGGTTCACCGGTACCCCCTGGCACTCACCAGTCGCTGCGTGAGGACGACCCCGCCATGAACTTCCGCACGATGTAGATCAGTCCGCCGACCAGCGCGACGAAGATCAGCACCTTGAACAGCAGCCAGACCACGAAGCCGATCACGCTCGCTATCACGCCGCCGAAGACGACCAGAGCGATGACGGGCACCGCGATCCACTTCACCCACCACGGCAGACTCGCGAAGATCTCTCGCATTGCCCTCGTCCTCATCTCTCCGCCGGCGCGGTGCCGGGCCCTGTCGGCATCCCGCACTCCCCGGTGCGGGCCCTGTCGATGTTCTGCACTCGATGCTAGAGCCGGGAGGGCGCCCCGCGGAGCCCTCGCACCCCTTGTCCTGCCCTGACCGGTCCCCTAGGGAACCCCGAGACGCCGCCTCAGGCTTCCGGGGGAGAGAACACCACCAGGACCCTCAGATCCTCGCTGATGTGGTGGAACTTGTGGGCGACTCCGGCCGGCACGTACACCACGCTGCCGCGGGCCACCTCGGTCGTCTCCAGACCGACGGTGATCGAGGCGCGGCCGCTCACGACGAAGTACACCTCGTCCTGGTTGTGCGGCTTCTGCGGGTCGTGCTCGCCCGCGTTGAGCGCGTACAGACCGACCGACATGTTCCGCTCGCGCAGGAACTGAAGGTAGGCGCCCTCGTTGGCGGCTCGCTCCGCCTCCAGTTCGTCCAGCCGGAATGCCTTCATCGCCCTCGCCCGTACTCGTAGTCGATCTGGTCTGCCACGATCAGACACATGAAGAATTTCGTAGTCAAGACGATCGCCAACGCGGGCGCCCTGGCGGTCGCCGTGTGGCTGCTCGACAAAATCACTCTGACCGGCGACAGCACCGCCAAGAAGGCCGGCACGCTGATCGTCGTCGCTCTGATCTTCGGGCTGGTGAACTTCCTGGTCAAGCCGATCGTGAAGGTACTGACCTTCCCGTTGTTCATCCTGACGCTGGGCCTGATCACCCTGGTGGTCAACGCTCTGATGCTGCTGCTGACGTCGTGGGTGTGCGGCAAGCTCAACCTGAGCTTCCACGTCGAGGGCTTCTGGACGGCCGTCCTGGGCGGCCTGATCGTCTCGGTCGTCTCCTGGGCGCTGAACCTGGTTCTGCCGGACGAGGACTGAACCGAGGGGCCGAGGGAGCGCCCCGAGGGGGAAGTGGGCGGCGGGTCACGCAGCGCTCGCCGCAGGACGACAGCAAGCGAAGGAAGGCAGAGCGGTATGAACGACTCCGCTGCGGACGACCCGAACGGCACCCGGGAGCAGTCCCGTTTCCCCACCGGGGCCGGTGACGGCACGCGTGCGGTGCGGGCCGGGCTGCCCGAGCCGGTCAAGCACGAACCGACACTTCCGGGACCGGTGTTCGCCGCCCACTTCCATCTGCCGGGCGACCCCACGGGCCCCTACACCTACGGCCGCGACGAGAACCCGACCTGGACGCTGCTGGAGCGCGCCATCGGCGAGCTGGAGGCACCCGGGCAGGACGGCGTCGAGACGCTCGTGTTCGCCTCCGGCATGGCCGCCATCTCGTCGGTGCTCTTCTCCCAACTGCGCGCGGGGGACGCGGTGGTGCTGCCCAGCGACGGCTACCAGGCGCTGCCCCTGGTGCGTGAGCAGCTCCAGGAGTACGGGATCGAGGTACGCACGGCGCCGACCGGCGGGGACGCCCAGCTCGACGCGCTGGACGGGGCACGGCTGCTGTGGATCGAGTCCCCGTCGAACCCGGGGCTGGACGTGTGCGACATCCGGCGGCTGGTCGAGGTGGCACACGCGCGTGGCGCCCTGGTCGCCGTGGACAACACCCTGGCGACCCCGCTCGGGCAGCGGCCGTTGGCGCTGGGCGCGGACTTCTCCGTGGCCAGCGGCACCAAGCAGCTCAGCGGACACGGCGACATCCTGCTGGGATACGTCGTCGGCCGCGGCGGTGCGGCCATGGCGGCCGTACGCCGCTGGCGCAAGATCGTCGGTGCCATCCCGGGACCGATGGAGGCCTGGCTCGCCCATCGTTCGATCGCCACCCTGCACCTGCGCGTCGACCGGCAGAACGCCTCCGCCCTCGCTCTCGCCGAGGCGCTGCGTGGCCGGCCCGAGGTGACCGGGCTGCGCTACCCCGGGCTGCCCGACGACCCCTCCCACAAGATCGCCTCACGGCAGATGCGGCGCTACGGGTGCGTGGTGTCCTTCACGCTGCCCACACGTGCGCGTGCCGAGCGCTTTCTCGACGCGCTGCGACTCGTGGACCCCGCGACGAGCTTCGGCGGAGTGCGCTCCACGGCCGAGCGGCGAGGACGGTGGGGCGGTGACGCGGTGCCGGAGGGCTTCATCCGGATGTCCGTCGGTGCGGAGGACCCCGAGGACCTGGTGGCGGATGTGCTGCGGGCGCTGGACGAGTCGGCCGAGCCGGCTCACTGACCGCTTCCCGGACGCCGGCCGGTCCCCGGCGGGCGCCTGACAGGTCTCCTGCGAGTGCCGGCGGTCTCCGTCCGTTTCCGTCCGTGCACAGCGGGCGGTCCGAGCCTCCCCCCTCGTGGCTCGGACCGCCCTCGGTTCCGCGCGCGAAGAACCGCGCGAACAAGGCTAGTTGACTCTGTGTCAGTGTCCAATCACAGTAGCGACAGAGACCTATCGACATATTTATAGTTGGGCGGGGCCGGGGGGCCGTACAAAAGGGCACCAAGAGGGGTGGGCGTGCCATGGATCTGGCATTGCTGCGCACGTTCGTGACCGTGCACCGAGCGGGCTCCTTCACCCGCGCCGCGGCACTCCTCGGTCTCTCCCAGCCGGCCGTCACCTCCCAGATCCGCACGTTGGAACGGCAGTTGGGACGTCCCCTGTTCCTGCGCCAGGCCCGCGGTGTGACGCCCACGACCATCGGCGACGAACTCGCGCACAAGGCCGCGCCGCATCTGGACGCGCTCGTGGAGATCACCGAGACCGGCCTGGACGACGAGTCCTCCCTGCGCACGCTGCATCTGGCCGGGCCGCCGGAGTTCATCGCCGAGCGGGCCCTGCCCGCGCTGACCGGGCTGACCGGCGACGACGGGGAGGGCTTCGCGCTGCGCACCTCCTTCGGGACCGCCGAGGAGGCCCTGAACGGCCTGTCCGCCGGACATCACGATCTGGCCATCAGCACGGCCCGGCCCCGCGGCGGGCTGCTCACGGCGGCTCCGCTGTGCGACGAGGAGCACGTCCTGGTCGCCGCTCCGCGCTGGGCCGAGCGGATCGACCAGGCGACACCCCGCCGTACGGCCGTACCCGCCCTGGACACCGTCCCCGTGATCGAGGTCCACGAGTCGCTGCCCTTCGCCTCCCGCTACTGGGGGTCGGTCTTCGAGGCCCGGCCCGCGGCCTCCGGCACGGTGATCGTCCCCGATCTGCGCGCGGTCCTCGCCTGCGTGGTGGCGGGCGCGGGGCTCGCGGTGCTGCCCCGGTATCTGTGCACGGCCGCCCTGGGGCGGGGGGAGATCGTGCCCCTGCACGAGCCGGCGGTGCCACCGCTGCGCACCTACTTCCTCGCGGTCCGAACCGGAACGCTGGCGATGCCGCACATCGCGCGGGCCCATGAGTGGCTGCTGCGGGCGGCCACCGCCTGGTGCTGAGCAGAGAAGAAAGGAGGACAGGGGAGGGCAAGGGAACACGGGGCAGGAGAAGGGCGCGGCATGAGACCGGGGCGGCGTGCGATGTTTCACGTGGAACCAGCCGGGCCACATTTCTCCCATGACCGTCCGACCCGTGGTCAAGCGCACCGCCCGTGCCGTTCTCCTCGATGGTGACGACCTGATCCTGATCAAGCGCACCAAGCCCGGTGTCGATCCCTACTGGGTCACTCCCGGTGGCGGGGTCGAGCCCGGGGACGCGACCGTCGTCGACGCTCTGCACCGCGAGGTGCACGAGGAACTCGGCGCCAAGATCACCGACGTGGTGCCCTGCTTCGTGGACACCGTGGAGCACATCGGCGAGGACGGCGGCGCGACCGGTGTGAAGGTGCAGCACTTCTTCGTCTGCCGGCTGGAGTCCATGAACCTCTCCCAGCGACATGGCCCCGAAGTGGACCAGCCCGCCGGCGAGTACGAGATCGTACGGGTGCCGTTCACACGGGTCGGCATCGCCTCCGTCCATCTGGTTCCGCTGTCCCTGCGCCACTACCTGGACGGAAACATCGAGGGCGTGCGGGCCATGCACGCTCCCGACCTGGGCTGAGGAACGGGTCACCCGGCCGTGGCCAAAAGCACGTACGTCCGGTCCGAAACGGGTGGACGCCGAGGGGGTCCTTCGGACAGCCTGACCTGCGTGTCGACTCCTTCTCCCGCTCATTTCCCCATCCGCCGCCTGACGCTTCGCGATCTCACCGCCTGCGCCGACTTGTCCGAGGACCGGGGGTGGCCGCGGGAGGAGCACAAGTGGAGCTTTCTCCTGACGGCCGGGACGGGCTACGGCATCGACGACCCGGACGGAGGACTCGTCGCCGCGTGTGTCGTGAGCGAGTACGGACCGCAGGGCCGCCCGGATCTCGGCGCCATCGGCATGGTCCTGGTCGCCGAGCGGCATGCCCGCCAGGGCATCGGACGGCGGCTGATGCGCCACGTGGTCTCGACGATGGGCAGCACCCCTCTGACCCTCCATGCGACCCCGCTCGGCCGCCCGCTCTACGAGGAGCTGGGCTTCAAGGTCACCGGCAGGGCGGAGATGGTGGTCGGGCACTTCACACCGGACGCGTCGCGGACTCCTGTCGCCACGCGCGCGGCCACCGCCGCGGACCTCCCGGGCATCCTGCGGCTCGACGAAGAGGTGTTCG
This sequence comes from Streptomyces sp. 6-11-2, assembly GCF_006540305.1. Classification (GTDB taxonomy): domain Bacteria; phylum Actinomycetota; class Actinomycetes; order Streptomycetales; family Streptomycetaceae; genus Streptomyces. The sequence goes on along the minus strand of NZ_BJOR01000001.1, from coordinate 3,529,399 downwards.
GCATTGATCGAACCCCGGCCATCACGCGACTGCCCGCGTTCGCCGACCAGTTGCGCGTCGCCGAGGAGCACGGCCGGATCATCGGGTACGCGGCGGCCTGGCCCAACATGGACACCCATGTCGTGGGTCCCCTGATCGCCCGGGACACGGAGACGGCCAAAGCCCTGATCGCCTCCCTCGCCGCCCGAACCGACCGCCGGCTGCGCACGGACATCGACGTACGCCACGAAGAGCTGCTGGCCTGGGTGACGGAACGCGGGCTGGCGCCGGTGATGCGCAATGACGTCATGATGTACGGCGTCGCGGAGTCGCCCGGGGACTGGACCCGTCGGTTCGCACCGCTCACCGTGGCGGCGGGCTGAGGCAGCCGCTCCGGGCTCATGTCTTCCCGGAGGTCCCGACTTCCGCCAAACCGGAGGGGCGCAATAGTTGCGTGCGCGCTATATCTTCAAAGGCTGTCTATCGTTGCGCTGCCCTATCCTGGATTCAGCCGCTCCGGGACGGAGGAAACGCCCATGACAGCGAGGGACCCCGCGCTGACCGCCCTGGCCCAGGGCTGGTCCGCGCTCGCCCTGCTGCACGGCAGGATCGAGACGCACATCGAGCGCGCCCTTCAGGCCGGGCACGATCTCAGCGTGCGCGAATACTCGCTGCTCGACGTGCTCAGCCGGCAACACGACGGTGAGGGCGGCCATCTGCAGATGAAGCAGGTCGCGGACGCGGTCGTCCTCAGCCAGAGCGCCACCACCCGGCTGGTCACCCGGCTCGAGGACCGCGGTCTGCTCGAGCGCTATCTGTGCCCCACGGACCGCCGCGGCATCTACACCAGCGTCACCGAAACCGGTCTCAAGCTCCTGGCCCAGGCCCGGCCGACCAACGACGGCGCCCTGCGCGAGGCACTCGACGAAGCCGCGAAGAACCCCGATCTGGCACCGCTGGTCCGGGCCGTCGAGTCCTTGCACGCGACCGCCCCGGCATAGACCCGCCCCGGCATGGTCCCGGTGCGGGCCGGACCAGCCCATAGGGTGCGGGACATGGAAGATCTCGCCATACGAGCCGCTGTCGCCGCCGACGTCCCCTCCATCGTGGCCATGCTCGCGGACGACCCGCTGGGGGCGCAGCGTGAGTCCCCGGACGACCTCGCGCCCTATGTGACCGCGCTGGAGCGGCTCAGCGCCGATCCCCACCAGCACCTGGTGGTCGCCGTGCGCGAGGACCGCGTCGTCGGCACGCTCCAGCTCACGATCATTCCGGGCCTGTCCCGGCGCGGCTCCACCCGGTCGATCATCGAAGGCGTCCGCATCCACGCGGACGAGCGAGGCAGCGGCCTGGGCACGCGGCTCATCGAGTGGGCCGTCGACACATCACGGCGCGAAGGCTGCCAGTTGGTCCAGCTGACCTCCGACAGGACACGCACCGACGCCCACCGCTTCTACGAGCGGCTGGGTTTCGAAGCCTCGCACCTGGGCTTCAAGCTTCACCTGTGAGCACCTCGAACGCACCGAAGGGCGGGCGTTTCACGTGAAACGCCCGCCCTTCAGAACTTCCAGGGCGCTATCCGATGCCGCGCCACCCCTCCGGGTCCACGCCGCCGGGCACGGAAGCGTCCACGTCGTACGGCTGACGCGTGAACACGAACGACCCGAGGTCCAGATGGTCCACGGACCCGTCCGGCCGTCGCACCACCCGCAGCACCTCTCCGGCGTAGTAGCCCTCCAGTCCCGTCCAGGTCCCGTCACCGTTCGACCGGAACCGCGAACGCCGGCCATTGCCGGACAGCGGCTCCAACGAGGCGAGTCCGTCGGCCGTCAGCCGCAGGCCGAACCCGTTGGTCCCCCAGTACCACTGGCCCGCCAGCTCCAGCACCGACGGCTCGACCTTCCGCAACGGCCGCCAGGGCTCCGGGATCCGCGGCTCGGCGTCGGCGACGATCCGCACGAGGTCGGCCCCCACCGCGGTGACCGCCGGCCCGGACGTGCAGTTCGCCAGCACCACCGCTGCCACGTCGTCCTCCACACCGATGGTGAGCGAGGCCAGGAAGCCCGGAAGCGACCCGCTGTGCCCGACGAGGAGGCGCTCACCCCACCGCCGCACCTCGAGCCCCAGGCCGTACGCGTACCCGGACGCCACATCCGCCGCCTCGGGCGGAGCCGCCGGAGTCCTCATCTCCCGCAGCGACTCGGCGCTCAGCACCCCGTCGTCCCCCTGGACCAGGAAGGCGGCGAAGCGGGCCACATCACCTGTCGTGGACCACAGTTGCCCGGCCGGAGCCATCCGCCCGAGGTCCTCGGCAGGCTCGGGCAGCAGCGCATCGGCCCAGGGATGCACCGCCCAGCCCCCCGCGTGCGGGGCCTCGGGGCGGGCATTCGTGCGGCGCAGACCCAGGGGTTCGAGCACTTCCCGCCGCAGAACCTCCTCCCAGGGAGCGCCCCGCAACTCCGCGACGAGCGCACCCAGCAGGGTGTAGCCGGGATTCGAGTAGTGGAACCGCCGGCCGACCGGATGCCGCAGCGGTTCCTCGCCCAGTACATCGGCCAGTTCGGGACGCAGCGACCCCGGCGATCTCTCCCACCAGGGCGCCGGCGACTCAGCGGCCAGCCCGCCCGTGTGCGCCAGCAGATCGGCTACGGTCGCCTCCCCCACGCCGGTGCCCGGCAGATGCTTCTCCAGCGGGTCCCCGAGGTCGAGCAGGCCCTCGTCGCGCAGCCGCAGAACGAGCACGGCGGTGAAGGTCTTGGTGATCGAGCCGATGCGGTACTGCGTGTTCTGGTCCGGTGCGTGTCCGTCCACCGACGTCCGCGCACCGTGCCAGACCGTCCGCCCGTCCCGCACGACCGCCGCGACGAGCGACGGCGCCCGCCCCTCGGTCTGGGCCACGGCGATCCGGTGCAGCAGCGCCCGGCGGGTACCGGGAAGCAGGTCATCCTGAGATGTCGTCATGCCCCCAGTCCACCCGCAGTGTCCGGCACACGTCGAGCAGATTTCTCCGAACGGCCGCGGAGAACCGTGCTCGGGCGGTCCGCGGTCGCTGTAGGGTTTCGCCGCTCGTGACATGTCGATCTTGCGTGACCTGGGCGTTCTTGGCTGTCTCACGGCCTTGTCACCCGTGATCAGTCTGAAATCCGTGGCATTTCCCCGCGAGGGCGAGGTCGAGATCAGGCGGCTTGCCCGTGTCGGCCGAGTACACCACGCTGAGCCCCGAGCACGAGGACTACCGGCGAGCCCAGATCGCGCACCGATGAGTTTCCCGCGCCGCGCTGGTCTATACGCCGGACACCCACGGACGGAAGGCTGGGCCATGCGGAAACTGATCTACGCCATGAACCTGACTCTGGATGGCTACATCGCCGCGGCCGGCGACAACATCGGCTGGAGCGGACCGCCGAGCCACGAGCTGTTCCAGTGGTGGCTCGACCACGAGCAGGCGAGTGGCCTGTCGCTGTACGGGCGCAAGCTGTGGGAGACGATGAGCTCCTACTGGCCGACCGGCGACCAGCAGCCCAACGCCACCCCGGCGGAGATCGAGTTCGCGCGGAACTGGCGGGACACGCCGAAGGTGGTGTTCTCCTCGACGATCGACAAGGTCGACTGGAACACCCGCCTGGTCACCGGCGACGCGATCGCCGAGATCACCCGGCTCAAGGCCGAGGACGGCGGCCCAATGAACATCGGCGGCGCAACGCTCGCCGGGGCGGCCATGCGCGCCGGGCTGATCGACGAGTACGTGATCGCCGCCCATCCGGTCCTGGTGGGCGCCGGCACGCCGTTCTTCACCGCGCTGGACAGCTGGGTGAACCTGAACCTGGTGGAGACGCGGACGTTTCCCGGCGGCGTGGTCCTGACCAGGTACGAGACGAGGCGCTGAGCAGCAGCACCCACGCGCTAGTCTCACGGTGATGTCGTATACGACATCGGTACGACACGGCCCGTGAGATTACGACATCAGCCGCGAGACCCTACACGGTCGCCGGATCAGGTCTGTGCCATGTCCACGAACCGCGAGTAGTGGCCCTGGAAGGCGACCGTGATCGTCGCGGTCGGACCGTTTCGGTGCTTGGCGACGATCAGGTCGGCCTCGCCGGCGCGCGGCGACTCCTTCTCGTAGGCGTCCTCGCGGTGCAGCAGGATGACCATGTCGGCGTCCTGCTCGATGGATCCCGACTCACGCAGGTCGGAGACCATCGGTTTCTTGTCGGTGCGCTGCTCGGGGCCACGGTTGAGCTGGGAGAGGGCGATGACCGGGATCTCCAGCTCCTTGGCCAGCAGCTTGAGGTTTCGGGACATGTCCGAGACCTCCTGCTGCCGGCTCTCGGCACGCTTGGAACCGCCGGACTGCATCAGCTGGAGATAGTCGATCACGACCAGCTTGAGGTCGTTGCGCTGCTTCAGGCGCCGGCACTTGGCACGGATCTCCATCATCGACAGGTTCGGGGAGTCGTCGATGTAGAGCGGGGCGGCCGAGACGTCCGGCATCCGGCGGGCCAGCCGCGTCCAGTCCTCGTCGGTCATCGTGCCCGAACGCATGTGGTGCAGGGCGACCCGGGCCTCGGCGGACAGCAGACGCATCGCGATCTCGTTGCGCCCCATTTCCAGCGAGAAGATGACGCTGGGCAGGTTGTTCTTGATCGACGCCGCCCGCGCGAAGTCCAGCGCGAGCGTCGACTTGCCCATCGCGGGGCGCGCGGCGATGACGATCATCTGGCCCGGGTGCAGACCGTTCGTCAGCGAGTCGAAGTCGGTGAACCCGGTGGGCACACCCGTCATCTCCCCGCTGCGCGAACCGATCGCCTCGATCTCGTCGAGCGCGCCCTCCATGATGTCGCCCAGCGGCAGGTAGTCCTCGCTGGTGCGCTGCTCGGTGACCGCGTAGACCTCGGCCTGGGCTCGGTTGACGATCTCGTCGACGTCGTCGTCGGCCGCGTATCCCATCTGGGTGATGCGCGTACCCGCCTCGACCAGGCGGCGCAGGATCGCCCGCTCATGGACGATCTCGGCGTAGTACGCGGCGTTGGCCGCCGTCGGCACGGTCTGCACGAGCGTGTGCAGATACGAGGCGCCGCCGACCTTGTTGATCTCGCCGCGTCTGGTGAGCTCGGCGGCGATGGTGATGGGGTCGGCCGGCTCGCCCTTGGCATAGACGTCGAGGATCGCCGTGTAGATCGTCTCGTGGGCCGGCTTGTAGAAGTCATGGCCCTTGAGGATCTCCACCACGTCGGCGATGGCGTCCTTCGACAGGAGCATGCCGCCGAGTACCGACTGTTCGGCGTCGAGGTCCTGTGGGGGAACGCGTTCGAAGGCGGAGCCCCCGTCGTCCCACGCGCGGTTTTCCCGGCCGCGATCGTGCTGCTCGTCCCGGCCACGCTCCCCGTCGGGCCGGCGGCGGGAGGCGGGCAGACGATCACCTGGACCGCTGTCGGCCCACGGGTCGTCCAGGGGCTCGGAAATGCTCACCGAGCAGCCTCCTCCCGTCCGCCGAGCGGACCTCGCCGTGCCCCTCTGTTGTACGGGACGGCACTGACAAAATGAGAGGCCCAACTCCGCTTCAGGCGCGTCAGGTTTATGACGCTTTGGAAGCCGGCGGACGGAGCGGGCGCCGGACCACGGTAGGGCCCAGAACAGCGTCAGCCAATCTGGTTATCCACAGGCCATGTGGACGAGCACCCCGATGCTGTGGAGAACTCGGCGAAACCTGTGCACGAGCCGGTGGACAGCCCTGTGAAAAAGCCCTCGGCGCCACCCACAGGACCCCGCTGACCTGCTACTTTCCCGTCCACCGGCTGTGCAGAAGAAAAACTTTCCCAGTCGGACCAAGATCGCCTCGAACGGTACGCACAAGCGAACGCCGTCAATCCTCAAGTAAGGAATGCAAGGGCTTTGCATCTCTTACCTGTGGACGATTACATTGATGCTCATGACACAGGCCCCCGCACGCCGCCCGGCCACCCGGCGCCGGCACGACCGAGAGATCGTCGCGCTGGCCGTACCGGCCTTCGGCGCACTCGTCGCCGAGCCCCTGTTCGTGATGGCCGACAGCGCGATCGTCGGCCATCTCGGCACGGCGCAGCTCGCCGGACTCGGTATCGCCTCGGCCCTTCTGACCACCGCCGTCAGCATCTTCGTCTTCCTCGCCTACGCCACCACGGCGGCCGTCGCCCGCCGCGTCGGCGCGGGCGATATCCGGTCAGCCATCCGCCAGGGCATGGACGGCATCTGGCTGGCACTGCTGCTCGGGGCCGCCGTCATCGCGATCGTCCTGCCCACCGCACCCGCCTTGGTGGACCTTTTCGGCGCATCGCACACGGCGGCACCGTATGCGACGACCTATCTGCGCATCTCCTCACTCGGCATTCCGGCCATGCTGGTCGTGCTGGCCGCGACCGGAGTCCTTCGCGGGCTCCAGGACACCCGGACGCCGCTGTATGTCGCCGTCGCCGGGTTCGTCGCCAACGCCGCCCTCAATGTCGGGCTCGTCTATGGCGCCGGACTCGGCATCGCGGGCTCGGCCTGGGGCACCGTCATCGCCCAGTGCGGCATGGCGGCGGTCTACCTCTGTGTGGTCGTCCGTGGGGCCCGCCGGCACCACGCCTCCCTGCGGCCCGATCGGGCCGGCATCAGGGCATCCGCACAGGCGGGTGCTCCGCTGCTCGTCCGTACGCTCTCCCTGCGGGCGATCCTGCTGATCGCCACGGCCGTGGCGGCCCGCCTCGGTGACGCGGACATCGCCGCCCACCAGATCGTCCTGTCCCTGTGGAGCCTGCTCGCGTTCGCCCTCGACGCCATCGCGATCGCCGGACAGGCCATCATCGGCCGCTATCTCGGCGCCGACGATCCGGAGGGCGCTCGCGAGGCCTGTCGACGCATGGTGCAGTGGGGGATAGCCGTCGGATTCGCCCTCGGGCTCCTGGTGATCCTGAGCCGACCGCTCTTCCTGTCGCTGTTCACCAGTGACGCCCTCGTCAAGGACACGGCACTGGCCGCACTGCTCCTGGTGGCGTTCTCCCAGCCGATCTGCGGCGTGGTCTTCGTCCTGGATGGTGTGCTGATGGGCGCGGGGGACGGACCGTATCTCGCCGGCGCCATGCTGGTGACCTTGGCGGTCTTCACGCCTGTGGCGTTGCTCGTTCCCCTTCTGGGCGGCGGGCTCACCGCGCTCTGGGCGGCCATGACGTTGATGATGACCGTGCGGATGCTGACGCTGTGGCTGCGTTCCCGCTCGGGCCGATGGATCGTCACGGGAGCGACACGCTGACCGTTTCACGTGAAACACCGCGGGCTGCCATGTTTCACATGAAACGCCGTTTCCCGCGCCCCTGACCTCAGCGCCATGACCCTAGTGCTGTGGCCGGGAAGGTTTGCCGGGAAGCTCGCGGCGTCCGGTGCGGTACATCGCAAGGCGGAGCATCACCCGCGTACTGGATGTACTCGGGTGATGCGACAACGCGGCGTGGGGGTACCCCCGGCCGAAGGCTGGGGGAGTGCCGTGCCGGACGCCGCGAGCCGGTGAACCTTTCCGGTCACACCACTGGTCACGCGGAAGGGGCCGCATCCTCGACGGATGCGGCCCCTTCACGACTACTCAAGCCGAGCAGAGTGCCTTACGCGGCGACGACCTCGATGCTGACCTTGGCGGCAACCTCGGGGTGCAGACGCACGGACGTCTCGTGACCGCCCAGGGTCTTGATCGGCGCGCCCAGCTCGATGCGGCGCTTGTCGACCTCGGGACCGCCGGCAGCCTTGATCGCCGAGGCGACGTCGGCCGGGGTGACGGAACCGAACAGGCGGCCGAAGTCGCCGGAGCGGACGGCCAGGCGGACCTTCACGCCCTCGAGCTGGGCCTTGATCTGGTTGGCCTGCTCGATGGTCTGGATCTCGTGGATCTTGCGAGCACGACGGATCTGCTCGACGTCCTTCTCGCCGCCCTTGGTCCAGCGGATCGCGAACTTCCGCGGGATCAGGTAGTTGCGAGCGTAGCCGTCCTTGACGTCCACGACGTCGCCCGCGGCACCGAGGCCGGAGACCTCGTGGGTGAGGATGATCTTCATGTGTGGCTCACCCTTCCCTTAGCGCGCGGTGGAGGTGTAGGGCAGCAGCGCCATCTCACGGCTGTTCTTGACAGCCGTGGCGACGTCACGCTGGTGCTGCGTGCAGTTGCCGGTCACGCGACGGGCACGGATCTTGCCGCGGTCGGAAATGAACTTCCGCAGCATGTTCGTGTCCTTGTAGTCCACGTACGTGACCTTGTCCTTGCAGAAAGCGCAGACCTTCTTCTTAGGCTTGCGCACAGGCGGCTTCGCCATGGTGTTTCTCCTGTGTGATCAAGAAGTGTGGGTACGGCCCGCCTAGAAGGGGGGCTCGTCCGAGTAGCCGCCACCGCCGCCGGAGCCGCCGCCCCAGCCGCCGCCACCCTGGTTGCCACCGGCGGGAGCACCGGTCGCCCACGGGTCGTCGGCGGGAGCACCGCCGCCCTGCTGGCCGCCGCCGGGGCCACCGCCCCAGCCGCCGCCACCCTGGCCGCCACCGCCGCCGCTGTAACCACCCTGACCACCGCGGCCCGAGGTCTTGGTGACCTTGGCCGTGGCGTTGCGCAGGCTGGCACCGACTTCGTCGACGTCCAGCTCGTAGACCGTGCGCTTGACGCCCTCACGGTCCTCGTAGGACCGCTGCTTCAGCCGGCCCTGCACGATGACGCGCATGCCTCGCTGGAGCGACTCGGCGACGTTCTCCGCCGCCTGACGCCAGACCGAGCAGGTGAGGAAGAGGCTCTCGCCGTCCTTCCACTCGTTCGTCTGGCGGTCGAAGGTGCGGGGAGTGGACGCGACGCGGAACTTCGCGACCGCCGCACCGGACGGGGTGAAGCGCAGCTCGGGGTCGTCGACAAGATTGCCGACGACCGTGATGACGGTCTCGCCTGCCATGGGGGAACCTCTCGGCGGGTTTGCTCTGGCTGCTTGCTACTCGAATCCCGAGATCAGCTGAGCGAAGGGCTCAGTGGGTCTCGGGGCGGAGGACCTTGGTCCGGAGGACCGACTCGTTCAGGTTCATCTGGCGGTCGAGCTCCTTGACGACCGCAGGCTCGGCCTGCAGGTCGATGACCGAGTAGATGCCCTCGGGCTTCTTCTTGATCTCGTACGAGAGACGACGACGGCCCCAGGTGTCGACCTTCTCGACCTTTCCGCCGCCGTCACGGACGACAGAAAGGAAGTTCTCGATCAGCGGGGAGACAGAACGCTCCTCGAGATCGGGGTCGAGGATGACCATCACCTCGTAGTGACGCATGTGGAACCCACCTCCTCTGGACTCAACGGCCACGGTCGTTCCGTGGCAGGAGGGTTGTTATGCGTACGCAACAGTGCTTGCAGTACATCAGCCGCCACTGACAACGAGGGCCGCTGACGGACTCTCCAGGTTGGCCGTGGCTCAGCCTGGGCAGACACCGTGCAGAACGTACAGACTACCCGCACACCCGCTTCCGGTTGAAATCGGGGCTCCGGACCCGTCAACCTGGACACCTCGGGTGTCCACGGCGCTAAGATGCGCCGCTTTTCGCTGGAGGTGCCCCATGGCACAGACGATGCGACCGAACACCGCCGCGGGTGGTGGCCTCTTCGCCACCGACGGCAAGTCCCACCCGGTCCAGGACACCCTGCTCGTGGTGACCCTGGTGCTGGGCGTGCTGGCGTTCATCACCGGGCTCCTCTTCCACGGCCTGCACCTGCTGAGCTCCTGGGCCGGTCTGGTGGGGATCCTCACCGGGGCGTACGGACAGTGGATCTCCGTGACGACGCGCGAGCGCTTCGGGCTGGTCCTCGGCCTCGGCGCCTCCGCGGTCGGCTTCTATCTCGGCCTGGCGCACGGCGGCCTCTTCGGCGGCCTGTTCAGCTGACAACGGGCACGCCCGGCCGCTCCTTGTGGACGGCGTCCGCCGGACACCGCGGACGCCGCCCGCATGACCGCACGCCCGGCGCCACGGCGGTGAACAGGCCGGGGCGAAGGTTGCGTGCGGCCAGTCTGCGCGCTCCCAGGGCGCAGTAGGCTTCGGCGCGAGAGCCGGAGCCCCTGTACCCATGGGGACACGCCAGCCCGAGGAGCGCCCCGAATGAGCCTGACCCTGAGGACCATCAGTCGAGAGCAGCATCTGGCCTACATCCAGAACCTGCCCGCGGCGAGTCACATGCAGGTCCCGGCCTGGTCAGAGGTCAAGGCGGAGTGGCGCTCGGAAAACCTGGGCTGGTTCGACGACCGCACCGGCGAACTGGTCGGCGCGGGCCTCGTCCTGTACCGCCAACTGCCCAAGATCAAGCGGTATCTCGCCTACCTGCCCGAGGGCCCGGTCATCAACTGGTTCGCGCCGAATCTCGACGACTGGATCCAGCCGATGCTGGCGCATCTGAAGCAACAGGGCGCCTTCTCGGTGAAGATGGGCCCGCCGGTGATCATCCGCCGCTGGAACTCCGAGACCATCAAGAAGGGCATCCAGGACTCGGACGTCAAGCGCCTGCGCGACCTGGAGGCCGACTTCATCGAGCCCCGCGCCTTCGAGGTCGCCGACAAGCTGCGCCGCATGGGCTGGCAGCAGGGCGAGGACGGCGGCGCCGGCTTCGGCGACGTGCAGCCCCGTTACATCTTTCAGGTGCCGCTCGCCAACCGGTCCCTGGAAGAGGTGCACAAGAACTTCAACCAGCTGTGGCGCCGCAACATCAAGAAGGCGGAGAAGGCCGGGGTCGAGGTCGTCCAGGGCGGCTACCAGGACCTCGAGGAATGGCAGCGGCTGTACGAGATCACCGCGGTGCGCGACCACTTCCGACCCCGCCCGCTGTCGTACTTCCAGCGCATGTGGACGGCCCTCAACACCGAGGACCCCAACCGCATGCGGCTGTACTTCGCCCGGCACAACGGCGTGAACCTGGCAGCGGCGACGATGCTGATCGTGGGCGGGCACGTCTGGTACTCCTACGGTGCCTCCGACAACATCGGCCGCGAGGTCCGGCCCTCGAACGCGATGCAGTGGCGGATGCTGCGCGACGCCTACGCGCTCGGCGCCACCGTCTACGACCTGCGCGGCATCTCCGACTCGCTGGACGAGACCGACCACCTCTTCGGACTGATCCAGTTCAAGGTCGGCACCGGCGGCCAGGCCGCCGAGTACCTCGGGGAGTGGGACTTCCCGCTGAACAAGCTGCTCCACAAGGCGCTCGACATCTACATGTCGCGCCGCTGACCTGACGCTCCTCGCTTCGACCCCGTCGACACCTTCCATACTTCTGATACACCGCACCCCCGAGAAAGGTTCCAGGTCCGGCCATGGCGCTCACGCTCTACGTCGACACCGCGCGCTGGCGGGCGCACCACAAGCACGTGCAGGAGCAGTTCCCCGGGCTGGTCCCGGTCTGCAAGGGCAACGGCTACGGATTCGGGCACGAGCGGCTGGCCGAGGAGGCCACCCGGCTGGGCTCCGACATCCTCGCCGTCGGCACGACGTACGAGGCCGCCCGCATCAAGGACTTCTTCAGCGGTGACCTGCTGGTGCTGACGCCCTACCGCCGCGGCGAGGAGCCGGTGCCGCTGCCCGACCGTGTGATCCGCTCGGTGTCATCGGTCGACGGGGTGTACGGCCTCGTCGGGGCCCGCGTCGTCATCGAGGTGATGTCCTCGATGAAGCGGCACGGCATCAGCGAGCAGGACCTGCCGCAGCTGCACGCCGCCATCGAGAACGTCCGGCTGGAGGGCTTCGCCATCCATCTGCCGCTGGACCGCACGGACGGTTCGGACGCCGTGGAGGAGGTCATCGGCTGGATGGACCGGCTGCGCGCGGCCCGCCTGCCGCTGCACACGATGTTCGTCAGCCACCTCAAGGCGCAGGAACTCGCACGGTTGCAGCAGCAGTTCCCGCAGACACAGTTCCGCGCCCGTATCGGCACGCGGCTCTGGCTGGGGGACCACGAGGCCACTGAGTACCGCGGCGCGGTCCTGGACGTCACACGGGTCACCAAGGGCGACCGTTTCGGCTACCGCCAGCAGAAGGCGGCCTCGGACGGCTTCCTGGTGGTCGTGGCGGGCGGTACGTCGCACGGAGTGGGCCTGGAGGCCCCCAAGGCGCTGCACGGCGTCATGCCGCGCGCCAAGGGCGTCGCCCGCGCCGGCCTGGCCACGGTGAACCGCAACCTCTCCCCGTTCGTCTGGAGCGGCAAGCAGCGCTGGTTCGCGGAGCCGCCGCACATGCAGGTGTCGATCCTGTTCGTTCCCTCGGACGCACAAGAGCCCAAGGTCGGTGACGAGTTGGTGGCCCATCTGCGCCACACCACCACGCAGTTCGACCGGCTCATGGACCACTGAGCGGTCCCCCGAGCACCCGTTCTCGCACGAAAGGCCGTACCCGGCGGTGCCGGGTACGGCCTTTCGTATGACCTCCTGAATCCCTGTTCGCTCAGAGCGAACCACTCTGGGGTGCCGACGTGCCCTGTCCGCCCCACTCCACCTGCGGCCCGCCGAAGTCCGCCTCCCGGTGCTGCGGACGGGCCCGGGCGCCGAGGACGAAGACGTCCTCGGCACCGTCGAGGACACCGCCCGAGGGGTCGTCGTCGCCGGCGCGGCGCACCACGTCCCGCTCCGGCATGAGGATGTCGCGCACGACGACCGCGCACAGGTACAGCGTGCCCAGCAGGTGCACGGCGATCGCCCAGTGGTAGCCGTCGGTCGGCAGACCCTTGTGGGCGTCTCCACTGGTCGTGTACGCCAGGTACATCCAGATGCCGAAGAAGTACGCCACCTCGCAGGCCTGCCAGATCAGGAAGTCCCGCCACTTGGGGCGGGCCAGCGCGGCCAGCGGGACCAGCCACAGGACGTACTGCGGCGAGTAGACCTTGTTGGTGACGATGAAGGCCGCCACGATCAGAAAGGCGAGCTGGGCGAAGCGCGGACGGCGCGGGGCGTACAGCGTCAGCGCCGCGATACCGAGGGCGCACAGCACCACGAGCAGCGTGGCCGTGGTGTTGACGAAGTCGGTGCTCGGCGGGCTGCTCGAGTTCTGGGCCCAGATGAGCCAGAAGGAGCCGAAGTCGACGCCCCGGTCATGGCTGAACCTGTAGAACTGCCACCAGCCCTCCGAGGCGAAGGCCATCACCGGCAGGTTCACCACCAGCCAGGCGACGACGGCGCCCGCCAGGGCCTTGCCGAAGTCCCGCCACTTGCCCGCCCGCCAGCACAGGACGAACAGCGGGCCGAGCAGGAAGACGGGATACAGCTTGGCGGCCGTGGCGAGGCCCAGCAGGACGCCGAAGGCGACCGAGCGCCCGCGGGACCACATCAGCATCGCGGCGGCCGTCAGGGCGACCGCCAGCAGGTCCCAGTTGATGGTGGCGGTCAACGCGAAGGCCGGCGCGAGGGCGACCAGCAGACCGTCCCACGGTCGCCGGGCGTGTGTGCGGGCCACGCAGACGGCGATGACGGCCGCGCACACCATCAGCATCCCGGCGTTGACCATCCAGTACCACTGTTCCTGATGCTGGATGCTGCCGCTGTGCGGGGTCAGCCAGGAGGCCACCTCCATGAACACCCCGGTCAGTACGGGGTACTCCAGGTACGGCATGTCGCCGGGGAGCTTGTCGAAGTAGGGCACGAGGCCCTCGGCGAAGCCGCGCCCCTGGTAGAGGTGCGGAATGTCCGAGTAGCAGGCCTTCGTGTACTGCGAACTCGCACCGAAGAACCAGCCACCGTGGTAGCAGGGGACCTTCTGGACCAGACCGAGGGCGAACATGCCGATCGCGACGAGCGCGACGACCCGTACGGGGGTCCACCAGGACCTCCCGAGCAGGGCACGCCGCCCGACGGGGCCGCCGACCAGCTCACTGCCGGCCGCCGCGACCTCGTCCTCCTTGGTGGGCCGCACCGGGTCCGGCTCGTGCACGCTCGCTTGCGTCGATTCAGCACTGGGCATGGGGCACATCCTGCCGTACACATCCGGGAGAAAGCCGAGGGCCGCCGCACCCGGCAGGTGCGGCGGCCCTCGTTTCACGTGAAACACCCTCGTGAGGCGGTCAGGCGGCTAGTTGGTCGTGCCTCCGAAGAAGCCTCCGTTGCCGTTGCCTCTGTTGCCGCCTCCGTTGCCGTTGCCATTGCCACTGCCTGAATCGGTCGGTGACGGCGATGGGCTGTTGCCTCCGTCCGTACCGCCGTCGCCCGTATTACCGCCGTTGCTGTCGCAGCCGAAGAAGCCGCAACGCGACGGGGTCGGCGAGGGGGTCGGGCTGGGCTCGACCTCGCTGGGCGTGGGAGACGGCGTCGGGCTGGCCTCCTCGGTCGGGGTGGGCGAGGGCGTCGGCGTGGGGCTGGGCACCGGGTTGACGATCTCGCCGATGGGCTCGGGCTTCGGGAACTTCTCGGCCGGCACGCCCTGGAGTGCCTCCAGCATGTAGTCGTGCCAGATCTCGGACGGGAACGAGGCGCCATGGATCTTGTCCTGGCCACCCGTGCCGTACATCTCCTCGAACTTGCGCGACTTGTTCTTCTCGTTGTCGTCCAGCCGGAACATGCCGATCGCGGTGGAGAGCTGCGGGGTGTAGCCGACGAACCAGGCGGACTTGTTCCCGTCCGTGGTACCGGTCTTGCCGGCCACCTCACGCCCGGGCAGCTGGGCGTTGGAGCCCGTACCCTTCTCGACCACGGTCTTGAGGATGTCCGTGACGTTGTCGGCGACGGCCGGCGAGAAGGCCTCCTTGGGCTTGCCCTCGTGCTTGTAGACCTGCCCGTCCTTGCTGTTGACCTCCAGGACGGAGAACGGGTCGTTCTGCTCACCACTCTTGGCGAAGGTGGCATAGGCGCCCGCCATGCGGATGGCGCTGGGGTCGGAGATGCCGATGGAGAAGGACGGGAAGCCTGTGCCGGTCAGGCTGTTCTCCTTCAGACCGGCGTCGAGGGCGGCCTGCTTGACCTTGTCCAGGCCGACGTCCATACCGAGTTGCACGAAGGCGGAGTTCACCGACCACTGCATCGCCTCGCGCAGGTCGATCAGGTAGCTCGGGGGCTTTCCGCGCGACTCGTTACCGTCGTTGGTCTGCAGCCACTCCCCGTCCTTCTCATCCCTCCAGACGGTCCCGTCGTAATTCTTGATCTTGAGCTTGTTCTTACCGCTGAACCGGCTCTTGGGCGACACCTGGGTGCGTTCGTCCTGTGGCTGCGATTTGCCCCCGCTGGGGTCGCGGACTCCGTCCCGCATGGCCGCGGCCAGTACGAACGGCTTGAAGGTCGAGCCGACCTGGGCGCCGGTCGCGTCGGCGTTGTTGGTGAAGTGCCTGGTCGCGTCCTCACCGCCGTAGATCGCCACGATGGCACCCGTCTTCGAGTCCACCGAGGCCCCGCCGAACTGGACGTGCGTGTCCGTCTTCGGGCGCAGCTTGGGGTTGATGTTGGCCTTCTGGACCTTCTTGACCGCCTTCTCCAGCTTCGCGACCTTCTTCTTGTCGAAGGTCGTCCAGATCGTGTAGCCGCCCAGCCGCAGCTTGTCAGCGGTGAGGCCGGTGTCGTCGCTGTGGGTGATCAGATAGCTGTTGGCCAGGTCCACGAGGTAGCCGATCTGACCGCTCAGCTGGGTGTTCGACCGCGGGTACTTCCAGTCGGGGAGCTTGGTGTATTTGGCCCGCTCGGTGGCACTCAGATGGTTGCCCTGAACCATCTTGTCGAGCGTGTCCTGCATCTGCGTCAGGGCCCGCTGTGTGTTCTGCTCCGCGGTGGCCCCGGTGGGGTCGATGGAGGTCTGGCCCGCCGGGTCGTAGTACGTCGCGCCCTTGAGCATCGCGGACAGGAAGGCGCACTCGCCCGGGTTCAGGTCGATGGAGTCCTTGTTGAAGTAGGCACGCGCGGCCGCCTGGATCCCGTAGGCACCCCGGCCGTAGTAGGCCGAGTTCAGGTAGCCCGCGAGGATCTCCTTCTTGTCGACGGTGGTGCCCACCTTGACCGAGATGAAGATCTCCTTGAACTTACGGGAGATCGTCTGCGACTGGTCGTCCAGCCTCGCGTTCTTCACGTACTGCTGGGTGATGGTGGAACCACCCTGGGTCTGGCCACCGGTGGCCATGTTGAAGAACGCGCGGGCGATGCCCTTGGGGTCGACGCCGCTGTCGGAGTAGAAGGTCTTGTTCTCCTGGGAGATGACCGCCCACTGCATCGCCTCGGGGATCTGCGACAGGTTGACGATCTGCCGGTTCGTCTCGCCACCCGTCGAGACCATCGGCGTCTTGTCGGACCAGAGGTAGACGTTGTTCTGCGCGGTCGCGGTCGCGGCGACATCGGGCACGCCCACCATGGCGTACCCGATACCGGCGACCGCCACCATGCTCCCGAGGAAGCCGATGAACAGCCCCGTCACGAGCTTCCAGGACGGCACCCAGCGGTGCCATCCGTCCTTGCCCGCGCGCGGGTAGTCGACGATCCGGTTCTTGGCGGGCGGTGCCGCCCGGCCACGGCCGCGCCCGGGCCCGTTCGGGCCATCGGGTCCGCCGGGGCGGCCACGACGGCCGCCACCTCTCTGTGCCGCCCGCCGAGCGGCGGCACGACCCTCGTACGGGCGCTCCTCACCTCCCGCGCCATACGAATCCGACCCCGGGCCCGGCCCGTGGGAACCGGATCCATAGGAATCGGCAGGAGATCCGCTGGCGCCTCGCGGTGCCGCGCGGCGGCCGGAGGACGAGCCGGACTGGCCACGTCGGGCCGCGGCACGTCCGCCTCCCTGCGGCTGCGGCGGTTTGCGACGGTGCTCGCTCATCGAACGATTACTCCTCGGGCAGGCGCACCCTTGCGCGCCTGGAAACGGCGGCTGGTTTCCGGTCCCCCCGAAGTACGGATGTGGTCGGTCGTGTATTCACCCGTACCGCACCGGGGACGGGGACGTCCCCCGGGCGTCACTTGGTTCCCGGCGGTGTGCATGGCGCACAGACTACGCACTGGCCAAACCCGCTGAGCCTCGAAGTTCACCCCAAATCAGGCAACTTGCCTCCGACCGGCCTGCGATGTGATCCCGTTCACTCTGCCCCCTCTTGTCGCATCCAGGGCTGGGATCTATCGTCGTGATGTATCGAGTCGATACATCAGTCCGAGATAAGCACCGCCAGGGCATCCGGAGCGGCCTCCGCCGCCGCCGGATCGCGGGAGAGAGGAGGCGACGATGAGCCGGCGTTCCGGCATCCTCGAGTTCGCCGTTCTCGGCCTGCTCCGCGAATCTCCGATGCACGGCTACGAGCTGCGCAAACGACTCAATACGTCACTGGGTGTGTTCCGTGCGTTCAGCTACGGGACGCTCTATCCCTGCCTCAAGACGCTGGTCGCCAACGGCTGGTTGATCGAGGAGCCGGGGAACGCTCCTGAGGACGCCGTCTCCGCCGCGCTCGCAGGGCGCCGCGCCAAAATCGTCTACCGGTTGACGGCCGAAGGTAAGGAGCACTTCGAGGAGCTGCTCTCGCAGACGGGCCCCGACACGTACGAGGACGAGCACTTCGCCGCGCGCTTCGCCTTCTTCGGGCAGACGTCGCGCGACGTACGCATGCGCGTGCTGGAGGGCCGCCGCAGCCGGTTGGAGGAGCGTCTGGAGAAGATGCGCACCTCTCTGGCACGCACCCGGGAGCGCCTCGACGACTACACACTCGAGCTCCAGCGCCACGGGATGGAGTCCGTGGAGCGCGAAGTGCGCTGGCTGAACGAGCTCATCGAGAGCGAGCGGGCCGGGCGGGACCTCAAGGGTTCCGCCTCCGGGGGACCCGCGTCGCTGGACACCACCACTGGAACGACGGGCGGCCTGCCCCGGTCCGGGGAGTCTCCCCGGCCGGATACGCCCGACGACACCGCCACGTGAGGTCCCGTCGGGGCTTCACCGATTACACACAGGGAGCAACCGGAATGGGTTCGGTTCGCGTAGCCATCGTCGGCGTGGGCAACTGCGCCGCGTCGCTGGTGCAGGGCGTCGAGTACTACAAGGACGCCGACCCGGCGTCGAAGGTCCCGGGCCTCATGCACGTGCAGTTCGGCGACTACCACGTGCGTGACGTCGAGTTCGTCGCCGCCTTCGACGTCGACGCGAAGAAGGTCGGCCTGGACCTCGCGGACGCCATCGGCGCCTCCGAGAACAACACCATCAAGATCTGCGACGTGCCCAGCACCGGTGTGACGGTTCAGCGCGGCCACACCCTCGACGGTCTCGGCAAGTACTACCGGGAGACCATCGAGGAGTCCGCCGAGGCCCCGGTCGACATCGTCCAGATCCTCAAGGACAAGCAGATCGACGTCCTGGTCTGCTACCTGCCCGTGGGCTCCGAGGACGCGGCGAAGTTCTACGCCCAGTGCGCCATCGAGGCCAAGGTCGCCTTCGTCAACGCGCTCCCGGTCTTCATCGCCGGCACCAAGGAGTGGGCGGACAAGTTCACCGAGGCGGGCGTCCCGATCGTCGGCGACGACATCAAGTCGCAGGTCGGCGCGACCATCACGCACCGCGTCATGGCGAAGCTGTTCGAGGACCGCGGTGTCATCCTGGACCGCACCATGCAGCTGAACGTCGGCGGCAACATGGACTTCAAGAACATGCTGGAGCGCGACCGCCTGGAGTCCAAGAAGATCTCCAAGACGCAGGCCGTCACCTCCCAGATCCCCGACCGGGACCTCGGCGAGAAGAACGTCCACATCGGCCCGTCCGACTACGTGGCCTGGCTCGACGACCGCAAGTGGGCCTACGTCCGCCTCGAGGGCCGCGCCTTCGGCGACGTCCCGCTGAGCCTGGAGTACAAGCTCGAGGTCTGGGACTCCCCGAACTCCGCCGGTGTCATCATCGACGCCCTGCGCGCCGCGAAGATCGCCAAGGACCGGGGCATCGGTGGTCCGATCCTGTCGGCGTCCTCGTACTTCATGAAGTCCCCGCCGGTGCAGTACTTCGACGACGAGGCCCGCGAGAACGTGGAGAAGTTCATCCGCGGCGAGGTCGAGCGCTAGAGAGCGCTTCGCAAAACCGCTCCTGCCAGGGCTGTTGGGCCCCCGTCCGTGTACGCCGTGCGTGCACCCGGGGGCCCTCCCACATGTGAGGCTGTGCCCCATGGCCGTCGTCCGTGACCTGCGTGTCCTGCTGCGCTTGAGGAACTTCAGACGCCTGCTCGCCGTGCGGGTGCTCTCCCAGAGCGCCGACGGCGTCTACCAGGTCGCGCTCGCCACCTACGTCGTCTTCTCCCCGGAGAAGCAGACCTCGCCCGCCGCGATCGCCTCGGCGATGGCGGTCCTGCTCCTGCCGTACTCCCTGGTGGGCCCCTTCGCGGGCGTCCTGTTGGACCGCTGGCGCCGCCGCCAGGTCTTCCTCTACGGCAACCTGGCGCGTGCCGTGATGGCGACCGCCACGGCCGTGCTGATGATCGCCGCCGTGCCGGACTGGCTGTTCTACGTCTCGGCGCTGTGCGTCACCGCCGTCAACCGCTTCGTCCTCGCCGGCCTGTCGGCCGCGCTGCCGCGCGTCGTCGACGCCGAGCGGCTGGTGATGGCCAACTCCCTGTCGCCGACCGCCGGCTCCCTGGCCGCGTTCGCGGGTGGCGGTCTCGCCTTCGTCGTACGGCTGGCGGGAGCGGACTCCGACGCGGCCGTGGTGCTGCTGGGGGCCGCCCTGTATCTGTGCGCGGCCCTGACCTCACTGCTCATGGCACCGGATCTGCTCGGGCCCGACCGGGGGCCGGAGCGGACACGGCTGGGCACGGCACTGACCGTCACCGCACGCGATCTGGCGGCGGCTGTACGGCACCTCGCCGCGCCGTCCCGGCGTCAGGCCGCCTGGGCACTGGCCTCGATGACGTTGATGCGTTTCTGCTACGGGGCACTGACCGTCATGGTGCTGATGCTGTGCCGCTACGGCCTGACCTCGAACACACGGGAGGGGCTGCGTCTGCTCGGGCTGGCGCTGGCCCTCTCCGGCGCCGGGTTCTTCGCGGCGGCCGTGATGACACCGTGGGCGGCCGGCCGGCTCGGACCGGCCCGCTGGATCGCCGTGTGCGCCGGCTCCGCGGCGGTTCTCGAGCCCGCCCTGGGCCTGCCGTTCGCCACCGGCCCCCTGCTCGTCGCGGCGTTCGTGCTGGGGCTGACCACCCAGGGCGCGAAGATCTCCACGGACACGATGGTGCAGTCCGCGGTCGACGACGGCTTCCGCGGCCGGATCTTTTCCGTGTACGACGTGCTGTTCAACATGGCGTTCGTCGGCGCCGCGGGGGTCGCCGCGCTGATGCTGCCACCGGACGGCCGGTCGGCCCTGCTCGTCGTCATGATCGCCGTGATCTACGGCGCGGTTGCGGCCGCTATGACCCGCTTTGCAGGCCGATAAGTGTCACATCAACGCCACAGAGCCCCACTGGGTTACAGCAGTGTCAGGCATGGCCTGTAACTTACGTGCGTCTTATTTCGACAGCATGTTCCTGCCATCATGCCCAAGCTCCAGGGGGACCCCCAAGTGACCACTCCGCCGCCGCCCCAGGGCCAGAACCCGTACGCCCAGGCGCCCAACGCTCCCACGGGGCAGCAGCCCGGTCAGCCCGGATCCCCGCAGCAGCCCTACCCGCCGCAGGCTCCGTACGCCCCCTTCCCGCAGCAGCAGGGTGCACCGGTCCCGCCGCCCGTTCCGCCGAAGTCCGGGGCCAAGAAGGCGCTGGGCATCATCGGTGCGGTCGTCTTCGCCATCGCCATCCTCCTCGTCAAGTTCGGCATTGGCTGGTGGTTCAGCCAGAACGACGCCGAGACGACCTCGGTGGGTGCCTGCCTGCACAACAAGGGAACGGAATCCAACCCCGACCTCAAGGAGGTCGGCTGCTCGTCCAGTGAGGCCGAGTTCAAGGTGGTCCAGAAGTTCGACGGCTCCTCCGACGAGGACAAGTGCGAAGGCGTCAAGGGGTGGACCATCTCCTACATCCAGTCCGGAGGCGGGCACGACGTGGTGCTGTGCCTGAAGGAGACGCAGTAACACCCGGATGACCCATGACCGAGGGGCGATGTTTCACGTGAAACATCGCCCCTCGGCGTTTCTCGGGCCTGTGTTTCACGTGAAACACAGGCCCTCTTCACGCGACCTCAGCCCTGCTCCTCCTGCTCGGCCCACCACTCCTTGAGGGCCGCCACCGCCGCATCGTGCTCCATCGGGCCGTTCTCAAGGCGGAGCTCCAGCAGGTACTTGTACGCCTTGCCGACGGCCGGGCCGGGCTTGACGCCCAGGATCTCCATGATCTGGTTGCCGTCGAGGTCCGGACGGATCGCGTCGAGCTCTTCGCGCTCCTGAAGCTGGGTGATGCGCTCCTCCAGACCGTCGTACGCCCGGGACAGCGCGGCCGCCTTGCGCTTGTTGCGGGTGGTGCAGTCCGAGCGGGTCAGCTTGTGAAGGCGGTCGAGCAGCGGACCGGCGTCGCGGACGTAGCGGCGGACAGCCGAGTCCGTCCACTCACCGGTGCCGTAGCCATGGAAGCGCAGGTGGAGTTCGACCAGCCGCGAAACGTCCTTCACCAGCTCGTTGGAGTACTTCAGCGCGGTCATGCGCTTCTTGGTCATCTTCGCGCCGACCACCTCGTGATGGTGGAAGGAGACCCTGCCGTCCTTCTCAAAGCGGCGCGTGCGCGGCTTGCCGATGTCGTGCAGGAGGGCGGCAAGGCGGAGGGCCAGGTCGGGTTCCTCCTCCAGCGCCATTGCCTGCTCCAGCACGATCAGCGTGTGGTCGTAGACATCCTTGTGCCGGTGGTGCTCGTCACTCTCCAGGCGCAGGGCGGGCAGCTCGGGCAGGACATGGCCGGCGAGACCGGTGTCGACGAGCAGGGTCAGGCCCTTGCGCGGGTGGGCCGACAGGATCAGCTTGTTCAGCTCGTCCCGGACCCGCTCGGCCGAGACGATCTCGATGCGCCCCGCCATGTCCTTGATCGCCGTGACGATCTCGGGGGCGACATCGAAGTCGAGCTGAGCGGCGAAGCGCGCGGCTCGCATCATGCGCAGCGGGTCGTCGGAGAAGGACTCCTCGGGTGTGCCCGGGGTGCGCAGCACACGCGCCTCGAGGTCGCCGATCCCGCCGTGCGGGTCGATGAACGTCTTCTCCGGTAGCGCCACGGCCATGGCGTTGACCGTGAAGTCACGGCGGACGAGGTCCTCCTCGATGGAGTCGCCGTACGACACCTCAGGCTTGCGCGAGGAGCGGTCGTAGGCCTCGGACCGGTAGGTGGTCACCTCGATCTGGAAGCACCGGTCGACGTCCCCGACGCGGGCCTGCTTCTGCGCCCCGACCGTGCCGAAGGCGATCCCGACCTCCCAGACGGCGTCCGCCCATGGCCGCACGATCTTCAGTACGTCCTCGGGGCGGGCGTCGGTCGTGAAGTCCAGGTCGTTGCCGAGCCGGCCGAGCAGTGCGTCCCGGACCGAGCCTCCGACCAGGGCGAGAGAGAACCCGGCCTCCTGGAAACGGCGCGCGAGCTCGTCGGCGACGGGGGCCACCAGCAGCAGCTCGCTCACCGCGCGCTGCTGCACCTGGTTCAGGGCAGGGGAAGTGTCTTCGTTGGCGTTCGGCACAACAGAAAAGGGTACGTGGCCCGGGCGCTCGACCGCGCCGTCATTGTTCGGGCACCGGGCTCGGCCGGTCCGTCGGGACGACACCACCGGAGGTACCGCGGGAGACCTCTTTATTACCTGCTCAAACCCTGCCTTTGTGATGTAACGAACAGCATCCCCGGATACCGGCATATCCAGGGCGTCCACTCGTGTCCAGCGATCTTGAGACCGCCTCCGTGGCACTTCCCCTCGGCGCACATCGTTACCATGCGTGGACGCACATCCGACGACCACTGACGACGAGGGACGGGCGAGCGCGTGGCCGAGGCGGCAGAATTCCAGGGGACCAGTCCCTCACCTGCCCGCCGGCTGCGGCGTGCCGGGGCGCTGCTCGCCGGAGCGCCGCTGCTGGCCGCTCTGCTCCAGCTGCCCGCCATGCCGTCCGCACACGCCGCCGGGCAGGAGTCCCAGCAGGCCGCGTCGGGCTCGCGCACGGTGGCCGTCTCCCTCGACTCGCTCAGCCCCAGCGCCCCCTCGGACGGGGACACGCTGACCGTCTCCGGCACGGTGACGAACAAGGGCAAGCAGGCCGTCACCGACGCCCACGTGGGCCTGCGCCTGGGCCCGGAGCTGGACACCCGCTCGGCGATCGACAGCGTGGCCCAGCGCACCCGGTTCGAGCCGGGCTCCGACGGCCCCGAGGTCGGCGACAAGTACGTCCAGAAGTTCACCCGGCTCGCTCCGGGCGTCGCCCAGCACTTCAGCGTCTCCGTGCCGGTCGACAAGCTGAACCTCGGCACGAACGGGGTCTACGAGCTCTCCGTCTCGCTGTCCGGCCAGACCTCCGCCCAGCCCTGGGAGCAGGTCCTGGGCATCCAGCGCACGTTCCTGCCGTGGCAGCCGAACGACGCGGGCACGAAGACGAAGACGACCTATCTGTGGCCGCTCGTGTCCGACGTCCACATGACGGCCGAGACGGGCCCCGGAGCACAACAGACGCCGGTCTTCCTCGACGACGACCTCGCCAAGGACATCGCTCCCGGCGGACGCCTGGAGCAGATGCTGTCACTGGGCAAGGATCTCGACGTCACCTGGGTGATCGACCCCGACCTGCTGGCGTCCGTCGACGCCATGACCCGCAACTACCGCATTCAGACCGGCGACGGCACACCTGTGCCGGGCACCCATCAGGATGTCGCCAAGAAGTGGCTCGCCGAGCTCCAGCAGGCGGTGGCGGGCAAGGACGTCGTGGCCCTGCCCTTCGCAGACCCGGACCTGGCCTCCCTCGCCCACAACGGGACGAGCGTCACCGGCTCACTGAGTCAGCTCAAGGACGCCACCGACGTCGCCGCCAGCACGGTGGAGACAGTGCTCCACGTCAAGCCGAGCACGGACTTCGCCTGGCCCGTGGACGGCGCCATCGACCGGTCGATCGTCAAGGTCGCCACGTCCGCGGGCGCCGACAAGGTCATCACGCGCAGCGACAGCCTCCAGGAGACCGGCGGGCTCACCTACACGCCCTCCGCCGCCCGTCCGATCGGCGGCGGCACCACGGCGATCGTCGCGGACGCCCGCCTGTCGACGGCGTTCGAGGGCGATATGACGCAGGCCGGCGCCACCACGCTCGCCGTGCAGCAGTTCCTCGCCCAGAGCCTGGAGCTCGACAGTCAGACGAGCCGGCAGCGCAGCATCGTCGTGGCCCCGCAGCGCATGCCCACCGCCCCCCAGGCCCAGGCCATGGCGCAGGCACTGACCGCCCTCCAGCAGAGCACCTGGTCCCAGTCGCAGGACCTGAACGCGGCCGCCGCGGCCAAGCCGGACCCCGGCGCCACCACGAAGATCCCGCCCACCGCGGACTACCCCTCCTCGCTGCGCAAGAAGGAACTCGGGCGAGCCTCCTTCTGGGCGATCGCCAGGACGCAGGACAAGGTCGACAACTTCCAGGTCGTCCTCACCGACCCATCCCGGGTCGTCACGCCCTTCGGACGGGCCATGAACCGGGAGATGGCCACGTCGTGGCGCGGCCGGACCGGTGAGGCGTCCAGCTTCCGGGACGGCGTGGAGGCGTACCTCGACGACCTCTCCGAGCAGGTCAAGCTGATCGACAAATCGGAGACGAAGCTCTCCGGCCGCAGCGCCACGATCCCGGTGACGGTACAGAACAACCTGGTGCAGGGCGTCGACCACCTGATGCTGCGGCTCACCTCGACCAACCCCACCCGCCTCAAGATCGTCGGCAAGGCGTACGCGGAGCAGCCCATCGCGGTATCCGGCGGGCACAGCCAGTCCGTGAAGTTCACCACGTCGGCCAACGCCAACGGCCCGGTGACGGTGGTCGCCCAGCTCTACACGCAGGACGGCCAGGAATACGGCGCGCCCGTCACCTTCGACGTGAAGGTCACCGAGATCACGGCCACGGTGATGCTGGTCATCGGCGGCGGCGTCCTGCTGCTCGTCCTCGCCGGCTTCCGCATGTACACCCAGCGCAAGCGGGCGGCGGCCAAGGATGCCGCCCGGGACCCGCAGGTCGCCGGGAGCGCCGAGGAGGCGCAGGACGGTGGGGACGGCGCCGGAGAAGCCGGTGAGAGCGCGGACGAGCCGGAAGGCAGCGAGCCGGAGAACCTCGAAGGCACCGCCGGTCGTCTCACAGAAGAGTCCGGCGCCCGGTCCCGGGCAGACGACCCGGAGCAGCCGAGTGACCCGACACCGGACACCGCAGCGGAAAGCGCAGACCCGTCCGGCACGGGTGAGAAAGTGGACCGTTGAGGATGTCGTGGCCCGGAGGGCCCGGGACGATGAGGTGGGGTAAGCATGAACGCGCCGTACGACGGTGACCGCGGCCAGGCCGTGGGCGGCTCGGGTCACCCCGACGCGCCGCCGCCCGGGCACGGCCAGACGCCGCCGCAGCCTCCCGCGGACATGTACCTCCAGGACGCCTACGACGAGGACCCCTACCGGGCGCAGGACCTCACCGCCCAGGACCCGGTCGGCGAGGCGCTGTACGACCGCGCCGCGCACCCTCCGCCTCCCCCGGGCACGAACGGGCCGCAGCAGCCGCTGTACGGCCGCCCCACGCAGTCTCCGTACGCCCCCGACCCGCGTGTGTGGGCGCAGACCCCGCCGCCGGAGCCGTCGGGCCCCACCCAGCACCTGCCGCACGGCGAGGATCCCCGCACCACGCAGTTCGTCGGTGTCGACGACCTGGTCAGCCACTCCGGCGAGGAGCACCACGAGCCGGACGCCTTCGCCCACCTCTTCCGTGACCAGCAGCAGGGCGGCCGTCCGGACATGCGCCAGGGCGGCTACGGCCACCAGGGCCCGGGACAGCACGGGTACCAGCCACCGCAGGACATGAGCGGACGCCCGCAGATGGCCGTCCCCTCGGTTCCCGGCCCCGCCCCGGCCCCGGCCGCCGGTCAGGGACCGATGGGACCGTACGCCGCCGCACCGGCCGTCGCCCAGGCCCCTGCCCCGGCGGCCGAGCCCGCCCCTGCTCCGGCGGGGAAGAAGGGCGGGAAGGCCGCGGGACTACTGAAGTCCAGCGCCGTCATGGCGGCGGGCACGATGGTCTCCCGGCTCACCGGGTTCATCCGCTCGGCGATGATCGTGGCCGCACTGGGCACGGCCCTGCTGGGCGACACCTTCCAGGTGGCCTACCAGCTGCCGACGATGATCTACATCCTGACCGTTGGCGGCGGCCTGAACTCCGTGTTCGTCCCGCAGCTCGTCCGCGCCATGAAGGAGGACGACGACGGGGGCGAGGCGTTCGCCAACCGGCTGCTCACCCTGGTGATGGTCGCACTGGGCGCACTCACCGCCCTCACGATGATCGCGGCGCCGCTGCTGGTCCGGATGCTCTCCAACCCGGTCGCCAGCAATCCGGCGGCCAACGAGGTCGGCATCACCTTCACCCGGTACTTCCTGCCCTCGATCTTCTTCATGGGCGTCCACGTGGTGATGGGGCAGATCCTCAACGCCCGGGGCAGGTTCGGCGCCATGATGTGGACGCCGGTCCTGAACAACATCGTCATCATCTTCACGCTCGGCACGTTCCTGTGGGTCTACGGCACGTCCGCGAACTCCCACATGACCGTCGCGAACATCCCGCCGGAGGGCCAGCGCCTGCTCGGCGTCGGCGTGCTCCTCGGCCTCGTCGTGCAGGCACTCGCGATGATCCCGTACCTGCGCGAGACCGGGTTCAGGCTCCGCCTGCGCTTCGACTGGAAGGGGCACGGTCTCGGCAAGGCCGCGATGCTGGCCAAGTGGACCGTTCTCTTCGTCCTCGCCAACCAGGCGGGCGCCCTGGTGGTCACCCAGCTGGCCACCTCCGCGGTCGCCCGCACGCACATCGACGGCACCGGCTTCAGCGCCTACGCCAACGCCCAGCTGATCTGGGGCCTGCCCCAGGCCATCATCACGGTCTCGCTGATGGCGGCCCTGCTGCCCCGCCTCTCGCGCTCGGCCGCCGAGAACGACACGGGCGCGGTGCGCGACGACGTCTCGCAGGGTCTGCGCACGACGGCGGTCGCCATCGTGCCCATCTCCTTCGGGTTCCTCGCCCTGGGCATCCCCATGTGCACGCTGATCTTCGGCTCCTCGGGAACCGCGGCCGCCACCAACATGGGCTACATGCTGATGGCCTTCGGACTCGGCCTGATCCCGTACTCCGTGCAGTACGTCGTCCTGCGCGCGTTCTACGCCTACGAGGACACCCGCACGCCCTTCTACAACACGGTCATCGTGGCCGCGGTCAACGCGGGTGCCTCACTCCTGTGTTACTTCCTGCTTCCGGCCCGCTGGTCCGTGGCCGGCATGGCGGCCGTGTACGGTCTCGCATACGCGATCGGCGTCGGGGTCGCCTGGCGCCGGCTGCGCCAGCGGCTGGGCGGCGACCTCGACGGCGCCCGTGTGCTGCGGACGTACGCGCGGCTGTGCATCGCCTCGGTGCCGGCGGCACTGCTCAGCGGCGCGGCCTGCTACGGCATCGGCCACTCGCTGGGCCAGGGCGTCTTCGGGTCGTTCGTCGCGCTGCTGGCCGGTGGCGCACTCCTGCTCGGAGTCTTCTTCGTTGCCGCCCGCCGGATGCGCATCGAGGAAATCAACGGTCTCGTGGGCATGGTCCGCGGGCGCCTGGGGCGTTGAGTCGGGGGTAGGCGCACAACCATCGTCCGCAGCCGTGTGTCGTGCATAGCGGCGGACTGTGGGCACAATTGGATTCGGCGTCGGACAGCGCGCGATGGATGGGGAGGCAGGAGCGACGGTGGCGGAACGGATCACGGCTGCCGTCGACGTGGCAGACAACAGCGGCGAGCAGTCGCTGACCGCCGAGGCGGACCAGTCCACGTCCGACGGGGTGGCCCAGAATCGGGATCGGGGCACGGACAACGACGAGGCACAGGGGAGCGACGGGACGGAGAGTCCCGGGAAGAAGGCCTCACCGACCGAACTTCACAGCGGCCACAAACTGGCCGGACGCTACCGCCTCGAGGAGTGCGTCACCCGTCTGGACGGGTTCAGCAGTTGGCGAGCGGTGGACGAGAAGCTCCGTCGCGCCGTCGGGGTGCACATCCTGCCCGCGGACCATACGCGAGCCCGGTCCGTGCTGGCCGCGGCCCGCTCCTCCGCGCTGCTCGGTGATCCCCGCTTCGTGCAGGTGCTCGACGCCGTCGAGGAGAACGACCTCGTCTACGTCGTCCACGAATGGCTGCCCGACGCGACGGAGCTGACCACGCTTCTGGCCTCGGGCCCTCTGGAGCCGCACGACGCCTACCAGTTGGTCAGCCAGATCGCCTCCGCCATGGCCGCCGCGCACCGCGAGGGCCTCGCCCATCTGCGCCTGAACCCCAATGCTGTGCTGCGCACCTCCACCGGTCAGTGGCGGGTCCGTGGCCTCGCCGTGAACGCAGCGCTGCGCGGCATCAGTTCCGACACCCCGCAGCGCACGGACACCGAGGCGATCGGCGCCCTGCTGTACGCGGCGCTCACCCAGCGCTGGCCGTATGAGAGCGACGCCTACGGCATGTCGGGCCTGCCCAAGGACATCGGCCTCATCGCCCCCGACCAGGTGCGTGCGGGCGTCCACCGCGGCCTGTCCGAACTCGCCATGCGCGCCCTCGTCAACGACGGCGCCACCGCCTCCCGGCACGAGTCGGCGTGCACCACCCCGGAGGAACTGGTCAAGGCGATCGGCGAGATGCCGCGCGTGCGGCCGCCGGAGCCGACGTTCACCGCGCCGCCGGAGTACCAGGGCACCTCCTACCAGCAGGGCTCGTACGGCCGTCCGGCACCGCATCCCGGGGTCACCCAGCCGGTCCCGACCCCGCCGCCCCCGCTGCAGAGCCGCACCGGCAAGGCCCTGAAGTGGGCCGTCTCGGCCCTCCTCATCGCCGCCCTGGGACTCGGCAGCTGGCAGCTCGCGGACGCGCTGCTGGACCACGGTGGCAAGTCCGACGACCCCCAGTCGCAGACCCAGGACGGCGGCGACAAGAACGACAATCAGCCGAAGCCGACCCAGCCACTCCAGATCCAGGGGGCGCGCGAGTACGTCGCCAGCGGTGACGCACAGGCTCCCGGAGACGTCGACAAGACGTATGACGGGGACGGTTCCACGTACTGGCGGACCAAGCGCTACAACGACGGCCCACAGCTCGCTCCCTACAAACCGGGTGTGGGCATCGTCTACGACCTCGGCTCGGTCAAGGAGATCTCGACGGCGTCGATAGGGCTGCGCTACACCGGTGACCACACGACGGTCCATCTCTATGCCGCCGACTCCCTGAGCCCCTCCACCGGGATCAATGGGATGGAGGAGATCGGAACGGCGACCACCAGCAGGTCCTCTCTCACGGTGAAGGCGACCAAGTCGGTCAAGACGCAGTACGTGCTTCTGTGGCTCACGGACGTGCCCATGGCGCCCAGTGACGGCTACAGCGGATCCGGCTACAAGCAGGCCATCACCGACGTGAAGTTCACGGGCTGACGTCCCACCGAGAGGGAAGGGG
This sequence comes from Streptomyces sp. 6-11-2, assembly GCF_006540305.1. GTDB lineage: Bacteria > Actinomycetota > Actinomycetes > Streptomycetales > Streptomycetaceae > Streptomyces. Next base: position 3,499,877 of record NZ_BJOR01000001.1, on the reverse strand, counting down.
TCAGATGGCGGCCGGCGCCGGATACGGCGGAGCGAGCGATCAGGAGCTGCTCACCCGTCATGTGGAGGGCGACCCCGAAGCCTTCGGTGAGCTCGTACGCCGCCATCGTGACCGTCTCTGGGCGGTCGCCCTGCGCACGCTGGGCGACCGCGAGGAGGCCGCTGACGCCGTGCAGGACGCGTTCGTGTCCGCCTACCGGGCCGCGGGGACCTTCCGTGGCCAGTCGGCCGTCACGACCTGGCTGCACCGGATCACGGTGAACGCCTGCCTGGACCGGGTCCGCAAGGCCGCCTCGCGCAAGACCTCGCCCGTGAGCGACACCGAGCGCCTGGAGCAGCTGCTGGAGCCGCACGAGTCGGCCTCGGCGCCCGCCGAGAGGAACGACGTGCAGCGGCAGCTCGTCGAGGCGCTGGACACGCTCCCGTCGGACCAGCGGGCCGCCCTGGTACTCGTGGACATGCAGGGCTACCCGGTCGCCGAGGCCGCCCGCATCCTCGATGTACCGACCGGAACGGTGAAGAGCCGTTGCGCTCGGGGCAGAGCCAGGCTCCTGCCGCTGCTCACCCATCTGCGACCGGGCCGCACCGGCGACGAGAAGGAATCGGGCGCGGGACGGAACCGGGCGCAGGGGACATCCGTCCCACCGGCGACAGGACCTGAAGGCACGGGTCCTCAGGGCACGGGTCCTGAAGGCACGCACACGCAGGACACGGGATCAAGCGATTCAGCTGCTGTGAAGGGCGGAGGTGGGCGAGCGTGACATCCACGACAGACGCGGCCGGGCACCCGGACGTCACGGAGATCTCCGACCACACCGAGGGTCTCCTCGGCCCCGCCCGGGCAACGGAGCTGCAGCGGCATCTGGACGCGTGCGAGCCATGCGCCGACGTCCACACGTCGCTGACGGAGATCCGTGGCCTGCTCGGCACCCTGCCGGATGTGCCCGCCATGCCGACCGATGTGGCGGACCGTATCGATGCGGCTCTCGCCGCCGAGGTCCCTGTCGCGGGTGGCACGTGTGTTTCACGTGAAACATCGGCCGCGGATCGCCCCTCCGGTCACCCTCGCGCCTCCAGCACCGGACCGGGTCGCAAGACAGGCACCCGGCGGGGACGTCGCAGGGTCGCCGTTCTGGGGTCCGTCGTCGCCCTCGCCGCCCTCGGCGTGACGTCCGTGGTTCTGGCGACGCTCCACGACAACAAGGGATCCAACACCGCGGCGCACGACCGTCCGATCACGTCCGCAGACACCTTCTCCGCGGGCACCCTCAAGAACGACGTCGCCTATCTCCTCGACCAGGCACAGCAGCCGCCACGCGACACCCACGCCCCGCACAGCTTCGGCGTGGACTCCGCTCCCGGTACCGGCAAGCCGAAGCTGCTGAAGAGCCGGCCCCAGACGGTCCCCTCGTGCGTACGGCAGGGCATCAACGACAGCAGCACCCCGCTCGCCGCCCGGGCGGGCACCTACGACGGCAAAGAGGCCTATCTCGTCGTGCTGCCCGACGCCTCCGGCGACAGCACCCGCGTCACGGCCTACCTGGTCGACGCGACCTGCGTCCGCCACCCGGAGGTCACGGCCAAGGTGCTGCTGTCGCACTCCTACGCGCGTTCCTGAGCCTGCACGCTCGGTCCTCGCGCTGCATGGCATCCCGTGCGCTGTCGCGCCTCCGTGTGCCCCGGCACACCGGGAATGCATGCCCCTTAGGATCCGTTGGGTGGGGTGAGAGCTGTGAGACAGGCTCCCCCCGGCCGTACGACACAGTCCAGAGACGAGGAATCAAGCCGTGAGCGATGTCCGTAACGTGATCATCATCGGCTCCGGGCCCGCCGGGTACACGGCGGCGCTCTACACCGCGCGCGCGTCGCTGAAGCCGCTGGTTTTCGAGGGTGCGGTCACCGCGGGTGGAGCCCTGATGAACACCACCGACGTGGAGAACTTCCCCGGCTTCAGCGACGGCATCATGGGTCCCGAGCTCATGGACAACATGCGTGCGCAGGCAGAGCGTTTCGGCGCCGAGCTCATCCCGGACGACGTGGTCTCCGTCGACCTGAGCGGTGAGATCAAGACCGTCACGGACACCGCGGGCACGGTGCACCAGGCCAAGGCCGTCATCGTCGCCACCGGCTCGCAGCACCGCAAGCTCGGTCTGCCGAACGAGGACACGCTCTCCGGCCGGGGGGTCTCCTGGTGCGCCACCTGTGACGGCTTCTTCTTCCGGGAGCAGGACATCGCCGTGATCGGTGGCGGTGACACCGCCATGGAGGAGGCCACCTTCCTCTCCCGGTTCGCCAAGTCCGTCACCGTCGTCCACCGCCGGGACACCCTGCGTGCCTCCAAGGCGATGCAGGAGCGCGCCTTCGCCGACCCGAAGATCAAGTTCGCCTGGGACAGCGAAGTCGCCGAGATCCAGGGCGAGCAGAAGCTCTCCGGCCTGAAGCTGCGCAACGTCAAGACCAGCGAGCTGTCGGACCTGCCGGTGACGGGTCTGTTCATCGCGATCGGCCACGATCCGCGCACAGAGCTCTTCAAGGGCCAGCTGGACCTGGACGAGGAGGGTTACCTGAAGGTCGACTCGCCGTCCACCCGCACCAACCTGACCGGTGTCTTCGCCGCCGGCGACGTGGTCGACCACACCTACCGCCAGGCGATCACCGCGGCCGGTACCGGCTGCTCCGCTGCCCTCGACGCCGAGCGCTTCCTCGCGGCCCTCGCGGACAACGAGCAGAAGGCCGAGCCCGAGAAGTCCACCGTCTGAGACCCCCAACCACCCCACCGCACGACCAGTTAAGGAGCCCGCTGTGGCCGGCACCCTGAAGAACGTGACCGACGACTCCTTCGAGCAGGACGTCCTGAAGAGCGACAAGCCCGTCCTGGTGGACTTCTGGGCCGCTTGGTGCGGTCCCTGCCGCCAGATCGCTCCGTCCCTCGAGGCGATCGCCGCCGAGTACGGCGACAAGATCGAGGTCGTCAAGCTCAACATCGACGAGAACCCGAACACCGCCGCCAAGTACGGGGTCATGTCCATCCCGACCCTGAACGTCTACCAGAACGGCGAGGTCGCCAAGACCATCGTGGGGGCGAAGCCGAAGGCTGCGATCGTTCGGGACCTCGAGGACTTCGTCGCCGAGTAATCACGGCAGGGCCGCCGAGCCGGCGGCGATGTTTCACGTGAAACACGAATGGGCCAACCCTTCAGGGTGGGCCCATTCGTATGTGGCAGCTCGCTTACAGCGGCCGCAGCGCCGGTTCTTTCTGCACAGCGCCCAGCAACCGGTCGATCGCCATTTCCACGTCTTCCTTCCAGGACAGCGTCGTCCGCAGTTCCAGCCGGAGCCGCGGGTGGGCCGGGTGGTGCCGGACGGTCTTGAACCCCACGGCCAGCAGATGGTCGGCGGGGAACATGCAGGCGGGTTCCTTCCATCGGGCGTCCCCGAATGCCTCGATGGCCTTGAAGCCCCGCCGCAGCAGGTCCTTCGCGACCGTCTGGACCATCACGCGGCCCAGCCCCTGCCCCTGGTAGCCCGGCATGATGAAGCCGGTCATCAGCTGCACCGCGTCCGGAGAGACGGGGCTCGTGGGGAACGCCGTGGAGCGAGGGACGTAGGCGGGGGGAGCGTAGAGCACGAAGCCCACGGGCGCGTCATCGACGTAGACGACACGGCCGCAGGAGCCCCAGTCCAGCAGGACTGCGGAGATCCACGCTTCCTTTTCCGCCACGGATGTGCCGGCCTTCAGCGCTGCTTCACCACTGACGGGGTCCAGCTCCCAGAAGACGCACGCACGGCAGCGCTGGGGAAGGTCTTGAAGGTTGTCCAGCGTGAGCGGTACGAGCCTACGGCCCATGAAGGCTGTTCCTCGCTTCCTTCGCCCGCGGCGCCACGCGCGGCTGTCAGAGCGCTGCGTTCCTTGAGGAGGCTGCCGACGAATCCGCCGACCGCGCCCAGCCCCAAGACCGCGCCGAGCATTCCGGTGCGGCTCACCGTTCGCATGCCCCTGCCTCCCTCTAGAGGTACCGCCGGGTGGACGCGTCGTACCCGAACGCATCGTATCGACGATGCGATTGCATCGATACCGTCTGAAAGCAAAGAGCGGGCCGTGTTCCGGTACACACCGGACACGACCCGCCCGCGCTGATCGATCGAGACGAAACCGTCCCTCGGACGGGCTCAGCCCTCCGTCTCCTCCTCCGGCTCTTCGCCGTCCAGAAGGCTCTTCTGCATGACCGGGCCCTCGCCCGGAGCCAGTGTGCCGAGAATGCGCTCCAGGTCCTCCATGGAAGCGAACTCGACGGTGATCTTGCCCTTCTTCTGTCCCAGGTCGACCTTCACCCGCGTCTCGAAGCGGTCGGACAGACGCGTCGCAAGATCGGACAGTGCCGGAGAGACGCGCCCACCGGCACGCGGGCCCTTGGAGCGAGGAGCCGTCGTCGGCCGCGACCCCATCAAGGTCACGATCTCCTCGACCGCCCGCACCGACAGACCCTCGGCGACGATCCGATGGGCCAGCCGGTCCTGCTCCTCCGAGTCCTCGACGGAGAGCAACGCCCGGGCATGTCCGGCCGAGAGAACTCCGGCGGCGACCCGACGCTGCACGGCCGGCGAGAGCTTGAGCAGACGCAGAGTGTTGGAGACCTGCGGGCGGGAACGGCCGATCCGGTCCGCCAGCTGGTCGTGCGTGCAGTTGAAGTCCCTGAGCAGCTGGTCGTAGGCGGCCGCCTCTTCCAGCGGGTTCAGCTGGGCCCGGTGCAGGTTCTCCAGCAGGGCGTCCAGGAGGAGCTTCTCGTCGTCCGTAGCCCGCACGATCGCCGGGATGGCCGCGAGCCCCGCCTCACGGCAGGCCCGCCAGCGCCGCTCACCCATGATGAGCTCATAACGCCCGGAACCGAGCTGGCGGACGACGACGGGCTGGAGGAGTCCGACCTCCTTGATGGAGGTGACGAGCTCGGCCAGCGCGTCCTCGTCGAAGACCTCACGCGGCTGACGCGGGTTCGGCGTGATGGAGTCGAGGGGGATCTCGGCGAAGTGGGCACCCATCACTGACGCGTTCATCTCAGCCGGGCTGCTCGCCGGCGGCGGCGATGTTTCACGTGAAACAGGCGGCAGTGTGGTTACCTTCGCCGCCGCCACCCCTCGGTCACCGCGGTCACCGGTCAGCACCGGGACAGCCGTGGACGACGCCGAGCCCGCGCCCCCAGCCGTCGCTGGAGCCTGCGGCTTCTCCCCGGTCGGGGCAGCGGGGATCAGCGCCCCGAGACCACGACCCAACCCCCTCCGTCGCTCACTCACTGAATCCCCTCCACCATGTTCGGATCACCCTGTGCGCCGAGGTGGGCGTGCGTGGCGTCGTAGCTGACACCGACGCCCCTCAGCGCGATTTCTCGTGCCGCCTCAAGATAGGAGAGGGCACCGCTTGACCCTGGATCGTAAGTCAGCACCGTCTGCCCATAACTCGGCGCCTCGGAGATACGGACGGAGCGGGGAATGCTCGTCCGCAGCACCTCGTCACCGAAGTGGCTGCGCACCTCTTCCGCGACCTGGGACGCAAGGCGCGTCCGGCCGTCGTACATGGTGAGCAGGATGGTCGACACATGCAGGGCGGGGTTGAGGTGCCCCCGGACCAGGTCGACATTGCGGAGCAACTGGCCCAGGCCTTCCAGCGCGTAGTACTCGCACTGGATGGGGATGAGGACCTCCTGGCCGGCGACGAGCGCGTTGACCGTCAGCAGGCCAAGTGAGGGCGGGCAGTCGATGAGGATGTAGTCCAGCGGCTGCTCGTAGGCCTGGATCGCCCGCTGCAACCGGCTCTCCCGCGCTACCAAGGACACCAGCTCGATCTCCGCACCGGCGAGATCGATCGTGGCGGGGGCACAGAAGAGACCCTCGACATCGGGGACAGGCTGGACAACCTCGGCCAGCGGCCTGCTCTCCACCAGGACGTCGTAAATGGAGGGGACTTCGGCATGATGGTCGATGCCCAGCGCCGTGGAGGCATTGCCCTGCGGGTCCAGGTCGATCACCAGGACGCGGGCACCGTGCAGAGCCAGCGAAGCGGCAAGGTTGACGGTCGTCGTCGTCTTGCCCACGCCACCCTTCTGGTTGGCGACCACCATGACGCGGGTCTGTTCAGGCTGGGGCAGGCCTTCGCCGGCGCGGCCCAGAGCCTCGACCGCCAGTTGGGCAGCACGACCGATGGGAGTGTCGTCCATCGGGGGCGGCGTTTCACGTGAAACATCCTCCCCCATCGATTCGGTACGGGGACCGGGGACCGGATCGGTCATCGGTCCCGCAATGTTGGCGTCGGACCGCAAGGATTCACTCTCCTCGACTTCAGGCTCGCAATGAACAGAGCCTCCCATGCCTTCGGGGTTGTGAACCAGTGAGGCCTGACGTTCTGTGGAGAAATCCACCTCTGTGGACAACTCCGTTCCCCGTCCGAGTGGGCTGAGAGGCTTGCGGTCGCGGGGTTGGGCCGCAGCGCGGCCACGGTTGATGATGCCGTGCAGCAGTGAGCGACGTTTCACGTGAAACACGATGCACAGCGGCCGTGGCCGGACTGTCGCGACACTCCGGCATGCGGAGGTTTGGCAGCTTGTGTGGAGTACGGGCGGCTATCGGCGCCGTCGCGTCCGCCCCGTCCGCGCCGCCTTCGCCCGCTTGGCCGCGAAGCGTACGCCGCCCGGGCTTTCCCCGACCTCGACCCGCACGACGGTGGAGCACGGATCCACGATGCCCTCACCCACATGCAGGATGGAGGTCTCCACCGCGCCGAGCTTGCTCAGGGCGGCGGCCGCGCTCTTCAGCTCCTCCTCGGCAGTGTCCCCCTTGAGGGCAAGCATCTCCCCGTAGGGACGCAGCAACGGGATGCCCCACGTGGCCAGGCGGTCCAGCGGCGCGACCGCGCGGGCGGTCACCACATGCACCGGCGGGAGCTTGCCCATCACTTCCTCCGCACGGCCCCGGACGACGGTGACGTGGTCGAGCCCCAGCAGTTCCACGACCTCGGTGAGGAAGTTGGTGCGCCGCAGCAGCGGCTCCAACAGCGTGATCTTCAGGTCCTCCCGGACCAGGGCCAGGGGGATACCCGGCAAACCGGCGCCCGAGCCGACGTCGCACACCGTCACCCCCTCGGGAACCACCTCCGAGAGCACCGCACAGTTCAGCAGATGCCGCTCCCACAGACGGGGTACCTCACGCGGGCCGATGAGCCCTCGCTGCACTCCTGTCTCGGCCAGCAGCTCGGCATACCGGACCGCATCCGTGAAGCGATCACCAAATACGTCACGTGCCTGCTCGGGCGCAGGGGGGAGCTCCGCTTCCGCCGTCACGGGGACCGTCCTTCCGTACCACATCGGCGCTCTCGACGCCGACCATCAGAACTACCAGGCTGACAAAGTACGGCCCCGCCTGCGCAACAGACGGGGCCGGTGGAACGTGGGACCGCTCAGGCGGGAAGCACGACGACGAAGCGCTGCGGCTCCTCGCCCTCCGACTCGCTGCGCAGGCCGGCGGCCTTGACCGCGTCGTGCACGACCTTGCGCTCGAACGGAGTCATCGGCTTCAGCTTCACGGGCTCGCCGCTGCTCTTCGCCTCGGCGGCGGCCTTCGCACCCAGCTCGGACAGCTCGGTCCGCTTCTTGGCGCGGTAGCCCGCGATGTCCAGCATCAGGCGGCTGCGGTCGCCGGTCTCCCGGTGCACGGCCAGGCGCGTGAGTTCCTGCAGTGCCTCCAGCACCTCACCGTCACGGCCGACCAGCTTCTGCAGGTCGCGACCGCCGGTGTCACTGATGATCGAGACAGAGGCGCGGTCGGCCTCGACATCCATGTCGATGTCACCGTCGAGGTCGGCGATGTCCAGTAGACCCTCGAGGTAGTCCGCCGCGATCTCGCCCTCCTGCTCCAGGCGGGTCAGGGCGTCCGCGCCCTCGGCAGCGGCGGAGGTGGTGCCTTCCGTCACGGGATGGGCTCCTTCTTACTTCTTGGACGGGGACTTGGGCCGCTGCGGACCCTTGCGCTGTCCGGACTGGGCCTTGCTGCGGGCGCCGTTGCCGGGCTTCGAGGCGGGTTTCTCGCCGGCTGCGGCCGGAGCGTCCTCCGGCTCGTCGGACTTGGTCAGCGACGGAGCCTCCGTCGCCTCACCGGCCGGCTTCGTACCGCCCGACTGACGCTGCGACTTGGACTGCCGCTTGGGCTGCTGGCGCCGGGGAGCGGTGGCAGTGGCGGTGGCGGTGGTCGTACCGTCCTCGGCCTGCGCGACAGCGGCGCCGTCGCTCTTCATCACGGAGCCGTCGGACTGGGCCGCGAGACCCGCCTTGTTCAGACCGTTGATGAACTTGCGCTCGAACTCGTTGCGGTCACGGCCCTTGACGACGATCGCCTTGACGATGGCCTTCTCGCGCCGGTTGCGGGTCTTGCCATGGTGCGAGACGTGCTTGAAGAGCCGCTCCAGGTAGGCGGCCTGGGCCTTCGAACCCGGGGTCGGGTTGTTGTGGATGACGTACATCTGCTGGCCCATGGTCCACACGTTGGTGGTCAGCCAGTAGACGAGGACACCGACCGGGAAGTTGATGCCGAAGACGGCGAACATGACCGGGAAGACGTACATCAGCATCTTCTGCTGCTGCATGAACGGCGTCTTCACCGTCGTGTCGACGTTCTTCGTCATCAGCTGGCGCTGCGTGTAGAACTGCGACGCCGACATCAGAACGATCATGACCGCGGTCACGACCCGGACATCGGTCAGCGAGGCACCGAGCTGGGCGACCTTGTGGGCGCTGTCCGTGAACTTCGCGGCGAGCGGGGCGCCGAAGATGTGAGCCTTACGGGCACTGGCGAGCAGCTGATCGTCGATGACGCCGATCGTCTTGCCCGTCGCGATGCCGTTGAGCACGTGATACAGGGCGAAGAAGAACGGGGACTGCGCCAGGATGGGAAGGCACGAGGAGAGCGGGTTGGTACCCGACTCCTTGTACAGCTTCATCATCTCTTCGGACTGGCGCTGCTTGTCGTTCTTGTAGCGCTCCTGGATCTTCTTCATCTCGGGCTGGAGCGTCTGCATCGCCCGGGTCGCCTTGATCTGCTTCACGAAGAGCGGGATCAGGCAGATACGGATCAGGATCACCAGCGACACGATGGACAGGCCCCAGGCCCACCCGGTGTCAGGCCCGAAGATCGCCCCGTACACCGTGTGGAACTGGACGATGACCCAGGAGACGGGCCAGGTGATGAAACTGAAGAGGCTGGCAATCGTGTCCACTAATCATGCTCCTTGGGCATGGGGCGAGGTCTCTGCGGCCGGGACCGCCGGCTTCTTCCCGTCGGTGGCCGTTTCGGCGGCGGAGGGCCCGCCCCTGCGCGCACGCCAGGCGTCACGCAGCATTTCGTGCCACCGCGGACGCTTGCGCGGCGGGACATGGTCCACACCGCCGAGCGACCACGGATTGCACCGCAGGATGCGCCACGCGGTGAGCGCGGTTCCCTTGATCGCACCGTGCCGGTCGATGGCCGTGTAGCCGTAGTGGGAACACGACGGGTAGTACTTGCACACCGGCCCGAGCAACGGGCTGATGGTCCACTGGTACAGCTTGATCAGAGCCAGCAGCGGGTACTTCATCGCGTGCCCCCTCCCAGCAGCCGCTGAAGGGCGGCATCCAGGTCTCGGGCCAGCTGTGCGTGATCGGCGTCGCCCGCACCGGGCAGCGCTCGTACGACTACCAGGCTACCGGGGGGCAGCAAGGCGACTCGGTCACGCATCAGATGGCGAAGTCTGCGCTTCACCGCGTTGCGGACGACCGCGCCACCCACCGCCTTGCTCACGACGAAACCCGCACGTGACGGGGGAGCGCTCTCCCCTGGCACGTGCGGGTCCGTGGCACCGCTACGTAGATGGACGACGAGAAGCGGGCGTCCAGAGCGACGCCCTCGCCGTACCGCGGTCGCGAAATCCTCGCGCCGCCTCAGCCGGTTCTCGGTGGGCAGCACGATGTCATGACCTGACCGGAATCAGGCGGACAGACGGGCGCGACCCTTGCTGCGGCGGGACGCGAGAATCGCGCGGCCGGCACGGGTGCGCATACGCAGCCGGAAGCCGTGGGTCTTCGCGCGACGACGGTTGTTCGGCTGGAAGGTGCGCTTGCTCACTCGGGGGCTCCAGAAAGAATCAGTAGTGGCGGGGTGCCGTCCTGGCTGTCACCGTGCGCCCACGATCAGCTCGCAGTAACGCCCGAGTGCACCGCTTTCCGATCACCCTAAGACGCGATCTGTGCCCTTCGGAGGCAGGCGGCAGCAGCCATCGACAACTCGACCTGGTTACGGTACGCGCGGCTACGCCATTCGGTCAAACCAGCTGCCTCCGAGAGACACTGTCCACAGCCTGGGGACAACGACTTGAACCGCACCCGTGGCCCTGACTACCGTGGCTGGACTCCGATTCGTTCCCATGTCCCCCGCCCCACCCGTTTTAGATACCGATCCGTCCCGCACCACACGGTCGCGGGACCTGCGAGAGAGCGTGCCCTGTGGCTGACGTACCTGCCGATCTTGCCGCAGTGTGGCCACGAGTTCTGGAGCAGCTTCTCGGCGAGGGACGCGGACAGGGCGTCGAGACGAAGGACGAACACTGGATCCGGCGCTGCCAGCCCCTCGCGCTGGTCGCGGACACGGCGCTGCTCGCCGTACCGAACGAGTTCGCCAAGGGCGTACTCGAAGGGCGCCTCGCCCCGGTCGTGAGCGAGACGCTGAGCCGTGAGTGCGGCCGCCCGATCCGGATCGCGATCACCGTCGACAGCTCCGTCGGCGAGCCCCAGGCCCCCGCGCCCGCACCGGCGCCGCGGTACGAGGACCAGGAGCTGCCCACGGGCCAGGGCGGCGGCTACGAGGGCTACGGCCGGCGCCGGGCGGACGTCCACCGTTCGGCCCGCCACGACCAGTTCCCGGGCGCCCAGGGCGACCACCTGCCGCCCCCGCGCACGAGCCCGCAGCCGGCGGACGGCGGCGACCAGCTCCCGACCGCCCGCCCCGCCTATCCGTCGGAGTACGCCGAGTACCAGCGTCCCGAGCCCGGCGCCTGGCCGCGTCACCACCAGGACGACTACGGGTGGCAGCAGCAGCGGCTCGGCTTCCCGGAGCGGGACCCCTACGCCTCGCCGGCCCAGGACCCCTACGGCCCGCAGGACACCGGGTACGGCCGCCAGGACGCCTATCCGCCGGCCCAGGACTCCTACGCTCAGGACTACCGGTCCCCGTCGATGGAGCGCCCGCCGTACGACCAGCCGCGCTCCGACTACGACCCGTCCCGCGGCGAGTACGACGCCCGCGACTACGACCAGCGCGACGCCGGCCACCGCGAGCCGCCGGAACCGCCGGCCGGTTCCGGCCAGGTGCACCGCGGCGGCCCGGTGGGTCCGAACCTGCCCGCCACCGGCGCCCCCGGCCCGCTGGCCGCGCAGCCCGCACCGGCGGCCGGCCCCGGCGAGCCGACCGCGCGCCTGAACCCCAAGTACCTCTTCGACACGTTCGTCATCGGCGCGTCCAACCGCTTCGCGCACGCGGCCGCGGTCGCCGTCGCCGAGGCACCCGCCAAGGCGTACAACCCCCTGTTCATCTACGGCGAGTCCGGACTCGGCAAGACCCACTTGCTGCACGCGATCGGCCACTACGCGCGCAGCCTGTACCCGGGCACGCGCGTGCGCTACGTGAGCTCCGAGGAGTTCACCAACGAGTTCATCAACTCCATCCGCGACGGCAAGGGCGACAGCTTCCGCAAGCGCTACCGCGAGATGGACATCCTGCTCGTCGACGACATCCAGTTCCTCGCGGACAAGGAGTCGACGCAGGAGGAGTTCTTCCACACCTTCAACACCCTCCACAACGCCAACAAGCAGATCGTGCTCTCCAGCGACCGGCCGCCCAAGCAGCTGGTGACCCTGGAGGACCGGCTGCGCAACCGGTTCGAGTGGGGCCTGATCACCGACGTCCAGCCGCCCGAGCTGGAGACCCGTATCGCGATCCTGCGCAAGAAGGCGGTGCAGGAGCAGCTGAACGCCCCGCCGGAGGTGCTGGAGTTCATCGCCTCCCGGATCTCGCGCAACATCCGCGAGCTGGAGGGCGCGCTGATCCGGGTGACGGCGTTCGCCTCGCTCAACCGGCAGCCGGTGGACCTGGGCCTGACGGAGATCGTCCTGAAGGACCTGATCCCCGGCGGCGAGGACTCGGCTCCGGAGATCACGGCGACGGCCATCATGGCGGCCACGGCCGACTACTTCGGCCTCACCGTCGAGGACCTGTGCGGCACCTCGCGCGGCCGGGCCCTGGTCACCGCCCGCCAGATCGCCATGTACCTGTGCCGTGAGCTGACCGATCTGTCGCTGCCGAAGATCGGCGCCCAGTTCGGCGGCCGCGACCACACGACCGTCATGCACGCCGACCGCAAGATCCGCGCGCTGATGGCCGAGCGGCGCTCCATCTACAACCAGGTCACGGAGCTGACCAACCGCATCAAGAACGGCTGAGAACACGCGGAGCGGCGCTCAGGGCGCCTCCGGGAGCGGATCCCGGGGGCGCCCTGAGTCGTTGTGGCGTCCGCCGCTGTTCGAATCCGCACCGGGTTACGGCTGTCCTCCACAGATTCGGCGACTTTCTTCCGTCCACATCCTGGGGACTGGGAAGTTGTCCAGATCGCATCCACAGGCTGTGTGGTCGGAACACCATCACACCAGCTCAGGGGCCTGTGGAATCGTGGACGAGCACTCTCCACAGACTGTGGACAAAGAGGTGATCCACAGGCCGCAGCCAGAGTTGTCCACTGGCAACCCACAGGCTGGAGACCGTTGTCCCCAGTGATCGGCGGCTTCTCCACACCCCTGTCCACTGTTCGGCAACGTGACGCCTCCGGTCACCGCGTCGAGTGAAAGCCGTCACACCGAGGTGCGCGATTGGCGTGTGGGAAACGTGGGTAAACCTGGGGACGCAGCTGGGGAGAACTGCCCTCGGGCTGTGGGCAGGGTGTGCAGAACTTCCCGTTCTCCACAGAGACGCCCGGTTGTCCACCGGTCCCACCCACAGGGCCAGTGGATAAAATTTCCGCGCTGAGCTGGGCAAACGTGGTTATCCACGGTATCCACAGGGCCTACTACTACTCCCGACTAGAGAGAGTGCGGAATCCGTTTCGAAGCGGGGCCTGTGCACAACTCGAGCTCTCGGGCCCGACTGCCCCTCGGAGCGACTTGACCCCGACAGGCGCCTACTGTCAGTGCCGTGCGTCAGACTGGTCCCCGGTGTTCTTCCCGTCCCAGTGGGCGGTGACACCGAGTCGGAGGACTCAGTAGCAACAGCAGGAGGCGGCTTACGGTGAAGATCCGGGTGGAACGCGACGTACTCGCGGAGGCAGTGGCCTGGGCGGCACGCAGCCTCCCGGCCCGTCCGCCGGCGCCTGTTCTCGCCGGCCTGCTGCTCAAGGCGGAGGACGGCCAGCTGAGCCTGTCCAGCTTCGACTACGAGGTCTCCGCGCGCGTGTCCGTGGAGGCCGAGGTCGACGAGGAGGGCACGGTCCTCGTCTCCGGTCGCCTGCTCGCCGACATCTCGCGCGCCCTGCCCAACCGCCCGGTGGAGATCTCCACAGACGGTGTACGGGCGACGGTGGTCTGCGGCTCCTCGCGCTTCACCCTCCACACCCTGCCTGTGGAGGAGTACCCGGCGCTCCCGCAGATGCCGAACGCGACGGGCACGGTTCCCGGTGAGGTCTTCGCCTCCGCCGTGCAGCAGGTGGCGATCGCGGCCGGCCGCGACGACACGCTGCCCGTGCTGACCGGTGTCCGCATCGAGATCGAGGGCGACACCGTCACGCTGGCCTCCACCGACCGCTACCGCTTCGCGGTCCGCGAGTTCCTGTGGAAGCCGGAGAACCCGGACGCCTCCGCGGTCGCCCTGGTGCCCGCCAAGACCCTGCTGGACACCGCCAAGGCGCTGACCAGCGGCGACAGCGTGATCCTGGCGCTGTCCGGCTCGGGTGCCGGTGAGGGCCTGATCGGCTTCGAGGGTGCCGGGCGGCGCACGACCACGCGTCTGCTGGAGGGCGACCTCCCGAAGTACCGGACCCTGTTCCCGACGGAGTTCAACTCCGTGGCCGTCATCGAGACCGCCCCCTTCGTGGAGGCCGTCAAGCGCGTGGCGCTGGTCGCCGAGCGCAACACCCCGGTGCGCCTGAGCTTCGAGCAGGGCGTGCTGATCCTGGAGGCCGGCTCCAGCGACGACGCACAGGCTGTGGAGAGGGTCGACGCGCAGTTGGAGGGCGACGACATCTCGATCGCCTTCAACCCGACGTTCCTGCTGGACGGCCTCAGCGCGATCGACTCCCCGGTGGCCCAGCTGTCCTTCACGACGTCCACCAAGCCGGCGCTGCTCAGCGGCAAGCCCGCGGTGGACGCCGAGGCGGACGAGGCCTACAAGTACCTGATCATGCCGGTACGGCTGAGCGGCTGAGCCGGCTGACGGCCGGGCGCGTTTCCGCAGGTGGCGACCTCAGGTCCGGGCATACGTATGAGCGCTTATGCCCACGGATGTGCGCGAGCGTCCGGGTCTAGGCTCGGACGCAGGTACGAAAGTGCCGGAACGTCACGTCGTGAAACCTAAGGAACGCAACTGATGGAGCTCGGTCTCGTCGGCCTCGGCAAGATGGGCGGCAACATGCGCGAGCGGATCCGCCGCGCCGGCCACACCGTCATCGGATACGACCGCAACCCGGACCTCGCCGATGTCCACAGCCTGGAAGAGCTTGTGGGCAAGCTCCACGGCCCGCGCGTGGTCTGGGTGATGGTCCCGGCCGGCGAGCCCACCCAGGGCACGATCGACGCCCTCGCCGAGCTGCTGGAGCCCGGCGACGTGGTCGTGGACGGCGGGAACTCCCGCTGGACGGACGACGAGAGGCATGCGGAGGAGCTGGCAGCCAAGGGCATCGGCTTCGTCGACTGCGGCGTCTCCGGCGGCGTGTGGGGCCTGGAGAACGGCTACGCGCTGATGTACGGCGGCGACGCGGAGAACGTCGCCAAGGTGCAGCCGGTCTTCGACGCGCTCAAGCCGGAGGGCGACCTCGGCGCGGTGCACGCCGGCAAGGTCGGGGCGGGCCACTTCGCCAAGATGGTCCACAACGGCATCGAGTACGCGATGATGCAGGCCTACGCCGAGGGCTGGGAGCTGCTGGAGAAGGTCGACTCCGTGGAGAACGTCCGCGAGGTCTTCCGCTCCTGGCAGGAGGGCACCGTCATCCGCTCCTGGCTGCTCGACCTGGCGGTGAACTCCCTCGACGAGGACGAGCACCTGGAGCAGCTGAGGGGCTACGCGCAGGACTCCGGCGAGGGCCGATGGACCGTGGAGGCCGCCATCGACAACGCCGTGCCGCTGCCCGCGATAACGGCCTCGCTGTTCGCGCGGTTCTCCTCACGCCAGGAGGACTCGCCGCAGATGAAGATGATCGCCGCGCTGCGCAACCAGTTCGGCGGTCACGCCGTGGAGAAGAAGTAGTCCACCGGACCGCCTGAGCGGTCCGCAACGCCGGGGGAGGTCGGCGAACGACCATGCACGTCACGCATCTGTCGCTGGCCGACTTCCGCTCGTACGGCCGGGCCGAGGTCCCGCTCGACCGGGGTGTCACGGCGTTCGTCGGCCCCAACGGCCAGGGCAAGACGAACCTCGTCGAGGCGATCGGCTACCTGGCCACGCTCGGCAGCCACCGGGTCACCTCCGACGCCCCGCTGGTCCGCATGGGCGCCGAGCGTGCGGTGATCCGGGCGCAGGTGCGGCAGGGCGAGCGGCAGCAGCTGGTCGAGCTGGAGCTGAACCCCGGCCGGGCCAACCGCGCCCGTATCAACCGGTCCTCGCAGGTCAGGCCGCGGGATGTGCTGGGCATCGTACGCACCGTGCTGTTCGCGCCCGAGGACCTGGCCCTGGTCAAGGGCGATCCCGGGGAGCGGCGGCGTTTCCTCGACGAGCTGGTGACGGCGCGTTCTCCACGCATGGCTGGGGTGCGCTCCGACTACGAGCGGGTGCTCAAGCAGCGCAACACGCTGCTGAAGTCGGCCGCGCTGGCGCGTCGGCACGGTGGCCGTTCGATGGACCTGTCCACGCTGGACGTGTGGGACCAGCATCTGGCGCGGGCGGGTGCCGAGCTGCTCGCCCAGCGCCTGGACCTGCTCGGCGCGCTGGAGCCGCTGGCGGACAAGGCGTACGAGCAGCTGGCTCCCGGCGGCGGTCCGGTCGTGCTGGAGTACAAGCCGTCGGCGCCCGGCGTGGCACACACGCGTGAGGATCTCTTCGCACAGCTGATGGCCGCGCTCGCGGACGTCCGCAAGCAGGAGATCGAACGGGGCGTGACGCTGGTGGGGCCGCACCGGGACGACGTGGTGCTCGGACTCGGTCAGCTGCCTGCGAAGGGGTACGCCTCCCACGGGGAGTCCTGGTCGTTCGCGCTGGCACTGCGTCTGGCGTCGTACGACCTGCTGCGCGCGGAGGGCAATGAGCCGGTGCTGATCCTCGACGACGTCTTCGCGGAGCTGGACACCCGTCGCCGTGAGCGGCTGGCGGAGCTGGTGGCGCCCGGTGAGCAGGTCCTGGTGACCGCCGCGGTCGACGACGACGTGCCGCACGTGCTGACGGGTACGCGGTTCGCCGTGTCGGACGGAACGGTGGAGCGCGTATGAGCGGCGAGCGGGACCCGGGCCGGGGGAAGGCGCCCGAGCCATCGGGCGTCGACCTCGCGCGCGTGGCGCTGCGCGCGGCGAAGGAGGCGGCACGCGCGCGTGGGGACGCGGCGCAGCAGCGCAGGCAGGCACGGCGTGGCGGTCTGCGTTCCGGCGCGCGGGCCGACGGCCGTGATCCGATGGCTCTCGGCGCCGCGATCAACCGGCTGATCACCGAACGCGGCTGGGAGGCGCCGGCCGCGGTGGGCGGCGTGATGGGGCGCTGGCCGCAGATCGTCGGGGCCGATCTGGCCAAGCACTGCGTGCCGGACCGGTACGACGAGGACGAGCGGGTGCTGACGGTGCGCTGCGACTCGACGGCGTGGGCGACGAACCTGCGTCTGCTCGCTCCGACGCTGGTGGCCCGGCTCAACGAGGACCTGGGGCACGGCGCGGTGCGGACGATCAAGGTCTTCGGGCCGGGCGGTGGCGGCCGCAGGTACGGTCCGCTGAGGGTGCCGGGCAGCACGGGCCCCGGCGACACCTATGGGTGACAGACGTCACACAACGGGTTTGTGGTGGTCATCTCCGGGCCCATGACGGCCGTCCTTCGTACAACCGCACGCCCTTGCGAATCCCGACCTGACCCGGGAGTAGCGAAGTGTTGACGTCCGGAAGCGCTGAGTGCCGCTGTGAGCCTCTCGGAGCCCCCTTGTGCATATCGGGACCCGGCCAAGACCGGTTGAGGGCGCCACATGCGTACTCAGGTACCGGCAAACCCCCATCACTGTCAGCGCTACCGGTAGACTGGAAGGCAATCCCGCCCCAATCGTGGGGACCGTCCGGGAAAAGCTGAGCAACGCTGAGCAAGGCTTACCAACGCAACATGCCGCAGCCGCTCCGGCAACCCGCCGACGAGCCCGGCTCGTGCTGTGCCAGAAAGGGCGCTTCGTGGCCGATTCCGGCAACCCCAACGAGAACATCCCGTCCACCGAAGCCGGCGTGAACGGGGCCGCATCCTCGAACGGTGAGGTCACGGCCTCTTACGACGCCAGCGCGATCACCGTGCTCGAGGGCCTGGACGCGGTCCGCAAGCGACCCGGCATGTACATCGGTTCCACCGGTGAGCGTGGCCTGCACCACCTCGTGTACGAGGTGGTCGACAACTCCGTCGACGAGGCGCTGGCCGGGCACGCGGACACGATCGACGTGACGATCCTCGCCGACGGCGGCGTCCGCGTGGTCGACAACGGCCGTGGCATCCCCGTGGGCATCGTCCCGTCCGAGGGCAAGCCCGCCGTCGAGGTCGTGCTGACCGTGCTGCACGCGGGCGGCAAGTTCGGCGGCGGTGGTTACGCGGTTTCCGGCGGTCTGCACGGCGTCGGCGTCTCCGTCGTGAACGCTCTGTCCAGCAAGGTGTCGGTCGAGATCAGGACCGACGGTCACCGCTGGACGCAGGACTACAAGCTGGGCGTGCCGACGGCCCCGCTCGCCCAGCACGAGGAGACCGGCGACACCGGCACCTCGGTGACGTTCTGGGCCGACCCGGACATCTTCGAGACCACCGACTACTCCTTCGAGACGCTGTCGCGGCGTTTCCAGGAGATGGCGTTCCTCAACAAGGGCTTGACGATCAAGCTCACCGACGAGCGCGAGTCCGCGAAGGCCACGTCCGGCGCGGACGAGGCGGGCGCGGACGAGAAGGACGAGGTCAAGGCGGTCGTCTACCGCTACGACGGCGGCATCGTCGACTTCGTGAAGTACCTCAACTCCCGCAAGGGGGAGGTGGTGCACCCCACGGTCATCGACCTGGAGGCCGAGGACAAGGACAAGAGCCTGTCCCTCGAGGTCGCCATGCAGTGGAACGGCGGCTACAGCGAGGGCGTGTACTCCTTCGCGAACATCATCCACACGCACGAGGGCGGTACGCACGAGGAGGGCTTCCGCGCGGCCCTCACCAGCCTGATCAACAAGTACGCGCGCGACAAGAAGCTGCTGCGCGACAAGGACGACAACCTCACGGGCGACGACATCCGCGAGGGTCTGACCGCGATCATCTCGGTCAAGCTGAGCGAGCCGCAGTTCGAGGGCCAGACCAAGACCAAGCTGGGCAACACGGAGGCGAAGACCTTCGTCCAGAAGGCCGTTTACGAACACCTGAACGACTGGCTGGACCGCAACCCGGTCGAGGCGGCGGACATCATCCGCAAGGGCATCCAGGCGGCCACCGCGCGCGTGGCGGCTCGCAAGGCCCGTGACCTCACCCGCCGCAAGGGCCTGCTGGAGTCCGCCTCCCTGCCGGGCAAGCTCTCCGACTGCCAGTCGAACGACCCCACCAAGTGCGAGATCTTCATCGTCGAGGGTGACTCCGCCGGCGGCTCGGCCAAGTCCGGCCGCAACCCGGAGTACCAGGCGATCCTGCCGATCCGCGGCAAGATCCTCAACGTCGAGAAGGCGCGGATCGACAAGATCCTCCAGAACCAGGAGATCCAGGCGCTGATCTCCGCGTTCGGCACAGGTGTGCACGAGGACTTCGACATCGAGAAGCTCCGCTATCACAAGATCATCCTGATGGCGGACGCCGACGTCGACGGCCAGCACATCAACACCCTGCTGCTGACCTTCCTGTTCCGCTTCATGCGGCCCCTGGTCGAGGCCGGGCACGTGTTCCTGTCCCGCCCCCCGCTGTACAAGATCAAGTGGGGCCGGGAGGACGTCGAGTACGCGTACTCCGACCGCGAGCGCGACGCGCTCCTGGAGCTGGGCCGCCAGCGCGGCAAGCGGGTGCGGGAGGACTCGATCCAGCGCTTCAAGGGCCTCGGCGAGATGAACGCCGAGGAGCTGCGCGTGACCACCATGGACCAGGAGCACCGCGTGCTCGGCCAGGTCACCCTCGACGACGCCGCTCAGGCCGACGACCTGTTCTCGGTCCTGATGGGCGAGGACGTCGAGGCCCGCCGCCAGTTCATCCAGCGCAACGCCAAGGACGTCCGCTTCCTCGACATCTGAGTCGGTCTCAGCTGACCGAACCAGGAAGGATCTTCACCAGCAATGGCCGACGAGAACACTCCAGTCACCCCTGAAGAGGGCGGCGACCTCGCCATGCGCGTCGAGCCCGTCGGGCTCGAGACGGAGATGCAGCGCTCCTACCTCGACTACGCGATGTCCGTCATCGTCTCGCGTGCGCTGCCCGACGTCCGGGACGGTCTCAAGCCCGTCCACCGCCGCGTCCTGTACGCCATGTACGACGGCGGCTACCGCCCCGAGCGCGGCTTCTACAAGTGCGCCCGTGTCGTCGGCGACGTCATGGGCAACTACCACCCGCACGGCGACTCCTCGATCTACGACGCGCTGGTCCGCCTGGCGCAGCCGTGGGCGATGCGGATGCCGCTGGTGGACTCCAACGGCAACTTCGGCTCGCCGGGCAACGACCCGGCGGCGGCCATGCGCTACACCGAGTGCAAGATGGCGCCGCTGTCGATGGAGATGGTCCGCGACATCGACGAGGAGACCGTCGACTTCACGGACAACTACGACGGCCGCTCCCAGGAGCCGACCGTCCTGCCGTCCCGCTTCCCGAACCTGCTGATCAACGGCTCGGCCGGTATCGCGGTGGGCATGGCGACCAACATCCCGTCGCACAACCTGCGCGAGGTCGCCTCCGGTGCCCAGTGGTACCTGGAGAACCCGGAGGCCTCCCACGAGGAGCTCCTCGACGCGCTGATCGAGCGGATCAAGGGCCCGGACTTCCCCACCGGAGCGCTCGTCGTCGGCCGCAAGGGCATCGAGGAGGCGTACCGCACCGGCCGCGGCTCGATCACCATGCGCGCCGTGGTCGAGGTCGAGGAGATCCAGAACCGCCAGTGCCTGGTGGTCACGGAGCTGCCGTACCAGGTCAACCCGGACAACCTCGCGCAGAAGATCGCCGACCTGGTGAAGGACGGCAAGATCGGCGGCATCGCGGACGTCCGCGACGAGACCAGCTCGCGCACCGGTCAGCGCCTTGTGATCGTCCTCAAGCGGGACGCGGTCGCCAAGGTCGTCCTGAACAACCTCTACAAGCACACCGACCTCCAGACCAACTTCGGCGCCAACATGCTGGCGCTGGTCGACGGCGTGCCGCGCACCCTGTCGCTGGACGCGTTCATCCGCCACTGGGTGACGCACCAGATCGAGGTCGTCGTCCGCCGGACCCGCTTCCGGCTGCGCAAGGCCGAGGAGCGCGCCCACATCCTGCGCGGCCTGCTCAAGGCCCTGGACGCCATCGACGAGGTCATCGCGCTGATCCGGCGCAGCGCGACCGTCGAGGTCGCGCGCGAGGGCCTGATGGGCCTGCTGGAGATCGACGAGATCCAGGCCAACGCCATCCTCGAGATGCAGCTGCGTCGTCTGGCCGCCCTGGAGCGCCAGAAGATCGTCCAGGAGCACGACGAGCTCCAGGCGAAGATCACCGAGTACAACGAGATCCTCGCCTCGCCGGTCCGCCAGCGCGGGATCGTCAGCGCGGAGCTGGCCGCGATCGTCGAGAAGTTCGGCGACGACCGCAAGACGAAGCTGATCCCCTACGAGGGCGACATGTCCATCGAGGACCTGATCGCCGAAGAGGACATCGTCGTCACGGTCAGCCGCGGCGGCTACATCAAGCGGACCAAGACCGACGACTACCGCGCCCAGAAGCGCGGCGGCAAGGGCGTGCGCGGCACGAAGCTGAAGGAAGACGACATCGTCGACCACTTCTTCGTCTCCACCACGCACCACTGGCTGCTGTTCTTCACCAACAAGGGCCGGGTCTACCGGGCCAAGGCCTACGAGCTGCCGGACGCCGGCCGGGACGCGCGCGGCCAGCACGTGGCGAACCTGCTGGCCTTCCAGCCGGACGAGGCGATCGCCCAGATCCTCGCGATCCGCGACTACGAGGCGGCGCCGTACCTGGTGCTCGGCACCAAGGCGGGCCTGGTCAAGAAGACGCCTCTGAAGGATTACGATTCGCCTCGCTCCGGTGGTGTCATCGCGATCAACCTGCGCGAGCAGGAGGACGGTTCCGATGACGAACTGATCGGGGCCGAGCTGGTCTCCGCCGATGACGATCTGCTTCTGATCAGCAAGAAGGCGCAATCGATCAGGTTCACCGCCTCCGACGACACTCTGCGCCCGATGGGCCGTGCCACCTCGGGTGTCAAGGGCATGAGTTTCCGCGGGAGCGACGAGCTGCTCTCGATGAATGTTGTTCGACCCGGTACGTTCGTGTTCACTGCCACCGATGGCGGGTACGCCAAGCGGACCCGTGTCGACGAGTACCGCGTCCAGGGTCGCGGCGGCCTCGGCATCAAGGCCGCCAAGATCGTGGAGGACCGCGGTTCGCTCGTGGGGGCGCTGATTGTCGAGGAGACCGACGAGATCCTCGCCATCACGCTCTCGGGCGGTGTGATTCGTACGCGAGTCAACGAGGTCAGGGAGACGGGCCGTGACACCATGGGCGTCCAACTGATCAACCTGGGGAAGCGCGATGCCGTCGTCGGTATCGCACGTAACGCCGAGGCGGGGCGCGAGGCGGAGGAAGTCGACGGCGACGTGGCCGTGGACGAGACCGCCGAGGGGGCCGCGACCAGCGGCACGGACGAGGGCGAGGTGCCCTCGGCCGAGTAGCACGAGGAGAGAGTCATCGTGAGCGGAGCCACGGGCGCCGGATCGGCCGGTACCTCCACTGGTACGGGAGCGGACGGCGGCGGCCGTGGCTCCGCCGCGCCTGCGACGGACACGCATACGACCAACCTGCAAGCGATCAAGTCGCCTGCGACCGATGCGCACACGCCCCACACTCACGGATCCCAGGGGGGAACGGTGACGGACACCCGAGGCCCGCAGGCCCAGCAGGCGAACGCCACGGCCGGTCAGCAGGCGGCGGGCTCTCCGCTGCCGGGGGAGCGGCAGACGCAGCAGCCCTCCGGGCCGTACCACCCGCCGCAGGCCTACCAGTCGGCCGAGCCCGCCTCCCAGGCGGTGCGCCGGCCGCGCACGGGCGCGCGTACCGCACCGCGCACCCGCAAGGCCCGGCTGCGGGTGGCCAAGGCCGACCCGTGGTCGGTGATGAAGGTCAGCTTCCTGCTCTCCATCGCCCTGGGCATCTGCACGATCGTGGCGTCCGCCGTGCTGTGGATGGTCATGAACGCGATGGGCGTGTTCTCCACGGTCGGCGGGACGATCTCGGAGGCCACCGGCTCCAACGAGTCGAACGGCTTCGACCTCCAGTCCTTCCTGTCCCTTCCCCACGTGCTGATGTTCACGTCGATCATCGCCGTGATCGACGTGGTGCTGGCGACCGCCCTCGCGACCCTCGGAGCGTTCATCTACAACCTCTCCGCGGGGTTCGTCGGCGGCGTCGAGCTGACGCTGGCCGAGGACGAGTAGACGGGCCGGCCGCGCCTGCCCCGGTGTCGCGGAACGTCCGCTGCCGGTACTCCGACAACCGATTTTGGGACTGCCCCCCTCGTGCGCTAATCTTCAGGAGTCAGCGCGCGGGACACACACCGCAAAGCGCGGCGGGGCTATAGCTCAGTTGGTTAGAGCGCATCCCTGATAAGGATGAGGCCACAGGTTCAAATCCTGTTAGCCCCACCAGCGAGAAGACCCCCAACCGATCATGGTTGGGGGTCTTTTGCATCACTGGCTTTGAGGCGAAGAGACCGGCTGCGGCCCGGAGCCTCCTGACTCCCCTGACTCCCAAGTCGCGGTTGTGCCGTGGCAGGCTGCGCCGTTGCCTCCGTGGGCAGGCGGCGGATCGTCCACTGGCTGGGCACGGCAAACAGAACGATCGAGGCCAGGAAGATGAGGACGGCACTCGTCAGGAGGACGGGAGCCGTGCCGGTGGAGGTGGCGGTCAGGCCAACGATGACGTATCCGAGGGGAACAGCCATGAGTTCTCCGATGGAACTGAAAGAGGTGACTCGGCCCAAGACGTCTGTGGGGAGTTGTTGCTGCAGCGCGGTGTTCCAGTAGGCGATTGACAGGTCGAGCCCGATTCCGGCCACGGCTGCTGATGCTGCCAGAGCGACGAGGTGAGGTCCGGTCGCGAGTATCACGAGTGGCAAGGCCAGGGGGAGGCCGGTGGCCACACACGCGATCATGAGCCGGTCGGGCTTCCAGCGGAGGGCGATGAGGCCACCGAGAACGAGCCCGACAGCGAAACTGCCCTGCACTGTTCCCCAGGCTGCGGCACCCAGGTCGGTACGGTCCAGGACGACAGGGCCCAGTAGCTGGTAGCTGCCGAGCCACAGGGCCACGACGACGGTGCCCGAAAGGGTGTAGGACCAGAGCCAGGAACGCTGCGCGAACTCCCGCCAGCCGGTGCGGAAGTCGTGCAGCACGGAGGCGCCCGGACCGGGTTTCGCTGTCCCGGCGATGGTCAAGAACGCGCACAGCAGAGCCGCGAGGGCGAAACTCGCGGCATCCCAGCTGAGGACCCATTGCGGGCCGATCAGAGCGACGAGGGCGCCCCCCAGGGCAGGAGCGGCGATCTTGACGACGTTGGTAGGGAGCCGCACGAGGACGTTGGCCTCCTGAAGTTGCCGGGCGTCCACCAGCTGGGGCAGCAGGCTGTTCATTGCCGGGGTCATCAGCGCATTGGCACCGCCCGTGACAGCGGCCAGCAGCGCCACCCGCGTGGTGTTGGCCGCACCCGTGGCGATCAGGAGCGCGACGCCGGCCTGGGCCAGTCCGGCCGCCAGGTTGCCGAACACGATCAGGCCGCGGCGGGAGAACCGGTCCGCGACAACGCCACCGACCAGCAAGAGCACCAGTTGAGGAAGAGTGTTGCCGGCCAGCACGGTGGCCAGCGCCTCGGGCCGGGCGTTGAACCCAAGAACGGCGAAGGCGAGCGCCACGGGAGCCATGGCCGATCCGCTCACGGAGATCAGCCTGGCCAGCAGTAAGAGACGGAATGGCCGGTTGCCCAGGACAGACAGAGATGCACGGAGATTCATTCGGCGGACCGTACTATGCGCGGTCGCGCGGCACGGGGTGGCGAAGACCGGTGGGTATGGGCCGGGCCTGCCAAGACGCTGTCGGTGCCCCGACAGCAGCGGCTGACGCCAGCGAGCGCGAACAGGGGCGTCTTGCTTTCACCGTGGTGACGGCGGCCGGCCCGGATATCCACGCAGGTGAAGCTCCCCGATCGTGATGACCGGGGAGCTCCGCGTATGCGGCAGGTGCTGTACGCGAATCGCCGTTACGTCATGAGTGCTGGTGGTGGCACCGGCCGGGCCGGTGCGGCACTGTCAGCGCTGGAGGGGGATGGTCGGGCGGGCCGGCGGTTCGGGCGGGAGGCATCGGGGTTCGGCGGCGAGGGAGAAGGCGTCGGTCGGCGGGCGGTGGCGGCAGCCGGGGGTCCTTCCGTGGGCCTCGGCGCGGATGCGCTGTTTCATCGTGGGAGGCAGGGACCGGGTGTGGGGACTGGACAAGGACGTCGTCGTCTGTGCCGGCAGCGGTGCGGTGCTCTTGGGCGCCGTCTCGGGCTGCGGTGCGGCCGAGGCCGCGGAGGCGGTCGTGGTGATGAGTCCGAGCGCCGTGCAGAGCGCGAGGAAGGCGGTGACGATGGCGGTCCACAGCTTCATGACCTTGTGCTGGTCCATGGCCCCTCAATTTCAGGTTGGGCGATTTGCGTACTTTGCTCATCATGTGTATGAGCGACGCGAAGTGGGGGACCGACGCCCGTGGCGCAGCGATCTTCGGATGAACACCACTCGGATGGGCTCATGAGCGGTGAAAAGGTGCGAAGCCGGGAGGAGGGTGGCCAAAGTCACCGTCCGTGCGGATGTGATCACCCTCCGGTCGAGAGCGGTTTCGTCCGCGTCTATTGCGCTCACGCGCACGGCAGTTGACAGCCGACGCAGGTCACCGATCGGTATCGGCCGGTGTGTATAGTCGGGCGCCAGAGGTCCCCTACGTCAAGGAAAGACGAGGTCGCGCGGTGAAGAAGCTTCTCCTGGTCGCACTGGCCGCCATCGGCGGGCTCCTCGTGTACCGCCAGATCCAGGCGGATCGCGCCGAGCAGGATCTGTGGACGGAGGCGACTGACTCCGTGCCCACGGGTTCGTGAGCACTGATTCCCGAACTGAGCAGGCCCCGACCGCCGTAGCGGTCGGGGTTTTGTGTTGTGGTTCCCCGAACCGGCCGGGCTGCCGGGCCGGGCCCCGTGTTGCGGGGTCTCGGAAGGTGGGGTAGGCGTCGCTCCTGAGGCCGGTGTTGCGTACGTGCCTGGGGAATGCGCGGATGGCGTAGCGGCCCTCGGGGCAGGATGGGCGACGTCCGGAGCGATGGAACGCGAGGGGTGGCGCGGCATGGTACGGCGTGGGGCTGGACGGCGGGCGAGGACAGGGCGCCTCCGGCGCGACCGGCATCCCTCGCACAAGCTCGCCGGGCGCCTGGGCGCGGCCGCGGCGGCGCTGTGCCTTGCGGCGGCCGTCCCCGGCCCGAGCGCGTTCGCGGCCGGTGAACCGGACCCGTACGCCTTCACCGACGGCGCACGGTCCGTCACCGGAGCCGCGAGCACCACGGACGCCGCACGCCTCGAGCCCGGCCACACCTACAGGAGTTCCCTGCCGGGCAGCGGCAAGCTCTACTACCGCCTCGACCTGGACGCCACCTCCACCGCCTACGTCTCCGTCACGGCGGTGCCCGGACCCGGCACCACGGTCGCCGCCACCGACGGCCTCAGGATCTCGGTGCAGAGCGCCCAGGGCACCCGCTGCTCCTCGCAGGCTGTTCGCTTCGGCCCGAGCCGCAGTCCGCACCCCATCGCCGCGTGGGGCGCGCGCGAGGTCCCCTCCGGGCGCAGCCTGTGCCAGGGCGCCGGGGCGTACTACGTGCTCGTCGAACGCGTCGGCGCCAAGGGATCCTCGTCCGACGCCTGGCCCCTGGAGCTCGCCGCCTTCTCGGAACCGCCGCTGAAACGCACCGGGGCCACCAGCGCGCCCGAGGCCTGGAACTCCGCCTCGCCCGAACCGGTCACCGGCCAGGCGGTCGAACGGGCCGGCGGCGCCGGGTTCGCCGCGGCGAGCACGGTCGGGCAAGGCGTGTGGCGGACCCGGATCCGGCCCGGCCAGACGCTCTTCTACAAGGTCCCGGTCGACTGGGGACAGCAGCCGAACGCCATCGTCGAGCTGGGCAGTTCCAGCGGTGGCAGCGGCTACGTGAGCGGAGCGCTGACCCTGTCGCTCTACAACCCGGGACGTGGATACGTCGAGGAGGCGTACGCCGGATACACCGGCCGGCAGACGTCCGCCACCCTCGCTCCCCTGCCGCCCGTCGACCACGCCAACCGTCACGGCTTCGCCGACCAGGTCAAGGGGATGCGGTTCGCCGGCCTCCACTACCTGGTCGTGCACCTCGCCGCCCAGACCGCCGACTCCTTCGGCGAGGGGCCCTACGGACTGATCCTGCGTGTGCGGGTGGACGGCACGGCACAGCCGGGGCCGGACTACGCGGGCCGGTCCGAGCCCGGCCGGCTCTTCGAGGTCACCGCCCACGACCGGGCCGCTGCGACCCCGGCCGGGGCGGCGGACGGCTCCGCGGCACTCCGGGCGCTCGCCGTCGGCGGGATCGGCGCGGGAACGGTCGTGCTGGCCGTCCTCGGGGTGTGGACCGTGCTTGCCCGGCGCAGGGCCGAAGCCCGGTAGGGCGGCGGGAGGGGTGGGAGGGGTGGGAGGGGTGGGAGGGACCGGAAAGGGAGGGGAGGGGCGGGAGGGAATAAGGGGGACCGGGACCCGGCCGGGATCGGCCCGGCGGGGTCTCACAGACGGCTCAGTGCCCAGAAGCCGACTGCGTAGCAGGCCAGCGCGAGGAGCAGGAGCGGGACCGCCACTGTCGCGGGTGGGCCCGGGCGGCGCGGGCGCCCGGCGCGGTGGCGTGAGATTCCCCGCCCTGGAACCGGAACCTGCGGGGACTGGGCGGTGTACGAAGCAGTAGAGACATCAGCACGCTGCCGTGGATCGGGGGAGGACAGCACATGGGTGGGGTCGTGAGGGGAGACGTGGACCACGGGCTGGGCCGCGGGTTGGACCGCGGGCTGGAGCGGAGGCTGGACCGGGGGTTGGGTCGCGGGCCGGACCGCGGGTTCGAGCGGCACGTCGCCGGAGGGCGGGGCTGCCGGTGCCCGGGGGACGGCTTGCGGGGGCGCGGTGGGGGGTGGAACAGCCTGCGGGGGAGCGGCCCGGTGCCGTGGGACGTCCCGCTCCGGGGCGGCGGTCCGGGGCGGCGGCAGGTGGAAGCTGCCCGTGTCGGACATGGTGGAGGGCTGGGGCGGTCCGGTCGACGAGCCGCTGCCGCCCGTCCTCGGAGCCGACCCGGTCCCCTCCCGTGGATCGAGACGCGGGTCCGGCACACCCCCGGTACCGGAAGCGGTACCAGAACCCGAAGCCACGGAGCCGGTACCGGAAGCGGCGGTACCGGTCCCGGTATCGGGAACCACAGACCCGGTGGCCGAACCGGCGGAGGCGGACGAGGCCGTACGCCCGACCGTCACCCCAGGGCTCCGGGTGAGCGGTCCCTCGGGCCCGAACCCCGGTGGCAGCGGGCCGATTTGGTCGAAGATCTCGATCAGCTCGTCGTCGGGGCCCGGCTCCGGCAGCAGCTCGGCGCACGCGGCGAGGGCCTTGCGCGCACCCGTCGCGGTGCGGAACCTGGCCTGCGGATCGGGTTGCAGCAGGGTGGCCACGACCTGCCACAGCGGCTCGGGAACACCCTGGGGCGCACCGGGAGTTCCGTGCTCCGCGAAGTACTCCACGAGTGCCCTGGCGTCCGGCTTGGCGCCCTGGAGCAGATAGAGGGCGACCAGACCGGTGGCGAACAGGTCGGCGGGGAAGTCCGGTTCGGCGCCCATCATCTGCTCGGGAGCGAGGTAACCCGGTGTCCCCACCACCAGGTTGGTCTCCGTCAGCCGCGGTTCGCCCAGCCGCATCGCGATGCCGAAGTCCGACAGCCGCAGCCTGGGCCGGCCGGTCCCGGTGGCCTCCAGCAGGATGTTCGCGGGCTTGATGTCGCGGTGCACGACACCTTCCGCGTGCACCGCGGCGAGGCCGGAGAGCAACTGGTCGAGCAGGGCGCGGACGAACGCCGGGGGCAGCGGGCCGTAGTCCCCGACCAGGTGGACGAGCGAGCCGCCGGCCACCAGATCCATCGTGAACAGGACCTTGTCGTCGTCGGCGGCCCAGCTGGCCGGTGCGAGCACATGGGGGTGATCGATCCGCAGCGCCTGCTCCCGCACGAAGCGCAGCAGCGAGTGCGCGTCGCGCTGCTGGAGGACCTTGGCGGCCACGTACCGGCGACGGCGGTGGTCCCAGGCCCGCCAGACCGCGCCGACTCCCCCGCGTCCGACCGGGTCGGCCAGCTCGTACCGGCCGGCGAAGACCTCACCCATGGCTGTGCGTCGCTCCTCCCCCTGCGGTTGCCCCCCTCGCATCCCCCTCGACGCGCGATATGACCCCCGCGGCGTCAGTTCTGGTGGGACTGGTAGTGCGTGACCGCGTCCGAGGTGCGGCCGGCGCCGTACACCCGGAGGAATTCAGCCAGTTCGGGGTGGGTCGGGGCGAGGGTGTTCGCGGCATCGATGATGTCACCGGCCGCCGCGACCGAGCGGAGCAGCGACTGGATCTCGCGAACCACCCGCTTGACCGTCGGCGCCCCTGAAGTGCTCGTCGTCTGCGTGGTGTTGCTGAGCACCGAGCCGCCCTGCGACCGCTTGATCTCCTCCATGCGCTCGGTCGCCTCGGCCGCGCTGACGCTGCCGTCCGCCACCTGGCCCGCCAGGTCCTGGAGCAGCTGCACCCGCTGGACCACCGCAGGGTTGCCGATCTTCGCGCGCTGGCCGCTCATCAGCTGGGACAGCATCGGGGCGGACAGTCCCAGTACCCCCGCCAGTCGGGCCTGGTTGAGCCCGAGGTCGTCTATGAGCTTGCGGAAGAGCGCCCCCAACGGCTCCCCGTACCAGTTCCGCTGCAGTTCCCGCGCTCTTGCGGTGGCTTCCTGCTGTGCGGCGTCCATTGCGTCTCCCCATCGCTGCCCCAAGTACCGCGGTTCGCTGTAGCGAACCACGCGGAGCATCTTACGGAGAGTGGTCGGCCGCGGGGAGCCCCCATCTTTTTGCGAGATCCGGGGGGTCACCCGGTACTCTGGTCTGCGGCACCGACCGGTGAGCGGATCTTCCGGCCGGATGCTGTCGTCCGGGGCCTTAGCTCAGTTGGTAGAGCGCTGTCTTTGCATGGCAGATGTCAGGGGTTCGACTCCCCTAGGCTCCACCGGTGAAATGCCCTCTGACCTGCGGAGACGCAGTGTCAGGGGGCGTT
Organism: Streptomyces sp. 6-11-2; assembly: GCF_006540305.1. Taxonomy (GTDB): domain Bacteria; phylum Actinomycetota; class Actinomycetes; order Streptomycetales; family Streptomycetaceae; genus Streptomyces. The sequence goes on along the minus strand of NZ_BJOR01000001.1, from coordinate 3,469,871 downwards.
TTTCGTGCCGCACGCGGTGCGCCCGGGCAGGCCGTCGGCGTGTGCGCGCTTGTTCGTCCGCCTTCGGAGCGCGCCCCGACACCTCCGGGCAGGGGTCCCTCGGCTACGCCGGGAGTTCCTCCACGTAGCGCTTCGCGAGGAGGAGCGGGACGTACGGGTAGGTCTGCCGTACCACCTTGATGGCGACGACATCGCCCTGTTCCCTGCGCACCCGCTGGATCTTCTCCTCGTCGACCTGGCTCCGGAACCCTTCGAAGGACCCATAGCGCTCCCAGAAAGCCTTCTTGCGCTTTTTCGAGGCACGGTCGCCGACGACTGCCAACGCCACCATGACGCCGATGGCCATGGGTGCCGTGATTCCGTCGAGCATGGTCCCCCTTCGATCCCTGTTGGTGCCTCAGGCAACCTCAACCTACCCGCTCGCGGACCGGGAACCACGTGCACGCGACAAAAGCCCGCCTGACCTGTGGAAACAGGTCGGGCGGGCTCTTCCGTCGCCGGCGGTCAGCCCTGTTCGTCGCGGTCCGCCGCTTCCTCGGCCTCCTTCGCCTGGACCTCGGGGTCCAGCACGGACTGGCCGGTGCCGTCCACGGACGTCAGCCGGCCCGAATCGGGTACCTCGGTCGCGGCCGGCGGTTCCACCAGCCAGTCGGGGTTGGCCTGCTTGTCCCACCACTTCCAGGCGGCGAAGGCACCGCCGGCGAGCGTGCCCGCCAGCGCGAGCAGCTTCACGACGCGCCCGGCCCGCGCCCGCCGCTGCTGTGTGCGGGCCAGCTTCTGGATCTTCCGGGCCGGGACCTGACCGCGCAGCGCCACCAGCGCGGCGGCACCGCGCGCGGCGGCCTCGTCCGCGACCGGCCCCGCCACGGCCATCGCCTGCTCGATCCGCGGCCGGGAGTACTCGGCGGCCTGCCGCGCGGCCCGGCGCGTCCGCTCGGCGGCCTCCTGGGCGGCCTGGTCGACCTTGGGCGGCACATGGGCCATGGCCTGCGTACGGGCTTGCTCCAGCCGGGGTGCGACATGGGCGCCGTACTGGACGCGGGCCTGGTCGGCGGCCAGCGTCACCTTCGGCGCGAGCCGTACGCGTGCCTCGTGTGCGTAGTGCGCGGCCCTTTCCCTGGCCGTGTCGGCGTAGGGCGCCACCACTTCCGCGGCGTGCAGCACGCTGTCCCTCGCCGAGCCGGTCGCGGCGCGCACGCTGTCGATGCGGGTCACGGGTTCCTCCTCCTCGGTGGCGTACGGTAATTCGACTTTCCACCCTTTTACGGATCATGCCTGCCAACGGGCCCGGCGGCATGTGCGAACGGGCATCCGGGTCACGGGTGACGACCGCGGTCACCGCGGTGGCCCTGCCGATCGGGAGTCCGCCGGGAGACGATCACGTGCGATAGGGGATGAATACGGAGCAACAGGAGCTTGTCGTCGACAATGCCACGGATCGCCGTGCCGCGCTCCCGTCCGGGAGGACTCGCCCGGTTTTCCGCAACCGAATCCGGCGGATCTCCCCCGGGAAGCGACCGCTGGGCGACGCACGGCGCGGGCCGTGCGAGGATCGGGGAGTCACAGGAAGACAACGGAAGGCAGATCGTGGCTGAGCAGCTCTACGCCACCCTGAAGACCAACCACGGCGACATCGAGGTCCGGCTCCTGCCGAACCACGCTCCCGAGACGGTCCGGAACTTTGTCGAACTCGCCCAGGGCGAGCGCGAGTGGACCCACCCCGCCACCGGAGAGAAGTCCTCGGCGAAGCTCTACGACGGCACGGTCTTCCACCGGGTGATCAGCGGTTTCATGATCCAGGGCGGTGACCCGCTGGGCAACGGCACCGGCGGTCCCGGCTACCAGTTCAAGGACGAGTTCCACCCGGACCTCTCCTTCGACAAGCCCTACCTGCTGGCGATGGCCAACGCGGGCCCGGGCACCAACGGCTCGCAGTTCTTCATCACCGTCGCCCCGACGTCCTGGCTGAACCGCAAGCACACCATCTTCGGCGAGGTCACCGGCGCGGCCAGCCAGAAGGTCGTGGACTCCATCGCGACCGCGCAGACCAACCCGCGCACCGACCGCCCGCTCAACGACGTCGTCATCGAGTCGGTCGTCGTCGAGACCCGCGAAGGCTGAGTGAAGGGCCCGTCCCGACACCTCCCCCAGGGAACCAAACGCCCCGCTTGTCCGTAAGGATGGGCGGGGCGGTGCATTGCCAGCGAGCAGCCGCAGCCGTGCTCCGCGCAGGACGAATCGAGGGGAACCCCATGGACCAGGCACCAGGCAGCCCGCAGGGCCCGGCGGGCCAGGACCCGGCGGACCACGGCCCGCCGGACGCCCACCGCCTGCCCACCTGCTATCGCCATCCGGGCCGCGAGACCGGTATCCGCTGCGCCCGCTGCGACCGGGCGATCTGTCCCGAGTGCATGGTCGACGCCTCGGTGGGCTTCCAGTGCCCGGACTGCGTCCGCGGCGGCTCCGGTACCGGCCACCCGCCCGCGGCGTCGCGGCCCCGCACGCTGGCCGGCGGCACCATGACAGCCGACCCCCGCCTGCTCACCAAGATCCTCATCGGGATCAACATCGCGGTGTTCATCGCGGTCAGCGCCGACTCGTCGCTCCTGGGCGACCTGGTCCTGATCGGTGCCTGGCCGCCGGCTCCCTTCACCCCCACCGCGGGTGTCGCGGACGGCGAGTGGTATCGCCTGGTGACCTCGATGTTCACGCACCAGGAGATCTGGCACATCGGCTTCAACATGCTGAGCCTGTGGTGGCTGGGCGGCCCCCTGGAGGCGGCCCTGGGCAGGCTGCGCTATCTGTCGCTCTACTTCGTCTCCGGGCTCGCGGGCGGAGCGCTGACGTACCTGCTGGCCTCGCCCAGTCAGGCCACGCTCGGCGCCTCGGGCGCCATCTTCGGACTGTTCGGCGCCACCGCGGTGCTGATGCGCCGGCTCAACTACGACATGCGGCCGATCATCGTCCTGCTGGTGATCAACCTGATCTTCACCTTCAGCTGGAGCGGCATCGCCTGGCAGGCGCACATCGGCGGTCTGGTCGCCGGTGTGGTGGTGGGGTACGCGATGGTGCACGCCCCGCGTGAGCGACGGGACCTGGTGCAGTACGGCACCTGTGCGCTGGTGCTGGTGGTCGTCGTCGTGTTGACGCTGCTCAGAACGGTTCAGCTCACCTGAGAGCGCCTGTTGTCCACAGTTGGTGTCCGATCTTGTGCATAGCGTGCGGGAACGCGTGTGCCCCCTGCCATCGACCTGTGTTGTCGCAGGTCAGGCAGGGGGCGTACGCACTTTGGATGAGCGGTGTGACAGTCGTACCGGTGTCAACGACGCACTAGTTATCCACAGATCATCAGCGTTTTCCCCAGGCCGCATGTGGAAATTCCTCCGGCCTGTGGATAACTCAGCGGATACCCGTGGGCAGAGCTGTGTTCACCGGGAGGCCGACGTCACTTCCACTGCGTGGAGACGGCGAATCCGGCCGCGATGAAGCCGAAGCCCACGACGATGTTCACGTTGCCCAGGGCGTGGATGGGCAGGGAGCCGTCGGTCACATAGAAGACGACGATCCAGGCCAGGCCGATGAGGAAGAGCGCCAGCATGACGGGCGCCACCCAGCCGCGGCCCTCGAGCTTGATACTCGCGGCCTGCTTGGCCGGCGGTGGCGTGTAGTCGGCCTTCTTGCGGATACGTGACTTCGGCACGAGGGTCTCTCCTGTCGATGCGCTGGTGGCCGCGCAGGGAACTGGGCTGGCTCCGGAGCAGCGTACAAGGGCACACTGAGCACTCCCCCGGACGTCCGTTAGCGTAGTGCTTCCGCGGCGCCGAAGGAGATAAGGGTACGTTGAGCAATTCTGCCGACTTCCCGGGGACGGGCGCCGGCCCGGACCGCACGCGCCGCCCGAGGCCCGTGCGGATCATGACCGTGGCCGTCTTCGCACTCGCCGGGTTGATCTTCTTCACCAGTTTCAACACGGCCAAGGGCACCAACATCCGCACGGACGCGTCCCTTCTGAAGCTGTCCGACCTCGTCCAGGAGCGCAGCCGGAAGAACAAGGAGCTGGACGAGTCCAACGCCGCCCTGCGCGACGACATCGAGTCCCTCGCCGCGCGCGACGACGGCGGCAAGCCCCAGGACGGCAGGCTGACCGGCCTGGAGAAGAGCGCGGGCACCCAGAAGCTCACCGGCAAGGCGATCACGGTCACGCTCGACGACGCCCCGCCCGACGCCACCGCGAAGCTCCCCGGCTACCCCGAGCCGCAGCCCGACTACCTGGTGATCCACCAGCAGGACCTCCAGGCCGTGGTCAACGCGCTGTGGAAGGGCGGCGCCCAGGGCATCAAGGTGATGGACCAGCGGCTGATCTCCACCAGCGCGGTGCGCTGCGTGGGCAACACGCTGATCCTCCAGGGTCGCGTCTACTCGCCGCCGTACAAGATCACGGCGGTCGGTGATCCGGGGAAGCTCCAGAAGGCGCTCGCGGACTCCCCGGCGATCCAGAACTACATGGTGTACGTCAACGTCTACGGCCTCGGCTGGAAGGTCACCGACGACGGAACGGTGACGCTGCCCGGCTACTCCGGCACGGTGGACCTGCACCACGCGCAGCCCGTGAAGTAGGCACGGACGCCGGGGCGCCGGCACCCCGGTGCGGGCGCCCCGGCGCCGTACTGGTGATCGGAACGGCCTGATTCGCGTATCGGATCGACAAAGGGCCGTACAAAACCGTGTCCGCGATCGTTGAGGTGATCGACGCTGTGCCACGTACGTCCGGTCGCACGCGGTTTTCGCACAGCTGGCGGAGGCCGGGAAACCTCGGGCGCCGCGCCGTTAGTCTGGTGGCGCACGGCGTGAGTCTGGTGCCGTGGGAGACGGAAGGGACGGCATGTACGGCTGGATCTGGCGGCATCTGCCGGGGAACGCGTGGGTGAAGGCGCTGATCTCACTGGTGCTGGTCCTGGCCGTGGTCTACGCCCTGTTCCAGTACGTCTTCCCGTGGGCCGAACCGCTGCTTCCCTTCAACGATGTGACGGTGGACAACCAGTGAGTGCGCGGATTCTCGTCGTCGACAACTACGACAGCTTCGTCTTCAACCTGGTCCAGTACCTGTACCAGCTGGGGGCCGAGTGCGAGGTGCTGCGCAACGACGAGGTGTCGACGGCGCACGCGCAGGACGGCTTCGACGGCGTGCTGCTCTCGCCGGGGCCGGGCACGCCCGAGCAGGCCGGCATCTGCGTGGAGATGGTCCGGCACTGCGCCGCGACCGGCGTTCCCGTCTTCGGCGTGTGCCTGGGCATGCAGTCGATGCAGGTGGCCTACGGCGGCGTGGTGGACCGCGCGCCCGAGCTGCTGCACGGCAAGACCTCGCTGGTGGAGCACGAGGGCACGGGCGTCTTCGCGGGCCTGCCCTCCCCCTTCACGGCGACCCGCTACCACTCCCTGGCCGCCGAGCCGGCGACCGTGCCCGACGAGCTGGTGGTCACGGCGCGCACGCACGACGGCATCATCATGGGCCTGCGGCACCGTGAACTTCCCGTCGAGGGCGTGCAGTTCCATCCCGAGTCGGTGCTGACCGAGCACGGGCACCGGATGCTGGCCAACTGGCTGGCGGAGTGCGGCGACAAGGAGGCCGTGGCGAGGTCGGCGGGGCTCGCCCCGGTGGTGGGCAGGGCCACGGCGTGACCGCGCTGCGCCCCGAGCGCGAGACGGACACCTCGTACGGGCAGCAGTCGTACGGGGGGCCGGACGCGTTCGAGGAGTGGTACGGCGGCGGGGTGCAGGGCACGCCCCAGGACCCCTACGCGGCGTCCTACGGCTCTCCCGGGGCGGCGCCCCAGCAGAGCGCGCCCCAGCAGCACGCGGAGCCTCAGCAGAGCGCTGCGGGGGTGCCGTACGGGCCCGCGGGTGACGCGACGGCCCATCTGCCTCCCGTCGACGACGAGACGATGGCGCTGCGGATCCCGGATCCGCCGCCTGGCGCGTCTTCCGCCGCGCGGGCCCCCGCACCCCCACCGGGTGGGCGCGCGGCCCGTAGAAAGGCCGCCAGGAGCCGTCACGGCCGTCGTGGGGCCGAGGCGGGCGCGCCCTCGGAGGAGGACGGCCCGGCCGACCGGGCGTCCGCGCCGCTGTCCCGCGTGGAGGCGCGCCGGCAGGCGCGGGCACGCCGGGCGAGCCCGGCCGTGATCGCCAGCCGGGTCATCGGCGAGATGTTCATCACCACCGGTGTGGTGATGCTGCTCTTCGTCACCTACCAGTTGTGGTGGACGAACGTCCGGGCGCACGCGCAGGCGGGCAGTGAGGCGCACCAGTTGCAGGACGACTGGGCGAGCGGCAAGCGCAACCCCGGGACGTTCGAGCCGGGGCAGGGATTCGCCCTCCTGCACATCCCGAAGCTGGACGTGGTGGTGCCCATCGCGGAGGGCACCAGCAAGCCGAAGGTGCTGGACAAGGGCATGGTCGGGCACTACGGGCAGGGCGACCTCAACACGGCGATGCCGGACGCGAAGTCGGGCAACTTCGGGCTCGCGGGCCACCGCAACACGCACGGTGAGCCGTTCCGCTACATCAACAAGCTCTCGCCGGGCGACGCGATCGTCGTGGAGACGCAGGACACGTACTTCGTCTACAAGATGGCGTCGATTCTGCCGGTGACCTCGCCGGCCAACATCAGTGTCCTCGATCCCGTCCCGAAGGGATCGGGCTTCACCGGGCCCGGCCGCTACATCACGCTGACCACCTGCACACCGGAGTTCACCAGCAAGTACCGGATGATCGTCTGGGGCAAGATGGTCGAGGAACGGCCGCGCAGCAAGGGCAAGCCGGATGCGCTCGTCAGTTAAAGGGCGGAAGAACAGTGGCAGCGACCACGGACGACACGGCAGGGCACACCGACGGCCGCGAAGGGCACGGTGACGCGTCGGGCCCCGGCCGGGCGCGGCGCCGCCGGGGTACCGGCCCGCTGGCCCTCGCCGTCAGCGTCTTCGGTGAACTCCTCATCACGGCGGGTCTGGTCCTCGGCCTGTTCGTCGTCTACTCCCTGTGGTGGACGAACGTCCTGGCGGACCGCAAGGCCGGCCAGGAGGGCGGCAAGGTCCGCGACGAGTGGGCCCAGTCCGTGGAGGATGGCCCCGGGGCGCTGGACACCAAGGACGGCATCGGCTTCCTGCACGTGCCGTCCATGCACAACGGCGAGGTCCTGATCAGGAAGGGCACGTCGGCCGAGGTGCTGAACGACGGCGTGGCCGGTTACTACGTGGACCCCGCCAAGGCGACCCTGCCGACGTCCGGCAAGTCCGGCAACTTCACCCTCGCCGCCCACCGGGACGGTCACGGCGCGAAGTTCCACAACATCGACAAGGTGCGGGTGGGCGATCCGGTCGTCTTCGAGACCAAGGACAAGTGGTACGTCTACAAGGTCTACGACATCCTCCCCGAGACGTCGAAGTACAACGTCCAGGTCCTGTCCTCGGTCCCCGAGGAGTCGGGCGTCAAGAAGCCCGGCCACTACATCACCCTGACGACCTGCACACCGGTGTACACCTCCCGCTACCGCTACGTGGTCTGGGGCGAACTGGTCCGCACGGAAAAGGTGGACGCCAAGCGGACTCCGCCGACGGAACTGCGGTGAGGTGACCGGTACGACGGAGCCCCGGTTCCCCTCCTGCGAGGGGAACCGGGGCTCTGAGCGTCAGGGGCGGGGTCAGCCGCCGAAGAAGCCGCCGTTGCCGTTCCCGTTGTTGCCGCCGCCGAAGGTCGTCAGCGTGATCGGCGCGTTGGGGTCATCGACCTCTTGGCCCTCGTTCGGGTCTTGCTTGAAGACAAACGCGTTGTCGTCCTGGCTGCTTCCCTCGGCGAACTGGATGTTGGTGAAGCCGTTCTGCGCCAGAACCTGCTTGGCATCCCCCAGACGCATGCCCTGAACCTTCGGCACCCGTGTCTTCTGCTGCTGGAGCTTGCCGATGTTGATGGTCACCTTGGAGTTCTTGTCGACCGACTGGTTGGGGCCCGGAACGGTTGAGATGACCTTGTTGTCCTGATTGGGGTCATTCACGGGGCTTTCGACGCACTCGCCCTGGAGGTTGTTCTCCCGCATCCGGGCCAGGGCATCGTCGCAGGTCGCGTTGGTGACATCAGGGACCGTCGACTTCGCGACCGGCTTGGCGACCGTGAGGGTGATGGTGGAGCCCTTCTCCAGCTCCGTGTCGCCCTCGGGGTCCTGGCTGATGACCACGTCGGGGGTCTGGTCGGACTCCTGGGTCTTCTTCTCGACCGCGAAGCCCCTGTCCTTCAGTTGGGACTGCGCCTTCTCGAAGGTCACGCCGCGGACATCGGGAACCGTCACCTTCGGCGCCCCGGTGGACAGCACCAGGTTGACCGTGTCGCCCTTCTTGACCTCGCCGTCCTTGGGGTCCTGTGAGCAGACCTTGCCCTTGGGCTGGTCCTCGCAGGTGTCCTGGGTGAAGGCCACTTCGACGCTGCCGTTCAGGGCCATCTTCTCGGCGGCGACCTTTGTTTGGCCGACGAAGTTGGGCACGGGCACCGTGTCGTTGTTGGCGCCCTTCCCGCCGAAGGCGTACATGCCGATGAAGATCGCGCCGACGAGGACCAGGAGGCCGGCGACGATCAGCAGGATCGTCGAGGTGTTGGACTTCTTCTGACGGCGCCGGTCGGGGCGGTCGTCGTAGCCGAAGCCGCCGTCGTCCGGATTCATGGGCGGCAGCATCGTCGTCGCGGCCGCGGGGCCGGCGTCGGGGCGCAGCGCGGTGGTCGGCTGATCGTCGGGGTAGGCGCCGTAGCCGACGGAGCCCATGGCCGCCGTGGCCGCGACCGGCTGGCCGTCGAGGCAGGCCTCGATGTCGGCGCGCATCTCGTCGGCGGACTGGTAGCGGTAGTCGGGGTCCTTGACCAGTGCCCGCATCACGATCGCGTCCATCTCGGGCGTGATCTCCGGGTCGAAGACGCTCGGCGGCTGCGCCTCCTCGCGGACGTGCTGGTAGGCCACCGCGACCGGGGAGTCGCCCACGAAGGGCGGGCGGACCGTCAGCAGCTCGTAGAGCAGGCAACCCGTCGAGTACAGGTCCGAGCGCGCGTCGACCTGCTCGCCTTTGGCCTGCTCGGGAGACAGGTACTGGGCGGTGCCGATGACGGCCGCGGTCTGGGTCATGGTCATGCCGGAGTCGCCCATGGCGCGGGCGATGCCGAAGTCCATGACCTTGACTTGGCCGTTGCGGGTCAGCATGACGTTGGCCGGCTTGATGTCGCGGTGGACGATGCCGCTGCGGTGGGCGTACTCCAGGCCCTGGAGGATGCCGATGGTCATCTCCATGGACCGCTCGGGCAGCAGCTTGCGGCCGCTGTGCAGCAGTTCACGGAGCGTGGAGCCGTCGACGTACTCCATCACGATGTACGGGATCGAGACCCCGTCGATGTAGTCCTCGCCCGTGTCGTAGACCGCGACGATCGCGGGATGGTTGAGCGAGGCGGCCGACTGGGCCTCCCGGCGGAACCGGGCCTGGAAGGAAGGGTCGCGCGCCAGGTCGGCGCGCAGCGTCTTCACCGCCACGGTGCGTCCCAGCCGGGTGTCATGTGCGAGGTACACCTCCGCCATGCCACCACGGCCGAGCACATGGCCCAGCTCGTACCGGCCGCCGAGGCGACGCGGCTCTTCCATAGCTACCTACCAGCCCTCTCCGTCGGTCCCGACCGGCACCGCTTGTGCCGCCGGAGGCTGCTGTCCGGGCCTACCGTACCCGGCTCGCTCTGTGTGACCTGGCCAAGCCCGTCACCCGATACAGGACCGGTATCGCAACGTGCACCGATGTGAGGGGGGCGTGACAGGACTCACTGCCTGGAGTTGATGACCGCCTCCATGACGTTCTTTGCGATGGGCGCCGCGAGGCCGCCACCGGAGATGTCGTCGCGGTTGGCGTTGTTGTCCTCGACCACCACCGCCACGGCGACCGGCGAGCTGCCGTCGGCGAGCTTGGCGTAGGAGATGAACCAGGCGTAGGGCTTCTCGCTGTTGTCGACGCCGTGCTGGGCGGTACCGGTCTTGCCGCCCACCGTGACGTTGTTGATCTGCGCGTTCTTGCCCGTGCCGTCCTTGACGACGGTCTCCATCATCGACTGCAGGATCTGGGCGTTCTGCGAGCTGAGCGGACGGCTCAGCTCCTGCGGCTGGGTCTGCTCCAGGGTGTCCACGCCGGGAGACTGGAGCTTGTCGACCATGTACGGCTTCATCAGCTTGCCGTCGTTGGCGACGGCGGAGGCGACCATGGCCATCTGGAGCGGGGTGGCGGCGGTGTTGAACTGGCCGATGGAGGACAGCGCGGTCTGCGACTTGTTCATGTCGTTGGAGAACACCGAGGCGTTGGCGCGCACCGGCGTGAACTGCTCGCTGTCGAAGCCGAACTTCTTCGCCTCCTCGAGCATCTTGTCGTTGCCGAGGTCCGCGCCGATCTTGCCGAAGACGGTGTTGCAGGACCACCGCAGCGCCTCGCGCATGGTGGCGTCCTTACAGGGGATGTTGCCCTCGTTCGGCAGCACGGTGGTGGTGCCGGGCATGGTCCACGGCAGCGGCGAGTCGGTGGCTTCGTCCGCCGACTTGTACAGCCCGTTCTCCAGCGCGGCGGCCGCGGTGACCACCTTGAAGGTGGAGCCCGGCGGGTAGGTCTCGCGCAGTGCCCGGTTCAGCATCGGGTCGTTGGGGTCGGACTGCTTCTGGAGCTTGTTCCAGGCCTTGGCGTCCGTGTCGGAGGTGCCGGCGAACGACGACGGGTCGTAGGACGGGTAGGACGCCAGGGCGAGGATCTTGCCCGTGGAGGGGTCCAGGGCCACCGCCGCGCCCTTGCCGCCGACCTTCTTCAGGCCGTTGAAGGCCGCCTTCTGCGCTGCCTCGTTGAGCGTGGTGACCACGTTGCCGCCCTGCTTGGGCTTGCCCGTGATCATGTCCAGGGTGTTGCGGAAGAACAGCCGGTCGTCGTTTCCGGTGAGGATGCCGTCCTCGATGCTCTCCAGCTGGGTGGCGCCGTAGGCCTGGGAGGTGAACCCGGTCACGGGCGCCCACATCGGGCCGTCCTTGTACGTGCGCTTGTACTTGAGGTCGTTGAGTCCGTTGCTCTTGGTCTCGACCGACCCGGTGACCGGGTTGCCGCCGACGATGATGTCGCCGCGCGGGGTGGCGTAACGCGCGATGGTGACGCGGCGGTTGTGCTTGTCGTCCTTGAGGGTGTCGGCCTTGACGTACTGGATCCAGTTGTCGCGGATGAGCAGCGTGAGGACGAGGAGGCCGCAGAAGATCGCGATTCGGCGCAAGGGCTTGTTCACGGGCGGACCACCTGGGTCATCTCGGCGTCGGGGTTGGAGGCGGGCGCGGGCGCGGGTCTGCGGGCGGTGTCGCTGATCCGGATCAGGATGCCGATCAGGGCCCAGTTGGCGATCACGGAGGAACCGCCGTACGCCAGGAACGGCATCGTCATACCGGTGAGCGGGATGAGGCCCATCACGCCGCCGGACACGACGAAGACCTGAAGCGCGAAGGCGCCGGACAGGCCGATGGCGAGCAGCTTGCCGAAGGGGTCGCGGGCGGCCAGCGCGGTGCGCACGCCGCGTTCCACGATCAGGCCGTAGACCAGCAGGATCGCCATGATGCCGGCCAGGCCCAGCTCCTCGCCGAAGGTGGCGAGGATGAAGTCGGAGTTGGCGGCGAACTTGATGAGGTCGGAGTGGCCCTGGCCGAGGCCGGAGCCGAGGGTGCCACCGGAGCCGAACGCCCACAGCGCTTCCATCGACTGCTCGGAGTGGCCGACGGAGCCGGCCTGGCTGAGCTTGTACTCCTTCATCGGGTCGAGCCAGGCCTGGACGCGCTGCTGGACGTGCGGCTCGAAGCTGGCCACGCCGACGGCGCCGACGGCGGACATCAGCAGACCGAAGACGATCCAGCTGGTCCGCTCGGTGGCGACGTACAGCATGACGACGAACATGCCGAAGAACAGCAGCGAGGTACCGAGGTCGGTCTCGAAGACCAGGATGAGGATCGAGATCACCCAGACGACCAGGATCGGTCCGAGGTCGCGGCCGCGGGGCAGGTACAGGCCCATGAAGCGGCGGCTGGCCAGGGCGAGCGCGTCCCGCTTCACCATGAGGTAGCCGGCGAAGAAGATGGCGAGCACGATCTTGGCGAACTCACCGGGCTGGATGGAGAACCCGGCGACCGAGATCCAGATCTTGGCGCCGTAGATGTTGGCGCCGAGGCCCGGCACGAGCGGCAGCAGCAGCAGGATCAGCGCGCCGACCATGGAGATGTAGGTGTAGCGCTGCAGGGCGCGGTGGTCCTTGAGGAAGATCAGCACCACCACGAAGAAGGCGATGCCCAGGGCCGTGTACATCAGCTGCCGTGGCGCGGCCGTTCCCGCCTGGTTGATGGCCTGGAGCAGTTTCGACTGGTCCAGCCGCCAGATGACGACCAGTCCGAGCCCGTTCAGCAGCGTGGCCAGCGGCAGCAGCAGCGGGTCCGCGTACGGGGCGAACTTGCGGACGACGAGGTGTGCGACGCCGGCCAGCAGACCGAGGCCCAGACCGTAGCTCAGCAGGCCCGCGGGCACCTGGCTGTTGATGGCCAGGCCCACGTTGGCGTAGGCGAACACCGGGATGGCTACGGCGAAGACCAGCAGCGCCAGCTCGGTGTTGCGGCGGCTGGGCGCGCCGATCGCGCCGATCGTGGACGTGTGGTGCGTCGACGGGTTGGTAGTGCTGCTCATCGTGTGACAGGGCCTCTCACGGCTTGCCTACTGCTTACCGCACAGCGAGACGACCTTCTGCTCTTCCTCCGAGAGAGTGGGGCCGGGGCTGGGAGTGGACGCGGTGGCGGACGTGGACGGGGAGGACGGGGTCGTGGCTGTCGACGGGTTCGGCGTCGGTGTCGCCTTGGACGTGAAGGCGGTGCGAGTGGTTCCCGTGGCGGCGCTGGTGCCCGTGGTGCCGCCGGCCTGGCCCTGGCCCGTCTTGGCGCCGCTCTTGTCCTCGGCGGTGCGGCGCTGGGCCTCCTTCTTGCACGCGGAGGCCTGCACGGACAGCTCGTCGACCTTCTTCTGGGCGTTCTTCAGACCGCCCTCGGTGATCGTCGCCCTGACCTGCTGCTGCTGATAGGGCGGCAGGTACTTGAGTTCGATCTCGGGGTGGTCCGTGTGGATCTTCGACAGCTTCAGCCAGGCCAGGTCCTGGCTGATGCCCCGGTACAGCGCGACGTGCTCCTCGTTGGCGCCGACGAAGTACTGCGTCTGCGTCCAGCGGTAGCCGCCGTAGAGGCCGCCGCCGAGCACGGCGAGCGTGAGCACGCTGTAGAAGGAACGCTTGAGCCACCTGCGGCTCTTGCGGGGCTTGACGAAGTCCTCGTCGCCGTAGTCGCCGAAGCCGGCCGCGGGGGCGTAACCGGCGGTGTCGCCGGATCCGGGCGGGCCGAACTCGCCGCCACCGCCGCCCTGTCCGGGCACCTGGCGGCCGAGGCCGGAGGCGCGTCCGGCCGGGGTCTGCATGATGCCGTTGTCGTGCAGGTGGTGCTGGTTCTCGGCGACCGCGCCGACCACGACCGGGGTGTCGGACAGCTGTCCGGCGAGGGTGTCGCCGGTGTCCAGGTCCAGGACGTCGGCGACGATGACGGTGATGTTGTCGGGGCCGCCGCCGCGCAGCGCGAACTGGATCAGCTCCTGCACGGTCTCCTGCGGGCCCTGGTAGCCGGCGAGGGTCTCCTCCATCGTCTGGTGGGAGACGACGCCGCTGAGGCCGTCGGAGCAGATCAGGTAGCGATCGCCGGCACGCACCTCGCGGATGGACAGGTCGGGCTCGACGTGTTCGCCGCTGCCGAGGGCGCGCATGAGCAGGGCGCGCTGAGGGTGGGTGCTGGCCTCTTCCTCGGTGATGCGCCCCTCGTCGACGAGGCGCTGCACCCAGGTGTGGTCCTGGGTGATCTGGGTCAGCACACCGTCGCGCAGCAGGTAGGCGCGCGAGTCGCCGACGTGCACCAGGCCGAGACGCTGGCCGGTCCACAGCAGGGCGGTGAGCGTGGTGCCCATGCCCTCCAGCTGCGGGTCCTCCTCGACCATGGCGCGCAACTGGTCGTTGGCGCGCTGTACGGCGGTGCTGAGCGAGGTGAGGATGTCGGAGCCGGGGATGTCGTCGTCGAGGGCGACGATGGTGGAGATCACCTCGGAGGAGGCGACCTCGCCGGCGGCCTGGCCGCCCATTCCGTCGGCGATCGCGAGCAGGCGAGGACCGGCGTAACCGGAGTCCTCGTTGCCCTCGCGGATCATGCCTTTGTGCGATCCGGCGGCGAAGCGCAGTGACAGACTCATGCGCACCTCGCCCGTCGGCTCCGGGTACATCCGCACGGTGCCCACCCTCCGGTCGGGAGCGCGCCGGGACCCGGGGTGCCGGCCGCCGTTGCGTGCTCGCTCCGCTCGCTCATTAGTCGTACTACTTCCGCAGCTCGATGACGGTCTTGCCGATGCGGATCGGCGTGCCCAGCGGCATCGGTGTGGGGGTCGTCAGCCGGGTCCGGTCCAGGTATGTGCCGTTGGTGGATCCGAGGTCCTCGACGATCCACTGGCCGTCGCGGTCCGGGTAGATCCTGGCATGGCGGCTGGAGGCGTAGTCGTCGTCCAGCACGATCGTGGAGTCGTGCGCACGGCCCAGGGTGATGGTCTGGCCCTGCAGCGCGACGGTGGTGCCGGTGAGGATGCCCTCGGTCACCACGAGTTTGGTGGGGGCGTTGCGCCGCTGGCGGCCACCGCCCTGCTGACCGCGCTGCGGCGGCGGCGCCGTCTGGCGCGCGGCCTGCTGCGGCCGGGCTGTCTCCCTGCGGGCCCCCCGCTGGGTGACGCGCGTACCGAACAGGTCGCTGCGGATGACCTGCACGGCCACGATCACGAACAGCCACAGTACGGCCAGGAAACCCAGCCGCATGACCGTGAGGGTCAGCTCTGACATTGCCCCCGCTTCACCCTTCGGCTTGCCGGTAAATGATGGTGGTGCTGCCCACGACGATCCGCGAGCCGTCGCGGAGCGTAGCGCGGGTGGTGTGCTGCCCGTCCACCACGATGCCGTTGGTGGACCCGAGATCCTGGATCGTCGAGGGCGTTCCGGTCCGGATCTCGCAGTGCCGGCGGGAGACGCCGGGGTCGTCGATCCGCACGTCGGCCTCGGTGCTGCGGCCGAGCACGAGTGTCGGGCGGGAGATCTGGTGGCGGGTGCCGTTGATCTCGATCCAGTAGCGGGTGCGGCCGCCGCTCGCCGGGGCGGGCGCGGGCCGCTGGGCGGCGGGCGGCGGGTAGCCGTAGCCGCCGGGGCGGGCGCCGGGCGGCGGCGCGGACGGCATGGGGGGCGCTGCCGAGGGGCCGGCCGCGGGCGGGTAGCCGTACCCGCCCGGGGCGGCGGGGCGGCCGCCCGGGCCGGCCGACGGTGCCTGGGGCGCCTGCTGGCTGCTGGAGGAGGCGAGCGTACGGCTGCGCACCCGGTACAGGCCGGTGTCCAGGTCCTCCGCCTTCTCCAGGTGGACCTTGATCGGCCCCATGAAGGTGTAGCGCTGCTGCTTCGCGTAGTCGCGCACCATGCCGGCGAGCTCGTCGCCGAGCTGGCCGGAGTAGGGGCTCAGACGCTCGTAGTCGGGCGCGCTGAGCTCCACGATGAAGTCGTTGGGTACGACGGTGCGGTCGCGGTTCCAGATGGTCGCGTTGTTGTCGCACTCGCGCTGGAGCGCACCCGCGATCTCCACGGGCTGGACCTCGGACTTGAAGACCTTGGCGAAGGTGCCGTTGACCAGACCTTCGAGACGCTGCTCGAACTTCTTCAGGACTCCCATGGGGCACCTCCTCCATCGTTGCCGTCGCTGCGGGTCGTGCCGTCGTGCTGCGTATTGCTTGCCTGGTACTGCTTACTGATCGTATCCACGCGCCGGTGAATCGGCTGGTTCCCCCTGTCGGCCCTGTCGACGGGTGTCGACGCCTGTCGCGTGCCCGGTGTCGCTCGGTACTTCTGCCCAGGATCGTAGAGGGGGTCGCAGACCAGTGTCCCGCACCCGACTGTGGTCCTCGTCCGGCTCCTGGGCAGACGGGCGTGACCGGTACGAGGTTGATACGTGAACGGACGCGCTCCGACACGGAAAGGGACTCCGTCCGGGCGGCGCGGCCCGGGGCCGGCGGCCTGCCTCGGCGGGCGGACGCGGTGCGGCCGGGGCGGGGCCCCTGCCCTGGAAAAGCGATGTGAATCCACCCTTCGGGGCGTGCTAATGTTCTGCATGTCGGAAGGCGCCAGCCCCCCAGGGGGGCGGAGCCGGAGGACACACCCAATGCGCGGGTGGCGGAATAGGCAGACGCGCTGGATTCAGGTTCCAGTGCCCGCAAGGGCGTGGGGGTTCAACTCCCCCCTCGCGCACCATGAGATACCGATGAAACGGGTCTCCGCCAGTGACGGAAGTCACGGCGGGGGCCCGTTTCTCGTTGTGCCGGCACATGTGGGCCATCGCACAACTCGGCCGATGGGCAACGGGACCCGGAGCGTGAGGTATCTCACGCATGGGGACCTGTTGTGTGCCGTCCGCGGACGTTCGTCAGCAGGGCCGGGTCGAAGAGGGCGTCGGTGCCGTTAGTACGGCCGGGTGGTGAGTGCCGGACGGCCGGGCGCCTGTGCCTTGACGTGGAGGTGCCGGGTGCGGCCGGGGTGGAGGCCCGGCACGATCTTGCTCGGCGCGTACGCGCCGGCGGAGTCCGTGAACTGGGAGCCCCGCAAGGCGTATCCCCCTATGCCGTGGGCGTCGACGTCGTCGGCCTGCCAGGAGCCGAGCGGGACGCCGGACAGCGGGACGCAGATGTGGCCGAAGACATGGCCGTGACGGTCGGCAGGGGTGCCGGGCGTCACCAGGGCCGTGTGCGGCGGTGAGTTCGGCTTGAAGCAGGGGCCTGCTCCGGTGGGACCGCCGCCGACGGTCATCGCGCCGTTCGTGCCCGAGGAGATGCCGTAGCGTCTCGCTGTCCGGCGTTGTGGGCGGCCCGGCGGACAGGGGGCGTTGGGGACGGGGCACGGTCGTCGCGGCGGTGGGCGGGGCCCGGCCCGTGCGGCGCTAGTCTGGTCGGGTGACGACCCCGGAAGCTGAACAGGGTGACGTCGCCGGGGCGGACCGGGCGACGTCCGAGGGCGCCTCTGCGCGGCCCGAGGAGCGGTTGGAGCGGGCCGTACGGGCCGCCGAACAGGCGCTCATCGACTACGAGATCGCGGTGGAGACCTTCCGGGTGGAGGTCGAGAACTTCGCCCGGCTGCACGAGCAGAGACTCGGACCGCTCTACGCCCGGCTGGAGGAGCTGAAGGCGCTGACGGCCGAGGCCAGGGCCGCGCGCACCGGTGACCCCGAGGACCTGCGCAAGGCGCGGGAGGCGCGGGCCGATCTGCAGCCGATCCCCGGGGTCGAGGAGCTGCTGAACGGCTGGATGGACTCCAACGGTCTGTACCCGGAGGCCGTCGCGATGCTCACCGACGAGCCCGTGCGGCCCCCGCAGCGGGTGCGCCCCAGCGAGGAGGCCCGCCGCCTGTACCGCGAGCTGGCCCGCAAGGCCCACCCCGACCTGGCGCAGGAGGACGACGAGCGCAAGCGGCGCGAGGACTTCCTCAGCCGGGTCAACGCCGCCTACGCGCGCGGCGACGAGGACCAGCTGCGGGAGCTGGGCGCGGAGTGGGCGGCGGGCCCGAAGCCCAAGGAGCAGGGGCCGAGCCGCAGCGAGGAGCTCTACGCCCGCCTCGAATGGCTCGCCCGGCGCAAGGAGCTGCTCACGGTGGTCGCCAAGGGGCTGGAGGACGGCGCGATCGCCGGGATGCTCCGGCTGGCCCCCGACGATCCCGACCGCCTCCTCGACGAGATCGCCGAGCAGCTGCGCAAGGAGGTCGCGGAGCGCGAGGCGGAACTGGCCGAGCTGCTGAGCCAGGAGTGACGCGCGTGACTCGCGTGGCCCTCCCCGTGTGACCTGCCTGCTCCCGCGTGACCTGCGTCACCCGTGACTGGCCGGGTGCCGGATCCGTGCCGGATCCGTGCCGGATCCGTGCCGGTCCGGACCGGAACCCTCCGGTGCGCTTCGGGTAGCGTCGACGCATGCATTTCGGAGCTGGTGTGCCCACGGTCGGGGTCCAGGACCTCGAGGACGGCGACTTCCTGCTGGACGTCCGCGAGGACGACGAGTGGCGGGCGGGTCACGCCGAGGGGGCGCTGCACATTCCCCTCAGCGAGTTCGTGGCCCGGTACGGCGAACTGACCGGGACGGCGCCCCAGGACGGGCGGATCCATGTGATCTGCCGCTCCGGCGGGCGGTCGGCGCAGGTCGCGATGTACCTGGTCCAGCAGGGCGTCGACGCGGTGAACGTCGACGGCGGCATGCAGGTGTGGGCCGCCTCGGGGCGGCCCGTCGTGACCGACGAGGGGCGTCCCGGCCAGGTGGTGTGACACCGGGGCGGGGCCCTGGACTCCCCAGTGCCGAAATGTTTCTGGCAGGGCGTCAGAAGTGTGGTGGGCTGGGGAGGATGGGCGCGGCCGGACGGCCGACTGATCCCGTGTGCCCGGCCGATTCCATGTTGCGGCGGACCGCCGTAGGGTGGCCCCCTCCGCCGGACGACTGCCGGACGGCCTTCGGACGACTGCCGGTTCAGTCCGGCGCGGCGCCCGGTACGCCCCGGGGGTGTGCCCGGAGGGCGGCCCTGAGTACCGTTCCGGTGCGGCGCCGGGAAGTGGTGCGCGCGGGCGGTACGGCGCCCCGCGGCCGGGTGGCGGCCGCAGGACGGACCGGGATCGGAAACGGGGCGGGATGAACGCGCACGACGACGACTCGACCGCCTCACGTGCCCCCAGCCGCCCGGGCGCCCGGCCGGACGAGGGCTCCCGGACCTCCCTCGGGTCCGCTGACGGGCCGCAGTCCGCTGCAGGCCCGGACGAGAACGCCGGGTCCGCTGACAGGCCGGACGAGAAAGCCCTGGCCCCCACGCCCGTCCCGGTTCCTGCTCCCCGCTCAGCCCCCGGCACGGTTCCTGGTCCTGGCACCGGCACTGTTCCCGGTTCTGGCACCGGTCCCGCTCCTGGTCCTGGTCGCGGCCCGGCCGCAGTTCCGGCTTCCGACTCCAGCCCCGCTCCTGGCCCCTCTCCCGACCTCAGCCCCGGTCCCGCTCCCACTCCCGGTCCTGACACCGCTCCAGACACCGGTCCCGCTCCTGACCTCGGCCTTACTCCTGGCCCCGGTTCTGCCCCCGGTCGCGGCCCGGCTTTCGACTCCAGCACCGGTCCCGCACCCGACCCCGACCCCGGCCCCGGTCCTGGCCCCGGTTTCGCTCCTGGCCCTGGCCCCGGCCCCGGCCCCGGCCCCGGTCCTGGGCCCGCCGCGCTCGCGGCTCCCGCTCCCATATCTGCCCCCGCCCCTGCTCCTGGCACCGCTCCAGACCCCATACCTGCTCCTGCCCCCGTACCTGCCTCCGCCCCCGCTCCCGGCGGGTCGGCGTCTCGTGGTGGTGTCGCTGCCTTGTCCCTGCCGCATCAGGTGGGTGCGGTGCTGGTGCTCGCGGTGGTCGCCGTCGTGGTGTGTGTGCATCTCGGGATGGTGTTCCTGCATGTCACGCCGTCGAACACGGTGAACAGGGAGCACGCCGAGGCCGTCGACGGGTGGGTCTACCCGGAGTTCGAGCAGAACTGGAAGCTGTTCGCGCCGAACCCGCTCCAGCAGAACGTCGCCGTCCAGGTGCGCGCGGAGGTCCGCACGGCGGACGGCGGCACCCGTACCACCGGCTGGTACGACCTGTCCGCCGAGGACGGCCGGGCCATCGAGGGCAATCTGCTGCCCAGCCACACCCAGCAGAACGAACTGCGCCGCGCCTGGGACTTCTACGGCGCCGCCCACGACGCCGACAACCGGCCGGTGGGCCTGCGCGGCACCCTGGCCGAGCAGTACCTGCGCCGTATCGCGGTGCTGCGTCTGGAACGCGGGGACGCGGCCGGCGCGGGCGGCGTCCTCGAACGCGTCCAGATCCGCAGCCGCACCAGCAACGTGCCCCCGCCCCCGTGGAGCAACGAGAAGCCGACAGGCAAGCCGTCCTACCGCTCGCTGCAGTGGTGGACGGTGCCGGCCGGCGAGACCCGGGGAGGCGTACGGTGAACCGCCTCGCGCTCTCGGTCTCGCGCGGGATCGCGAGGGTCACCGAGACGGCCCTCGGCCCCTACCAGACCGCCGTCATACGCATCGGCTTCTCGCTGACCTGGCTGCTGTTCCTGCTGCGCGAGTTCCCCCACCGCCACGAGCTCTACGGCCCCGACGGCCCGTGGAGCTGGAACCTGGCCCAGCAGCTGACCTCGGACAACGGCGCCTTCACGGCCCTGCTGTGGTTCCGCGGCGACCTCTGGTTCGAGACGTGCTACGCGCTGGCCGTGCTGGCGAGCCTGCTGCTCGCGCTGGGCTGGCGCACCCGCACCACGTCCGTGCTCTTCATGGTCGGCGTGCTCTCCCTGCAGAACCGCAGCGTCTTCGTGGGCGACGGCGGCGACAACGTGCTGCACCTGATGTCGCTGTACCTGGTGTTCACCCGCTGCGGCCAGGTCTGGTCGCTCGACGCGCGCCGGGCCGCGCGGGTACGGGCGGCACACGCGCGCGGGGAGCGGGTCCCCGACCGGGCCGGTCCCGCCCTGTGGAGCGTGCTGGGGCTGTTCCTGGCCGTGATCACGGCGGCGGGCCGGATACAGGGCGAGGTGTTCGTGCCCGTCCTCCTGTGGACGGTCTGGCTGGGCCTGGCCCTGTGGTGGGCGGCCGGGCGCCGGGCGCGCTCGGCGCAGCCGCGGATGCTGCTGAACGTCGTCGCCGACATCGTCCACAACGGCGCCCTGCTCGTGATCATGGCCGAGGCCTGCCTGATCTACGCCACGGCCGGCTGGTACAAGGTCCAGGGCTCGCGCTGGCAGGACGGCACCGCCGTCTACTACCCGCTCCACCTGGACTACTTCTCGCCCTGGCCGGCCCTGGCCGGTCTGCTGGCCGCCAGCGGCACGATGGTGATGCTGGTGACCTACGGGACGGTGATGGCGCAGGTCGCGTTCCCGTTCACGCTGTTCAACCGGCGGGTGAAGAACGTCCTGCTGGCGGTCATGATGGCCGAGCACGCCGTGATCGCGGTCGTGCTGGGGCTGCCGTTCTTCTCCCTGGCGATGATCGCGGCGGACTCGGTGTTCCTGCCGACGCCCTTCCTGCGCCGCCTGGGCGGCCTCGCGGCACGCGCGCGTGCGCGACTGCGGCGGGGCGGGGACCGGCCCCAGGAGAAGGACCCGCGCTCCCCGGAGGACGCCGGGCCCGCCCGCGTAGGCTTCCCGGCATGAGCGACCCCGTACGCGACTGGCACCGGCTGGCCGGCGGCACCGTGCTGCTCGACGGCTTCCACGCCCTCAAGCACGCCCTGCGCTTCGGGGCCGAGGTGCCGGTGGCTGTCACCGCCGACCGGCACGCGGCGCTCGCCCTCGCCGACGAGCTGGCCCCCGACGTACGGGACACGCTGGACGCCCTGCTGAACGAGGTGCCGCGGGAGACGTACGCCTCCCTCGTGCCGCGCCCGCATCCCACGGCCGTGGCGGCCCTCGCCGTACGGCCGTCCCGCGAGGCCAATCTGCGGGCGCTGGCGCACTCGCCCCGCAGCGCGCCGGTCGTCGTCCTGGACCAGCCGCGCAACCTGGGCAACGCGGGGGCGGTGATCCGCCTGGCCGCCGGTTTCGGGGCGACCGGAGTGGTCACCACGGGCACCCTGGACCCCTGGCACCCGACGGTGGTGCGCGGCGGGGCGGGGCTGCACTTCGCGACCGCCGTGGAGCGGCTGGACGTCGACGAGCTGCCCCGCGGGCCGCTGTTCGCGCTCGATCCGGAGGGCGAGGACATCCGCGGGGTGAAACTGCCCGACGACGCCGTGCTCGCCTTCGGCTCCGAGCGCAGCGGCCTGTCGGCCGACCTGCGCGCGCGCACCGACCATCTGGTGGCGCTGCCGATGCGCCCCCAGGTCTCCAGTTACAACCTCGCCACCAGTGTGGCGATGACGCTGTACCACTGGAGCGCCACCGGGGGCGCGGCCGCATCCTGAGGGACTGAGGGACCTACGCCTCCCGGCGGACCTCCACCACGCGGAAGCGGTTGGCGACGAACGCGCCGTCGGTGAGGGCCGCGTTGGCCGCCGGGTTGCCGCCGGAGCCGTGGAAGTCGGAGAAGGCGGCGGTCTGGTTGACGTACACCCCGCCGGTGAGGTTCAGCGACAGCTGGGCGGCCTCCTCCAGGCACACCTCCTGCACCGCCTGCTCGACCTCCTCGTCGGTCGTGTACGCGCCCACCGTCATCGCGCCCTTGTCGCGGATCGTGCGACGCAGCAGCTCCACCGCGTCGGCGGCCGAGTCGACGGCGACGGCGAAGGAGACGGGGCCGAAGCACTCGTTCATGTAGGCGGCCTCGGCGTCCGGCTTGGCGCCGTCCAGCTTCACGATCACCGGCGAGCGGACGACCGCGCCGGGGAAGTCCGGGTTGGTGATCTCGCGGGAGGCGAGGGCGACCTCGCCGAGGCCCGCGGCGGCCTCCAGGCGGGCCTTGACGTCCGGGTTGACGATCGCGCCGAGCAGCGCGTTGGCGCGGGCGTCGTCGCCGAGGAGGCCGTCCACGGCCTTGGCGAGGTCGGCCGCCACCTCGTCGAAGGACTTGGGTCCCTCGTCGGTGCGGATGCCGTCGCGGGGGATCAGCAGGTTCTGCGGGGTGGTGCACATCTGGCCGCTGTAGAGGGACAGCGAGAAGGCCAGGTTGGCGAGCATCCCCTTGTAGTTCCCGGTGGACTCCACGAGCACCGTGTTGACGCCGGCCTTCTCCGTGTAGACCTGCGCCTGGCGGGCGTTGGCCTCCAGCCAGTCGCCGAACGACGTCGAGCCGGTGTAGTCGATGATCCTGATCTCGGGGCGGGTGGCGAGCGTCTTGGCGATGCCCTCGCCGGGACGTTCGGCGGCGAGCGCGATCAGGTTCGGGTCGAAGCCGGCCTCGGCGAGCACCTCGCGGGCGGTCCTCACCGTGAGCGCGAGCGGCAGCACCGCGCGCGGGTGCGGCTTGACCAGGACGGCGTTGCCGGTGGCGAGGGAGGCGAACAGGCCCGGGAAGCCGTTCCAGGTCGGGAAGGTGTTGCAGCCGATGACCAGCGCGATCCCGCGCGGGACGGCGGTGAACCGCTTGGTGAGGGCGAGCGGGTCGCGCTTGCCCTGCGGCTTGGTCCACTCGGCGGTGTCGGGGGTGCGCACCTGCTCCACGTACGCGTACGCCACCGCCTCCAGGCCGCGGTCCTGGGCGTGCGGGCCGCCCGCCTGGAACGCCATCATGAAGGCCTGGCCGGAGGTGTGCATGACCGCGTGCGCGAACTCGTGCGTCCGGTCGCTGATCCGCTTGAGGATCTCCACGCACACCACGGCGCGCGCCTCCGCGCCCGCGTCCCGCCACGCCCGCTGGCCGGCCTTCATGGCGGGCAGCAGGACGTCGATGTCCGCGTGCGGGTAGCTCACGCCCAGTTCGATGCCGTACGGCGAGACCTCGCCGCCCACCCAGTCGTCCGTGCCGGGCTGGCCGAGGTCGAGGCGGGTGCCCAGGACGGCGTCGAAGGCGGCCTTGCCGGCGGCCGCGTCGAGGCTGCCGTTCTCCCCGTAGGCCTTGGGGTGCTCGGGGTGGGGCGACCAGTACGCGCGGGTGCGGATCGCCTCCAGCGCCTGGTCCAGGGTGGGCCGATGCCTGGCGATCAGCTCGTGTGCGGTCAGTTCGGCGGCCATGCGGGACCAACTCCTCGTCTCAAGAGCTCCTCGTCGAGCCCGTGATCTGGCATCTCCATGGTCACGGCCATGGGCAGGAACAGGCGGTCAGAGTTAGAGTAACCGAACGATCGGTCGGTACAAGGGGTCCGCCGCATCCGTGGACAGCGCCGTGCGGGAGGATCGCGCACATGACAGCACTCGACCTCAGCAGTCCGGTGGCCGTCGTCGGCACCGGCACCATGGGCCAGGGCATAGCCCAGGTCGCGCTGGTCGCGGGTCACACCGTACGCCTGTACGACGCCGTGCCCGGGCGGGCCCGGGAGGCGGCCGCCGCGATCGGCGCCCGGCTCGACCGGCTCGTCGAGAAGGACCGGCTGACCGGCGCCGAGCGGGACGCGGCCCGCGCCCGGCTCCTGGCCGCCGACGGCCTGACCGAACTCGCCGACTGCGCGCTGGTCGTCGAGGCCGTCCTGGAGCGGCTCGACGTCAAGCAGGAACTGCTGAAGGAGTTGGAGGTCGTCGTCGGCGACGACTGCCTGCTCGCCACCAACACCTCCTCCCTGTCGGTGACGGCCGTCGGCGGCGCGCTCCGCGTCCCGGGCCGCCTCGTGGGCCTGCACTTCTTCAACCCGGCCCCGCTGATGCCGCTGGTCGAGGTGGTCTCCGGGTTCGCCACCGACGTCACGTCGGCCACGCGCGCGTACGAGACGGCCCGCGCCTGGGGCAAGACCCCCGTGGCCTGCGCGGACACCCCCGGCTTCATCGTCAACCGCATCGCCCGGCCCTTCTACGCCGAGGCCTTCGCGGTGTACGAGTCCCAGGGCGCCGACCCCGCCACCATCGACGCGGTCCTGCGCGAGTCGGGCGGCTTCCGGATGGGGGCCTTCGAACTGACCGACCTCATCGGGCAGGACGTCAACGAGTCGGTCACCCACTCGGTGTGGCGGTCGTTCTTCCAGGACGTGCGGTTCACCCCCTCGCTGGCCCAGCGCCGTCTGGTCGAGTCCGGCCGGCACGGCAGGAAGAGCGGCCGGGGCTGGTACGACTACCGCGAGGGCGCCGAGCGCCCCGAGCCGCACACCGCGGAACAGGAGGCGCCGCCCGCGTACGTGGTCGCCGAGGGCGGCCTCGGGCCCGCCTCGGACCTGCTCGCCCTGATCAGGGAGGCGGGCATCCAGGTGCGCGAGGAGAACGAGGACCACGGCACCCGCCTGGTGCTGCCGGGCGGTGGCCGGCTGGTCCTCGCCGACGGGCAGACCTCGGTGGAGTTCCGGGACGCGGTCTGCTTCGACCTCGCCCTCGACTACCGCGCGGCCACGCGGATCGCCCTGTCCGCCTCCCAGGACACCTCGCCGCGGACCGTCGCCGAGGCCACCGGCCTGTTCCAGGCGCTCGGCAAGAAGGTCAGCGTCATCGGGGACGTCCCCGGCATGATCGTCGCCAGCACGGTCGCCCGGATCGTCGACCTGGCGCACGACGCCGTCGCCAAGGGGGTGGCCACCGAGGAGGACATCGACACCGCGATGCGCCTGGGCGTCAACTACCCGCTCGGGCCCTTCGAGTGGAGCCGCAGGCTCGGCGGCACCTGGGCCTGGTCCCTGCTGGACAACCTGCACGAGTGCGATCCGTCCGGCCGCTACGCGCCGTCGCTCGCGCTCCACCGCCACGCCTACGCCACCGACAAGCGGGAGGGCACCTCATGACCACCGCCAGGCGCGACACGTACACCCCGGAGACGCTGCTGTCCGTGGCCGTTCAGGTCTTCATCGAACGCGGCTACGACGGCACCTCCATGGAGCACCTGTCCCGGGCGGCCGGCATCTCCAAGTCGTCGATCTACCACCACGTCGCCGGCAAGGAGGAGCTGCTGCGCCGGGCGGTCAGCCGGGCGCTGGACGAGCTGTTCGGGATCCTCGACGAGGAGCACGCGCGCACGGGGCGCGCCGTCGAGCGCCTGGAGCACGTGGTGCGGCGCATGGTCGAGGTGCTCATCACCGAACTGCCCTATGTGACGCTGCTGCTGCGCGTGCGCGGCAACACCGAGACCGAGCGCTGGGCGCTGGAGCGGCGCCGCGACTTCGACCACCGGGTGGCCGATCTGCTGAGGGCGTCGGCCGAGGAGGGGGACGTGCGCGCCGACGTGGAGGTGCGGCTGGCGACCCGGCTCGTCTTCGGGATGATCAACTCGATCGTGGAGTGGTACCGGCCCGACGGGCGCGGCATGGGGGAGCGCGAGGTGGCCGACGCGGTGACGCGGCTGGTCTTCTCGGGGCTGCGCAAGGACTGACCCCCGCACCGCCTCACCCCTGCGGCTCCAGGTCCTCCTCCTCGAACACCAGCAGCGTGCGCGTGCTGAGCACCTCGGGGATGGCCTGGAGCCGGGTGAGGACCAGCTCACGCAGCGCCCGGTTGTCCGGGGTGTGCACCAGCAGCAGGACGTCGAAGTCGCCGCCGACCAGCGCGATGTGGTGGGCGCCGGGCAGCTGTCTGAGCTGCTCGCGCACCGTGCGCCAGGTGTTCTGCACGATCTTCAGCGTGATGTACGCGGATGTGCCGTGCCCCGCCCGTTCGTGGTCGACGCGGGCGCCGAAGCCGCGGATGACGCCGTCCTCGATGAGCCGGTTGATCCGGGCGTAGGCGTTGGCACGCGAGACGTGGACCTGTTCGGCGACCGACCGTATCGACGCGCGCCCGTCCGTCTGGAGCATGCGCAGGATGTCCTGGTCGATGGCGTCCAGCGGACGCGGTGGCGGCACGGCGCCGTCCGGCTCCTCGGCCATTTGTTCAGGTGCCATGTCCCCCCGCCTTTCCCTCGTGGACGTAGTGCGTCCATCTCAGGTTGTGGAGAACCGTTTGTCCACAGCCTGGGCCCGCCTGTAGCCAAAATGTGCCGACGACCGAACAATCGGTAGGTGGGGCGCGTCACAGCCGACGCGCCCCTCGTAGCCGCTCCCACGAGGAGGTGCCGTCATGACGGTCATGGAGCAGCGGGGCGCGTACCGGCCATCGCCGCCGCCCGCCTGGCAGCCCCGTACCGACCCCGCGCCGCTGCTGCCCGACGCGGAGCCCTACCGCGTCCTGGGGACGGAGGCGGCCGCGAAGGCCGATCCGGAGCTGCTGCGCCGTCTGTACGCGCAGCTGGTCCTGGGCCGCCGTTACAACACGCAGGCCACCGCCCTGACCAAGCAGGGCCGCCTGGCGGTCTACCCCTCCAGCACCGGCCAGGAGGCTTGCGAGGTCGCCGCGGCGCTCGCCCTGGAGGAGCGCGACTGGCTCTTCCCCAGCTACCGCGACACGCTCGCCGTCGTGGCCCGCGGCGTCGACCCCGTCGAGGCCCTGACGCTGCTGCGCGGCGACTGGCACACCGGCTACGACCCCTACGAGCACCGTGTCGCACCGCTGTCGACGCCGCTGGCCACCCAGCTGCCGCACGCCGTCGGCCTCGCCCACGCCGCCCGCCTCAAGGGCGACGACGTGGTCGCGCTGGCGATGATCGGCGACGGCGGCACCAGCGAGGGCGACTTCCACGAGGCGCTGAACTTCGCCGCCGTCTGGCAGGCCCCCGTCGTCTTCCTCGTGCAGAACAACGGCTTCGCGATCTCCGTCCCGCTCGCCAAGCAGACCGCGGCACCGTCCCTGGCCCACAAGGCCGTCGGGTACGGCATGCCGGGCCGCCTGGTCGACGGCAACGACGCCGCCGCCGTGCACGAGGTGCTCGCCGACGCCGTGCGACAGGCGCGCGCGGGAGGCGGGCCCACCCTGATCGAGGCGGTGACCTACCGCATCGACGCCCACACCAACGCCGACGACGCCACCCGCTACCGCGGCGACGCCGAGGTCGAGGCCTGGCGCGAGCACGACCCGATCCAGTTGTTGGAGCGGGAGCTGACCGGGCGCGGCCTGCTCGACGAGGACGGCGTCCGCGCCGCCCGCGAGGACGCCGAGGCGATGGCCGCCCGGCTGCGCGAGCGCATGAACCAGGACGCTCCGCTCGACCCCATGGACCTGTTCGCCCACGTGTACGCGGAGCCGACCCCGCAGCTGCGCGAACAGCGCGCCCAGCTGGTCGCCGAGCTCCAGGCCGAGTCGGAGGAGGGTACGGCCCGATGACCACCGTCGCACTCAAGCCGGCCACCATGGCCCAGGCCCTCACGCGCGCGCTGCGCGACGCGATGGCCGCCGACCCCACCGTGCACGTCATGGGCGAGGACGTCGGCCCCCTCGGCGGCGTCTTCCGCATCACCGACGGCCTCGCCAAGGAGTTCGGCGAGGACCGCTGCACGGACACCCCGCTGGCCGAGGCCGGCATTCTCGGCACCGCCGTCGGCATGGCCATGTACGGGCTGCGCCCGGTGGTCGAGATGCAGTTCGACGCCTTCGCCTACCCGGCGTTCGAGCAGCTGGCCAGCCATGTCGCGAAGATGCGCAACCGCACCCGCGGCAAAATGCCCCTGCCGATCACCATCCGCATCCCCTACGGCGGCGGCATCGGCGGTGTGGAGCACCACAGCGACTCCTCCGAGGCGTACTACATGGCGACTCCGGGGCTCCATGTCGTCACGCCCGCGACCGTCGCCGACGCCTACGGGCTGCTGCGGGCCGCCATCGACTCCGACGACCCGGTCGTCTTCCTGGAGCCCAAGCGGCTGTACTGGTCGAAGGACACCTGGAACCCGGACGACCCGCAGACCGTCGAGCCGGTGGGCCGCGCGGTGGTGCGGCGCACCGGCAGGAGCGCCACGCTGATCACGTACGGCCCGTCCGTGCCCGTCTGCCTCGAAGCCGCCGAGGCGGCGCGGGCCGAGGGCTGGGAGCTGGAGGTCGTCGACCTGCGCTCGCTGGTGCCGTTCGACGACGAGACGGTGTGCGCGTCGGTGCGGCGCACCGGACGCGCGGTCGTCGTGCACGAGTCGGGCGGGTTCGGCGGCCCGGGCGGGGAGATCGCCGCCCGTGTCACGGAGCGCTGCTTCCACCACCTGGAGGCACCGGTGCTGCGCGTGGCCGGGTTCGACCTCCCCTACCCGCCGCCGATGCTGGAGCGGCACCACCTGCCCGGCGTCGACCGGATCCTGGACGCCGTGGCGCGTCTGCAGTGGGAGGCGGGGAGCTGATGGCACAGGTGCTGGAGTTCAGGCTCCCCGACCTCGGGGAGGGGCTCACCGAGGCGGAGGTCGTCCGCTGGCTGGTCGAGGTGGGTGACGTGGTCGCCATCGACCAGCCTGTCGTCGAGGTCGAGACGGCCAAGGCGATGGTCGAGGTGCCCTGCCCCTACGCCGGCGTGGTCACCGCCCGCTTCGGCGAGGAGGGCACGGAACTGCCCGTGGGAGCGCCGCTGCTGACGGTGGCGGTCGGGGAGCAGGACGCCGGTGCCGCGAGTGCCGCGGCCGACGACACCGAGGGCTCCGGCAACGTCCTGGTCGGCTACGGCACGGGGGCGCCTCCGGCGCGCCGCCGCAGGGTGCGCCCGGCACCGATGGCGTCGGGCTCGCGCGACACGAGTGGTGGCGTGGAAGCGGCGGCGCCCGTCGTGGCCGCGGCACCGGCCGCCAACGGGTCCGCGCGTACGGCGGGCGTTCCGTCGGCGGCCCACGCGACCGCGGTGGCCGAGCGGTCCGCCGACGGTCCCGTCCCCGTCATCTCGCCGCTCGTGCGCCGCCTCGCGCGGGAGAACGGCGTGGACCTGCGGCAGCTGTCGGGCTCCGGGCCCGAGGGGCTGATCCTGCGCGCGGACGTCGAGGACGTGCTCAGGGCCGACGCGGCACGGGGCCGCGGTGCCGGCGCACCGGCGGCTCCCGCGACCGCGCCCGCGGCCGGGCCGGCGCAGTCCTCCGGCTCCCGCGTTCCGCTCAAGGGGGTGCGCGGAGCCGTCGCCGACAAGTTGTCCCGCAGCCGCCGGGAGATTCCGGACGCGACCTGCTGGGTGGACGCCGACGCCACGGAGCTGATGCGCGCCCGGGCCGCCATGAACGCGGCCGGGGGACAGAAGATCTCCGTGCTCGCGCTGCTGGCCCGGATCTGCACGGCCGCGCTCGCCCGCCATCCCGAGCTCAACTCGCGGGTCGACATGGAGGCCAGGGAGATCGTCCGGCTGGACGCCGTTCACCTCGGCTTCGCCGCGCAGACCGAACGCGGGCTCGTCGTCCCGGTCGTACGGGACGCGCACACGCGCGACGCGGAGTCCCTGACCGCCGAGTTCGCCCGGCTGACCGAGGCGGCCCGCGCCGGCACCCTCACTCCGGCCGAACTCACCGGCGGCACCTTCACGTTGAACAACTACGGAGTGTTCGGCGTCGACGGATCCACACCGATCATCAATCACCCCGAGGCCGCCATGCTCGGCGTCGGCCGCATCGTCCCCAAGCCGTGGGTGCACGAGGGCGAGCTGGCGGTGCGGCAGGTCGTCCAGCTCTCGCTCACCTTCGACCACCGGGTGTGCGACGGCGGCACGGCGGGCGGTTTCCTGCGGTATGTGGCCGACTGCGTGGAACAGCCGGCGGTGCTGCTGCGCACGCTGTGACGGCAGTGTCCCGCCCGCGTTCCCCTTGATCGCGGGCGGGACGCATACTCGGGGGGTGACCTCCTACGAGCCCCTCGCCCACGACGCCGTCGTGCTCGCCGGAGGAGCCGCCCGGCGGCTCGGCGGCGCGGACAAGCCCGGCCTGCGCGTCGGCGGCCGCGCGCTGCTCGACCGCGTGCTCGCCGCCTGCGTCGACGCGGACACGACGGTGGTGGTCGCCGACCCCCGCCCCACCGCGCGGCCCGTGCGCTGGGCACGCGAGGAACCGGCCGGCGCCGGCCCGCTCGCCGCGCTCGACGCCGGACTGCGCCACACCACGGCGGACCATGTCGTCGTACTCTCCGCCGACCTGCCGTTCCTCGAACGCGACACGGTACGGCGGCTGTTGACCGCCCTGAGGGCCGGCCGGGCCGACGGCGTGCTGCTCACCGACGCCGACGGCCGCGACCAGCCGCTCGTGGCCGCCTATCGCGCGCAGGCGCTGCGCCGCGCGCTGGCCGCGCTCGCCCGCGCCGCTTCCGAGGACGGCTCCGCCCGGGACGGCGCCCTCACCGGGCTGCCGCTGCGCCGGCTCACCGCCGCGCTCGATCTCACCCGCGTCCCAGACGACGTCGCGTCCTTCGACTGCGACACCTGGGACGACATCGTCATCGCCAGAGCACGTATCAGGGAGCATGGGCACGTGTTGGATGAATGGATTTCCGCAGTCAAGGACGAGTTGGGCATCGATCTGGACGTCGACACCCGCGCGCTGCTCGACCTCGCCCGCGACGCCGCCCACGGCGTGGCCCGGCCCGCGGCACCCCTGACCACCTTCCTCGTCGGCTATGCGGCCGCGCAGGCCAAGGGCGGCCCCGAAGCCGTCGCCGAGGCCGCCCGCAAGGCCGCGGCCCTCGCCCAGCGCTGGGCGGACGAGACCACCGGCGGCACCGGCACGCCCGACGTGGCGCCCGACGCCACGCCCGACACCCGCCCGGACGTCTGATGTCCGGCCGTGGCACGCGGGTCGGCGAGAACGTCAAGAACGCCGAGGACGCCGAGGACGCCGAGGACGCCAAGAACGCCAAGAACGCCAAGAACGCCGAGGACGCCGAGGACTTCGACGTGGAGGAGGCGCTCGCCCTGGTGAACGAAGGCAGCAGCCGGCGTGCCCCCGAGCCCGGCCGGGGCCGGGCGGGACGCGGCGGCACCCCCGTATCCGGCTCCGCCTCCTTCGAGGACCACGGGAGCGCCGGTGCAGGTCACGGCACCCCGCACCCCGCGCACGCCCAGAAGGCCCGCCACCAGGCCATCGCCTGGCCGCAGGCCCGCGAGACCGCCGCCCGCGCGGCCCGTGCCGGTGCCCGCCGGGCCCCCGTCCCGGTACCCCTCGAGGCTGCCCTGGGACTGGTCCTGGCCGCGCCCCTGACCGCCCTGTGCGACCTGCCCTCCTTCGACACCTCCGCCATGGACGGCTGGGCGGTCGCCGGCCCCGGCCCCTGGAACGTACGCGACGAGGGTGTCCTGGCCGGGCACGACGAGCCCGAACCGCTGACCGACGGTGAGGCGGTACGCGTCGCGACCGGCGCCCGCGTCCCGCAGGACACCACGGCCGTGCTGCGCAGCGAACACGGCCGCACCGACGCCAAGGGCCGGCTGTACGCCACCGAGGAGTCCGGGCACGGCAAGGACATCCGCCCGCGCGGGCAGGAGTGCCGCAGTGGCGACCAGTTGCTGCCCGTCGGCACCCTGGTGACCCCGGTGGTGCTCGGTCTGGCCGCGGCCGCCGGGTACGACACCCTCACCACGGTCCCCCGCCCCCGCGTCGACGTCCTCGTGCTCGGTGACGAACTGCTCACCGAGGGCCTGCCGCACGACGGACGGATCCGGGACGCGCTCGGCCCGATGCTGCCGCCCTGGCTTCGCGCGCTGGGCGCCGAGGTCACCCGTGTGCGCCGGATCGGCGACGACGCCAAGGCCCTGCACAAGGCGGTCACCGGGTCGCAGGCCGACGTGATCGTCACCACCGGGGGAACCGCCGCCGGACCGGTCGACCACGTCCACCCCACCCTGCGCCGCATCGGCGCCGAACTGCTGGTGGACGGCGTCCAGGTGCGCCCCGGCCACCCCATGCTCCTGGCCCGTACCAAGGAGAACCAGCACCTCGTCGGCCTGCCCGGCAATCCGCTCGCGGCCGTTTCGGGTCTGCTGACGCTCGCCGAGCCGCTGCTGCGCACTCTGGCCGCGCGCCCGGCCCCGGAGCCGTACACGCTGCCGCTGACGGACGCGGTGCACGGGCACCCGGACGACACCCGGCTCGTGCCCGTGGTGCTGCGCGGTGACCGCGCCGTTCCGCTGCACTACAACGGCCCCGCCATGCTGCGCGGCGTCGCGGCGGCCGATGCCCTCGCCGTCGTACCACCGGGTGGTGCCCGGCCGGGTCGGGAGGCCGAACTCCTCGACCTGCCCTGGGCCGCTGCCGGAATCGGGGTGTGTTTCACGTGAAACTTCCGGGCCATGACGCGATCGCCCGCCAGGCGGACGAGCATCTCGTGACCCATCGGGTGAAGCTCCCTCGAAAAGTCGTGGAGCGCCCGATACGTCAGGTCGGCAAACGGCTGTTCCTGGCGGTGCTGGTGCTGCTCGTGACGGTCGTGATCGTCTACGCCGACCGTGAGGGATACCAGGACAGTGCCAAAGAAGCCCCGATGGACCTCATCGCCGCGGCGTACTACGCGACGGTGACCCTCTCCACCACCGGATACGGCGACGTCACCCCCGTCAGCGACAGCGCGCGTCTCACCAACATCTTCGTCATCACCCCGCTGCGTGTGATCTTCCTGATCATCCTGGTCGGCACCACACTCGAAGTCCTCACCGAGCGAACCCGTGAGGAATGGCGTCTGAATCGCTGGAGGTCCACTTTGCGCGATCACACCGTCGTGGTCGGATTCGGCACGAAGGGGAGGTCCGCGCTCCAGACCGTCTGTGCGGCCGGGCTGAAGAAGCAGCAGGTCGTCGTGGTCGACCCCAGCGCCAAGGTGGTCGACGCGGCCACGGCGGAGGGCTACGCGGGCGTGGTCGGAGACGCCACCCGCAGCGAGGTGCTCATGCGGGCCGAGGTGCAGCGGGCACGGCAGATCATCATCGCCACCCAACGGGACGACACCGCCGTGCTGGTCACGCTGACGGCCCGGCAGATCAACCGGGCGGCGAAGATCGTCGCGGCGGTGCGGGAGGAGGAGAACGCGCCGCTGCTCAAGCAGTCCGGGGCCGATGCCGTCGTCACCAGCGCGAGCGCGGCGGGGCGGCTGCTCGGGCTGTCCGTGCTCAGTCCGGCCGCGAGCATGGTCCTGGAGGACCTCATCCAGCAGGGCAGCGGCCTGGACATCATCGAACGGCCCGTCATAAAGGCCGAGGTGGGCCAGGACCCACGGGACATGGACGACCTGGTGGTGAGTGTGCTGCGCGGACACCGGGTGCTGGGCTACGACGACCCGTCCGTACGGGAACTGGAGCTGACCGACCGTCTGATCACCATCGTCCGGGCCACGCCGGGAACGAAGGTCACCCCTGACACACGGCCGCTTCCCCAGGACTGACGACGGCACTGCGAAGCAGTAGCGTCGGGCCCATGCATGCGATCACGATTCCCGAACCCGGTGGGCCCGAGGCGTTGGTGTGGGACGAGGTACCGGATCCCGTGCCCGGCGAGGGAGAGGTGCTGGTCGAGGTGGCGGCGAGCGCCGTCAACCGGGCCGACATCCTGCAACGGCAGGGCTTCTACAACCCGCCGCCCGGTGCTTCCCCGTAC
This sequence comes from Streptomyces sp. 6-11-2, assembly GCF_006540305.1. Taxonomy (GTDB): domain Bacteria; phylum Actinomycetota; class Actinomycetes; order Streptomycetales; family Streptomycetaceae; genus Streptomyces. Next base: position 3,435,749 of record NZ_BJOR01000001.1, on the reverse strand, counting down.
CCCGGTCTGGAGTGCTCCGGGCGGATCGCGGCGCTCGGTCCCGGGGTGTCCGGCTGGTCCGTCGGCGACGAGGTGTGCGCGCTGCTCGCGGGCGGTGGTTACGCCGAGAAGGCCGCCGTTCCGGCCGGTCAGCTGCTGCCCGTGCCCGACGGCGTCGGCCTGAGGCAGGCCGCGGCGCTGCCGGAGGTGACCTGCACCGTCTGGTCCAACGTCTTCATGGTCGCCCAGCTGCGCCCCGGCGAGACGCTGCTCGTGCACGGCGGCTCCAGCGGCATCGGCACGATGGCGATCCAGCTCGCCCGGGCCGTGGGCGCGAAGGTCGCCGTGACCGCGGGCACCAAGGAGAAGCTCGAGCGCTGCGCCGAACTGGGCGCCGAGATCCTGATCAACTACCGCGAGCAGGACTTCGTCGAGGAGATCCGACGGGCCACGGACGGGAACGGCGCCGACGTGATCCTCGACAACATGGGCGCCACGTACCTGGACCGCAACGTCCAGGCCCTCGCCGTCAACGGCCGGCTCGCGATCATCGGTATGCAGGGCGGGGTCAAGGGTGAGCTGAACATCGGCACCCTGCTCGGCAAGCGGGCCGCGATCAGCGCGACCTCGCTGCGCGCCCGCCCGCTCGGCGAGAAGGCGGCCATCGTCGCCGCCGTGCGCGAACACGTCTGGCCGCTGTTCGCCGACGGGCACGTCCGGCCGGTGGTCGACCAGGAGCTCCCGATGAGCGACGCCGCGACCGCCCACCGGATCCTGGAGGAGAGCGGCCACATCGGCAAGGTGCTTTTGGTGACGTCCTGATCCCCGCACCTCCGCCGCCGTACCGGTTGCGCCGGATCCAGTGCCCCGACAGGCACTAGCTCCGGCGCAACCGCAGGGCGATGAACGCCAGGCCGAGGCCGAGGCCGATCAGGACGAGCCCGCCGCCCAGGGACAGGGTCCGCAGCACGGGTCCGTTCTCGGTCTGCGCGACGGGCAGGGCGCCGGGACTGTCCTGCGGCCCGGACGGCACGGGAGCGGCCTCCTGACCCGAGGGTGAGGCGCTCGTCGCCTCCGGCGTCGCGCTCGCGCTCTCGGAATCCTCGTTGCCGTCGTCGTGGTCCCGCTCCCTCTCCCACCAGTGCGGCCGTCCCGGCCGATGCCGCCCCCCACCGGGGTCGTTCCCGGCCCCCGACGGGTCGGAGGACGACAAGGACGGGGACGGCGGGGAGGAAGGCGAGGAGGAAGGCGAGGAGGAAAGGGAGGAGGGTGACGAGGCCGGGTGCGAGGCTGGGGACGACGGCGTCGAGGGCGGGGGCCCGTGGACCGGTGAGGAGCGGGAGCCGGCGGCCTTCCCGGGGGTGGCGGTGCCCGGGGCAGGGGTGCCGGACGCAGCGGCGCCGGAGGCGTCCGTGGCGGCCCCGGACGCGATGTCGTGCGGCGCGGCGGAGGCCGAGGGCGCCGAGGGCGCCCGCGCGGCGCCGTGCGCCGGGGCGGAGCCACTGGCCGGGACGGCCGCTGCCAGCGCGATCAGCAGTCCCGTCGCGCGCAGCTGAGCGCGCAGCCATGGAGTCACGTCGGGGACCCCCTCGCGGTGCCCGGTAGCGGATCAGATCATTTCTGCAACAACAGTCACATCACTGGACCAATCCGGCATTCCAGGATCGGCCACCGGGCCCAACCCACTGCACAATCCGGTTATGGCGATACGTCATGGACTGCTGGCGCTCCTGGCGGACGGCCCCCGCCACGGCTCCCGGCTGCGCGCCGAGTTCGAGGCGCGCACGGGGGCGGTCCGACCGCTGCACATCGGCCGGGTCTGTGCCGCGCTCGGCCGCCTGGAGCACGAGGGCCTGGTCACCCGGGAGGGCGTGGACGGGGCCGGCCGGGTGGTCTACGCACTGGCCGAGGCGGGTCGCGCCGAGCTGCGGGCCTGGTACGCGCGGCCGGTGGAGCGGACGGATCCGCCGCGCGACGAGCTGGCGATCAAGCTGGTGCTGGCGGTGGCGGCGCCCGGCGTCGATGTGCGCGAGGTCGTCGAGGTACAGCGCCGGCATGTCTCCGAGTCGCTGCACGACTACGTGCGGCGGCGCGCCGAGGTCTTGGCCGGCTCGCTCAGGGGGCCGGGCGAGGTGGCCCGGCTGCTGGTCGTGGAGCGGCTGATCTGCTGTGCCGAGGCGGAGTCCCGCTGGCTGGACCACTGCGAGGCCCGTCTGCTCCGGCTGGACCTCCCCCGGGCCGACGACGCGGGGAAATGACGCGGTGGACCGCTTTCCGCGGGGGCGCCACGGAAGTGGCATGTACGGGTGCGCGACAATGGCGGCATGGAGATGCCGAGGAACGAACGGTCGCCGGAGAATCCGCAGATCCTGGTCGTGGGCCAGGACGGAATGGCGCTCGGCGGCGGCGGGGACGACGACTCCCGTGAGACCCCGGTGACGGAGCAGGTGGAGCAGCCCGCGAAGGTCATGCGGATCGGCAGCATGATCAAGCAGCTTCTCGAAGAGGTGCGCGCGGCTCCCCTGGACGAGGCCAGCCGGGTCCGGTTGAAGGAGATCCACACGAGCTCGGTCAAGGAGCTGGAGGACGGCCTGGCGCCGGAACTCGTCGAGGAGCTGGAGCGGCTCTCCCTGCCGTTCACCGACGAGGGAACCCCCAGTGACGCCGAACTGCGCATCGCGCAGGCGCAGTTGGTGGGCTGGCTGGAGGGCCTCTTCCACGGGATCCAGACGACTCTGTTCGCCCAGCAGATGGCCGCCCGCGCCCAGCTGGAGCAGATGCGCCGTGCCCTGCCCCCGGGTATCGGGCACGACGGCGGCGACGACCCCCGCACGGGCGGCCGCTCGGGCGGGCCGTACCTGTAGGCGTCCGTACGCGCAGGTGTCCTGCCCGCGGGCGCCGGGTCCGCGGGCCGTATGCCGCGCCCCCGCCCGCACCTGTCCTCGCAGCGCGGACAGGAAAAGGCCCCGGCAACCGTACTGCCGGGGCCCTTTTCCTACGGGACCGCGCTTCTCACGGGACCGCCCGCCGTGCTCGACGGGAGCCGGAGGGGGCGGTGAAGGTCAGGACGACTCGGGGTTGCCGGTCGAGACGTAGAGCTGGATCACCGGCATGTTCTTCGGGTCGACGTCCGTGTCGGCCGCGGGGTACTGGTTCATGACCGTGTCCTGGCCGTACGTGTTCTCGTTGACGTCGATCGGCTTCAGCTTCCAGCCCGCGGCCTGGAGGCACTCCTTGACCGAGCCGAGGTTCTTGTACCGGAAGTCCGGCAGCCTGACCTTGTCCGGGTCGTTGTACGCCTCCCGCGGCTCCTTGCAGTCGTCGGGGTCGATCGTCTTCGAGGTGTCCGGCCCGCGGTGGCCCTCGACCACCGAGGTGGACGCGCTCGCGCCGCCGCCTCCGCCCTTGGCCTCGTCTCCGCTGCCACCGGTGTCCAGGGTCAGCGCGACGAGCAGGCCGACCACCGCGATGGCGGCGACGGCGATCGACCCGATGACCACGGGCCTGGTGCTCCTGCCGCCGCCCGGCGGGGGCGTGTGCTGGGGCGACACGGCGTACGGCGGCGGGGTCGGCGCCTGCTGCTGCGCGTACGGCGACGCGATGGGCGTCTGGTAGCCGGGCTGCTGCGGGTAGCCGTAACTCGCGGGTGTGGGGGCGCCGGTGCTGTAGGGATTGGGCGTCGGGGCCGGCTGGTACGGCGTCTGCACATGGCCCTGGGGGACCGGGGATGTCTGGTCGACGGGCGGGAAGACGGCCGAGCCGACGCCCGCGCCGCTCGGCGTGTGGGCGCCGGGGACGATGCTGGGCGCGGCCGCCTGGAAGGAGGCCGCCACGCGCAGGCACTCGTCGCGCATGGACTCGGAGCTGGGGAAACGCTCGTTGGGGTTCTTCTTCAGCGCGCGGGCGACCAGCGCGTCCACCGCCGGAGGAAGCGAGCGGTTGATCGAGGAGGGCGCCACCGGCTCCTCCTGCACATGCGCGTACGCGATGGCCAGGGGGGAGTCCGCGTCGAACGGCAGCCGCCCGGTGACCAGTTGGAACAGCATGATGCCGACCGAGTACAGGTCGGACCGCGCGTCCACGCCCCGGCCGAGCGCCTGCTCCGGCGAGAGGTACTGCGGGGTGCCGACGACCATGCCGGTCTGCGTCATCGACGTCACGCCGGACTGCATGGCGCGGGCGATGCCGAAGTCCATGACCTTGACCACGCCGCGCTTGGTCATCATCACGTTGCCCGGCTTGATGTCGCGGTGGACCAGGCCCATTTCGTGGCTGATCTCCAGCGCGGCGAGCACGTCCGCGGTGATCTTCAGCGCCTTGTCGGCGGGCATCGCGCCGAACTGCCGGATGTCCTCCTCCAGCACCGAGCCGAGGGGGCGGCCCTCGATGTACTCCATGACGATGTACGGCGTCGTCATGCCGTCCACATCGTCCTCGCCGGTGTCGAAGACCGAGACGATGTTGGTGTGCGTGAGCTTCGCCACTGCCTGGGCCTCGCGGCGGAACCGCTCGCGGAAGGCCTGTTCGCGGCCGAGTTCGGTGTGGAGTGTCTTGATCGCGACCTGGCGGTCGAGCACGGAGTCGTAGGCGAGGTGCACCGAGGCCATGCCGCCCTCGCCGAGCAGGTCGCGCAGCTGGTAGCGGCCGCCGGCCAGCGCCCGTCCCGCGTATTGGCCGTGTGCGCCGTCCTGGCTCATGTCTCCGCGTCCCCCACTAGGCCGTCAGGCGCCCTCGTTGATCGAATGAGTCATTCCCGGCCAAGTCTGCCCGAGGGCACTGACACGTCAAGCTCGGTGCCCGTTCCGTGACCGTACGCGAAAGAAGCGTCGCGGAAGCGTTACAGCAGGCGTACGGCCGGTCCACGGAATTTGCACCATGGCACCCGCAGGGGGTTTCATGGCCGGTCCGTCTCGGGCCGGTCCCGGCGGTGCTCGCCGCGACGATCCTGGACCGGCGGCCCCCGCGGAGCCTGTAGCGTGGCCGACGGAGACCGTGACAACACCGCGCGCACCGCGGGCAGAAACGACGGCGAGGACTGATGGCACAGCAGCATCGCGCCCAGGGCCCGTCCGACCCCGAGGCGACTGGCGGCGGTATGTCGGACGCGCCGGAGATGTGGGGCAACAACGGCCTGGTCGGCGACGGCCGGTACCGGTTGACGCACAGACTCGGCAGGGGCGGCATGGCCGAGGTGTTCGCGGCCGAGGACGTGCGCCTCGGGCGGACCGTGGCGGTCAAGCTGCTCCGCGCAGACCTGGCCGAGGACCCTGTCTCGAAGGCCCGGTTCACACGTGAGGCCCAGTCGGTGGCCGGGCTCAACCACCACGCGATCGTCGCCGTGTACGACTCCGGCGAGGACCAGGCGGGCGGCCAGGCCGTGCCGTACATCGTGATGGAGCTGGTCGAGGGCCGCACCATCCGCGATCTGCTGCTCAACGCCGAGGCGCCCGGCCCGGAGCAGGCGCTGATCATCGTCTCCGGTGTGCTGGAGGCGCTGGCCTACTCGCACCAGCACGGCATCGTGCACCGCGACATCAAGCCGGCCAACGTCATCATCACCGACAACGGCGCCGTGAAGGTGATGGACTTCGGCATCGCCCGCGCCCTGCACGGGGCGTCCACGACGATGACGCAGACCGGCATGGTCATGGGCACTCCGCAGTACCTCTCCCCGGAGCAGGCCCTCGGCAAGGCCGTCGACTACCGCTCCGACCTGTACGCCACGGGCTGCCTGCTGTACGAACTCCTCGCGCTGCGGCCCCCGTTCACCGGCGAGACCCCGCTTTCGGTGGTCTACCAGCACGTCCAGGACATGCCGGTGCCGCCGTCGCAGGTCGCCGGCGGCACCTGCCCGCCGGAGCTCGACGGCCTGGTCATGCGCTCGCTGGCCAAGGAGCCCGACGACCGTTTCCAGACCGCCGAGGAGATGCGCGGGCTGGTCCAGTACGGGTTGCAGATGCTGTACGACCAGGGCGGCCACACCGGCACCTGGAACACCGGCCCGGTCGAGGCGCACGACGGCCGGCACACCCCGGCGGCGGGCTACGCGGGCACGACCGTGATGCCGCACCAGGCCGACCTCGGCTCCGGCACCACGCAGATCCCTCAGCCGATCCTGCCCGCCGGGTACGGCAACCCGGACGACGGCGGCTTCGAGGGGCACGGCAACAAGGGCAGCGGCCGCGGCAAGCTGTGGATCCTGGCCGTCCTCGCGGTGATCGCCATCGCCGCGGGCGTGGCACTGGCACTGCAGAACACCGGCGGTGACACCGGCACCGGCGTCGACACCAGCAAGTCGCCGTCGAACACGCAGTCCACCGACGACGCGCAGCCCAGCACCAGCCCGAGCGACACGTCGGACGAGCAGCCGTCGGACACGTCGACGGACCGGGGCCACGGCTCGGGCGGGGGCAACTGGAAGTACACGCCGTCGTACCGGCCGTCGTGGACCCCGTCGGAGCCGTCCGGCGAGCAGCCCTCCAACGAGCAGTCCGACCCGCAGACCTCCAACGAACCGACCGACCCCGGGCCTCCGTCGACCTCCCAGGACCCGGGCGTCCCGCCGAGCGACGGCTCCGGGGACAGCGGCGGTGGCGACGCCGCCGGCACCGCCGCGGGCGCGGCGGGTAACCCCGTCGGAGGCAACTGAGTCCCGCCGCGAACCGAGCATCCTTCACGCGCGCGTGAGGCCGTACGGGCCCTCACGCGCGCGTGGTGTTCCGTCCGGCTCCCTCGGCGTCACTCCGCGAACGCGCCGCACACCGCGCCGTACTCCCTTGTCCACCACACCGCGAGCGCCGAGGCAGCCGGGAACTGCGGGTCCGCGCGGGTGTCGCCGCGCTCGTAGTGCCAGCGCAGCATCCAGAAGTCGTTCAGGCGCTCCCACCACACGCGGTGCACGGCCGCCGCGAGTTCCGAGGGGGTGGCGCCGGCCGCCAGCCGGTACGCGCGCGCGTACGCCCTGACCTTCGGCAGGTCCAGAGTGCCGGCGGGCCGGACGAAGAAGATCGCGGCGGCGCGCACCGCCTCCTCCGCGCGGGGCTGCACTCCGAGCCGGTCCCAGTCGACGATCGCGGCGGGGGCGTCCCCCTGGTAGAGCAGGTTGAAGGGGTGGAAGTCGCCGTGCACCCAGCCGACGGGCCCGCCGGGCGGCGGACGCCGGTCCGCGTGCCGTTCCAGGAGCGTGCGCCGCTCCAGGAGCCGGTACTGGGCCAGTTCGTCGAAGGCGTCCGGGGGCCGGTGGCGGCGTACGTGCCCGAGCAGGTCGTCGATCAGCGTGAAGGTGTCGGCGGGATCGGCGCTCTCCACGGGGTGGGGACTCGCGGCGGGGCGGGTGCGGCACTTGGGCGGCATCACCTGCTCCAGGCACGCGTGCACGGCTCCCAGCAGTGCTCCCAGACGGGCGCACTGCTTGGTGGTGAGCTGCCCGCCGTGCCGGTGCCGGCCGTCGATCCAGGGGTGCAGGGCGTAGGAGTGGCCGCCGACGACGGCGACCGTGCGCCCGTCGCGGCCGGTGAGCGGCGGTGCCACCGGGACGCCGAGGTCGGCCAGGCGCTGGGTGGCCCGGTGCTGGCGCGCGATGGCGGTGGGATCGGCGGTGTCCGGATCGAAGTGGTGCTTGAGGAAATAACGGCCGCGGGTCGTGCACAGCCGGTAGCCGCGGTTGAGCAGGCCCTGGTCGACCGGCTCGCAAGTGAGGGCGGAACCGGCGGCGTACTGGCGCAGCAAGGCGCTCAGAGGGGGCGCGTGGGGCACGGGGGGTGGTACACATGGGCGCGGCACGCGCCAGATGCTAGGGCACCGGCGGAGGCCGTGAGCTGGGCCTTGTCGCAGACAGTCATCGATGGTCGCTTTCGGTCACATGAGGTCGTGATGCCGTCCCGACACCGCCCGTCGTGCGCCGGTACGCCCTCGGAGGCGTCCCTTGCCGCCGCCCGGCGGGTCCCGTTTCGCCTTCCCCCGTGCGGGGTCATCCATCAAGAGCAGTTCCGGCCATTCGCCGACCCTTCCCGACTCAGGGGTGGCCGGGATAACGTGCCGGTGTTCCGGCCCCCTGCACGGCTGTGACCAGCGGCTGCCCCGACTGTCCGGCGAGGTACTTGGACGTCCAAGTGGAAATACTTGGAAATCCAAGGAAACGCCCAGGTCAGGGGGGTTTCCCAGAAATGTGGAGCACTGGGTAACGTGACTGCTGCAGGGCGCTCGCCGGGGCACCTGTCACGCCTGTTCCCGGCCGAGTGGCACCCACCCCGTGCCCGGTGGTCCGGAACAGGTGAGCCGCACTGGCTACCGGCAACCCCGGGGCCGGACCGACGGAGGAGCACACGTGACCGTGGAGAGCACTGCCGCGCGCACACCGCGACGCAGCGCCGGAAGCAAGGCCGGCGCGACCGGCACGAAAGCCGCAGGCACCAGGCGGCGTACCGGCGCCAAGAAGAGCGCCGACCCCGAACTCGTGCAGTTGCTGACGCCCGAGGGCAAGCGCGTCAAGAACGCCGAGTACGACAAGTACGTCGCCGGCATCACCGCCGAGGAGCTTCGCGGCCTGTACCGCGACATGGTGCTCACCCGCCGCTTCGACGCCGAGGCCACCGCCCTGCAGCGCCAGGGCGAACTGGGTCTGTGGGCCTCGCTGCTCGGCCAGGAGGCCGCCCAGATCGGCTCCGGCCGTGCCACCCGCGAGGACGACTACGTCTTCCCGACCTACCGTGAACACGGCGTCGCCTGGTGCCGCGGGGTGGATCCGACCAACCTGCTCGGCATGTTCCGGGGTGTGAACAACGGCGGTTGGGACCCCAACGGCAACAACTTCCACCTCTACACGATCGTCATCGGCTCCCAGGCGCTGCACGCCACCGGCTACGCGATGGGCGTCGCCAAGGACGGCGCCGACTCCGCGGTCATCGCCTACTTCGGCGACGGCGCCTCCAGCCAGGGCGACGTGGCCGAGGCCTTCACCTTCTCCGCGGTCTACAACGCCCCCGTGGTGTTCTTCTGCCAGAACAACCAGTGGGCGATCTCCGAGCCGACCGAGAAGCAGACCCGCGTCCCGCTCTACCAGCGCGCGGCGGGCTTCGGCTTCCCCGGCGTCCGCGTCGACGGCAACGACGTACTGGCCTGCCTCGCCGTCACCAAGTGGGCCCTGGAGCGTGCCCGCAGCGGCGAGGGCCCCACCCTGGTCGAGGCGTACACCTACCGCATGGGCGCCCACACCACCTCCGACGACCCCACCCGCTACCGGGGGGACGAGGAGCGCCTGGCCTGGGAGGCGAAGGACCCGATCCTGCGCCTTCGCCGCCACCTGGAGGCCGCACACCACGCGGACGAGGGATTCTTCGAGGAACTCGAGGCCGAGAGCGAGGCGTTGGGCAAACGAGTGCGCGAAGCGGTCCGTGCCATGCCCGACCCGGACCTTTTCGCCATCTTCGAGAACGTGTACGCGGACGGGCATGCGCTCGTCGACGAGGAGCGCGCCCAGTTCGCCGCCTACCAGGCGTCGTTCGCGGACGCAGAGGGGGTCTGATCATGGCTGCTGAGAAGATGGCCCTGGCCAAGGCGATCAACGAGTCGCTGCGCCGCGCCCTGGACACCGACCCCAAGGTCCTCATCATGGGCGAGGACGTCGGCAAGCTCGGCGGCGTGTTCCGGGTGACGGACGGCCTCCAGAAGGACTTCGGCGAGAGCCGCGTCATCGACACCCCGCTCGCCGAGTCCGGCATCGTCGGCACCGCGATCGGCCTCGCCCTGCGCGGCTACCGCCCGGTGGTCGAGATCCAGTTCGACGGCTTCGTGTTCCCGGCGTACGACCAGATCGTCACGCAGCTCGCGAAGATGCACGCCCGCTCGCTGGGCAAGGTCAAGCTCCCGGTCGTCATCCGCATCCCCTACGGCGGTGGCATCGGCGCGGTCGAGCACCACTCGGAGTCCCCCGAGGCGCTGTTCGCGCACGTGGCGGGTCTGAAGATCGTCAGCCCCTCCAACGCGTCGGACGCGTACTGGATGATGCAGCAGGCCATCCAGAGCGACGACCCGGTGATCTACTTCGAGCCCAAGCGGCGCTACTGGGACAAGGCCGAGGTCAACACGGAGGCCATCCCGAACCCGCTGCACAAGGCGCAGGTCGTCCGCGAGGGCACGGACCTGACCCTGGCGGCCTACGGCCCGATGGTGAAGCTCTGCCAGGAGGTCGCCGCCGCGGCCGCCGAGGAGGGCAAGTCCCTGGAGGTCCTGGACCTGCGCTCGGTCTCCCCGATCGACTTCGACGCCATCCAGGCCTCGGTGGAGCGGACGCGCCGCCTCGTCGTCGTTCACGAGGCACCGGTGTTCTTCGGCTCCGGCGCGGAGATCGCCGCCCGGATCACCGAGCGCTGCTTCTACCACCTGGAGGCCCCCGTGCTGCGGGTCGGCGGCTACCACGCCCCGTACCCGCCGGCCCGCCTGGAGGAGTCCTACCTGCCGGACCTGGACCGCGTGCTCGACGCCGTCGACCGCTCGCTGGCGTACTGAGGGAGAGGTTCGTGACGACGATGACCGATGCGTCCGTGCGTGAGTTCAAGATGCCGGATGTCGGCGAGGGTCTGACCGAGGCGGAGATCCTCAAGTGGTACGTCCAGCCCGGTGACACGGTCACCGACGGCCAGGTGGTCTGCGAGGTCGAGACCGCCAAGGCGGCCGTCGAACTGCCCATCCCCTACGACGGGGTGGTGCGCGAGCTGCACTTCGCCGAGGGCACCACGGTGGACGTGGGCACGTCCATCATCGCGGTGCAGGTGGCGGGCGCGGCCCCGGCCGAGGTACCGGCGCAGGCCGCTCCGGTGGCCGAGCCGAAGACCGAGCAGGACCCGGACGGGGAGGAGAAGCCGCAGGGCCGCCAGCCGGTGCTGGTGGGCTACGGCGTCTCGGTGTCCTCCACCAAGCGCCGTCCGCGCAAGGGCCCGGAGGCCGCGGCCGCCCCGGCGGCGACGGCACCCCGGCCGGAGCTGAACGGCCACGGCACCGTGGCCCCGGCGGCCGTCGCGGCGCCCGCCGGGCCCCGCCCGCTGGCCAAGCCGCCGGTGCGCAAGCTGGCCAAGGACCTGGGCGTGGACCTCGCCACGGTCGTGCCGTCCGGCCCGGACGGCATCATCACGCGCGAGGACGTGCACGCGGCGGTGGCGGCACCGGCCGCACCCACGACCCCCGAGCCCGCGGCTGCGCCGGCGCCGGTGGCCGCGGCTCCGGCTCCCGCCGTGAGCTACGACGGGGTGCGCGAGACCCGGGTCCCCGTCAAGGGCGTCCGCAAGGCGACGGCGGCGGCGATGGTCGGCTCGGCGTTCACGGCCCCGCACGTCACGGAGTTCGTGACGGTGGACGTGACGCGCACGATGAAGCTGGTCGAGGAGCTCAAGCAGGACAAGGACATGCAGGGGCTGCGGGTCAACCCGCTGCTGCTGATCGCCAAGGCCCTGCTGGTCGCCATCAAGCGCAACCCGGAGATCAACGCGTCCTGGGACGAGGCGGCTCAGGAGATCGTCCTGAAGCACTACGTCAACCTGGGCATCGCGGCGGCGACCCCGCGCGGCCTGATCGTGCCGAACATCAAGGACGCCCACGCCAAGACGCTGCCGCAGCTCGCGGAGGCGCTCGGCGAGCTGGTGGCCACGGCCCGCGAGGGCAGGACGTCCCCGGCGGCCATGCAGGGCGGCACGGTGACGATCACCAACGTCGGCGTCTTCGGCGTCGACACCGGCACGCCGATCCTCAACCCCGGCGAGTCGGCGATCCTCGCGGTCGGCGCGATCAAGCTCCAGCCGTGGGTCCACAAGGGCAAGGTCAAGCCCCGCCAGGTCACCACGCTGGCGCTCAGCTTCGACCACCGCCTGGTCGACGGCGAACTCGGCTCCAAGGTCCTGGCCGACGTGGCCGCGATCCTGGAACAGCCGAAGCGACTGATCACCTGGGCGTAGCAGCCCGTGGCGAAACGGGGCGGCGCACCTCTCACGGAGGTGCGCCGCCCCGGCGCATGCGGTGGTCCAGGGGGTGTGACGGGCCGGGAGGGTCAGCTCGGCCGGTGGCTGCGCAGTGCGTCGAGCGGGCCGAAGGCCACCTCAGGCCACCTCCAGGTCCCACCGGGACACACGCGTCTGAACCGAGGGCCCGCCGCTGAGGTCAGCGGCGGGCCCTTCGGCCTGGTGGGCGGGTGTCAGACCTTCTTGGCGAACCCGTAGTTCAGGAGCTTCGTCGCGTCCGTCGCGCGCTGCGCGTACGTGGACGAGGCCAGAACCGTACCGATGACGGTCCTGCCGTTCCTGGTGGCGGCGAAGACGAGGCAGGCCCCGGCCTGGGGACCGGAGCCCGTCTTCACGCCGATCGCGCCGCTGTAGCTGCTGAGCAGGGTGTTCGTGTTCGTCCACTTGCCCATCGTGCGGGTGCTGCCCGTCTTGGTGACGGTCTTGGCGGTGTACGACTTCGTCTTCACGATCGTACGGAACGTGGAGCTCTTCATCGCGCTGCGCGCCAGCTTCGTCAGGTCACGCGGCGTCGAGTAGTTGCTGCCCTTGCCGATGCCGTCGAACGAGTCGAAGCGCGTGTTCGTCATGCCGAGGCTCTTGGCGGTGCTGTTCATCTTGCCGATGAAGGACTTCACGCGCGCGTCCCGCGTCGAGCCCGAACCGTACTTGTCGGCCAGCGCGTACGCGGCGTCGCAGCCCGAGGGCAGCATCAGGCCGTACAGCAGCTGACGGACGGTCACCTTGTCGCCGACGATCAGGTGGGCCTGGGAGGCGTTGTTCTTGACGACGTAGTCGCTGTACGCCTTCTGGATGGTGACCTTGGCGTCGAGGTTCAGATTCGGCTGGGCCAGCACGACCTTGGCGGTCATGATCTTCGTGGTGGAGCCGGTGGAGCGCTTGGTGTCCGCGGCCTTGCCGTAGAGGGACTTGCCGGTCGCGTCGTCCATCACGTAGCCGCCCTTGGCCACGATCGTCGGCGTGGTGACGGCCTGCGCGGGTGCCGCGGTGAGGGCCCCGGCGGCGAGCACGGCGCTCGTGGTCACGGCGACTGCGGCGGCTCTGCGGATACGGATGCCCTGGATGCCGGTTTTCAAGTGAAGTACCCCGATTATGTTGTATTCCTCGGCGGTGCGGCAGAGTTGAGAGCCCACAAAGTGGGGCCGCACCTGTCTGACTCATGGGTGGGGTGGATGGTTGCACGGTTTACGGGGTGGATTCGGCCATCGGGCCCGTATGGTCCGCATGCTGGATGGGGCGGGCCTTGGGTACGTGTTGTATCTATGCTGTGGGCATGAGCCTGGCCGTGAAACAGCCCCCCGCCGCCGATCGTGTGTACACACACGTCAAGCAAGCGGTCCTGGACCGCAGTTACGAGGGCGGCACCCTGCTGACCGAGGGGGAGCTGGCCGAGGCCGTCGGGGTCTCGCGCACGCCCGTGCGCGAGGCGCTGCTGCGGCTGGAGGTCGAGGGGCTCATCAAGCTCTACCCGAAGAAGGGGGCTCTCGTCCTGCCGGTCTCCGCGCAGGAGATCGCCGACGTGGTCGAGACCCGGCAGCTGGTCGAGGAGTACGCGGCCCGGAAGGCCGTCCCCGCGTCGCCGGGGCTCATCGAGCGGCTCGAGGAACTGCTCCAGAAGCAGAAGAAGCAGGCCGCCGCCGGTGACTTCGCGGCGGCCGCCGTCACCGACCGCTGCTTCCACGCCGAGATCGTCCGCAGTGGCGGCAACGAGATCCTGTCCCGGCTCTACGACCAGTTGCGCGACCGGCAGCTGCGCATGGGCGTCGCCGTCATGCACTCCCACCCCGACCGGCTCGCCAAGACGCTCGCCGAGCACGAGCAGATCCTGGACGCGCTGCGCTCGGGGGACGCGGAGGCGGCCGTCGACGTCGTGCACCGGCACGTCAACTGGTTCTCCCACCTCGCCCGGGGGGAGGTCCGGTGAGCTCCTCGTCCTCGCCGGCCTCCCTGCCCGGTGATCCGCCCGGCGGCCGGCGCGCCGTCGCCGTCTGGAGCATCGGCGTCGCCGTCTACTTCGTCGCCGTCATCTTCCGCACCTCCCTGGGCGTCGCCGGTCTCGACGCCGCCGACCGCTTCCACGTGGGCGCCTCGGCGCTGTCGACGTTCTCGATCCTCCAGCTCCTCGTCTACGCCGGTATGCAGATACCCGTCGGTCTGCTGGTCGACCGGCTCGGCACCAAGAAGGTGCTGGCGATCGGCGCCGTGCTCTTCACGGCCGGCCAGCTCGGCTTCGCGTTCTCCCCGTCGTACGGCACCGCGCTCGCCTCGCGTGCGCTGCTCGGCTGCGGGGACGCCATGACGTTCATCAGCGTGCTGCGGCTGGGCACCCGGTGGTTCCCCGTCCGGCGCGGGCCGCTGGTCGCCCAGCTGGCCGGGCTGGCCGGGATGGCCGGCAACCTGGTGTCCACGCTGGTGCTGGCCCGGCTGCTGCACGGCGTGGGCTGGACGGCGGCCTTCGCGGGCAGCGCGCTGGCCGGGGCGGTGGTGCTGGTGCTGCTGGTGCTGTTCCTCAAGGACCACCCGGAGGGCCACGAACCGGAGCCGCTGCCTCACCTGGGCGCCGCGTACGTACGCCGGCAGATCGCCGCGTCCTGGCGGGAGCCCGGGACACGGCTCGGGCTGTGGGTGCACTTCACCACGCAGTTCCCGGCGATGGTGTTCCTGCTGCTGTGGGGGCTGCCGTTCCTGGTCGAGGCCCAGGGCCTGTCACGGGCGGACGCGGGTGAACTGCTCACGCTCGTCGTGGTGTCCAACATGGCCGTCGGGCTCGTGTACGGGCAGATCGTCGCCCGGCACCACGCGGCGCGGCTGCCGCTCGCGCTCGGCACGGTGGCGGCGACCTCGGGCATCTGGGCGGTGACGCTGGCGTATCCGGGCGGGCGGGCGCCGATGTGGCTGCTGATCGTGCTGTGCCTGGTGCTCGGCGCGTGCGGTCCGGCCTCGATGATCGGGTTCGACTTCGCGCGGCCGGCGAATCCGGCGGAGCGTCAGGGGACGGCGTCGGGCATCACCAACATGGGCGGCTTCGTGGCCTCGATGACGACGTTGTTCGCGATCGGCGTGCTGCTGGACGCGACCGGGGACGACTACCGGATCGCCTTCTCGGCGGTGTTCGTGCTCCAGGCGCTGGGCGTGAGCCAGATCCTGCGGCTGCGGAAGCGGGCGGCCCGGCGGGAGCGGGAGCGGCTGGTCGCCAGCCGGGTGGAGACGGTGCACGTGCCGGCGTGACGGTGCCCTGCTCCGTCGCGAGACGGGGCCGGGTCCGGTGCGCTCGCCGCGGCCGGCACGCGCCTCCCCCCGGCTCCTGGAGCAGGGGGGTTCCGGCTCGCCCCCGGGGAGGCACGTCTGTCCGCGGCCACGACCCTAGGCCGTCACCACGAAGTTCCGCAGGATCGCCGCCGCCAGGTCCAGGTCGCCCTCCGTCTTCACACGGTCCGCGACCGCTTCCGGGGTGACCCGGCCGCAGGCCAGGCGGACGTAGGTCTCCCAGTCGAGCGCGAGGGTCGCCGCCGGGCCGAGGGCCGGGGCCGTCTCCAGGGTGCCGCGGCCCTGGATGTCGACGCGGATCGTGCGCAGGAACTCCACCGGGCCGTGCACGTCGAAGACGATCGCCGAGCTGCGCGGGGCGTCCGCCTTGACCGCGACCACGTCCGGGAGGGCGGCCAGCAGGTAGTCCCGGGCGACGTGGGCGCCGGGCGAGTCGAGGTCGCTGGGGCGGCCGAGGGCCGCGCGCAGGTCCTGCTCGTGCACCCAGATGTCGAAGGCGCGGTAGCGCATGGCCTCTTCGAGGGTGATCTCCGCGCCGAGCGGTCCGCGCATCTTGGTGCCGGGGTCGCGGGACTCGTTCCGCAGCTGGCGGTTGCGGCGGATGATCGTGTACTCCAGCTCGGAGGTCATCTCCGGCGACGTGTGGTGGCGGCGGACGTCGACCTGCATCTCCATGTAGCGCTGGTGCTCGTTGGTGACGTGGAACAGGTCGCGCGGGAGCGCGTGGATGGGCCGCGGGTCGCCCAGCATCTCGCAGTCCATGCCGATGATGTGCGAGACGACGTCGCGGACCGACCAGCCCGGGCACGGGGTGCGCCGGTTCCAATCGGCCTCCACCAGGGGCTGCATCAGCTCCGATATCGCCTCGACGGAGTGGGTCCAGGCATCGGCGTAGGGCTGGAGGGTGGGATGCAGACTCACGGAACGGGACCCCTCGGCGGTCGGTACACGGGCGGATGTGATGGCATTGCCAGTGGGAGGTGGCTGCGGTCGGCGGGTGTCTTGGAACGCTAAGTTACGCTGCTGTGAGGCAGCCCGGCAGTGCTTTCGTGTGACGATCGTAGGCCTGTCCGGACGACTCGAGTGCCAGGACGGTGGTAGTGTGCGCGCCTCGCTGATCCAGATTGCCGTGAACGAGGGTGAATCGGTCGATTCACGGCGTGGGCGGGTGGCCGCGCTGGTGGGCGAGCAGACCGGGGCCGACCTCGTGGTGCTGCCAGAGCTGTGGACCACCGGGGCCTTCGCCTTCGAGGAGTTCGAACGCGAGGCCGAACCGCTGGAGGGTCCCACCTACGAGGCGATGGCCAAGGCGGCGAGCGACGCGGGCGTGTGGCTGCACGCCGGCTCGATCCCCGAACGCGCCGTGTCCGACGGCGACTCGGCCGCGGGCTCCCTCTACAACACTTCCCTGGTCTTCTCCCCCTCCGGCGAGCTGGCCGCCGTCTACCGCAAGATCCACCGCTTCGGCTTCGACAAGGGCGAGGCCGTGCTGATGAGCGCGGGGCGGGAACTGGTGACGGTCCCTCTGCCGGACACCGTCCTGGGCCTCGCGACCTGTTACGACCTCCGTTTCCCCGAACTCTTCCGCGGGCTCGTCGACGCCGGGGCGCAGACCCTGGTGGTCCCGGCGGGTTGGCCCGAGCGCCGGCGTGCGCACTGGACGCTGCTGGCCCGGGCGCGGGCGGTGGAGGACCAGGCGTTCGTGCTCGCCTGTGGAACGGCCGGGACGCACGCGGGAGTTCCGCAGGCGGGTCACTCGATCGTGGTGGACCCCTGGGGCGAGGTGCTGGCCGAGGCCGGCCCCGGCGAGGAGGTCCTCACGGTCGACTTCGACCCGGCGAGGGTGCCGGCCACCCGGGACCAGTTCCCGGCCCTGAAGGACCGGGTCCTCGGCCTGGAGCCGCCGCGCCGTCAGGACGGCTCCTAGCGCCTCTCGTTTGGATCACGCCGGGCTCGCGGGCCCTGGCACCGCTCCCCCAAGCTCTTCGAGCAGGGGGGACCCCAGCCGCGTTGTCGTCGGTCGGCAGGGCTCCGCCCTGCCGCCCTCCTTCCTTTGCACGGCACCGGACCCCGCTCCCTGATCCGGCCTGATCCAAACGAAAGACCCTAGCGCCTACGGCTCCCTCCTCGGTGCCTACCGCTCCTCGCGTTCCTTCTCCGCCAGGTGGATCACGCACACCGCCACCGCGATCACCAGCGCGGGGTCGGCGTCCTCGCGTACGACGTCGACGCCGTAGGTCTCCACGACGCTCAGCCAGCGCCGGGAGATCACCGCGAGCAGTTCGCCGTCGTACTCGACGGCGAATTCCCGGTCGAGGATCTTGCCGCTGACGTCGAGCTCGGTGCCGTCCACCATGGACACCCGGTAGTGGTTGCGCAGCAGCGACAGCCGCTTGCGCCTGATCTTCGCCAGGGCCTCCCCGTCCCGCTCGATCACCATCGTGTCCCGCAGCGCGAGCATCTTCTGGTGGATGTTGATCAGGACCCGGCCGTGGGCGTCCTTCAGCTCGAAGGTGTCCCGCAGCCGCATCGCCTTGCCGTCGACGAGGAAGACCTTGCGGCCGTGCTCGTCCTCGATCCAGTAGTCGTCACCGATGCCGAAAATCCGGTCGCGTACGAGGAATCTCATGTCCTCACCGCTTCCCCGGCTTTGCCCCGGCGACGCCGCCGGTGGTCCGACGGGACCAGTACGGCACCGCGCCGGGCGGGCCGCCGCCGGCGGGTGGCACCCTTGGTCCCATGAACGACACGGCACCCCGACGAGCCCGCGTACGCGCCCCCGAGCTGATCGGCAAGGGCGGCTGGCTCAACACCGGTGGCAAGAACCTCACGCTCGCCGACCTGCGAGGCAAGTGCGTCGTGCTGGATTTCTGGACGTTTTGCTGTGTGAACTGCCTGCACGTCCTGGACGAGCTGCGGGAGCTGGAGGAGAAGCACCGGGACACGGTCGTGGTCGTCGGGGTGCACTCGCCGAAGTTCGTGCACGAGGCGGAGCACCAGGCGGTGGTCGACGCGGTGGAGCGGTACGGCGTGGAGCATCCGGTGCTCGACGACCCGGAACTCGCCACCTGGAAGCAGTACGCGGTTCGGGCCTGGCCGACGCTGGTCGTCATCGACCCGGAGGGCTACGTCGTCGCGCAGCACGCCGGCGAGGGGCACGCGCACGCGATCGAGCGGCTGGTGGAGGAACTGGAGGCCGAGCACGGGGCGAAGGGCACCCTGCGCCGCGGCGACGGGCCGTACGTGCCGCCGGAGCCGGAGCCCACCACCTTGCGCTTCCCGGGCAAGGCAGTGCTGCTGCCGTCCGGGAACTTCCTGGTCAGCGACACCACCCGGCACCAGCTGGTGGAGCTGGCGGAGGACGGCGAGACCGTGGTGCGGCGGATCGGCCAGGGCGGCCGGGGGATGACCGACGGCGGCCCGGACCGGGCCCGGTTCCAGGAGCCGCAGGGGCTCGCACTCCTGCCGGACGGCACCGTCGTGGTCGCCGACACGGTCAACCACGCCCTGCGGCGCTTCGACCCGGAGACGGGCGGGACCACGACCCTGGCCGGCACCGGACACCAATGGATGCAGGGCGAGGCCACGTCCGGTCCCGCGCAGGACGTGAAGCTGTCCTCGCCCTGGGACGTGGCCTGGTGGAACGGCAAGGTGTGGATCGCCATGGCGGGCGTGCACCAGCTGTGGGCCTACGACCCGGCCGCGGCTACCGTCGCCGTCACCGCCGGGACCACGAACGAGGGGCTCGTCGACGGGCCCGGCGCGGAGGCCTGGTTCGCGCAGCCCTCCGGGCTCGCGGCCACGCCCGACCGGCTGTGGCTCGCCGACTCCGAGACGTCCGCCCTGCGCTGGGTGGACCTCGACGGCGCCGTCCACACGGCGGTCGGCACCGGGCTGTTCGACTTCGGGCACCGGGACGGAGCCGCCGGACAGGCGCTGCTCCAGCACCCGCTGGGCGTGACGGCACTGCCGGACGGCTCGGTCGCCGTCAGCGACACCTACAACCACGCCCTGCGCCGCTACGACCCGGCGACCGGCGAGGTCACGACGCTCGCCACCGATCTGCGTGAGCCCAGCGACGCCGTGCTGGTCGGTGAGGACATCGTGGTCGTGGAGTCGGCCCGGCACCGGCTGACCCGGCTGCGGCTGCCGGAGGAGGCGGTACGGGTCGAGGCCGTCGCCCACCGGACCCGGCGCGCCGCCACGGAGGTCGCCCCCGGCCGCCTCCGCCTGGACGTGATCTTCCAGGCCCCGGCGGGCCAGAAGCTCGACACCCGGTACGGACCGTCGACCCGGCTGCTGGTCTCCTCGACCCCGCCCGAGCTGCTGCTGAAGGGCGAGGGCGCGGACACCGACCTGTGCCGCGAACTGGAGCTGAACCCCGCCGTTTCGGAGGGTGTCCTGCACGTCTCCGCGATGGCGGCCTCGTGCGACGACGACCCCGCGAACGAGTACCCCGCCTGCCATGTGCACCAGCAGGACTGGGGCGTTCCGGTCCGCCTCACCGAGGGCGCGACGGACCGGCTGCCGCTCGTCCTGGCCGGGATGGACGAGACCGCGGCAGGCTGATCGCCGAGAGGCCCTAGCGCTGTGGCCGGGAAGGTTTGCCGGGCGTCGCGAGCCGGTGAACCTTTCCGGTCACAGCACTAGCGGCGCCGCGGGCGCGGCGCCAGCTTGAACAGGGCCACTCCCGCGGCCACCAGGGTGGTGGCCGCGACCATCATGGCCATGCTGTTCATCCACACGCCAGTGGCGGCCAGCGTGGCGCCTCCGGCGCCGGTGGTGCCGGCGCCGACGACTCGTCCGTACATGTCGTTCTCCTTGCTCTGGTGCGAGTGTGAAGAGGTCGCGCCGCGGGTGCGGCGCGGAGTGGGGGGGCTCAGGTGGCGACCCACTTCTCCTCGCTGCGGCGCAGCAGGCCCCACAGCGAGCAGAAGTAGACGGCGTGCTGGAACAGGTCGTAGAGCATCTCCGGGATCATCAGCAGCGCCACCAGCATCGGCAGGGGACCGGCGCGGCGTACGGAGACGACCTTCTCGACGACGAAGATCAGGCCGATCGAGGTCCACACCGGTGACAGGCCCGGCGGGCCGTACAGGGTGATGGACGTGATCATGAAGGTCAGGTAGACGAGGAAGGACAGCGCGCCGAACCCCATGAGGAACTGCTGGAGGAAGTAGCGGGCGGTGACGCGGGTCCAGCCGTAGTCGCGGAGGTTCTCCAGGGCGCCGCGCTGCCAGCGCAGCCGCTGGTGCCACAGCTTGCCCAGGGTCGGCATGACCTCGGTGGTGACCGCGCAGCCCGCCGGGGACATGGCGCGGTAGCCGAGGGTCTTGACCGCCTTGGTCATCTCGTCGTCCTCGGTGAGGGAGGCGAGGCTGTAGTAGCCGTTGCCGCCGCCGATGACGCCGGCGCGGCGGGCCGCCCGCACCTCGCGCAGCACCCGGGCCCGGAACATGGTGCCGGTGCCGGTGAGCACCTGGGCCTTGCCCCCGGTGCGTTCCAGCTCCCAGGCGTAGCGGTGGAACTCCATGCGCTGGAGCAGACCCAGCAGGCCGCCGCCCTCCTCGCCGTAGAAGACCCCGCCGACGGCGCCGACCTTGCGGTTGAAGGTGGCCAGGGCGGTCTCGGCGAACCACGGGTTGAGCACGGTGTCGGCGTCCTGCACCAGCAGCAGGTCCCGGTCGTCGAGGTGGGGCAGCATCCAGGCGATGGCCTGGTTGAGGGCGCCCGCCTTCTTGTGCGTGTTGCCCTGGGTGTGGAAGACCTGCGCGCCGTGCGCGACGGCGATCCGGGCGGTGTCGTCGGTGCAGTTGTCGGCGACGACCACGATCAGGTCCGGCCGCCGGCTCTGCCGCCACAGACCCTCGATCGCGGCGGCGACGCGGTCCTGCTCGTTGTGGGCGGGGATCAGGACCGCGAGCCGGGGTCTGCCGGCCGGCTCCTCCTCTGCGGCGTGCGCGCGGCGGGCGGCGTGCCGGCCCGTGGGTCGGGGCCGCGCTGCCGGCGCAGCGCCCAGGGAGCCGCCGGGTGCGGCGAAGTCGAGCACGGCAGAGTCCCCCGTCGTGATGGCTGCTTGGTGCCCGGTTTCTCCCCTACGGGCTCAAGGGCGCCAAGTCTTCACGATATTCACACAACACGACAAGGAGGTGCGCGTAACGGAATGCTCAATCTTGTTGGCGACTGTCCGTCATGTTCCGCGGCCGCGGGACCGGCTCGGCACGTGCTCAGATGCCGTAGCCGTCGCCGTAGCCGTCGCGTGCGTGGTGGTGGCGGTCCTCTTCGACGACCGTGGTGGGGGGCACCATGACGCGGCGGCGCCGGTAGATGCTGCTGAACGTCGTGACGCCGATCAGACCGACGATCATCAGGATGACGCCGACCACGTGCAGGTCGACCCCCTGCATGTGCCAGTCGGTCGCGAACGTGAGAATGGCTCCCACGGCGATGAGGATGATGCAGCCGCCGAGGCCCATGAGTGTCGCCTCCCTGTCCGGTGCCGGGTCCGGTGGTTCCGGTCGGTTCCGGTCCCTTCCGGTCCCTTCCGGTCAACTCCGGGTACCCGAAAGCCGGGTGACCATGCGGGGGCGGCCGCTCATGGGCCATGGGGTCCCCCTGCTCGAGCGAAGCCGAGAGCTTGGGGGAGGCCGTGCCGCTCAGCCCTCCAGGAACGCCACCAGCGCGTTCGCCAGCAGGAACGGGTCGTCGGCGGCGCACAGTTCACGGGCGCTGTGCATCGACAGGATGGCCACGCCGATGTCGACGGTGCGGATGCCGTGCCGGGCCGCGGTGATCGGGCCGATGGTCGTGCCGCACGGCATCGAGTTGTTGGAGACGAAGGACTGGAAGGGGACGCCGGCCTTCTCGCAGGCCGCCACCCACACCGCGCGACCCGAACCGTCCGTCGCGTAGCGGTTGTTGACGTTGACCTTGAGGATCGGACCGCCGCCCGCACGCGGGTGGTGGGTCGGGTCGTGCCGGTCGGCGTAGTTGGGGTGGACGGCGTGGCCGGTGTCGGAGGACAGACAGACCGTGCCGGCGAAGGCGCGCGCCCGGTCCTCGAACGATCCACCGCGCGTGAACACCGAGCGCTCCAGCACCGATCCGAGCAGCGGGCCGTCCGCGCCGGTGTCCGACTGGGAGCCGTTCTCCTCGTGGTCGAAGGCGGCCAGCACCGGGATGTACGGCAGCTCCGGCGTCCCCGCCGTGACGGCCGTGAGCGCCGCCGCGGCGGCGTGCACCGACAGCAGGTTGTCCATGCGGGGGCCGGCCATCAGCTCCCGGTCCCGGCCCAGGTAGGCGGGGGGCTCCACGGAGTGCGTCATCAGATCCCAGCCGGCCACCTCGCCCGGGTCGAGTCCCGCCTCCGCCGCGAGGAAGGCGATCAGGTCGCCGTCGCGGACGTCGTCGCCCAGGCCCCACACCGGTTGCAGGTGCCGCTGCTTGTCCAGCTTGAGGCCCTCCGCCGAGACCTGGCGGTCCAGGTGGATCGCCAGCTGGGGGACGCGCAGCAGCGGGCGGTCGACGTTGACCAGGCGGGTGGAGCCGTCGCGCAGCGTGAGCCGGCCGGCCAGGCCCAGGTCGCGGTCGAGCCAGGAGTTCATCAGCGGGCCGCCGTAGATCTCCACGGCGACCTGGCGCCAGCCGTGCGCCCCGGTGTCGGGCAGCGGCTTGACCCGCAGGTTGGGGGAGTCGGTGTGCGCGCCGACGATGCGGAAGGGGGTGTGCGGCGCGGCACTCTCGGGGACGTACCAGGCCACGATCGCCCCGCCGCGCAGCACGTACTTTCCGCCCGCCGTGCCGTCCCATGCGTCCGTCTCGCAGACCTGGCGGAAGCCGGCCTTCTCCAGCCGCTCGGCCGTGTTCGCCACGGCGTGGTACGGCGACGGGCTCGCCGCCAGGAAGGACATCAGGTCGTCGGTGTGGCCGCGGTCGAAGCGCTGGCTTGTACTCATGGGTTCACCTTAACGACGTCACGAGGGTCCACTCCCGGTGCCGGGAGCGGACCCTCGTGGGTGGGGGGTGGGTACAGCGCAGGTGGGGGGTGGGTACAGCACAGGTGGGGGGTGGAGACGGACGGAGGTGGGGTGGGGACCGGCCTAGAAGGCGGCCTCGTCCAGCTCCATCAGGTCCAGGTCCACGTTCTGGGCGACCTTGCGGGCCAGGGTGACGCCCGGCAGGACGTTGGCCGCGAAGAACTTCGCCGCCGCGATCTTGCCCTGGTAGAACGCCCGGTCCTTCGAGGAGGCCGTCTCCAGCTTCTCGGCGGCGATCGCGGCGCCCTTGAGCAGCAGGTGGCCGACGATCACGTCACCGGAGGCGAGCAGCAGACGGGTGGTGTTCAGGCCCACCTTGTAGATGTTCTTGACGTCCTTCTCGGTGGCGGCGAGGTCGGTCAGCATCAGGCCGACGAGGGCCTCCAGTTCGGCGGCGGCCCTGGCGAGGTGCTCGCGGGCGCCGGCCAGGTCCTCACCGCCGGTGCCGAGGGCCAGGAACTCCTTGATGTCCTCGGCGATCGAGTTCAGCGCGGCGCCCTGGTTGCGGACGATCTTCCGGAAGAAGAAGTCCTGGCCCTGGATGGCCGTGGTGCCCTCGTACAGGGTGTCGATCTTGGCGTCCCGGATGTACTGCTCGACCGGGTACTCCTGCAGGAAGCCGGAGCCGCCGAAGGTCTGCAGCGACTGGGCGAGCTGCTCGTACCCCTTCTCCGAGCCGTAGCCCTTGACGATGGGCAGGAGCAGGTCGTTGAGCGCGTGGTCGGCCGAGGCGTCCTCGCCGTTGGCCTCCTTGACCGCGATCGCGTCCTGGACCGCGGCGGTGTGCAGGACGAGGGCGCGCATGCCCTCGGCGTACGCCTTCTGCGTCATCAGCGAGCGGCGCACGTCGGGGTGGTGCGTGATGGTGACCTTGGGCGCGGACTTGTCCATGAAGTTCGCCAGGTCGGGACCCTGGACGCGCTCCTTGGCGTACTCCAGCGCGTTCAGGTAGCCGGTGGACAGCGTGGAGATCGCCTTCGTGCCGACCATCATGCGGGCGAACTCGATGATGCGGAACATCTGGCGGATGCCGTCGTGCTTGTCGCCGATCAGCCAGCCCTTGGCGGGGTGGCGGTCGCCGAAGGTCATCTCGCAGGTGTTGGAGGCCTTCAGGCCCATCTTGTGCTCGACGTTGGTGGCGTAGACGCCGTTGCGCTCGCCCAGCTCGCCGGTTTCCCAGTCGAACAGGTACTTCGGCACGAGGAAGAGGGACAGGCCCTTGGTGCCGGGGCCGGCGCCCTCGGGGCGGGCGAGGACGTAGTGGAGGATGTTCTCCTCCATGTCGTGCTCACCGGAGGTGATGAAGCGCTTCACGCCCTCGATGTGCCAGGAGCCGTCCTCCTGCTGGACCGCCCTGGTGCGGCCGGCGCCGACGTCCGAGCCCGCGTCGGGCTCGGTGAGCACCATGGTGGAGCCCCAGGTCCTCTCGACCGCGACCGAGGCGATCTTCCGCTGCTCCTCGGTGCCCTCCTCGAAGAGGATGCGGGCGAACGCCGGGCCGGAGGAGTACATCCAGATCGCCGGGTTGGCGCCGAGGATCAGCTCGGCGTAGGCCCAGATCAGGGACGGGGGCGCGGTGGTGCCGCCGATCTCCTCGGGCAGGCCCAGGCGCCAGTACTCGGAGTCCATGAAGGCCTTGTAGCTCTTCTTGAAGGTCTCCGGCACCGGCGCGGTGTTCGTCTCGGGGTCGAACACCGGCGGGTTGCGGTCGGCGTCCGCGAAGGACTCCGCCAGCTCGTTCTCCGCCAGGCGGGTCAGCTCCTCCAGGACGCTCCTGGCGGTGTCGGCGTCCATCTCCTCGAACGGACCGGTGCCGTACAGCTTGTCGCGTCCGAGCACTTCGAAGAGGTTGAATTCGATGTCGCGGAGGTTCGACTTGTAGTGCCCCATGGCCACGGCTCCCGTCGAGGGCTCGGCGAGGCACTGTCTCCTCGCATCTGGTTCACGTACCAACTAGTAGCTCCGATGATGCTACCCGCCGGTAATAAGAAGCAACCCCGATCCCGCCATGTGTGACCGAGCCCTCGTGCGGGTCAGTACGCTGTGGGCCATGTACGGATACGGCCAGCCGATGGACAGCGGGGCGGCACAGCAGGGGTACGTCCCTCCGCAGCAGCAGATGCCCGGCGGTGTCGGCGGGTACGGCCAGCAGGCTCCCGCCTATCCCGAGCCCTCGCCGCCCTCGCTCGCGGACGCGGTGCGCGCCTTCACCACGGGGCAGCTGGCCGCCGAGGACTTCCAGCAGGTGTTCGCGACCTCCAAGGTGTACTGCCCGCGCGGCGACAACCCCGGGTTCCTGGCGCTGCACAACACCCAGCAGCCGGTGATCCCGATGTTCACCTCGCTCAAGGAGCTGCGCCGGTACGCGGGCAAGGAGTCCAAGTACTTCGTGATCACCGGTGCCGAGGTGATCGACCTGCTGCCGACCGGCTACGGCTTCGTGCTCGACATGGAGGGCGAGCACCGGATGGTGTTCGACGCCAAGGCGGTCGAGCAGATGGTCGACTTCGCGATGCGCCGGATGTACGGCTAGTGCTGTGGCCGGAAAGGTTTGCCGGGCCGGTGAACCTTTCCGGTCACGGCACTAGGACCGGCCGTGGACGCCGCCGCTCGGAGCCCGGAGGGAATTCCCTCCGGGCTTCCTCTGTTGGGGGTGGCAGAAAGTTCAACGCTCAACTAAAGTGGTCGCACAAGGAGGAACCGACATGCCTGCAGTGACCGTCGAGAACCCGCTGACGCTGCCCCGTGTGGCCGCGCCCGCCGATGCCGTGGCTCGTCCCGTGCTCACCGTCACGACCGCGCCCAGCGGATTCGAGGGTGAGGGCTTCCCGGTGCGCCGGGCGTTCGCGGGGATCAACTACCGCCATCTCGACCCGTTCATCATGATGGACCAGATGGGTGAGGTGGAGTACGCGCCGGGCGAGCCCAAGGGCACCCCCTGGCACCCGCACCGCGGCTTCGAGACCGTTACGTACATCATCGACGGAGTCTTCGACCACCAGGACTCCAACGGCGGTGGCGGCACCATCACCAACGGCGACACCCAGTGGATGACGGCGGGCAGCGGACTGCTGCACATCGAGGCCCCGCCGGAGTCGCTGGTCGTGTCCGGCGGCCTCTTCCACGGCCTCCAGCTGTGGGTGAACCTGCCGGCCAAGGACAAGATGATGGCGCCGCGCTACCAGGACATCCGCGGCGGCAGCGTCCAGCTGCTCACCTCCCCCGACGGCGGCGCGCTGCTGCGGGTCATCGCCGGTGAGCTGGACGGCCACGCCGGCCCCGGCATCACGCACACGCCGATCACGATGGTCCACGCGACGGTGGCGCCCGGCGCGGAGGTCACCCTGCCCTGGCGGGAGGACTTCAACGGCCTGGCGTACGTGATGGCGGGACGCGGCACCGTGGGCGCCGAGCGCCGGCCGATCCACCTCGGCCAGACCGCGGTCTTCGGCGCCGGTTCCTCGCTGACCGTCCGCGCGGACGAGAAGCAGGACGCGCACACCCCCGACCTGGAGGTCGTCCTCCTCGGCGGGCAGCCGATCCGCGAGCCGATGGCGCACTACGGCCCCTTCGTCATGAACACCCGGGACGAGCTCATGCAGGCCTTCGAGGACTTCAAGAAGGGCCGCCTCGGCACCGTCCCGGCGATCCACGGGATGACCGAGGAAGGGCTGTAGGTCCTCCCGGCCGCTGGGCGCGAGGGCCCCGTCCGATGGTGGACGGGGCCCTTTCGCGTTCCTGCCGGGCCCCGTGCGGGACGCGGACCGCGCCACCGGCCGGAGCGCCGGTGGCTGATGCCGTGTCACCCGGGTGGGCCGTGCGCGCGGGACAGCACGTCCGGCGTGTGATCGTCTGGAGGTGTGCAGGCCCCCGCTCCTCTGCTGCCCGAGCCCGTCCGGCGTCTCGCCGCCTGGTGCGCCGCCGTTCTGCTGGTGTCCGGGGTGGTGTGGATCGGGGCGCGGTTGTGCGTGGTGTTCCGGACCGCGGTGATCCCGGTGCTGCTGGCGCTGTTGGGGACGGCACTGCTGCGGCCGTTGTTCCGGCGGCTCGCGGGAGCCGGGGTGAACCGGTCGCTCGCCGCCGGGATCACCTGTGTGGCGGTCGTCGTGGTCGTCGGCGGTGCGGTGTACATCGTGGTGGCCGCGCTGATCGACAGCGGGGACCAGATCCTCACCTCGCTCAAGAAGGCCGCGCAGTCGCTCACCACCCACTTCGGGGCGGCCGGGACCTCGCTGGACGACCTCGCCTCCAACGGCAGGCGACTCCTGGAGAAGTTCGGCGGAACGGCCGCCTCCAACGTCATCAGCGGGGTCAGCGTGGTCGGCGAGTCGCTCGCCATGGCCGTACTGGCCCTGCTGCTCGTGTTCTTCTTCCTGCGCGACTCGCACAAGGCCGCCGCCACCCTGCGCACGCTCGCCCCGCGCGGGACCGGCGACACCGCGGAGGCCATGGCCCGGCGGGCCTTCGCGGCCGTGGAGGGCTTCATGCGCGGCACGACGCTCATCGCGCTGATCGACGCCGTCTGCATCACCGTCGGCCTGCTCGTGCTGAAGGTGCCCGGCGCGGTCGGGCTCGGCGCGCTGGTCTTCGTCGGCGCCTACATCCCCTACCTGGGCGCCTTCCTCTCCGGTGCGGTCTCCGTGCTGGTCGCGCTCGCCGACCGCGGGTTCGTCATCGCGCTGTGGGCGCTCGGGGTGGTGCTGGCGGTACAGGTGCTGGAGGGGCACGTGCTCCAGCCGCTGATCCAGAGCCGGACCGTGCAGATGCACCCGGCCGTGGTGCTGCTGGCGATCACCGGGGGCGCGTCGGTCGCCGGGATCGTGGGGATGCTGCTGGCGGTGCCGCTGACCGCGGCGGCCTTCGGGACCGCCCACGAGCTGCGGGAACGGTACGCGGCTTCGCCGTAGGGCTCATGCCGGGGAACGGCTCACCTGGCCACCGAGGCCTCGTACAGCTCGAACCAGATGCTCTTGCCCTGGCCCCGCGGCAGGACGCCCCACGCGTCCGCGAGCAGTTCGATCAGCACCAGCCCGCGCCCGGAGGAGGCGAGTTCGCCGGGCCTGCGTTTGTGCGGCAGATCGTCGCCGGCGTCGGTGACCTGCACCCGCAGACGCCGCTCGCCCCTCTCACCACTGACCTCGGCCAGCACCAGCGCGTCGACGTCGGTGTGCAGCAGGACGTTGGCGAGGGTCTCCGACAGCAGCAGCACCGCCGTGTCCACGTGCTCCTCGCTCGACCAGTCGTGCAGCAGCTCCCGCAGTTGCCGGCGGGCCACGGAGACCCGCTCGGGCTCGGCCTGGGCGACCGTCATCAGGGTGTGCCGCAGCCTGGGGCGGACCGCCCGGCCGTCGCGGCGCCGGCTCAGCAGCAGCACGGCGATGTCGTCCTCGCGCCGGTCGGCCAGGGGCCCGGTGGTGTGGTGCGAGGAGGGTCCGTGCACGGCCTGCACCAGCGCGTCGGCGAGCTCCTCGGCGTCGCCGCCGTGCCGTTCCAGGATCGTACGGATCCGCTGCCAGCCGGTGTCCAGGTCGTGGCCGCCGGTCTCGATCAGGCCGTCCGTGCAGATCATCATCGTCTCGCCCGGCTCCAGGGTGAACCGGGTGATCGGGTAGTCGGAGTCCGGGTCGATGCCGAGCGGCAGCCCGCCCGCCGTCGGGCGTTGCAGCACCGTGCCGTCCGCCATCCGTATCACGGGGTCCGGGTGGCCCGCGCGGGCCACCTCCAGGACCCCGGTGCGCGGGTCGACCTCCGCGTACAGGCAGGTCGCGAAGCGCAGGTCGGCGACCCCGTCAGTGTCCTCGGCGTCCTCGCCGTCGGCGCCGGCGGCGAGGACGCCGTGCAGGAAACGGGAGGCGCGGGAGAGCACCGCGTCCGGGCAGTGCCCCTCCGAGGCGTAGGCGCGCAGGGCGATGCGCAGCTGGCCCATGAGCCCCGCGGCACGCACGTCGTGGCCCTGGACGTCCCCCATGACCAGGGCGAAGCGTCCCGGCCCGGCGGACGTGCGGGACCGCGAGGTGGCGCCGGGCAGCGGGATCATGTCGTACCAGTCGCCGCCGATCTGGAGGCCGCCGCCGGTGGGGACGTAGCGGGCGGCCACGTCCATGCCGGGGACCCCGGGGCCCACCGTCGGCATCATCGCGCGCTGCAGGCCCTCGCTCAGCTCCCGCTCGGTCTCCGCGGTCCCGGCCCGGGACAGGGCCTGGGCGAGCATGCGGGCCACCGTGGTCAGCACCGAGCGCTCGTCCGGGGTGAAGGCCACCGGGTGGGTGAAGGCGGCCATCCAGGCGCCCATCGTGCGGCCTGCGACGGTCAGCGGCAGGAACGCCCAGGAGTGGCGGTGGAAGCGCTCGGCGAGCGGCCAGGTGAGCGGGTAGCGGGACTTGTACCGCCCCGGGGAGGAGAGGTAGACGGCCCGCCCGGTGCGGACCACCTCGGCGGCCGGGTAGTCCGTCTCCAGCGCCATGTGCACGAAGGGGCCCTCGTCGCCGGGCCGCTGCCCGTGGTGGCCGATGATCGTCAGCCGGTCGCCCTGCATGCCGAAGACCGCCAGCCCGTCCGGCGAGAACCCCGGCATCGACAGGCCGGCCGCCACCCGCAGCACCTTCGCCGTGGAGCGGGCCTCGGCCAGCGCCCGGCCGGCGTCGAGCAGGAAGGCCTCCCGCGAGCGCCGCCAGTCCCCGGTGACCGCTCTTCGCCCGGCGGGGGAACCGGGCGTCGGCTCGGCGACCTCCTGAAGGGTGCCGATCAGCTTGTACGCCTTCTTGCGGGCGTCGAAGGTCGGCTTGGAGCGGCTGCGCACGACCCGGACGAACCGGTTGCGCTCGTCCATGATGCGGATGCGCACCTCGGCGAGGGTGCCCTCGGCGACGGCCAGCTGCACGACGCCGGTGATCTCGTTCCAGTCGACCGGGTGGAGACGGGCGCGCACCTGGGCTTCCCTGAGCGTGGCCTCCTCGGCGGGCAGCCCGAGCAGTCGGGCCGCCTCGGCGTCGACCGAGACCAGGCCGGTGGCCGTGTCCCAGTGCCACATCCCGGTCGCGAGGGCGGCGAGTACGTCCCCCACGGCGGGCAGGGGCTCACCAGTGCGCATTGCCCCACTGTAAGAAGAGGCGATCGGACACTGCCACCGAAGGTGTACGGCCGTGCGGACTTCGGCGCTGCCCCGTTGCCGGCCGGGACCTCTCTTAATGGTGGGGAGCCGATCTTGAGGTGCCCGGTACGCTTGGTAGGTCCGGGCCGTGCCCGCCCGGTGATCCCCGATCCGCGAAGACTGGATGAACGACGATGCATCGGTACAGGTCCCACACCTGCGGCGAGCTCCGCGCCTCTGACGTCGGCACCGACGTCCGGCTGAGTGGCTGGCTGCACAATCGGCGCGACCTGGGCGGCATCCTCTTCATCGATCTGCGCGACCACTACGGCATCACGCAGCTCGTCGCCCGTCCCGGCACGCCCGCGTACGAGGCCCTCGACAAGCTCTCCAAGGAGACCGTCGTCCGCGTCGACGGCAAGGTCGTCTCCCGGGGCGCCGACAACGTCAACCCCGAGCTGCCCACCGGCGAGATCGAGATCGAGGTCGGCGAGGTCGAGGTGCTGGGCGCGGCGGCCCCGCTCCCCTTCACCATCAACGCCGAGGACGGGGTCAACGAGGAGCGGCGCCTGGAGTACCGCTTCCTGGACCTGCGCCGCGAGCGCATGCACCGCAACATCCTGCTGCGCACGGCGGTCATCTCCGCCATCCGCCAGAAGATGTCGGCGATGGGCTTCAACGAGATGGCGACGCCGATCCTGTCCGCCACCTCCCCCGAGGGCGCCCGCGACTACGTGGTCCCCTCCCGGGTCCACCCGGGCAGGTTCTACGCCCTCCCGCAGGCCCCGCAGCAGTTCAAGCAGCTGCTGATGATCTCGGGCTTCGACCGCTACTTCCAGATCGCCCCCTGCTTCCGTGACGAGGACGCCCGCGCGGACCGCTCGCCGGGCGAGTTCTACCAGCTCGACGTCGAGATGAGCTTCGTCGAGCAGGAGGACGTCTTCCAGCCGATCGAGAAGCTCATGACGGAGCTCTTCGAGGAGTTCGGGGACGGCCGCCACGTCACCTCCCCCTTCCCGCGGATCCCGTTCCGCGAGGCGATGCTGAAGTACGGCTCCGACAAGCCGGACCTGCGCGCCAAGCTGGAGCTCGTCGACATCACCGACATCTTCGCGGGCTCGGAGTTCAAGGCGTTCGCGGGCAAGCACGTCCGCGCGCTGCCGGTGCCGGACACCGCCGGGCAGCCCCGCAAGTTCTTCGACCAGCTCGGCGAGTACGCGGTCGAGCAGGGCGCGAAGGGCCTGGCGTGGGTGCGGGTCGGCGAGGACGGCGCGCTGAGCGGCCCGATCGCGAAGTTCCTGACCGAGGAGAACGTCGCGGAGCTGACCAAGCGGCTGTCGCTCGCCCCCGGTCACGCGGTGTTCTTCGGCGCGGGCGACTTCGACGAGGTCTCGAAGATCATGGGCGCGGTGCGGGTGGAGGCCGCCAAGCGCGCCGGCCAGTTCGAGGAGAACGTCTTCCGCTTCTGCTGGATCGTCGACTTCCCGATGTACGAGCGGGACGAGGAGACGGGCGGGATCGACTTCTCCCACAACCCGTTCTCGATGCCGCAGGGCGGCCTGGAGGCCCTGGAGACCCAGGACCCGCTGGACATCCTGGGCTGGCAGTACGACATCGTCTGCAACGGTGTCGAGCTGTCCTCCGGCGCCATCCGGAACCACGAGCCGGACATCATGCTCAAGGCCTTCGAGATCGCGGGCTACGACCGCGAGACCGTCGAGGAGAAGTTCGCCGGCATGCTCCGCGCGTTCCGCTTCGGCGCCCCGCCGCACGGCGGCATCGCGCCGGGCGTCGACCGCATCGTCATGCTGCTCGCGGACGAGCCCAACATCCGCGAGACCATCGCCTTCCCGCTCAACGGCAACGCCCAGGACCTGATGATGGGCGCCCCGACCGAACTGGACGAGTCCCGCCTGAGGGAACTGCACCTGTCGGTACGCAAGCCGCAGCCGAAGTAGGCCGCGGCCGCAGCATGAAGGCGGCTCGGAACCGGTGTCCGGTTCCGAGCCGCCTTTACTGTTCGGACGGGGTCAGTACAGGGCCTTGTACCCGCCCCAGCCGGTGCCGATCTGCGTCCGTGCGCCGAAGCCGCCCTTTGCGTTGCCGTAGTGGCGGAACAGCTTGCCGGAGGTGTCCCGGCAGATCAGGTCGCCGATGCCGTCGCGGTTGAGGTCGCCGGCGCCGACGCAGGCGTTGTACGAGGCTCCCCACTTGGTGGCGATCTTGACGCGGGCCTTGAAGGCGCCGGTGCGTGTGCCGTTGTAGCGGTAGAGGTTGTTGGACTTGTCCTGGGCGATCAGGTCGCCGATGCCGTCACCGGTGATGTCGCCGACGGCGACGATCCTCTTGTACGTCTTCCAGTTGCTCGCGATCTTGACGCGGGCGGAGAGCTTGCCCGCGCCGGTGCCCTTGTAGAGGTACATGTCCCCGGTGGACGCCTTGCGGACGACCAGGTCCGGGCGTCCGTCCCCGGTGATGTCACCGGTCGAGACCATGACGTCGTACTGATTCCAGCCGCTCGTACCGAGCGTGGTGTACGGCGTCGACGCCTTCAGCGCGGCGCCGCACTTCGGCTTGTAGAGCCGCAGCGAGCCGTTGCCCGGCCGTACGACGACGTCGTTGCAGCGGTCGCCGCTCAGGTCGCCGAAGGGCACGACCGTGGTCCCCTTCGGCCAGCCGGTACCGGCCACCTTGGTCGAGAGGGTGCCCTTGGCCGTGCCCAGGTGGATGGTCAGGGAGCCCGTGGAGTTCATGGTGAGCAGGTCGCCGATGCCGTCGGGACCGCCGTAGTCGTGGCGTACGGGCGAGCCCGCGGTCAGAGTGCCGCTGCCGCCGCCGATGGCCACGGCCGTGGAGGTGCCGAGGCCGGTCGCCTTCAGGCTCCACTTGAACTGCCCGTTGGGGAAGGGGACACCGCCCGCCGTCCTGCCGTCCCAAGGGGCCGTCACCCGCGCGGTGGCCGCGCCGCCGGTGAGGGTGCGGGTGGCCTTGCCGGTCTCGCCGCTCTCCACCGACGTGAACGTCAGCGACCACGAGGTGACGGGACGGGACAGCAGCCAGGTGCCGGTCCAGGGGGTCGAGGTCTTCAGGTTCGCCTGAGTGGCGGCGTCCGTCAGGAACGCGGCCGGGGCCGACGGGGCGAAGCCGGTCGTGGCGACGTGGGTGCGCTCGTGGAGGTCGAACCAGGCGACCAGGCCCGTGTACTCGTCCACGGTCCAGCGGTAGCGGCGGTCGGCGGCCAGGCCGGTGTCCGGCACCTCGGAAGCCAGTACGCGGGTGGCGCCGGTGGCCGCGTCGGTCAGGACGAGGGTGCCGGCCGCGTGGTCGTGACGGACCGTGAAGCCGTCGCCGAGCAGTACGTCACCCGGGGTGACGGCTCGGGAGGTGCCGGCCTTGGTGTCGTACACGCCAGCCGAGGCAGTGCCGCAGGACCAGTACAGCCAGCGGCCCGCCGCCTGGAGTTCACCGGGGACGCAGCCCATGCCCGGGACGGTGACCGTGGTGAGGGTCTTCTTCTCCGTCAGGCTGTAGGAGGTGACCCGGCCGGCGCCGGCGGCGCTCCACAGGACGGGGCCGTTGAGGGCGGCTGCCTGGACCGAGCGCTTCAGCAACTGGCCGTAGCCGAACCGGCCGACGTACTGGGCCGGGGCGGTACCGCCGGAGTCGTAGACCGCGTAGTCGTCGGAGACGTCGACGATGCTGCCGCCCGTGGTGTTGAAGCCCATGGAGTGGTAGCCGATCGGGACCAGCCGGTCCGAGCCCGGCACGGGGCCGTCCTCGTAGACGTCGGAGGCCCCTTCCAGGTAGACGTCCTGAGGCGAGGTGACCGTGTTGCCCCACAGCGCCGAACACGTGGTGCCCGGGTAGGGGCACTTCGGGCGGATCTTCGTTCTCCCGGTGGCCGGGGACGCGGCGAGGACCGTACCGCCGTCTGTCGTCAGGGTCCGTACGGAGGTGGTGTCGAAGCCGTTGGCGTCGGCGGGGTCGGCCTGGGCGACCCGCAGGCTGCCGCGGCTGAGGGCGATGCCGGTCTTGGCGTTCTCCGGGGCGGGCACCTGGTACAGCTTCGTCAGCTTCGGCGTGCCGTCCGCCGCCAGGCTCACGCGCTGCACCCACCAGTCGGCGGCGCTCGTGCCGCCGGTGACGAGAGCCGTGTCGCCGGGCCCGTGGACGGCGGACTTGCCGGCCTTGTCCAGCAGGGTGCGGGACGAGCCGTCGACGAGGGAGAGGGCCGTCAGACCGGTGGTGCTGGTGCCGGCGCCCGTCTGCGGAGGCAGCAGCAGCCAGTCGCCGGTCAGGACGGGCTTGGCGAACTGGTAGGGACCGGGCAGCGCGACGAACTCCTCGTCGCCGCCCGGGTCGGTGCGCGGCTTGACGTGCAGACCGCCGTCGCCGTAATAGCCGATCCGGCCCTTGCTCAGGACGGCGGGAACGGTGGCGGAGACGTTGCTGAACGCCTTGGTGACGACGGCCGACTCGATGTCGATGTAGTACAGGCTGGTGCCCCACCTGACCAGCACCCCGGCCGCGTCGGCGGCCATGACGTAACCGTTGTTGACGGTCACCTCGGCCGGGGTGAAGGGGCGTTCACGGCGCTCGCCGTCCACGGTGTCGATGAGGGTACGGCTGGTGAGGACGGTGTTCCCGGCCAGCGCCCGGTAGGGGTACGCGGACGTCACGGTCGACGTCCTGCGCGTGGCCGGATCCCACAGGGTGACGGTCGTGGCGGACGTGCTCGTGGGCAGGGCGACGAGGTCACCGTCCGAGCCGTACCAGGCCTGCTGGCAGGTCGAGCCGAAGGTACTGCACGGCCCCGTCGGCGTGAAGAGGCCGTCCGGGGTCCGCACACTGACGGTGGTGCCGTCGGCGTGGCTCGTCCACAGCAGTCCGGGGATTCCGGACTGCCCGTGCAGGAAGCCGCCGGGACCGGCCGCGAACGGCTGGTCGAAGCGCGGCTGGGCCGAGGCCGGGTCGGTGAGCGTGATCTCGGTGGTCCCGGCCGCGCTCTGCGCACCCGCGGCTCGAGCGGGGCCACCGGTTCCCGTCAGGACGGTGACGGACGCGGCCGTGACGGCGACTGCGAGTGTGGTGACGGTGGCGGCCAGTCCACCCCGCCTCAGGGCGTGTCTGCCCACGTGAGGATCCCTCCCGGCGAGGGTCCCCTGCCCTCGCACAAGTGAGCGGACTTTACCAGGAGTTTTCCAGCTCTTTTCGCGATGCCGGAACGTGAAGAAGCCGCGGAGGGAGGGGGGTACGAGTGGGGGCGCCCGGCGCTTTCTCCCGCGAGCACTCTCAGGCTCAAGGTGATCGACGCGCGGACCTGCGAGCCGGACGGCGAGCCCCCCCACCTTCTCCACGAACACGACGACGCGTCGACGACGCGTACGACGCTGATCGAGGACACCACGGTCGCGGGGAAGTGACTCCCCGCGGCCGGACGTCCGGTCACGGGCGCTGTGGTGCTCGGTGCTCTCCCGCTCCTACGAGGGCTCGCCGCCGAAGCGCTCCTTGTACGTCTCCAGGTCGTCGTCCGTGAGCTTGGCGAAGAGGACCGGGGGCACCGTGAACGGGGTGCCGGCGGGGACGGTGGACAGGGAGGCCGCCTCGGCGGGGGTCACCCAGGTCGCCGTGTCGCCGTCCAGGGAGAACGCCGAGCGCATGGCCGCCGACGAGGTCGGGATGAACGGCTCCGAGACCACCGCGTAGAGGTGGATCAGGTTCATCGCGGTGCGCAGGGTGAGGGCCGCGCCGTCCTTGTCGGTCTTGATCTCCAGCCAGGGGGACTTCTCCTCCAGATAGGAGTTGCCCGCCGACCACAGGGCGCGCAGGGAGGCCGCCGCCTTGCGGAACTGGATGGCCTCCATGTGCTCCTCGTACTCGGCGAGGAGACGGACGATCTCCTCCCCGAGCCTGGCCTCGGCCTCGCCCGGCTCGCCGCCCTCCGGGACCGCGTCGCCGAAGCGCTTGCGGGAGAAGGACAGCACCCGGTTGACGAAGTTGCCCAGCGTGTCCGCCAGGTCCTTGTTCACCGTGGCCGTGAAGTGCTCCCAGGTGAAGGACGAGTCGTCGGACTCCGGCGCGTTCGCCATCATGAAGTAGCGCCAGTAGTCGGCCGGGAGGATCTCCAGCGCGTCGTGCGTGAAGACACCGCGCCGCTGCGACGTGGAGAACTTGCCGCCGTAGTAGTTGAGCCAGTTGAAGGCCTTGATGACGTCGACCTTCTTCCACGGCGCGCGGGTGCCCAGCAGGGTCGCCGGGAACATCACGCTGTGGAAGGGCACGTTGTCCTTGCCCATGAACTGCGTGTAGTGGACGTCCGCGTCCGACTCCCACCACCACGAACGCCAGTCCCGGTTCTCCGGGTCCTGGTCCGCCCACTCCTTCGTGGCGCCGATGTACTCGATCGGGGCGTCGAACCAGACGTAGAAGACCTTGCCCTCGGCGGCCAGGTCCGGCCAGGTGTCGGCCGGGACCGGGACGCCCCAGTCCAGGTCGCGGGTGATCGCACGGTCGTGCAGGCCCTCGGTGAGCCACTTGCGGGCGATCGAGGAGGCCAGCACCGGCCAGTCGTCGGCGCGCTCGTCGACCCACGCCTCGACCTCGCCGGCCAGCACGGACTGGAGGAGGAAGAGGTGCTTGGTCTCGCGGACCTCCAGGTCGCTGCTGCCGCTGATCGCGGAGCGCGGCTCGATCAGGTCGGTCGGGTCCAGGACCCGCGTGCAGTTCTCGCACTGGTCGCCGCGCGCCTTGTCGTAGCCGCAGTGTGGGCAGGTGCCGATGATGTACCGGTCGGGCAGGAAGCGGCCGTCGGCGTTGGAGTACACCTGGCGGATGGCCCGCTCCTCGATGAACCCGTTCGCCTTGAGTTCGCGGGCGATCTCCTGCGTGATCTCCCGGTTCTGCGGGGACGAGCTGCGGCCGAAGTAGTCGAAGGCCAGCGCGAAGCCGTCGTAGACCGCCTTCTGCGCGTCGTGCGCCTGCGCGCAGAACTCGTCGACCGGGAGGCCCTGCTCCTTGGCCGCGAGCTCCGCCGGGGTGCCGTGCTCGTCCGTCGCGCAGATGTACAGGACGTCGTGGCCGCGCTGGCGCAGATAGCGGGAGTACACGTCCGCCGGGAGCATGGACCCCACCATGTTGCCCAGGTGCTTGATCCCGTTGATGTACGGAAGGGCGCTGGTGATGAGGTGTCGAGCCATCGCGGGCTGCTCCCAAGTCGCTACGTGGAGTGACGATCTCGTCGGGTGCGGGTCGTCTACGGAACCTTGAAATCGTAGCCGACACGGGTGGGCCGCCCGCTTCCCGTTTTGAGGTGTGGGAAGGGGCGGCCCTGGTCCGGTGGGTTACGGGCGTGTGGCCCGGTGGGTCACGGGCGCCAGTTCGCCAGTACGCCCTCGTAGAGCTCCTGGTCCGTGAGCTCGCGGGGGGTGGGGCCGGCGTGGAAGAAGGACGCGGTGTCGGTCTTCAGTTTGCGGAGGTAGTCGAAGGCCTTGTTGTCGTGCTCGCCGAAGGCGACGAAGGAGAAGAAGACGGCGGGGTGCTTCTGCGCCGCGTCGGTGAGGGACTGGGTGGCCGGGGTCTTGGTGTCCGGCGCGCCGTCCGTCTGGAAGATCACCAGGGCGGGGGTCGCCGGGTCGTCGGCCGACTCCGCGCGGTGCGCCAGTACGGCGTCGACTGCGGCGTGGTAGCTGGTGCGGCCCATGCGGCCGAGGGAGCCGTGCAGGTCGTCGATCCGGTTCTCGTGTGCGGCGAGGGTCAGCTCGCCGGTGCCGTCCACCTCCGTGGAGAAGAACACGACCTGGACCGTCGCCTCGGGGTCGAGGTGGGCCGCGAGGGCGAGG
Source organism: Streptomyces sp. 6-11-2 (assembly GCF_006540305.1). Lineage (GTDB taxonomy): Bacteria > Actinomycetota > Actinomycetes > Streptomycetales > Streptomycetaceae > Streptomyces. Next base: position 3,397,531 of record NZ_BJOR01000001.1, on the reverse strand, counting down.
GTCTGCTCGCCGAGGGCCTGGGCGGAGCCGTCCTTGTAGTACGGGCGCATGGAGGCGGAGCGGTCGAGGACGAGGTAGACCTTGGCGCGGGTGCCGGTGAGGTCGTGCTTCGCGAGGGCGGAGGCGGCGGACTGGTAGGCGGTGGTGAGGGCGGGGGCGTGCGAGTGGATGTGGGCGAGGGGGGTGGCGGGCTCGGCGCCCGTGTTCTCCGCCTCGGACTGGGCGTCCGGCTCCGCCTCGGGTTCGGCGGCCGGCTCGGTCTCGGACTGGGCGTCCGGCTGCGCCTCGGGTTCGGCGGCCGGCTCGGTCTCGGACTGGGCGTCCGGCTCCGGCTTGGTTTCGCCTTCGGCCGGTGAGGGCGACTGCTCAGCCGTGGGCTCCGGTTCCGGCTCCGTCGGCTGTTCGGCTGCGGGTTCGGGGGTGGGCTCGGACTCGGCTTCGCCTTCGGCCGGTTCGTTCCCACCCGCATCACCCGTGCGGGTGTCGTCGGCGGGTGCGAGTGGCCCCTCCGGGGCTTCCTCGCCGTCGGCGGCTTGCGGGGTGTCGGCCTCCGGCTCCGCCTCGGGCTCGGTCGCTGCCTCGGACTCGGCCTGCGGTTCGGGCGTCGCCTCGGGCTCCGACTCCTGCTCCGCCGCTGCCGGTTCGGCTGCGGGTTCCGGGGTCGGGTCCTCAACCACCGGGTCGGAGGTCGCAGACGCCGGTTCGGGTGCCGGTTCCGGTTCCGTGGCTGCCGGGGTCGGCTCGGGCTCCGACTCCGGTTCCGTGGCTGCCTGTTCGGGGGCCGGGGTCGGCTCCTCGGCTGCCGGGGCCGGGGTTGCCCCGGGCTCCGACTCAGGTTCTGCAGCGGTCGGTTCGGGGTTCGGGGTGGGCTCCTCCGTCGTCGAGCCGGTCGGGTCCACGGGGGTGGCCGGCTTGGGGACGGTGATGTTGTCGAAGGCGGCCGAGACCAGATCGTGCTCGTCGCCGGTGGAGGGCCGCGGGTCCGGGACGTGGACGGTGGCGGGGGGTTCCGGGGCGGACTCGGCCGCCGGGGCGGGGACCTTCGGCTCCGGCTGCTGGGCAGCGGTGGGGGTCGGCTCCTGGGTTGGAGTCTGCTCCGCACCCTCTGCCTCGGCCGTACGCCCCTTGCGTGACCGGCCGAACGCGTTCCGCAGGAGAGTGAGAATGCCCATGTGCGCAACCCTTCGTGAGTTGATGCCCGTCAATCCCTGGCCAGGACGGACACGTAAGGTTAGCGGCCCCGAGTGGTGATCTTGGGCAGGGGCGAGTACCGGCAGGCGGGCCGTGTCAACGCGATCCTCGGCCGTCGTGCAGCGTGATGTCGACGAGCAACGCGCGGTGGTCGGTGTCGGCCAGGGCGAGGAAGCGGGCGCCGGTCGCGGAGAAGTCCGGTGAGACGAGCACGTGGTCGATCTGGGCGCCGAGGGTGGGCGCGGTGCGGGCCGGCCAGCTGGGAGCGCGCTCGGCGCCGGCCAGGCGGGCGGCGTCGCGCAGTCCGGTGTCGATGATGCGGCGGAAGGCCGCGTGGTCCTGGGAGGCGTTGAAGTCGCCGGCCAGCACGGTCGGGGTCGTACGGTCCGCCGCGGCGAAGGCGCGCAGCCGGGCGAGTTCCCGGTGCCAGAGCGCGACCTGGCCGGGCAGCGGTGGCATGGGGTGCACGAGCTGGAGGCGCACCGCGTGCCCGCGGACGTCGGCGACGGCGCCCGGCATGCCCATCGTGCCGCGGACTCCGGCGGTGCCGCGCAGGGCGTAGCGGCTGAGGATCAGGGACCCCTGCGAACCGCCCGCCCGGACCGCCCGCCGGTACGGGTAGTCGCCGCCGACTTCCCGGTCCAGCGTCGCCTGGCAGGTGTACTCGCACTCCTCGACGAAGACGATGTCGGGCCGCTCGCGGCGGATGGCCGGGACGAGGGCCGGGGCGCCACGCCCGAACTGCACGTTCGAGGTCAGCACCCGCACTTCGGCCACGGCATGGCCGGCCGGCGCGGAGACCCTGCCGTACGGCTCGATGAACCACGCCAGCAGCCCCAGCAGCGCCACGCCCCACACCGCCCCCGCCCACCAGCGTCCGCGCAGCGTGAACGCCAGGCCCAGTCCGGTGGGCACGAGCAGCCACGGCAGGAACGCGAGGAGCTGCGGTACGGGCGTGATGCCGTCGCTGTCGGCCAGCCGGCACCCGACGACGACGCTCACCCCCGCGAACATCAGCCCGGCGCACCAGCTCGCGAACCGTCCCCCCTGCTTGGTCACGACGCCGAGCCTACGGGGTCGCCATGGACTCCGGGCGTCCTGCGCGCGGGAGCAGCGGGATCAGACGCGCACGCGCGGCGGCGGCTGCTCGGGGCGGGTCCGGGTGGTGGGGGCCTCGGCCGCCCGGCGGCGGAAGGGCCGGCGTGGGCGACGGGAGAGCCAGGTCAGCGCGGCCACCGTCAGACCGAGGGCGACCAGGATCCACGAGGCGGTGCGCAGGGTGGCCGTGAGGGCGTCGTAGACGGCGCCGACGGCCGGCTGGGAGACCTCGGCGGGGAGGTCGGCGAGGGTCAGGCTGCGGCCGATGGCGACGGCGAGGGCGAGCAGCGCGCCGCCGAGGGCGGTGCCGAGCGCGGTGGCGGTCAGCGCCCGGCGGCGGCGGGCGGCCAGGGCGAGCCCGGCGACGGCGAACGCGACGGCCGCGACCGGCAGCCAGAAACCGGCGACTTCGAGCACGTGGAACCCCTTCCGCAGGCGGCCCAGTTGCTGGGCCGGAAGCAGATCGACCTCGGTGTGCTGGACGGGAATGCGGTTCGCGAGCGGTACGTGGTCCTGGGCGAGCTGGGCCTTGACCTGGGCGGTGACGGGCGCGAGATCGACGGTGACCGGGCGTTCGAGGGGGGCGCGTTCGTCGCGCAGGGCCCGCAGCACGGCGTCGTGGGCGGCCCGGTTGCCCTCGTTCCACGCTGTGCGGAAGGCCTCGGTCCGGGTGAACGAGCGGACGGCGTCGTGCACGAAGGGGGTGATGGTGCCGGGGCGGACGCGGGCGTCCAGCCCGTGGCCGATCTCCTGCACGATCCCGTCCCCGACGGTGTCCGCGATCGCGTCGCGGACGTCCGGGTCGTCGGCGAGCGGCGCCATCGTGGTGACGTAGCGACCGGTGTCGGAGAGCCCGTACGCCGCCCAGGCCGACAGCACGCCGAACGGCACGAGCAGGCACGAGAGCGCGATGAGCACGGCCGACAGGCCGCTTCGCATACGTCGGGACACGTTCTCAGCCAAGGCCGTCACCCGCCCCTCCGCGAGCGGAGGGGCGGCATTCGGGTGACCGGGAGAGCGGGTCGGTCGGTTCGGTCGGTCCGGTCGGTCCGGTCGGTCAGGTAGGTCAGGTCGGTCCGGGGCTACCGACGCGGGTTCAGCGGGTCAGCGGATCAGTGGGTCAACTCACGCGATGGCCCGCCGCGTCCTCGTGCGTGTAGAACCAGTAGAAGCAGAAGAGGCCCGCGACGATCGCGATCCCCAGCGACAGGCCGACCGTCGACACGAGCGCACGGCCGCTCTGGCTGTAGAGGAAGCCGAACGCCACGCCGATGAAGGCGAACCACAGCGCCGCGTGCCGCTCCCGCCGCAGCCGGGGGCCGAACATGAGGACGCCCGCCAGGACCAGCGTGAACACGATCGTGGTCACGAAGCCGAACAGCACGTTCCAGCCCGTGATCGGTCCGCCGTCGCGCCGGTCGGCCGCGGCCCAGTAGCCGTAGACGAGCCCCAGTGCGAGCGGTCCCGCCCACCGGCCGATGGCATGGGCCCGGGCGCTGAACAGGTTCGGTGGGCGGGTGGTGCGGGTGGTGATACCGGACACGGGTGCCGCGTGAGCCATGAGAGCGCTCCTCTCTCTCCTCGCCCCCGCCTACCAGAGCACACCGGGGAAGGGGCCCTGGCAAGTCGGTGGAGCGGTTAACGTGCTGACGTACGCGACCGACCGGATCACGACACGGGGGGACGATGCCCGGAACCGTGCTGCTGCTCGCGGCCGCGCCCGTGGGCAGGGGACGTCTGGTGGACGCCGCGTCCGTGCTGCCGGTGCTGGCCGCCGTGGCGCCCTCCGTGCTGTCCGGCACGGACACCGCGACCGTGGTGGAGCTCGTCGACCCGCTGGAGCCGCAGGCCGTGCTCACCCGGCTGCGCGCGGCCGCGGCGGCGCCCGGCCCGCTCACCGTGTTCCTCACCGGCCAGCTCCAGCTGGACCGCCGCCAGCACCTGCCCCACCTGGCGCTCGCCCGCACCACCCCGGCGACCGTCCGCTACACGGCCCTGCCCTGGCACTGGCTGCGCGAGGAACTCCGGCTGCGACCGGACGGCACCACCACGGTCGTGGCCGATCTGCACGCGGACGCGGAGAGCTGGGAACTGCTGCGCGGGCGCCCCTTGGGCTGCGGGCACAACATCGCCCTGTACGGCCGGATCGCGCCGCCGCCGGCCCGGCGCACGGTGGCGGCACCGGCGTACATGAGGGCGGTGGCGACGATCCTGCGCAGCGGGCACCGGCCGCCCCCGGTGGAGCTGCACGAGCAGGCGCTGTCGCGGCTGACCGAGGAGTACGGCGGCCCCGGCCTCGTGCTCACCGCGCCCGGGCCGGGGCCGGCCGACCCGCACACGGCCATCGCCGCCTGTGTGCAGACCGGCCGGCACGGCGACGCCGACGCGCTCGCCGCCCGCTGGGAGCGGGCCGCCGCCCTCGCCCACGGAGCGGCCTCCGAGGACGCGCTGCACTGGGCCGAGGTCCGCGCGGACCTGGCGATGTTCGCGGGCGACGCCGCCCGCAGCTGCCGGGCCTGGCTGACCGTGGCCACCACCCGCCTGGCCATGGGCCAGGCCGCCGACGCCGTGGCCGTCGAGGCCGCCGTCGACCGCGCCCACCACCAGTGGGGGCTGATCCACGATCCCGAACGGGCCCGCGAACTCGGCTCGGTGCTCGCGGAGTTGCGCGGCCGGGTGCCGGGCCGGCGAGAGGGCGCGCTGGACCATGTGCGCCGCCAGCTGAGCCAGCTGCAGACGCAGGTCTGAGGCGGGGCCGGCGCAGATCCGGCGCAGATCCGGCGCAGGTCCGACGCGGTTCTGGTGCGGGTCCGGTGCAGGTCCGGCCCGGGTTCGCCGAGGCCGGTGCGGGTCCGGTGTGGCCGGAATGCGCCCTCCCGGAGAGTTGTGTCGCGGTGCCAGAATGGTGAGTTATGGCTGAGGGGGATGGCGTGGCCGGCCGAGGTGTACGGGTCCGGCTGGACGGAAGTGCGAGCAACAAGGACGTCGGCGCGCTGAAGGCGTGGCTGGAGCGGGAGAAACCGCTGGAGGATCTGGTCAGCGGGGGACGGCTGCGGATCGTCGAGCAGCCGCGTTCGGACGTGCCGCCCGGTCGCATGGGCGCCGGCATGGAGATCCTGCTGTTCCTGCTCGGCGCGGGCGCCGAAGCGGTGTTCGACGAGTTGGTGGCGCAGACCAGGCGGGCGGTGGCGGCCTGGCTGGAGAACCGCCGCCGGGTGGAGTCGGGCGACTCACCCCGGACCCACGTCGATCCGGTGCACCACGACGAGGGGTAGCCCCGTGGACCGCTTCGACCCGCGCGGGCGGGTGAACCGGGCGCTGCTGGTCGGTGTTGGGGAGTACGAGCACACGCAGCCGGACGACCCGGAGGGCGTTCCCGGCCATCTGCCCGCCGTCCGGCACAACCTGGAGCGGCTGGAGGACGCGCTGCGCCGGGGCGGGATCTTCGGCGGGCGGAAGGAGACCGGGGAGCAGGGGGCCACCGGCGGGCAGGAGGCCGTCGCCGGGCAAGAGGACACGGACGGCCAGGAGGACGCCGGCGGGCCGGAGGCCGGCGGCGCGGCGGGCACCGGCGGGCAGGAGGCCGGTGGACCGGACGACGGCGGATCGGAGGAGGTCACCGTCCTGCGCTCGCCGTCGCTGGACCAGTTCAGCGAGGCGCTGCGCACCGCCGCCCAGGACGCCGACGGCCTGCTGCTGTGCTACTTCGCCGGGCACGGAGCCGTGCCGAGCGCGGGTGACGAGCTGTTCCTCCAGATGCGCAACGCGCGCGTGGTCGCCGGCGGCCGGGCCGTGTTCCCGGGCGCGGAGGCGTTCACGGGGATGCTCACCGTGCTCGCCGGGAGCCACGCCGAGCGGATCGTGGTGATCCTCGACTGCTGCTACGCGGGTAACGCCGCCAAGGTGTGGCACGACTTCGCCGACCGCCGGCGGGTCCTGCTGCTGATGAGCGTGCAGGCCAACCGGCTCATCGACTCCGGCGACGGCACGAGAGCCACCCCGTTCACCGAAGAACTCGTACAACTCCTCGACTCTGGCGAGGAGTTGTCTTTTCTGAAGCTCTTCGGCCGGCTGCGCGGGCAGATGGTCGGGGCGGGCCGCAGGACCTCGCTCGGGGACCTGTGGGAGCCGCAGTTCGCCGGTGAGCCGGGCACGGACGTGCTGCTGACTGCGCGGAAGGGCGAGCCGGCGCGGAAGGGCGAGCCGGAGGAGCCGATCGCACCCGCGCCGGACCCGGGGCAGTCGTCCGAGGAGCCCGCGCCCTCGGCGCAGTCCTCCGCACAGCCGCCGCGCACCGAGCCGCCGGGCGGGCCGGCCGGCCCCGGGCCGAGCACCCGCTCCGGCGGCCCGCTCCGTCTTCTGGTGGCCCTGCTCGCCGTGCCGTGTGCCCGGGCGCGTGCCGTGATCGACTGGTTCGTCGGGCTGCGCACCAGGGCCCGGGTCGTGGTGAGCGCGCTGCTGGTGCTCGCGCTCGCCGCGCTCGGTGCCGGCGGCTACGAGCTCGTCGGCCCGGGCGGCGGCCACTCCTGCGCACCGCCGCTCGAACTGCGCCTGCTGACCGACCCCGACCTGGAGCCGACGGTGCGGACCGCCGCCGACGCGTATCTGACCTCGCGGGCCAACACCACCGGGCAGGGCTGCCGCCGCAGCGGCCTCACCGTCTACAGCGCGGGCGCGACCGCCGCGGCCACCGCGCTGCGCCGGCAGAGCGACGCCTGGCAGGAACCCCGCGTGGAGGACACCAACCCGCAGCGGGACGTCGGGCCGCAGCCGGACGTGTGGATCCCCGCCACGGGCACCGACGCGGCCCGGGTCACCACCGACGGGACCACCCGCAGTTACGTCGAACTCCACCCGGACGCAGAGCCGTTCGCGTATTCGCCCGTCGTGCTGGCCGTCCCGCAGAACCTGGCCGGGGCCGGACTGGACGAGCGCGCCGGGCTGCGGCTGTCCGGGCTGATCGCGAATCTGAGGAAGCAGGACGCGAACGCCGCCGTGCTGCGGCCCGACCCGGAGTTCACCGACTCCGCCCTGCTGGCGACCATCGGCCTGTACGGCGGCACCGCCGACTCGCGCGCCGCCGAGCAGGCCGTACGCCCCGCGGGACCGCCCTCGCCGACCGCCGCCGAGCTGCTGTGCGCGCTGCCGGCCGACCGCGCCGCGGACGGCCGCACCGCCGTGCTCGTCCCGGAGTTCCTGCTCAGGAGCGGGGTGGGCTGCGCACGGACGACACGTGTGCCGCGGATCGCCGAGTACCCCGTCGACGTACCGGCGCTGATGCCCACCTTCGTGCGGGTCCACTGGGAGGGCGGCGACCGGGACGCGGCGGCGCGGGACGGCGCCGTCGACCGCTTCCGCACCTGGCTGACCGGCGAGGAGGGCCTGGCCGCGTTCGCCGCCGCCGGCTTCCGGTCCGCGACGGAATCCGGCCACCGGCTGCTCGACGGCGACCACGTCGGCGTGGGCGTCCTGCGCGGCCCGAGCCCGCTGCCGGGCGCGGCCCGCCGGACGGCGATGGAGGAGGCCCTCACGCGGTACCGCAGCGCCCACGGCCCCGGCCGGGTCCTTTACCTCCTCGACAGCTCCGGTTCGATGAGCACGCGGTGGCCGGGGCCCAGCGGCGGCCCCGGCATCCTGAAGCAGTCCCTGGGCGGGCTCGGCGCCCAGGACGACTACGGGGTGTGGGCGGTCTACGGCACCTCCGGCGGCCGGTCCCACCAGGAGCTGCTTCCCTTCGGACACCACCGCCGCGCCGACGCCGAGCACGTCGTCGACGCCGAGGCGCGGGTGCGCGACGCCGAGGCCGACCCGCACGCGGCGCTCCTCGCCGCGCTGGACGACATGGCCGGGCGCGGCAACGACGACCAGCGGCCGCAGCTGATCGTCTACATCACCGACGACGAGGACGGCAACCGGCTGACCGGGAAGAACCTGGACGAGGTGCTGGCCCGGGCGCGGAAGGCGAAGGTGCCGGTGGACATGGTGTCCCTGATCAGCGGCTCCTGCGACACGGGCCGGCCGGACGCCCGGATCGCCGAGGCGAGTGGCGGCCGCTGCCTGGACGCGGGCGACGATCCCGGCAGGGGCCTGCGCGACGAGGTCGCCCGAGTGGGGACGGGGGAGCACTGATGGCACGACGACCGGCCGCGACGCTCGCCCGGCTGCTGGTGCTGCCGCTGCTCGCGGCCACCGCCTGCACCGGGGGCGGGCCACGGGACGGGCAGACGCCCGCCGCCGACGTGCCCGGGGACATCGTGGTGGCCAGCGGCCGGGACGTGACCGGCAAGAACGGCGTCCGCCAGCAGCTCATCGACGCCTGGAACCGGCAGCAGGAGCAGCAGGACTCCGGCTACCACGCCCGCCTGGTGGAACTGCCGGGCTCCGCCGACCAGCAGCGCAGCCAGCTGCTGGGCGCGCTCCAGTCGGGCAGCGCCCACTACGACGTGGTCAACCTGGACGTCACCTGGGTACCGGAGTTCGCCGAGGCGGACCTGGTCGGGCGGCTGTCCGACGACGCCGTCGACGACGACGTCATCGCGTCGGTGGCCGACACCGCCCGCTGGAAGGGCAAGGTGTACGCGGTGCCGTTCAACAGCGACGTGGGTCTGCTCTACTACCGGCGCGACTACCTGAGCCGGGCGGGCGTCCAGCGCACCGGCCCCGACGCGATCCGCACCTGGCACGACCTGCTCGGCCTCGGTGACACCCTCGACGCCCGCCCGCCCAAGGGGTACGAGAAGCTCTGGACCACGCAACTGGCCGCCTACGAGGGCCGTACGGTCAACGCCGTGGAGGCGTTCGCCTCGGCGACCGACGACTTCGCGCTCACTGACGGCTCCGGCCGCTACACCGGCGGTCTGCGGGAGCTGACCGACGGCATCGCGGAGCTGCGCCGGCGCACCGACAAGCCGTACACCCTGGACAGCGCCCTGAGCTCCGACGAGGCGTCCTCGCTCAGCGACTTCGAGGACGGCCGCACCGCCTTCCTGCGGCAGTGGCCGTACGCCTACGGCACGCTCCACCAGAGTTTCGCCGAGCAGGATCTCGGTGTGGCCCCGCTGCCCGGCCGGGCGGTGCTCGGCGGGCAGAACCTGGCGGTCACCCGGTCCTCGCAGCGGGCCGGGAAGGCGGCCGAGCTGATCACGTTCCTCACCAGCCCCCAGAGCGAACGCTGCCTGCTGGACGCGGGCTTCGCCGCGACCCGTACGTCGGCCTACACCGACGACCGCGTCCGCTGCACGTCCGCGTCCGCCTCCGGCGGCTCGCCGTCGGCGTCGCCCACCGGTGAGAGCACCGACCGCATGCCCCGCGACGCCGCCGGCCGTCCCGGTTACGCCCGCGGCATCCTGCTGCCCGCCCTCCAGCGGGCGGTCTCCCGACCGCGGACCCCGCTCTACGGGGCGTTCACCCAGACCTTCACCGCTCAGCTGGGTGCGCTGTTCACCGACGACCCGCCCAGTGACGCGGTGCTGGCCGGCCGGCTGGACGAGGCACTGCGCCGAGCGCTGCCGGGCTGAGCACGACCCGGTGAAGCTTTCCGGTCACAGCACTAGCGGGTCTGGACCGCCTGCGGGGCGGGTACCGGGTCGGCCGCGGGCACCGGTCCGGCGTTGGCCGCCGCGACCAGGGCGGCCACGGCTATGACGGCCGCGCCGAATCCTCTGACGCAACGTGCGGAGAAGTGTCCTTGGCGCGCGACAGTGCGTCCGAGCACGGCAACCGACCTCGCAACGACAGTGATGGATTAAGCGCGTTTAACGCACTCTCCAACGTAGGGGGTGAGGAGGCCGAACGAAAAGGGCGCCAGGGCGAGTTGGGGTCCGCTGCGCATAAGGTCCGGTGCTGACCTCCGGTCAGTGGAGACGGCTCGCCGCAACTCGGCTTACTGGCATGATGAACCGCATGGCGAAGCGGGACGACCCGGAGACCATCGGGCGCAGGGTTCAGCGGCTACGGCGGGAACGGGGCCTGACCCAGCGGCAGCTGGCGGAGCCGGCGTACACCCCCGCGTACATCTCCACGCTCGAGGCGGGACGGGTCCGGCCCTCCGACGAGGCGCTCAAGCACGTCGCCGAGCGGCTCGGGGTCGCCTTCGACGAACTCGCCACCGGACGCCCCGCCCATCTCGCCACCGACCTGCGCCTCAGACTGACCGAGGCCCGGCGCACGCTCGCCACCGGGGAGTCGGTGAAGGCGGCCGAGCAGTACACCCGGCTGCTGGCGGAGGCCGAGGAGCACGAACTCGTCGACGTCCAGGCCGAGGCGCTGCTGGGGCTCGGTGAATGCGCCCTGGAGACCGGCGAACTGGAGAGCGGCCGGCAGTTCTTCGAACGGTCCGAGCGGGCCCTCGCCGACGCACCGCTGCCCGCCCGGGTCCCCGCGCTGCGCGGCCGCGCCGTCTCCCACTACCTGGCGGGGGAGCTGCGGTACGCCGTCTATCTGATGGAGTCCACCCTCGACGAGCTCAACCGGGGCGGGCTGCACGACCCGGACGCGCTGCTGCTGCTCTACGCCGGAGTCATCGGGCCGTACATGGACATGGGGGCGCACGCCCGGGCGGCCCAGGCGGCCGAGTTCGCGCTCGCGCTGGCCCCGCAGGCGGGTGATCCCGCGCTGGTGGCCCGGATGCACCGGTCGGTGGCCCGCACCCTGCTCGCCGAGGGCCGGATCGCCGAGGCCGACGCCTCGCTCGCCAAGGCCGCCGAGCTCTACCGCGCCCTCCAGTTGCGCACCGAACTCGCCAACTGCCACTGGATGCGCGGCTATGTGTGCGCGCAGAACGGCGAACTGGAGCGTGCCGAGGAGGAGTTGCGGGCCGCCCAGGCCATGCTGTCCGCCAAGCGTGCCGCGCTCTACACCAGCCAGGTCGCGGTCGAGCTGGCCGACGTCCTGCACCGGCGCGGCAAGTCCGAGGAGGCAGCCGGCCTGCTGCGGAACGTCCTGGGCGACCTCTCCCCCGAGCGGGGCGCCGTGCACGCCGCCGCCGCGCACCGCCTGCTCGGCATCATCGCCGAGGACGCCCGCGACACGGAGGCCGCCGAGGAGCACTACGTGCGTGCGCTGAGCCTGCTGGAGCGGGCGGGCGCGGCCGGCGACCTGGCCGACCTGTGCCGCCTCCTCGGTGATCTGCTGCGCCGCACCGGCCGTGTGGAGGCCGCCCTGGACGCCTACCGCACCGGCCTCGGCCACCGCACCGCCCCCGGCACCACGACCCTGGGCCCGGCCCCGGCGCAGCCTCCGCTGTGACGGCCGCCCGCCGCGCTGACGGCGGCGGGGCGCGGCCCTGGGGGCGGATTCCGTGGCTTCCGGGGACGGTTTGCGGGGCGGTTTCCCGGGGTGCGCGGGGGGTACCCGCCGCGCACCCCGGGCCGGGGACTCGCGTTCGTGCGGTTCTCCGTTCGGCGCGTGTGGGTGCGTCTGGTCCCGGGGCGCGCGGGCCAGGGACGACAGCCGCGCCGAGGGAAGAGGTTCGACCGTGACTGGAGGTCTCGCGGACCGTGCACCGTGGCCGAGATCCGTGCGTGCGCACGGCGGTTGCGGGCGCGGCTCACAGGCGACCGGCGACGGCGGCCGACCGGGCTCAGGCCGGGGTCCGTGCCTTGCCGTGCACCGCCGTCAGGCGGTCCACGGCGTGCTGGACCGCCTGTGCGGTGGCGTCCTGCGGCAGGGTGCCCGGGGCGCCGGTGGTGAGGACGATCGCGTCGTCGCCGACGCGAACCGTGGCGAGGTCCAGGGTGAGGGTGGTCAGGATGTCCTCGTACGACTCGGTGGTGAAGGTGAGGCGCAGGCCCTGACGGGCGTCGCCGACGTTCGGCAGGGCGAGGTCCGCGACCCGTACGTCCAGGAAGTCGGAGTTCGTGGCCGTGGCGGTGAAGTCCGCGCAGGTCTGCGGCATGGTCTTGAGCCAGGCGAGGGTGCGGTCCACGTCCGGGGCGCGCAGCGCGAGCACCTGGTGGCGCAACTGGGCCCTGTAGTCGCCGTCGTCGTAGGCGGCCACCGCGTGCGCGCCCGAGGGAGTGCCGAACGGTTCCTCGGTGTAGAGGGCGTCGAGGAGGCGCCCGCACTCGGAGATGTCGGCCTGTGCCTTGAGCACACCGTCCCGCCAGGTCGCCGCGCCCTGGGTCGGCGCCCACGGCGATCCGAGGTCGGCCTGGGTCAGCAGCGCGGCCCGCGCCTGGTCCGGCGTGAGCGCGCCGGCCGGCGCGGCGGCGGGGCCGGGCCCGCGGGTGGCCACCGGCGTGGAGGCGTGGACGGCCCGGCCGGACTGCCCGGCGGTGCAGGCGGCCCCGGTCAGCAGGACGGCCGCGCAGAGCGCGGAGGCGGCCAGGACACGGGCCGGGGTACGGGACATGCATGCCTCCAGACGGGACGGAACGCGCGCCGCGGACCTGGCGTCCGGGCGGCGGCGCTCCTCCCACGGCACCACCGGGCGGCCCCGCCCACCAGCGCGCCGGTCCGTCCGGGTGAGCGCCGTGGAGGGGGGAAGGCCGGCGGGCGGGCGCGCGCGGCACCGGGCGGGGCAAGTGACGATGGTGATGGCCCCGTACGCGGTACCCGAACGTGGCACCCGTACGGCGGAACCTCACGACGGACCCCGTACGGCGGAACTCGTACGGCGGAACCTCACGACGGACCCCGTACGGCGGAACTCGTACGGCGGAACCTCACGACGGACCCCGCACGACGGAAGGAGCGCCCTGTGACCTCGCGGCCCACTCCTGTGATCATCGACTGCGACACCGGCGTCGACGACGCGCTCGCCCTGCTGTTCGCCGTCCGCCACCCGGGCCTCGACCTGCGCGCGGTCTCCTGTGTGGCCGGGAACACGGACGTGGACCAGGTGGTACGGAACACGCTGACCGTCCTGGAGCAGGCGCGCGCTCCCGCCGTCCCGGTCGCGCGGGGCGCCGAACGGCCGCTGCTCGAACCCCTGCGCACCGCACTTCATGTGCACGGCAAGGACGGCATGGGCGACCTCGGGCTGCCCGCGCCGGCCCGCCGTCCCGCCGACGTGGACGCCGTGACGCTGCTCCGCCACGCGATCCTGGACTGCGACCGCCCGGTCACCCTGATCCCCACCGCGCCGCTGACGAACATCGCCCTGCTGCTGCGCACCCACCCCGAGGTCACCCGCAACATCGAGCGGATCGTGTTCATGGGCGGTGCGGTCGCCACCGGAAACGCCACGCCCGTCGCCGAGTTCAACGTCTGGCACGATCCGGAGGCCGCCGCCGTCCTGCTCACCGCGGGCGTGCCGATCACGATGTACGGGCTCGACGTGTTCCAGCGGGTGCTCGTGCCGGAGGCGGACGTACGGCGGCTGCGCGGGCGCGACGAGCCCGGCGCCCGGCTGGCCGGACTGCTGCTGTCCCGCCCCGACCCGGCCGCCGGCGAGGGCGCCCCGCACGGCGTCCTCGGCGACGCGGGCACGGTGTGCTCGGTGGCCGACCCCGAGGGGTTGACCACCCACCGGCTGCCGGTGGAGGTGAACCTCGCGCCGGGCCCGGCCCGCGGGCAGACGGTCGTCGACCGCCGCCCGCGTCCGGGCGAGGCGGAACTGCACGGAGAGGCCCGCGAACAGGCCCTGGTGGACGTGGCGTTGGACATCGACGCCGAGCGGTACGTCCGGCTGTACCTGACCACCGTCGAGGGCACCGGGGACCGCCTAGGTCAACGCCCGGGTCAGCACCCCCGGCACCCCGCGAGCTGATCCGCGGGGGTCAGGAGGCCTGCTTCGCCGCCCGGCGACGCGTGGCGACGACGAGCGCCGCGCCGCCCGCCAGCAGCACCGCAGCGCCGCCGGCGACGAGGCCGGTGCCGCTGCCGCCGCCGGTCTCGGCGAGGTCGCCGCTGCCGCCGTTCGGGGCCGGGGCCGGTGCGGTGGTGGACTCGGAGGCCGACGGGGCCGGGGCCTCGCTCGGCGGCGTCGCCGGGGCCGACGACGGGCTCTCCGTCTCGGCGGGGCTCTTCGTGGCCGTGAGCGTCGGCTCCTCGGCCGGGGCCGACGACTCGGGGGCGGACGGGGCCGGCGTCGTGGCCGGGGGCTGCTCCTCGGCGGCCGTGCAGTCCTTGGTGCCGCCGTTCCAGGCCGCGATCAGCTTGTCCTTGATGACCGGGCGGTCCGGGCCCTTGGGCAGGTCGCCGTGCTCGAAGCCGTCGTTCGCGTCCGTCTTGCCGTCGAACTTGACCGCGCCGCGGTACAGGTCGATCTGGGCGAAGCAGCCCGCGTCCGGGACGGCGATGTCGAGGGAGCCGGTCTCGCCCCGCTTCACCGTCACCGTGTCGAAGTCGACGAACACCTGTTCGCCGGAGGTGGCGAAGGTGGCGCCGCGGGCGAGGTAGGAGGCCAGGGAGGCGGTGCAGGCCGTGGCGTCGCGGGCGGTGCGGACCGTGATGTGGACCTTGCCGTCCTCGGTCGGCCGCAGGTTCTGGTCGTCGACCTTGACGGCGTCGTAGAAGTTTTTGCCGTCGAGCGAGAACTGGCAGCGGTCGCTCTCGGTGACCGTGCCGGCGCCCGTACCGGGCTGGTAGCGGCCGCCGCCCTTCCAGCCCTCGCCGCCGGGCGCGCCGTGGGCCCAGGCACCGGAGGCGGCGGCGACGGAGGCGGCACACAGGGCGAGCGTCGCGGCGCCCGTTCCCAGCAGGCGGGCGGCGGAGACACGACTGGCTATGGACATACGGATCCCATCTTGCTTGTGCGCGGGGTGGCTGGTCGCGGGGCAACGGCACGGACCAGGACGGGCCGACGGAAGGCCGAAGGGAACAACGGGCCCATCGGTCACATGCGCCACAGTGTGAGGTCATGGTCGTGTGTGCGGACGAGCCTGTCAATCTGCCGGAACACAAAGGGACTTCACGCCTTCATCACACTTGTGCCACATAGGGAGCGACTCACTCCGTCACGGGGGCGGTGTTCACTTTTCGGGTGATGTGGACAGATTTCTCCTGTCGCCCGTAGTCATCCGTACGTCCGCCGTACGCACCGAAGAGGAGATCGCGTGACCGATACCGCCCCCACGCACGACTCCCCGCAGGACACCGCGCCCGACCTGTCGTCCAGGAACCCGGACTGGTGGCGGCAGGCCGTCGTCTACCAGGTCTACCCCCGCAGCTTCGCCGACTTCGACGGCGACGGACTCGGCGACCTCCGCGGCATCACCGGGCGGCTGCCGCACCTCGCCGCCCTCGGTGTGGACGCCGTGTGGCTCAGCCCCTTCTACCCCTCCGAACTGGCCGACGGCGGCTACGACGTCGCCGACCACCGCGACGTGGACCCCCGCCTCGGCACGCTGGACGACTTCGCCGCCCTGACCGCCGAGGCGCACCGCCTGGGCCTGAAGGTGATCGTGGACCTCGTCCCCAACCACACCTCCCATCGGCACGCCTGGTTCCAGGAGGCGTTGCGGGCCGGCCCCGGCTCCCCCGCCCGCGACCGCTACGTGTTCCGCGCCGGCCGCGGGGCGCACGGCGAACTCCCGCCCACCGACTGGCAGTCGGTCTTCGGCGGCAGCGCCTGGCGGCGGGTGCCGGACGGGCAGTGGTACCTGCATCTGTTCGCGCCCGAGCAGCCGGACCTGAACTGGGGCAGCGGGGAGGTGCGCGCCGACTTCCGCACCACGCTGCGGTTCTGGGCCGACCGCGGCGTGGACGGCTTCCGCGTCGACGTGGCGCACGCCCTGGCCAAGGACCTCGACGAGCCGCTGCGGGACGTCGGGGACATCGGCGCCACCGGCGAGGGCGCGCTGCCGCTCGTGCCGCCCGGCAGCCATCCGTACTACGACCGGGACGAGGTGCACGAGATCTACCGCGACTGGCGGCGGATCCTCGACTCCTACTCCCCGCCGCGTACGGCGGTCGCCGAGGCCTGGGTGCCGGGTCACCGGCGCGCGCTGTACGCCCGGCCGGACGAACTGGGCCAGGCCTTCAACTTCGAGTACCTCCAGACCGGATGGGACGCCGGCCAACTGCGGCCGGTCATCACCGAGTCGCTGGCCACCGCGCGGGCCGCGGGGGCGTCGGCCACCTGGGTGCTGTCCAACCACGACGTCGTACGGCACGCCTCGCGTCTGGCGCTCCCGCCCGGCACCGACGAGAACGCCTGGTTGCTGTCCGGCGGCCGCGCCCCGGCCGTCGACGAGGCGGCGGGGCTGCGCCGCGCCCGCGCGGCGACGCTGCTGATGCTGGCCCTGCCCGGCTCGGCCTACCTCTACCAGGGCGAGGAACTGGGCCTGCCGGAGGTGGCCGACCTGCCCGCCGAGGTCCTCCAGGACCCGGTGTGGGAGCAGACCGGCCGTGCCCGCAAGGGGCGCGACGGCTGCCGGGTGCCACTGCCGTGGACCACCACCGGGGCGTCGTACGGCTTCGGCCCGGGCGCCGCCTGGCTGCCGCAGCCGCCGTGCTTCGCCGCGTACGCCGTCGAGGCGCAGGACGGAGTGGAGGGCTCGACCCTGGAGCTGTACCGCTCGGCGCTGCGGCTGCGCCGCAAGCTGCTGGAGGGCGAGTCGCTGACCTGGGTGGAGGGCGGCCCGGCCGGGGTGCTGGCGTTCGCCCGTTCCGGCGGCCGGCGGTGCGTCACCAATCTGTCGGGCCGGGCCGTGCCGCTGCCGCCGGGGGAGGTGCTGCTGAGCAGTTCGCCCCTTACGGGGCGCCGGCTGGACCCCGACACCACCGTGTGGCTCGCGTAGTCCCCGCGCGCGGGTTCCTTCCCGCGCGCGGGTTCCGCCTCAGCCCGCCGCCGGGCTGGGGCTCGGGTCGCCGGGCAGCACCAGCGGGCTCGACGTGGCGTTCGGCGGCGGGGTGAGCACGACCTCGGGCTGCCCGCCGGAGGGGGGCGGCGGGGTCAGGTCCGAGTTGGGCAGCTTGGGCGGGGTCGTCTGCATGAAGAGCACCTGGTCGAAGTTGACCAGGCCCGTCTCCTCCATGACCGTGATGTGGTCCAGGACGGTGGCGTTGGCCTGGTTGGCGAGCTCGCGGACCAGACTGTTCTTGGTGGTGGAGCGGATCTTCGCGATGGTGTTGAAGATCGAGCCGTGCGTCACGCGCAGGATGTTGGCCATGTCGGAGTCGAACTGCTTGCCGGTGTCCCCGGCGAGCTGGGTGACGAAGCCCTGCTGCTGGGGGCTGGCCACGTTCGGCAGCGTGATGTTGAGCATGGGCGCGATCCTGCGGCAGCTCACGTCCAGTTGCGCGTGCCCGTCGATCAGGTGCTTGCCCGCCTTGACGACCTCCTTGGTGGTCCCCTTCTGCACCGCCATCTCGCCGACGGGGTACTCCCACAGCCCGGCCGCGCGCACCTTGACCACGAAGTCCCGGTCCGCCTCCGTCAGCGGCCCCCACTGGGTCTGGGCGATGACCCGGGAGCCGTCGCTGGAGACCTTCTCGAGGCCGAGCATGCTGGGGTAGGCGAGCGCGACCAGGGTCAGGCTGAGGGCACCGCCCACAAAAAGAGTTCCCGTCGCGTTCCGCGAAAAGCGCACCGTGCCTCCTGCCCGGTCATGGTCCCGCCGTGGGCGGTTCGGACACTCACATGTACGGGCCGGGGAGCGTGAAGAACCTTTTGATTTGGTAAAAAGAATCGACCGTGATGTGAGACTGCTCACTGCCGCGGGTAGTTGGGCCCGCTTTCCCGGCCGCCGCGTCCAAGTTTCCTGAATGCCAGCAAGGTTGACGCAACGTTGACCGGCTCTGGGGAGAGCCCTGGTGGATGCCCGCCCTACATTCGGCCGCATGCCCCCACAGCCCCGCGGTGTGCCCACCGCGCTCCCCGTCCTGCCCTACCGCAAGCCCACTGAGGGCCGTGACTACTGGGTGCTGGACGACGTCCTGCCCGACGCGGACGCCGTACGGCGGCGCTGCCTGGCCAAGGACGACTGGGTGAAGGGCTACCCGTACACCTCCCAGACCTGGCCCGGACTGCGGACCATGCCCGGTCTGGAACCGTCCGAACTCGCCCGCGTCGAGCGGCTGGTGAAGAGGGCGACCGGGGCGAAGGAGCTGTGGGCGCGGCAGGCACCCGACGGCGGCACCCTCAACCACAACTGCGTTCAGGTGGTGGGCGCGGGCGAGAGCGAACCGAGGCCGCACACCGACTCGCGGGCGCTGTGCCGGTACGCGGCCGTGCTCTACCTCAACCCCTCGGTGCCCAAGGACCGCGGGACCAGCTTCTACCGCCAGCGTCTGCCCGGCGGCCGGCTCGGCGGCAACGTCGTGCAGCCTCCGCACCACAACCTCGTCGAGGCCCTCGGCACGCGGTTCGTCGCGCCGGACGCCTTCGAGGAGGACGTCCGCGTGCCGCACAAGGCCAACCGGCTGCTCCTCTACCACGCCAACCTCGTGCACAGCGCGACCGGTTACTGCGGTCGGAGCCTGGAGGACAAGCGCATGACGGCGGTCTTCTTCTGGATGGCCTGACCCGGTTCCTCAGGGGCGCCGCCCGGGGTCGGCGGGGAGGCCGGGGCGCGCGGCGCGGCGGATCAGTACCGCAGCGCGGTGCCCACCTCCGCCCTGACCGGGCCGGACAGCTTGCGGAGGCTGCGGGCGGTGGCCGTGGCGGTCTTCCCGGCCGGTACGCCGGGGACGGTGACGACCACCGTGTCGAGCAGGTTGCCGCCGCTGTCCTTGAAGTCGACCCGCACGGCGAAGGACTTGGCGGAGCCCGCCCTGTTCTCCACCCTGACCGCGACGGTGGCGTGCCCGTCCGAGGCGGTGGCCGGGGTGCCCAGGGTCACGGCGTTCCGGGCGTCGATGCCGTTCCTCACCTCGTCCAGTCTGCGGCTCGCCTCCGCGGTGGCCGAGGAGAGCATCTCGTCGGCCTGCGAGGCGAGCGAGGAGACCGCGGACGCCGCCTGGCTCGCGCTGCCGGAGGGTGTGCCGCCGCCGGAGCAGCCGGTCGTGCCGAGGACCACGGCCACGGCCACCGCGAGTGTCGCGCCCGTCGTCCAGCGTGCCCGGTGACCGGCCATGTCGCCTCCCACTGCCCGTTCGCCACCCCTCGTGCGGAGAAAGGGGCCGGCCACCCTCAAGTGAACCGCCGGGCACGGGTACCCGCACCTTCGTGTCACCCGTGCGGCCCCGTGGCCCAGCCGCTTCGCCGGACGCCGGGCCCGGGGTCCGCGCGATACTCACCGCATCGATCAGGAGGAGGACGACATGACCGGCATCCGTACCGTGGGCGTCCTGGGCACGGGGATCATGGGCGCCGCGATGGCCCGCAACCTCGCGAAGGCCGGACACACCGTCCGGGTGTGGAACCGCACCAGGGCCAAGGCCGAGCCGCTGGCCGCCGACGGCGCGCACGTCGCGGACACCCCCGCCGAGGCGGTGCGCGACGCCGACGTGGTCCTGACGATGCTCTACGACGGCGGCACGGTGCTGGAGGTCATGCGCGAGGCCGCCCCCGCGCTGCGTCCGGGCACGGTCTGGGCGCAGTCGACCACGGTCGGCCTGGAGGCGGCCGGTGAGCTGGCCGGCCTCGCCCGTGAGCACGGGCTGGTCCTCTACGACGCCCCGGTGCTCGGTACCCGGCAGCCCGCCGAGGCGGGCCGGCTGACCGTGCTGGCGGCGGGGCCGGCCGAGGGCCGGGAGACGGTGACACCGGTGTTCGAGGCGGTCGGCGCCCACACGGTGTGGACGGGTGAGGACGCCGCGGCGGCCACCGCCACCCGGCTGAAGCTGGTGGCCAACAGCTGGGTCATCGCGGCCACCGCGGCGACCGGGGAGGCACTGGCCCTGGCCAAGGGACTCGGCGTGAACCCGCAGGGCTTCTTCGACCTGATCGCCGGCGGCCCGCTCGACATGGGTTACCTGCACGCCAAGGCCGGCGTCATCCTCGACGGCGCGTACCTGCCCCCGAGCTTCGCGGTGGCCACCGCGGAGAAGGACGCCCGCCTGATCGTCCAGGCCGGCGAGGCCCACGGCGTCCGCCTGGACGTGGCCGCCGCGAGCGCCGATCGCTTCGCCCGCGCCGCCGCGGGGGGCCATGCCGACGAGGACATGGCCGCGGCGTACTTCGCCAGCTTCGCGGACGACTCCGGCGGGCCCGGCGAGTCCGCCGGACCCGCCGGGTCCTGACCGTTCGGCCGCCCGCAGCCGCGCGGGCCGGGTGGTCAGCCGAGGCAGATCACCAGCAGGCAGAGGTGGGACGGCGACGTGGGCGTGTCCGTGGGGCTCGTCTGCGGGGTCTGCTGGGCGGTGCCGTCGGACGAGCCGGCCCCGGGCGCGGTCCGCTGGGCCGCCGTCGAGGACGACCGGGACGCCGACTGGCCCGATGGGTTCGACTGGCCCGACGGAACCTGCTGGGCGGACGGGGCCGACTGGGCGGCGGAGGCCGAGCCGTCGGTGGCCGGCGCCGTGTTGTCCGGCCGCGGTGCTGACAGCACCGTCCGCGCCGGCGCCTCGTGCGCGCCGGCGGGCGCCGACGGGGCTTGCGCGGTACGGGGAGCGGCGGCGTCCGGGCGTACGTCCTGCGGCGTGGTGCCCCGCGGCGCCGACCGCTGGTGCGGGACACCGGCCGAGGGCGGGGACTGCCGGGTGTCGGAGGGCGACGAGGACGGGTCGCCGTGCTGCGCCGGCCGGCTGTCCCCCACGGTGCCCGTGTGCGGGGCCTCCGGTGCCGGGGCCGCCTGCGCGCGGTCGGTGGAGTGCCGGTCCATCGAGGCGACGGTCAGACCTCCCCCGACGAGGGCGACGGCGGTCGCCACCAGAGCCCTGCGCTGGGTCTTCTTCCAGCGCGCCAGCTGACGGCGCCGCGCCGCCCGCCCGGGGCGCTGCCGCGGTGGCGGCACGTCCGTCGCGTCCGCGGCGAGATCGGCGGCGATGCCGCCGGGGACATCGGCGGGGACGCCGCCGGGAGCGAGGCCCGCGGCCTCGCCCGCCGCGAGGCCGGTCGTGAGAGCCGTCGCGGAATCGATCGCGGTATCGGTCGTGAGGGGCGCCGTGACGTCCGGTGCTATGTCCGGCGCGTACGCACCGCAACCGGGGCACACAAGGGCGCCGTTGAGGTGCCTACGGCACGTGGAGCAGTAGTCCATCCGGTCTTCCTGACTAGGCCTGCCGAGCGGCCAGTCACGCTAACAAGGCTCGTGAGGGACTGTGTGCAGCCTGTGTGACGCTCCTGCGCGGATTCCCGGCACCCGGACCCGAGCGAGTACGCCCACTCGGGTCCGGGCGGGCCGTCAGGCGCGGTCGGTCAGCTCTTCGGCGTACACCTGCGACAGCGGCTGAGGCCCCACGTACTGCTGGCAGTTGCACTGCCCCGGCTCGAAGCGCAGCGGCTTCTTGTTCTCGTCCCAGGCCGTCGGCACCTCGACGCGCTCATGGCATCGGCCGCTCTTGTCGTGCTTGGCCAGGTGGTGGGTGCATCCGCACACCGGCTCCGGCGGCTTGTGCGCCGTCTCGACCGCCAGCCGCTCGGCCTTCGCCGCCTCCATCAGTTCGAGCTTGCGCTCGTGCCGGTTGCGCAGCGCGGTGCGGACGTTGTCGGCGAGCCAGGCGAAGCCGCCGGTCCAGAAGACGATCAGCACCCACCAGATCCAGCCCATCGGCCCTCACCCTTCCCCCTGCGGAGTCCATCGTGATTTTAGGAGGAGTCCCGGGCGTTCGCGCCCGGCAGGGCCGGGTGACGTCGCGGACGGTGCGGCCGGTGGTGCGGATACGGGCCCGCCGGGGCACCCGCCGGAGCCGGAGCCGGAGCCGGAGCCGGGGCCCGCCGCCATCGATCCAGTAGGGCCGCCCGGCCCGGCAGCCAACCCGGGCCGCGGCCGTGGAAGAGCGCGAGGACGATCGCCGCGGCCACCGCGATGAGGTGCTCGCGGCCGGCCAGGTTGGGCCTGACCACCGACTCCACCACCATCGAGCCGCCGGTGAGGAAGAACACGACCGGGGCGCGCCGCACCACGGACAGGTAGGTGAACAGGCCCACCACGGCTGCGGACGGCCCGGTGTCGAGGATCCGGCCGGCCTCGGACGGCAGCCCCAGTCCCCACCAGCCGGGGCCGATCGCGATCATCACCCGCACGGTGAGGGTGCCGGCCAGGGTGGTCGCGTACGAGATGAACAGCGTCCGGCCCCGGCCCAGGGTGAGTTCGGCCAGCGCGAACGCGAGGAACAGCTGGGTGATGCCGGCCCACACCGGCAGGTCGAGCGCCGGGACGTACAGTGACACCGGGGTGCGCAGCAGGGTCAGCCACAGAGGCAGGTCGGCCTGGACGCCGCCGAGGATCCGTACCGCCGCCGCCCCGGCCGGCCGTTGCGCCACCTCGTGGAAGAAGATCACGCCGAAGGCCGCCACGAAGGCCAGCACCAGCCCGGACAGCCCCCGTCGCGCCAGTTGCCGAACGGGGTCGACGACGATGCCGTGCCACTCGGCGCGCAGCGTCCGCCCGGTGAACCGCGCGAACCGTGCGGCCACGTCACGCACCCGCACCGGTCGGCCGTCCTCGGGTCGGCCGTCCTCGGGTCGGCCGTCCTCGGGTCGGCCGTCCTCGGGTCGGCCGTCCTCGGGTCGGCCGTCCTCGGGTCCGCCGTCTTCGGGTCCGCCGTCTTCCGGTCGGCCGTCCTCGGGTCCGCCGTCCCCCGGTCGACCGTCCTCCGGTTCGGCGTCCGGTGGTCGGCTGCTCCGCTGTCCGCGGCCCCGCCACTTGTCGTCCGCCGGTCCCCCCGGCTCCCCCGGCTCCTCTGTCCATGGCTGCGTACTGCTGCGCTGCTGCACCGCCGTTCGGCTCCTTAGCAGTTCCCCCACCCCACCGTGCGCACAACCGTATGGACCGTAATCGAGCCCGCCGCGTTCCCACAGACGGCGTCACAGCGGCGGCAGAGGCAGCGGCGGGCTCAGGGCGGGATGGCGCAGGACCGAGCGCAGGGCTTCGACGGCGCCGCGCACGGCGGCGGTCTGCGGCCGCGGCACGGCCCGGACGTGGCTGCGCAGCCGCGCGGACAGCCGGTAGGCGAGCTCGGGGCGCAGGGGGCCGCCGCCGGCGAGCAGCGGACCGCGGTCGAGAGCGTCGACGAGTGCGGGCCGGGGATCGTCCCGGAGCAGCCCGGTGACCAGCGTGGTGACGGCGGTGACCAGTTCGGCGAGGGTGGCGGCGCACACGTCGTCGGTGCCGATGGTGGCCCGGCGGGCGGCGGCCACCCGGCCGTCGGTGAGCAGGGCCACCTCGCTGAGCTGGGCGCCGACGTCGATGACGAGCAGCGCGCCGGACAGGTCGGCGCCGGCGCCCAGCGCGGCGGCGCGGACGCTGTCGATGGTCAGCACGGCCCGCGGTCGCAGTACCTGAAGGACGCCGACGGTGGTGGCGCGGGACCGAGGCCCGCTCAGGACCGGGGTGGTGAGGACGACGACGGGCCGGGCGTCGTGCGGGACGCGGTCGGCCAGCAGCCGGCAGACGAGCCGGGTCGCGGCGGCCGGGTCCACGACGGTGCCGCGCCGGACGGGGCGGGCGGCTGCGGAGCCCTGATGGGTGACCGTGGGCACGTCGAGGATGCCTCCGAGGCCCTCCGCCCAGACCCGGGTCCGGGCACTGCCCAGGTCCAGGGCGATGCCCGGACCGCGCCCGCGGACCGCCCCGGTGGGCCCGCGGCCCCCCGGGGCGGCGGTCGACGTGCTGTCGCCGAGGATCACCGGTCGGCCTCCTTCACCTCGGACAGGGGACGCGGGCGCGGGCCGCGCCGCGCTGCGGCGCCGTCGGGCGCGGGAGCCGGATCAGCCGGCGCGCTGCTGGCAGGGCACGCAGCAGCGCGCGTACGGAAGGATCTCCAGGCGCTCCACCGGAATGGGCTTGGCGCAGTCCTCGCAGTTCCCGTAGGAACCGTCGTCCAGCCGGGCGAAGGCGGCCTCGATGTCCTTCAGCGCTTGCTGCAGGGCGTTCTTCTGCGCGGTCAGGAGGTCGTCGGCCTCCTGACCGCCGTCCTCGGTCTCCTGGACGGCCCGCAGCTGGGCGAGGCGGGAGTTGCGCTCGTGTTCGAGGCGCTGCCGGGCATCGTGCGCGCTCAGGCGCTCGGCCGCGGAGGCACTGCTGGTGGTCTCCCACGACATCGGCGATACGGTCCCTTCTGGCAAAAGAGCCGGTGACGAGGGGGCCGCGGTGACGTACGGCCCCCTCCTGACCCTCCAGCGTGGCCGCGCGCGCGGGATGCGGCCATCGGTCGCAGTACCCATTTCCGGTGGGCGGCGGGGTGCACCGCCGCCCACCGCCAGGACCTCAGACCCGCGCCGGTGCGCTCCGGCGGGCGGGCTTGCCGCCGCCCGCGCCGCCGCCCGAGCCGTGTCGCCGCCCGCCGCGCTGGTGGCGGTGCAGCTCGATGGCGAGCGGGGAGGCGGTGAACACCGAGGAGTAGGTGCCGACCACGAGACCGATGAGCAGCGCGAGCGCGAAGTCGGTCAGCGAGTCCCCGCCGAAGACCGTCAGGGAGATCAGGATCAGCACCGCGCCCATGCCCGTGTTGATCGTGCGGGGCAGCGTCTGCAGGATTCCCTTGTTGGTGATCTGCTCCAGCGGTGTCTTGCGGTCGCGTCCGAGCAGTTCCCGGATGCGGTCGAACAGGACCACCGAGTCGTTGACCGAGTAGCCGATGACGGTGAGCAGCGACGCCAGGAACACACCGTCGATGGGCTTGCCGAGCCACGCGAAGATGCCGACGAGGATGACGACGTCGTGCGCGAGCGCGGCGACCGCCGCCGTGCCGAACAGCCATCGGAAGCGGGCCGCGAGGTACAGCAACTGGGCGCCGAGGGCGACGCCGAGTGCGATGAGCGCGTTGCGGCGCAGCTCCTCGCCCAGGCTCGGGCCGATCAGCTCGTCGCGGATCTTCTCCGTCTTGCCGCCGAGTTCGCTGATGGTCCCGGTGACCTTGGCGGCCTCGGCGTCGGTCAGGTCCTCGGTGCGCACGGTCAGGCCGTTGTCGTTGGACGACTGCACGAGCGCGCCGGGGAAGCCCGCGTCGGCGAGGGCGGTGCGGGCCCGGTCGGGGTTCACTGGGGTCGCGGTGGTGTACTCGATCAGCCGGCCGCCGGTGAACTCCAGGCCGAAGTTCAGGCCCCGGGCCGCGATGCCCGAACCGGCGAGCACGAGCAGGACCGCGGAGGCGGCCAGCCAGCGACGCGGGTGGCGCATCAGATCCGGGTTGCGGCGCGCGAGCAGATCGCGGACCCGTCCGGTGGTCGCCAGACCCGTGAGCAGGTGGCGGCGGCGCACCCAGGCGCGGTCCACGGCGAACTCGGCGAGCACCCGGGTGATCACCAGCGCGCTGATCATGGACGCGCCGACACCGATGGCGAGGGTGACCGCGAAGCCGCGTACCGGACCGGTGGACAGGAAGAACAGCAGTCCCGCCGCGATCAGCGTGGTGATGTTGGAGTCGGCGATCGCGCTGAAGGCGTTGCGGAATCCGGCGGTGAGGGCCGAGCGCGGGCTCGGCCGGTGCATGCCGGCGTACTCCTCACGGGCTCGTTCGAAGACGAGCACGTTGGCGTCCACGGCCATGCCGATCGCCAGGACGAAACCGGCCAGGCCCGGAAGCGTCAGGGTCGCGCCGAGGACGGCCAGGGCGGCGTAGGAGATCACTCCGTAGCAGAGCAGGGCCACCGCCGCGAGGAAGCCGGTGAGGCGGTAGACGATGCTGATGAACAGGATCGTCAGGGCGGTGCCGATCACCGCGGCCCAGGCGGTGGCCTCGATGGCGCTGGCGCCGAGGGTGGGGCCGATGGTGTGCTGCTCGACCGTCTCGACCGGCACGGGCAGGGCGCCGCCGTTGATGAGCAGCGCCAGCTCGCGGGCCTCGGCGTCGTCGAAGGAGCCGGTGATCTGCGTGGAGCCGTCCGCGATGCCCGTGCCGCAGGCGACGGACGGGGCGACCTGCGGGGAGGAGATGATCCGGTCGTCGAGCACGATGGCGACCCGGCGCGCGGGGTCGCCCACCTCACGGCAGGCGGCCTCACTGGTCAGCTTGGCCCACGCGGTCCGGCCCGCCTTGTCGAAGTCGACGGTGACGGTCCAGCCGGCGCCCGTCTCCTGCTCGAAGCGCGCCTGAGCGCCCTTGACGTCCTTGCCGGTCATGGCGCTGTCCTGAAGGCGCAGCTTCTGCCCCGACTCGTCGGGCAGGACGAGTTCCTTGGACGCGTCGGGTCCCTTGGACGCCTCGGGTTCCTTCGAAGCGCCGGGCTCCTTGGGGTCCTTGGGTTCCTTGGACGCCTCGGGCTTGGACGTGGCGGGGTCCTCGGTGCCGTCGGCGACGCCGACCACCGGGTGGAAGGTCAGCTGGGCGGTACGGCCGAGCACGTCGGCCGCCTTCTTGGGGTCCTGCACGCCGGGCAGCTCGACGATGATCCGGTTGCTGCCCGAGCGGACGAGGGTCGGTTCGGCGACGCCGAGCGCGTCGACCCGGCCGCGCAGCACTTCCAGGGCGCGGTCGGTGGCCTCGCGGTCGGCCTTGGCGGTCGGGGTGGAGCGGGTCTCCAGGACGATCTGCGTGCCGCCCCGCAGATCGAGTCCGAGACGGACGGGGACGGTGGCGGTGACGTACACGGACAGGGCGATCACGGCGAGGGCGAACAGCGCTCTCACCCGGGAAGTACTGCGTTTCGTGCGTTTCAGGGAAGTACTGGGTTTCGTACGTTTCAACGGAGGCCTCCGGCAGGCACGCCGAGACTGCGGCCGACGCGGTCACGGCGGTCGAGGGGCGAACGGGGGACTTCAGATGCCGAAGGCCCGCGGCGGTGCCCGGCCGCCGTCCTGCACCACGTGCACCGTGCGGGCGGCGACGGTCACCGGGACCGGTCGCGTCCGCCCAGGTGCGGGGAGGGGGATGTCCGTGACGTCCTCGGCGGTGGCGAACTGCCCGTGCGCGACGGGCCGGTCCCCGTGGAACTCCTGCCGGGTGCCGTCCTGCCCGGAGCAGACGACGGTGCACCCCTGCCCGGCGTGCGGGGCGTCCGCGGGACGCTCGTCGAAGCCGGAGTGGCCGCCGCCGGGCGCGGAGCCGGAGCGCGGTCCGGGCGCGAGGTCCGCGACGGAGGCCGCCGCGGTGGCGGGCGCGGGCAGCGGCGGAGGGCTGCCGGTGGTGAAGACCGCCAGCAGGGTGAGCAGCGCGGCCGTCAGGAAGGCCAGGGCACGGGACGAGGGAGCGGTGCTCGGCGCTGGGTGCATGCACCGTCCCCTTTCGTGTTCGTGGTGGCACTCGTGGCGGACGCGGGTGTCGTACCCGGGATCCCGGCCGGGGAGTGGGCAGCCGGGACCCCAGGCGGTCGTGGGGCGGGCCGTCAGGGTTCGATCAGACCGGCCCGGATGGCGTAGCGGGTGAGTTCGAGCCGGTCGCGCAGACCGAGCTTCTGGAGCAGGTTGGCGCGGTGCCGCTGGACGGTCTTGATGCTGATGAAGAGGATCTCGCCGATCTCCTTCGAGGAGTGCCCCTCCGCGACCAGCTTCAGGACCTCCTCCTCGCGGGGCGTCAGGACCTGGTCCGGGGTCTCCTCGCCGTGGCGGACCCGGTCCAGGTAGTTGCGGATGAGCGCGGTCACCGCGCCCGGGTACAGGAACGGCTCGTCCCGCATCGCCGCCCGGCACGCGGCGACCAGGTCCTGGTCGGCGACGGACTTCAGCACGTACCCGCTGGCACCGGCCTTGAGGGCCTGGAAGAAGTACTGCTCGTTGTCGTGCATGGTGA
Organism: Streptomyces sp. 6-11-2; assembly: GCF_006540305.1. Lineage (GTDB taxonomy): Bacteria > Actinomycetota > Actinomycetes > Streptomycetales > Streptomycetaceae > Streptomyces. The sequence goes on along the minus strand of NZ_BJOR01000001.1, from coordinate 3,369,583 downwards.
GCATCAGGATCCGCAGGTCCGGCTTGAGCGCGACCAGCTCGCGGGTGGCCTGGAGCCCGGTCAGCCGCGGCATCGCGATGTCCAGCACGGCGAGGTCGATGTCGTGGGTGCGGGCCATCTCGATGGCCTCCGCGCCGTCGCCGGCCTCGGCGACCACCTCCAGATCCGGTTCCTGGTCGAGGATGAGCCGCACCCCCCGTCGTACCAGCGCGTGGTCGTCGGCGAGCAGGATGCGGATCGTGGTCGGGTCGGACATGATCAGCTCTGCTTCCTGGGGACGACGGGCGCGGTGAGCCGGACCTCGGTTCCGGCCGCGGGGGCGGGGGCGATGTCGAGGCCGGCCCCGATGAGCAGGGCCCGCTCGCGCATGCCGCGTATGCCGGCGCCTTCGTGCGCCGCCTTGATGCCGCGCCCGTCGTCGGTGATGGCCAGCTCCACGGCGTCGTCGGTGTGCCGCAGGCTGACCTCGATCCGTTCGGCGTCCGCGTGCCGGGCCACGTTGGTCAGGCTCTCCTGGGCGACACGGTAGAGGACCAGCTCCGTCTCCGGCTCCAGGGCGGGCAGGTCGGTGTCGAAGCGGCGCACCACCTGCAGCCCGGTGTGGGTGGCGAAGTCGGTGGTCAGCGAGGTCAGCGCGGCGACCAGGCCGAGGTCGTCCAGGACCCCGGGCCGCAGTCGGCGCACCAGCCGGCGGACCTCGTCCAGGCTTCCCCGGGTGATCTCCTGCGCCTGGAGCAGTTCGTCGCGCAGCGGCGCGTCCGCCTCGTCCGCGGCCCGCTTGAGCGCGAGCAGGATCGCGGTCATGCTCTGGCCCACCTCGTCGTGCAGCTCCTGCGCGATACGGCGCCGCTCGGCCTCCTGGGCGAGCAGGACCCGGGCGCTGCTCGTGGCCCGCTCGTTCTCCAGTCGGTCCAGCATGGCGTTGAACGTGCGGATCAGCTCCGCGACCTCGCCGCCGCCCTGCTCGGGCAGCCGCTGGCCGGGGCGCAGCAGGTCCACGGTGGTCATCAGCTTCGTCACCCGGTCCAGGGGGGCCAGTCCCCAGCGCAGCAGGGCGGCGTTGGCGACCAGCATGACGGCCAGGCCGCCCACGAGGATGACGGCCTCGGTCAGCACGACCGGCACCGAGACGGTCACGGGGGCCCAGAGCAGCAGCGCGGTGGCCGTGCCCAGCACCACGGCGTTGAGCCCGAAGATCCGCCAGAACAGGGACACCAGGGTTGAGCCTCCTTCCGTGATGCGGTCTGCCTCTACTGTCGGGCATCGCGCATCCTGGACGAGCCGCGGCCCCCTGGTCCCGACCGGGCCTGCCGCCAGTGTGCCTCCCGCCGGCCGCCGGGATCGATGGGGCACGGTCCCCATTTCGCAGGGTGCGGCCTACCCATCCGCGTGTCGAGTGGATCCCCGGACCGGCCGCAAATGGGCTCTGGACCCGATGGGAAACCGCGGCGGGTTCGACCAGGGTTGAGGTGTGACCGACCCCCGTCCCCCGTTGCAGAAAGTAGGGCACTGACGATGTCGCTCGACGCCGCCCGGACCGAACCCCGCGAGCGCCTGTCCGCTCAGGAGGCCCGCCGGCGCCTTGAACACGCCCGCGGGACCCGGCTGGTCCAGCTGGAAGCCCTCGGCGAGACCGGGCAGACGGCGGACGACCACCTGATGTCCTCCCAGCGTGAGGCCATCCAGCGGGTCCTGAAGGAGATCGACGAGGCGTTCGCCCGGATCGAGGACGGCACCTACGGGACCTGCCTGGAATGCGGCAAGCCGGTTCCGGCGGAGCGCCTGGAGATCCTGCCGTACACGGGGCACTGCGTCGCCTGCCGGCGCCGTACCGCCCGCCCCGCCCGCCCCGTCCGTCCTGCCTTCGTCCTCCGCCCTGCCCAAGGGGTGAAACGGTGAACAACCAGATCATCGGCGACCGCGACACGTACCTGACGGCCGAGGACCTCGCCGCGCTCCGTGCGAACCTCGACGACCAGCGCATGTTCCGCCAGGAACAGCTGGAGCAGATCTCGGCCGCCGCGACGTCCCGCGCGGACGCACTGCTCCAGCAGCAGACCGCCTCGCAGGTGGAGGTCCGCGTGAAACTCGCGGCCTCCGCCCGCATGGTCCTCGCCGACGTCGAGGCGGCCCTGGCGCGCATGGACGAGGGCGGCTACGGCACCTGCCACCTGTGCCGGCGTCCCATCGCGCGGGAGCGGCTGGAGATCGTGCCGCAGGCCCGCTACTGCGCGCGCTGCCAGCAGGTCAGGGAGGCCGGACGGTGACCGTCACCCAGCGTTCGCGTGCCGCCGCGGCCACCCGGCACCGGCCGTGGCCGCTGGGCCGGCAGGGCTGGGGCGTCGCCCTCGACATGGGCAGCGCCCGCACCCGCGCCTGGGTCGCCGGGCGGGGGCTGGTCCTGGACGTCCCCACGGTGACGTTCCCCGGCTCCGGGGCGGTGTACCCGATCCAGCGCGGCACGATCATCGACACCGAGGGCACGGCCCGGATGCTCGACCGCCTCCTCGGCAACCGCCTGCCCCGCTTCACCCGTCCCCTGGTCGTCCTCACCGCCCCCGTACTGGACGGGGTGGCCTTCCGCAACGAGGCCCGTACGGCGGTGGAGGTGCTGCGGCCGCGCGGCGTGCTGACCATTCCCAGCGCGCGGGCCGTCGCCCTGGCCGCGGGCGCGGACCTGTCCCGCCCGCTGCTCGTGGTGGACATCGGCGCGCATCTGACCGAGGTGGTGCTGCTGTCGGAGGGCGCGGTCGTCGACGCGCGCCGCACCGCGCTGGGCACCAGCGACCTCGACTCCGCCTCGCCGGTGCAGATCTGCGAGGCGGTGGCCACCATGGTGACCGCGATGCTGCGGCAGGACCGTACGTCGCTCACCGTGGACGCCCTGCGCCGGGGCGCCCTGCTGGCCGGGGGCGGAGCCCTGCGCCCGGAGATCACCTACCACCTCGCCGGCAGGCTGCACGCGCCCCTCAAGGCCGTGGCGGCGCCGCACACCGCCGCCGTCCGCGGTGCCGCCACCCTGCTGCGGGCCGCGCACGACCATCCCGACGACCCGGCGGGCGCGTCCTCCGGGCCGCCCGCCCCTTAGACCCCGTAGGCCAGCCCCCGTCCCCACCGCGTACGGAAAAGCCCGTCCCCACCGCGCACGGAAAAGAGGAGCACGAGGCCTAAGAGGCCCATGCGGACTGCGAGGACCACGCGGACCACGCGGACCAAGAGGACACGGAAGGAGGGCCGCACCATGGCCGGCGGCATCCCTCGGGCCCAGCCGCCCCCCGAAGGGCTGTTCCCCGACGACCCGCTCCCCGACGAACTCCCGAGCCGCATGCTCTGGCGCCTGCGGCGCAACCCGGTGCGCCGCCCCAGCGACCTGCTCCAGGCGTGGATCGGCCTCGGCGTCCTGCTGGCCGTACTGGCCGGCACGCCCGTGGCCATGTTCTTCGTCGGCGCCACCGCCCTGCGCCACTACGAACAGGCGGCCGAGCACCAGGAAAAAACGCGGCGGCAGACCACCGCGGTCCTCCTGCACGCCGCACCCCGCCATCCCGAGCCGGGCTCCGAGGAGGCGAAGAAGACCCGCTATCCGGTACCGGTGCGCTTCACCGACCCGGGCGGGCTCGCCCGCACCGACAGGACCGACGTCGAGCCCGGCCTGCCCGCCGGCAGCTCCGTCGACATATGGGCCGACACCGACGGACGCATCACCGAGCCGCCCCTGACCACCGCCCAGGTCCGCAGCCACAGCACGGGCTGGGCGATCCTCGCCGCCCTGGCCGTCCCGGTCACCGGCGCCGCGGTGTACGGCGCCGCCGGCCTGCTGCTCCGCCGCCGCAACCTGGCCGCCTGGGACAGCGCCTGGGCCCGCACGGCCCCCCGCTGGCCGCCCTCCCCGTGACCGCGGGGTGCCGGCGGCCGGGGGCCGCGCCGTGCCGCATCCGGTACGGCCCGCGAAGGCGGCGGCGCTCTCCGGACTTTCCGAGCCCGGTTCCCCGATCTTGACGCTGCACTGTCAGGTCACCGGCAGGAAGGACCGCCGAACACTGCCGGAAACCGGCAATGTGCCAGGTGAGCCCGGTCGGGCATGATGTTGCGAGGGGAGCACCGCGGACGGTTCCGGTGCCGGACACCGGCAGATGTCCGGTGCCGGGGCCGGCAGGGGGAAGTACCGCCGCCCGGTGCGTCGCAGGGGGAAGAGGGGGCTCGACGATTCCGCGGCGCACCCGCCGCCTGCCGTGGCCCGGCGCCCGAGTCGCCGGGACACGGCAGGGGCCGGACCCGGCCACCCGGTCTCTCCCTTACTCACCGTTCCTTACCGTCAAGGACGTATGCCATGGATGTCATCGGCGCACTCGTCGCGGCCTGCCTGCTCCTCGTTCTCTTCGTACTGCTCACCTTCTCCCGGCTGTTCCGGAAGGTGGAGCAGGGCAAGGCCCTGATCGTCTCCAAGATGCGCAAGGTCGACGTGACCTTCACCGGCCAGGTCGTCCTGCCGGTGCTGCACAAGGCCGAGGTCATGGACATCTCGGTGAAGGCCATCGAGATCACGCGCACCGGCCGCGAGGGGCTCATCTGCCGGGACAACATCCGCGCCGACATCCGCATCACGTTCTTCGTGCGGGTCAACAAGACCGTCGAGGACGTCGTCAGGGTCGCCCAGGCCGTCGGCACCGCCCGCGCCAGCGACCGGGACACGTTGCAGGAGCTGTTCCACGCCAAGTTCTCCGAGGCGCTGAAGACCGTCGGCAAGCAGATGGACTTCACCGACCTCTACACCAAGCGTGAGGAACTGCGGTTCCAGATCATCGAGGTCATCGGTGTCGACCTGAACGGCTACCACCTCGAGGACGCGGCGATCGACTACCTGGAGCAGACGCCGCTGACCCAGCTCGACCCGGGCAACGTCCTCGACGCCCAGGGCATCCGGAAGATCACCGAGCTGACGGCCGTGGAGCACGTGCGCACCAACGAGGCGCAGCGCACCGAGCAGAAGGAGATCACCCGGCAGAACGTCGACGCGCGCGAGGCCATCCTGGAGCTGGAGCGCCGCCAGGCGGACGCCGAGATCAAGCAGAAGCGGGAGATCGAGACCTCCCGCGCCCGCGAGGAGGCCGAGACCGCCCGCGTGATGGAGGAGGAGCGGCTGCGTGCGCAGAGCGCCTTCCTGCGCACCGAGGAAGAGCTCGGCGTCCAGCGCGAGAACCAGGCCCGTGAGGTCGCGGTCGCCGCGAAGAACCGCGAGCGGGTCATCGCCATCGAGAACGAGCGCATCGAGAAGGACCGCCTCCTGGAGGTCATCGCCCGGGAGCGGGAGACCCAGCTCACCCGGATCGCCGCCGACAAGGAGGTCGAGGCGGAGAAGCGGGAGATCGCCGAGGTCGTCCGCGAGCGGGTCGCGGTGGACCGTACGGTCGCCGAGCAGGAGGAGTCCATCAAGAAGCTGCGCGCCGTGGAGGAGGCGGAGCGCGAGCGCCAGGCCGTGATCATCGCCGCCGAGGCGGAGGCGCAGGAGAAGCTGGTCAAGGACATCAAGGCCGCCGAGGCCGCCGAGCAGGCCGCCACCCACCGCGCGGCCGAGGAACTCACCCTGGCCGAGGCCCGGTTGAAGACCGCCGACCTCGACGCCCGCGCCAAGCTGCGCCTGGCGGAGGCCGTCAAGGCCGAGGCCGCCGCGGAGGGGCTGGCCGCCGTCCAGGTCCGCGAGCAGGAGGCCGAGGTCATCGAGAAGGCGGGCCGCGCCGAGGCCGAGGCGTTGCAGGCCAAGGCGCTCGCCGAGGCCCAGGGCACCGAGGCCCGGCTGCGCGCGGAGGCCGAGGGCGCCCAGGCCAAGGCGCTCGCCGAGGCCGCCGCGATCGGCGAGAAGCTGAAGGCCGAGGCGGCGGGCCTGACCGAGAAGGCGGCCGCGATGGCCGCCCTGGACGAGGCCTCCCGCGAGCACGAGGAGTACCGGCTGCGGCTCCAGGCGGAGAAGGAGATCCGGCTGGCCGGCCTGGAGGCGCAGCGGCAGGTCGCCGAGGCGCAGGCCACGGTCATCGCGACCGGCCTGGAGCACGCCGACATCGACATCGTCGGCGGCGAGTCGGTCTTCTTCGACCGCCTGATGAGCGCCATCTCGTTCGGCAAGGGTGTCGACGGCTTCGTGGAGAACTCCCGGACCGCGCAGGCCCTGGCGGGGCCCTGGCTGGACGGCTCGTCGAACTTCACCGACGACCTCGCCCGGATCCTCGGCCAGGTCAACTCGGCCGACGTCAAGAACCTGACGGTCTCCGCGCTGCTGATGAAGATGATGCAGCCGGGCGGCACGAACGCCGGTCAGCTCCAGCAGCTCCTCGACCGCGCGGGTGAGCTGGGCCTCGCCGACACCCCGCTCACCGCACTCAACGGCACCGCCCGGGTCTGACGAACCACGGGGACGGGCCCCAACCCACCGTCGGAAAGACGGCGGTCGAGGGCCCGCCCCGTGGACACGCCGGAATCACGGGGCCGGAAAGCCCCGCCGACGGGAGCCGGCCTGATCCGCCGGACAGACCGGGCCCCGGGCCCGCACCTCTTCGCGAAGGGACGCACCACCCATGGCCACCGCCCTGGAGACGGGTTCGTACGACTCCGTGGACACCGGAACGTACGAGGTGCTGCGCGACCGGCTGACCGCGCAGGCCGCCGAGCTCGCCCGCGGTGCCGAACGACTCAACGCCCGACGGGCCGAGGAGTTCGGCGCCACGCGCCTGGACCTCACCGGCACCGGCCGGCTGCGCACCGAGCACCCCAGTGTGCCTCGCGACGTCGTGGCAGTCGGCGACCGCCTGCTGTTCGGATACAACGGCAACCGGCCCGAACCCGAGGTCGGCGACGTCCTCGCGCTGCACGACCGGGAACTGAACCGGCTGCCCGAGGACGCGGTGCCCGGACTCCTCGACGACCCCGCCTTCGTGCGGGAGTTCGGGGCTCTGCACCGCTACTACCGGCAGGCCCGGCTGCTGAGCCTGCGCCGCGTGGAGGGCCGGCTCCTCGCCGTCTTCCGGACCGGCGAGAAGCCCGGCGACATCCGGGTGCTGCGCTGGACGATCACCCCCGACGGCCGGGCGGAGTTCCTGGACGGGCGCGGCGAACGCGACCATGTGCCGCCGCCGTCCCACGACTTCGAGTGGACCGCGACCGGCCGCGAGGACCACGTCCTGGGCCGCCACCCGCACGTCTCCGTGCGCGGCGAGATCTTCGTCTCCACCGTCGGCGGCCACCTCACCGTCAAGACGGAGGACGACACCGAGACCGGCGAGGGCGTCCACAGCGAGCCGGTCGACGAACCGCTCCAGTCCCTCGCCGACGCGGACGTCGCGCACGCGAGCGTGGGCCCGCTGATCCTGCTGCGGATCCGCCCCTACAAGGAGCAGGCCCACCGCTACCTCGTCTTCCACACCCTCACCAGGGCCGTGGTCCGCCTCGACGGCATCGGGCAGGCCTGCCGCCGCCTGCCCGACGACCAGGGCATCGTGTTCCCCGGGGGCTACTGCCTGGCCACGGGCGTCCACAAGACCTACGAACTCGACGGCACGGGCCTGGAGTTCGAGCGCGAGGTGCGTTCGCCCTACGGCGAGGACGTGCTGTACGCCTTCCACGCGCCCGCCGAGGGCCGCAGCCTGCTGCTGTCGTACAACACCATCCGCGAGGAGGTCGCCACCCCGCTGTCCTGCCACGGCTGGGCGCTGTTCGACGACGGCACGCTGATGGCGCTGCGCACGGACCCCTCGGCCGGCCCCGACGAGCCGGGCCGCGTGCACCCCCTCCAGCTCTGGAGCTCCCCCTACGTCTCCGACACCCACGCGGGCGCCACGGGCACCGGACCCCTCGGGCGGATCGGCAACGCCGACCTCGTACGCGGCATCTCCGACTGCCTGTCCATCAGCCGCGCCGTCGCCGAGACCACGCCGACCGCCGAGGTGTACGAGGCGCTGGCCGCGGCCTGCGTCCGCGCCCTCGACAGCCACCACTGGCTGGGCGAGGAGGAACTGGGCGACCTGCGCACCCCGCTGGACGCCGTACGGGCCACCGCCGAGCAGGTGCTGGAGGAGTTCCGCACCGTCCAGACGCTGACCCGGCAGGCCGCCGACGCGCTCGAAGCGGCCGCCGGCCGGCTCGCCGCGGTGGTGCGCCGGCTGCGCGGCGAGGCACCGCGCGGCGCCGCCGCCTGGGTCGGCGGCCTGAGCGAACTGAGGCAGGCCCAGGGCCACTTGCTGACCCTGAAGGAGATGCGGTACGCCGACACCGCCCGCATCGACGAGCTGGCCGCCGGGACGGAGGCCGACCTCGCCACGTTCGGGCAGCGGGCGGTCGCCTTCCTGGCCCGCGAGGATGCCTTCGCCGACCACCACGAGGAGGTCGAACGCCTCGCCTCCGATGCCGAGTCGATCGGCAGCGTCGCCGAGGCGGCACCGGTCGCCGGCCGGCTCGACGACCTCGCCGGCTCGCTGCGCACGGTCACCGAGGTCGTCGCCGGCCTCGACATCGGCGACGCCACCGTGCGTACCTCCGTCCTGGAACGCATCGCCGAGGTGCTGGGCGGTGTCAACCGCGCCCGCGCCCTGCTCGACGCCCGCCGCCGTGAACTGCGCGACCAGGAGGGACGCGCCGAGTTCGCGGCCGAGTTCGCGCTGCTCGGCCAGGCCGTCACCGGCGCGCTCGCGGCCGCGGACGACCCCGAGGCCTGCGACGAGCAACTCGCGTCCATGCTGGTGCGGCTGGAGAACCTGGAGTCCCGCTTCGCGGAGTTCGACGACTTCCTCGGCGAGCTGACCGACAAGCGCACCGAGATCTACGAGGCCTTCTCCGGCCGCAAGCAGGGCCTCCTGGACGCCCGCGCCCGCCGCGCCGAACAACTCGCGGCGTCCGCAGGCCGGGTGCTGGAGACGATCGCCCGGCGCGCGGCCACGCTCGCCGACGCCGACGCCGTCAGTACCTTCTTCGCCTCCGATCCGCTGGTCGCCAAGGTCCGCCGCACCGCCGGGGAACTGCGCGAACTCGGCGATCCGGTACGGGCGGAAGAACTGAGCGGCCGCCTGAAGTCCGCCCGCCAGGAGGCGGCCCGCGCGCTGCGCGACCGCACCGACCTGTACGCCGACGGCGGTCGCACCCTCCGCCTGGGAACCCACCGCTTCGCCGTCACCACCCGGCCGCTCGACCTCACCCTGGTCCCGCACGGCGACGGCCTCGCCTTCGCCCTGTCCGGCACCGACTACCGCGCCCCGGTCACTGACCCGGGCTTCGCGGACACACGCCCGTACTGGGACCGGCGGCTGCCGTCCGAGTCTCCCGAGGTCTACCGCGCCGAACACCTCGCCGCCCGGCTGCTGCGCCGCCACGGCGCGGCCGCGCCGGCACAGGCCGACCTGCCGGCCCTGGTGCGCGGGGCCGCGGAGGAGGCGTACGACGAGGGCTACGAGCGCGGTGTCCACGACCACGACGCGACGGCGATCCTCACCGCTTTGCTCCCCCTGTACGAGCAGGCCGGGCCCCTGCGCCACGAACCCGCCGCGCGGGCCGCCGCCCAGCTGTTCTGGGCGCACGGCACCACCGCCGAGGCCCGCACGGCCTGGACCCGGCGAGCGGCCTCCCTGGCCCGCGCCCGCGACGCCTTCGGCCCGTCCCCCGCCATCGCCGAACTCGCCGCGGAACTCGCGGCGGCCCTCGCGACCTGGCTGGCCGCCCCGGGCGGCCACGGACCGGCCTCCCTGGGCGGCCACGGACCGGCCTCCCTGGGCGGCCACGGACCGGCCTCCCTGGGCGCGGGCGACCTGGCGCCCGCCGCCGCGGCGTATCTGTTCCAGGAGCTGACGAGCGGGCCCGACGGGTTCGTCATCAGCGCCGCCACCCGCACCCTGCTCGACAAGTTCCGCCGCACCGTGGGCAGTTCCGCCTACGACGAGGACCTGGCCGCGCTCGACGGCCTCGCCGCGCGCCGCCAGCTGGCCGAGGCGTGGCTGTCGGCGTACGTCACCTCCACCGGTACCGAGATCACCGTCGGCGACCTGGCCGAGGCGGTGGCCGCCGAGCTGTGCCCGGACCTGCCCCGCTACGAGTCCGAGGTCTCCCCGGTGACCACCGTCGAGGGTCTGCTCGGCACCCACCCGCGCATCGAGGGCCGCAAACTCACCCTGCGGATCGACGAGTTCCTGGCCCGCACCGAACGCTTCGAGACGCGGGAGGCACCCGCTTTCCGTGCCTACCAGCGCCGCCGCACCGCCCTGGTCGACACCGAGCGGGCCCAGCTGCGCCTGGACGACCACCGTCCACGCTCCATGGCCGCGTTCGTCCGCAACCGGCTCATCGACGAGGTCTACCTGCCGCTCATCGGCGACAGCCTCGCCCGCCAGCTCGGCACCGCGGGCGAGACCAAGCGCACCGACACCGGCGGCCTGCTGCTGCTCGTCTCGCCGCCCGGCTACGGCAAGACCACGCTGATGGAGTACGTCGCCGACCGCCTCGGCCTGATGCTGGTCAAGATCAGCGGCCCGGCGCTCGGCCACGCCGTCACCTCGCTGGACCCGGCCGAGGCCCCGAACGCCACGGCCCGACAGGAGATCGAGAAGATCAACTTCGCGCTGGCGGCGGGCAACAACACCCTGCTCCTCCTGGACGACATCCAGCACACCTCACCGGAGCTGCTCCAGAAGTTCATCCCGCTGTGCGACGCCACCCGCCGTGTCGAGGGCGTCCGGAACGGCGAGGCGCGCACCTACGACCTGCGCGGCAAGCGGTTCGCCGTCTGCATGACCGGCAACCCCTACACCGAGTCGGGCGAACGCTTCCGCGTCCCCGACATGCTCGCCAACCGCGCCGACGTCTGGAACCTCGGCGACGTCCTGACCGGCAAGGAGGACGTCTTCGCCCTCAGCTTCCTGGAGAACGCGCTCACCGCGAACCCCGTGCTGGCCCCGCTGGCCGGCCGCGACCGCGGCGACCTCGACCTGTTCCTCCGGCTCGCGGGCAACGACCCCGCGGCCCGCGCCGACCGGCTGAAGCACCCCTGCGCGCCCGCCGAGGTCGAGCAGATCGTGTCCGTGCTGCGTCAGCTGCTCGGCGCGCGTGAGGCGGTCCTCGCGGTCAACGCCGCCTACATCGCCTCCGCCGCCCAGTCCGACGCGACGCGCACCGAGCCGCCGTTCCGGCTCCAGGGCTCCTACCGCACCATGAACAAGATCGCCCAGCGGCTGCGGCCCGTCATGAACGACGCCGAACTGTCCGCGGTCCTCGACGACCACTTCACCGCCGAGGCACAGACCCTCACCACGGGAGCCGAGGCCAACCTGCTGAAACTGGCCGAACTGCGCGGCACCCTGACCCCACAACAGGCGGATCGCTGGGCCGAGGTGAAGTCGGCCCACGTCCGCGCGCAGACCCTCGGCGGTCCGGCCGGGGATCCCCTCACGCGCGCGACCGCCGCTCTTGCCCTGCTGGCCGACCGGATGGGCGCCATCGAGGCCGCCCTGACCGGCCGCACCGGCTCCCGGGCCCGGCACGCGGCCGAGCGCGCAAAGGAGGAGTGACGACGATGGAGACGATGACGGCGGTCATCGCGGCGATGGCCTTGATGACGCCCTTCCTGGTTCCGCTCAGCACCGCCACGCTGATCGTGGCGGCCAGTACGACCGTTCTGGTCCGCCGCGACCGCCGCAGGGCCCACGCCTACCGGTCCCCGTCGCCGGCCGAGGAGGAGTGAGCGCCTCCCGGGCGGTGCCGCCGGATCAGTTCCGCGAGTTGCCGAACAGGAGGCGGTAGCCGATGAGCAGCACGAGCGAGCCGCCGATGGCCGCACCCCAGGTGTAGAGGTCGAAGAAGTTGCTCTCCACGGGCCGGTCGAGGAACCTGGCGGAGAGCCAGCCGCCCACGAACGCGCCCGCGATGCCGATGAGAGTGGTGCCGATCAGTCCGCCCGGGTCCCGCCCCGGCAGAAGGATCTTGGCGATGGCCCCGGCTAGCAGCCCGAGGATGATCCAGCCGATGATGCTCACGTCGCCTGTCCTCCAGGAGTGTTGGTTGCCCGATCGCATGGTTCCGGATGCCTGCTATGGCCAGGACGCGAGGTATGGGGCCCGTGGTTGCCTGGCCGCTCCGCATCCAGCCACATATTTTCATTATTGCGCAACCCTGGAACTGCCGAGGAGGGCACGTGCGTTGACCTCCGTGAACACGGGGGACCGGAAAAGCTGCGGAGGAGTTCGATGAGTGTGCCCTTGACCAAGGGCGGCAACGTTTCGCTGAGCAAGCACGCTCCCGGCCTGACGGCGGTCACGGTCGGGCTGGGCTGGCAGGCGGATGCCGGATACGAGCTGGACGCCAGCGCGCTGTTGTGCGACGCGTCCGGCAAGGTGCTGTCCGAACGGCACTTCGTCTTCTTCAACAACCTGAGCAGCCCTGACGGTTCGGTCCGCCACAGCGGCGGCGGCAGCCCCGTCGGCGGCGACGACCAGCGGATCGACGTCGACCTGACCCGTGTGCCCGCCGAGATCACGAAGGTGGTCTTCCCGGTCTCGCTCTACGAGGGAGCCGACCGCGGGCAGTCCTTCGGCCGGGTGCAGCGCGCCCACATCCGCGTGCTCGACCAGGAGGGCGGCGCCGAACTCGCTCGGTACGACCTGGTGGCCGACGGTCTGGCCGGTGAGACGGCGCTGGTCTTCGGCGAGCTGTACCGGCACGGCGCCGAGTGGAAGTTCCGGGCGGTCGGCCAGGGGTACGCATCGGGCCTCGCGGGCATCGCCGCCGACTACGGCGTCGACGTCCTGCGGGAGACGACGGCCCCGGACCCGGCCCCGAACCAGGCCCCGTCCGCCCCGGACCCCGGTGCGGGAGCGTACGGCCCGCCCCCGTCGGCCCCGCCCGCACCCACGCACACGCCCCCGCCCCCACTCCCTGTGACACCGACACCGACCCTGGTGTCCCCCCAGCCGCCGATCGTCGCCGCACCACCGCAGCCCACGAGGAGTCCTGACATGACCTGCTTCTTCGACCCCGGCCACGGCCCTGGCACGACGAGCGTCAGCTGGTACCCGCAGTGGGGCGTGCCCCGGCCGGTCCAGGCGTGCGCCGAGTGCGCGCAGCGCGTCCAGACCACCGCGCCGCCGTTCTACACCCCGCCCCAGCCGATGAGCCCCGGATACCCCCAGGCCCAGCAGGGCTATCCGCAGCAGGGGTACCCGCAGCAGGGCTACCCGGCTCCCCAGGGCGACCAGCAGCAGGGCGGCCGCCGCTTCGGCACCGGCGCGCTCATCGGCGCCGGCGCGGCCGGCCTGGTCGGCGGGGCCCTGCTGAACGAGGCGTTCGACGACGACGAGCCGGACGTGGTGATCAACAACTACTACGAGGAGTGACCGGCTCCCGCGGAGCTGGGGAGCGGGCGGTGAAGGCGGGACATGACCGGTGCGCGGTCGCGCCGGCGTCGGTCGGCGGTGGTGCTCCTGGCCGCCACCTCCAACATCGCCGTGCGCGCGGCCGGCGGGCCGCCCTCCGGCTCCGCCCCCGGCCCGCGCCGACGGTCCCGGCCCCGGCCTCGCCCACCGGCCCGGCGCGAGCCTCGGCGACGGCGACCACGGGACCGTACGACCCGGCCGATCACGTCGTCCAGGTGCGCCGGAGGGCCGGCCGCGTCCAGCAGGAGCGACCGGCCCGCCTTCGACTACGACACCGGCCAGGGCAACAAGAGAGGCGCTAGATCCGGGCCCGCGCCGCCGCCCGGCCCGAGCGCGCCGTCGGCCGGGCCCGCTTCGCGGTCCGGGCGACGAGCAGCGGACCGAGGGGCCCGGTGCCCAGCCGCTCCACCAGCGGCGGGGCGAACCGGCGCGCCATCAGCACGACGATCAGGGTGACGACGGTCCCCACCAGGGCGCCGACGCCGACGTCATGGGGGTAGTGGGCGCCGACGTAGACGCGCGAGGCACCCATCGCCACGGCCGTGAGCAGGGCGATGGACCCCAGCCACCGGCTGATGACGAGCAGGGCCACCGCGAACGCGAAGGCGACCGTGGTGTGGTTGCTGGGGAAGGCGTAGTCGTCGACCGGGGGACACGCCTCGATGAGGAAGCCGTGCGGGAGGGCCCGGCAGGGGCGCGGCTCCTCGAAGACGTTCTTGATCCCGCTGTTGACGACGTACGACAGGACCACGGCGAACGGCGTGGCCAGCACGGCGGCCATCACCGTGTTCCCCTCGCGCCGGGCGCGCCACCAGGCCACCAGCAGGAAGAGCGCGAACAGGCCCATGCCGAGGTCGGAGAAGAGCGCGGCGGGCTCGTTCAGCCAGTGCGTGTCCCGAGCGAAGTTGGTGACGTCGGTGTAGAGGCCGCCGTCGATGGCCGCGCCGTCGAGCCCCGTGGCGGGCGGGGAGGAAGTCGTCATCAGGTGGATCTCCGGGCCATGGGTCCACGTGCGTGAGCGCTCCGGGGAACGCGTGTGAACACACGCGGACGCAGAAGTGGAACCCTCGTGAAGCCGGGCCGTCCGAGGGATGAACGTCTACAGATTGGTAGACGGTAGCAGTTGGGGACCGGGTTGCTTCAGGCGCCGTCGTATTGCCGCCGGGCCGATCACGGCCTCCTGAGGGCGGGCGGTTGTGGCCAAGGACGTCCTGGCGGTCGCCGCCATCCGCCCCGGCTCGCGCGGCAGCGCCACGACCAGGCACATTCGCGGAGAGCGCTCCGGCGGCGGGCTCATGCGGCCGCAGGGCCGGCCAAGTGATGGAGCGCCGGCCGAGTGATGAAGCAGGGGCAGACCCGCCACGGGGGGGGTGCGAACGAGTCTGCCCCTGCATGATGCCGCCCGCGTACCTCCCCCCGGAGAGCAGGCGGCCCGACCCCGCCCGGGGTCACTGGGTTCAGCGCTGCGGGAGCACGGAATGTCACGGGTTCCGGTGCACTGACACGAAATCGACACGTTTGTGCAGTAAGGCACTCATCGCACCACTCGGTGCGTCACAACTCGCATGCCGTATTCCATGCGATCCATGCGATCCACGTGATCTACGCGATCCACGCGATCCACGTGATCTGCGCGATCCACGCGATCCACGTGATCTACGCGATCCACGCGTTCACGTGCCGGATTGCCCATTCTTCGCCGCGCCGGCCCCGGGAGCGCGGCCCGGTGGACTGGTCTGTCCGTTCTTCTCGTTCTTCGCGTTCTTCTCGACGGCCGAGTTGCCGTTCGGCTGTCCGTTCTCCTTGCCCGGGTCGTTCCCGCTCCCGGAGCCGTTCCCGTTGTCCGAGCCGTTCCCCTTGCCCGGGCTGCCGGTCTCGCTCTGCGCCAACTGGTCGGCGCAGTAGGCGTCGACGTTGTCCTCGCCTCCGGCGGCCTCGACGAACCGCTTCCAGGCCGTCGACTCCAGCGCCTTGCCGCTGCCCTTCACCGACGCGTACGCGCGGCAGTGGGCCTGGACGTCCTTGGCCGTCGGCGGGCGGTCCCGGGTCACGGAGGGAGCGGGCGTGGGGGAGGCGGGCCCGGACGGTGCGGCGTCGGCGGGCGCCGGTGCGGGCGACCGGTCGGGCGACGGAGCCTGGGGAGCGGTGGGCGACGGATGCCGCCGTGCGCGACCGTCGTCCTCCGCCTTCCCGTCGGATTTCGGTGAGCCGATCCCCGCGATCGCCACGCCGCTGAACGTCAGGCCGGCGATGAACACGGCGATGGCGGCCCGCACCGCACGCCGCCCCGGGACGCGCCACGGTCGCCAGTCGTCCCGCCTCCGCGCCCGTGCCTGCTGGTGCGCGCCTTCCTCCCGGGCGGCCCGGAAGGCGGCCACGGCCCGCTGCTCGGCCGACGCGTCGAGGGCCTCGGCGCACAGGGCACGGCGGAGGACGGGTTCCAGCTCGGTGGCGCGGATGTCGCCGTCGCCGCCGGGCCGGCGGTCGCCCGTTCCGGCGTATCGGCGGTCCACGCCCCCACCGTCGCTGTGTCGGTCGCCCATACCCGTGTCCATCCCATGCGGTTGCTACTGGTTCGCTCTACGGATCCGACGCCCTCGCTGCTCATTCCGACTGCCTCAGCGTATGAAGGCCCTATCCCGTCACACCCGGCCTCTGCCGACCGGCCCAACCGGGACGGGCATGGCGTTCTCAGGGGCAGGCACGGCTCGGTCGCCGACGGCGCGGACGGGTCCGTGCCGCACCGGTGCGCCGTGCGTCTTCAGGCCGCCGTCAGGCCGCTGTCAGGCGCCGAGGCCGTCGAGGAGCAGGGCGAGTCCTCCCAGGAACTCCTGGTCGGCGCCGACGTTCCGGGCGTCCCGGGCGGTCTGCGCCATGTGCGGGAACTCGGCGGGCGGCAGCTCGGTGATGGCCACGGTGCCCGGACCGGACAGCGCCCCGAGATGTTCGAGCTGGATGGCCCCGATGACGTAACTGAGCAGTCCGCGCAGGGCGACGACCCGCCGCTCGCCCGCGACGCCCGCCTCGGTGAGGACGGCGAGCACGGCCTCCGACCAGCGCAGCACTCCGCGGGAGTGGTGCCGGTGGGAGATGGCGAGCGGGACGATCGCCGGGTGGTCGGCCACGGCGTCGCGCAGCCGCCGCACCATGACCTCGATCCGCTCGCGCCACGGCATGGCGGGGTCCGGCGGCTCGACGTCCACACGGGCGAGGACGAGCTCGACGATGAGTCGTTCCAGTTCCTCGCGGTCGTCCACGTACCGGTAGAGCCCCATCGTGCTCATGCCGAGTTCCTTGGCGACGGCGCGCATCGACAGTCCGGTGAGCCCGTCCCGGTCGATGACGGCGAGGGCGGCCGCGGCCGGCTGGTCCTGCGTGAGTGAACGTGGGCGTGGCATGGCGGTTGACAGCGTACGGCATACGCCTACGCTGGTAAGCGTAAGCCGTACGCTTACGGAGGGGAGCCCGTCGTGCGCATGTCCCGTAACCCAGTGAGGCCCGGTTCCACCGTCGGGGACCGGCGTCTCACCGCCGTCTCCGGCGACCAGGTCGCCGTTCCCGATCCCGGCCGGCTGATCCACCTCCAGTTCCGGCGGTTCGCCGGCTGCCCGGTCTGCAACCTGCACCTGCGCTCGGTGGTGCGGCGGCACGGGGAGATCGAGGCCGCCGGTGTCCGCGAGGTCGTGGTCTTCCACTCGCCCGCCGACGAACTGCTGCCCCACACCACCGAGCTGCCGTTCGCCGTCGTCGCCGACCCGGGCAGGCGGCTCTACACGGAGTTCGGCGTGGAACGCTCGCCCCGCGCCCTGCTCCACCCGCGCGCCTGGTGGCCGATCCTCCGCGCGGTCCTGAGCGGCCTGCGGGAGGTCGTGCGCGGGCGCGAGCACCTGCCGTCCACCAGCCCGCACGGCGGCCGGCTCGGTCTGCCCGCCGACTTCCTCATCGCACCCGACGGCCGGGTCCTCGCCGCCAAGTACGGTGAGCACGTCTACGACCAGTGGTCGGTCGACGAACTGCTGGAACTGGCGGCCATGCACGTGACGAAGGCGATGAAGGTGACGAAGGTGACGGAGGACGACTCCCGGTGACGCTTCCCGGCTCGTTGCACGTGATCAATGAAGGGCTGGCGTTTTTCCTGGAGGTGCTGGCCCTGGCCGCCCTCGCCTGGTGGGGGTGGCAGAGCGCGGACCACACGGCCGCGCGTCTCCTCTTCGCCGTCGCCGCTCCCGCGGCGGCGGCCGTCGTGTGGGGCCTGTTCGCCGCCCCGAAGGCCCGGGTGGCGCTGCCGGTGCTGGGCGTTCTGGCCGTGAAGGCGCTGGTGTTCGGCACCGCGGTGGCCGCCCTGCACGCCGTCGGCCGGGACCGGTGGGCCGCCGTCTTCGCCGTCGTGGTCGCGGTCAACACCGTCCTCGCCACCCTGGACCGGAACGCCTTGGCGCACCGCGGATCCTGACCCGCCGTCCGCGCCCCATTGCGGTGGGTCGGACTTCGCGGCCGGCATCGCCCGCTGTGATCGTCGTGCTCTGGCGGCGACTGCCGCAGGAAGAGGCAGAGGGCGCACCCATCATGGGCGCGCCCCCGAGACGGCGGGGTTCCGTCCCTAGTGCTGTGACCGGAAAGGTTCACCGGCTCGCGAGGCCCGGCACGGCACTCCCCCAGCCTTCGGCCGGGGGTACCCCCACGCCGCGTTGTCGCATCACCCGAGTACATCCGGTACGCGGGTGATGCTCCGCCTTGCGATGCTCCCCCACTGCCTGAACGGCGTGGGAGGTGCCCCCCAGCACCGGACGCCGCGAGCTTCCCGGCAAACCTTCCCGACCACAGCACTAGCTGTCCCCGGGCAGGTGGAAGTAGACGGTCCCCGAGCGCCAAGGGCCGTGCTCGGTCATCTCCGATTCGATGACGACGTCCTGAATCTCGACAGGGCCCAGCGCCTCGATGGAATCGGCCAGCCTGCGCAGGAGCGCCGGGACGCTGTCACACCCCGGCCCGGCGGGGTTGGCCTGAGAGAAGTGGCGCACGGTCCAGTACTCCGGAGAGCTCGTCATGGGCTGATCTTAAGATCTGCCATCACCTGGTCATGGGCGACTGCCAGGAGCGGTGAGACAGTCCCCCGCCGGCCGAAGAAGGCCGTGATGGCGAAGTTCTGACCACCCTTCGGCGTCTTTACTCGTCGTCGTGCATTGCCTGCAGAAGCTCGAGAAACTGGGCCAGATCCCGTCCCGCCGGGACAGGCAGGCCAGGACCCGCCGGGGCAGGCATGGCGTTTCTCCTCTCCGAGCTGGTTGGAGGGATGGCCAACTGATCACTGAACCACTTGCCGTACTCCTGCTGAAGACCAACGCCGACGAAGCCTCGCCGCATGTCGGGCGTCGCATCAGGAGGGGTGGGCAGCGTCAAAAGGGCCGCCTGGGCGTTGAGAGCGGAGCCGTGTACCAACTGCCAGCGCTCGACGACCATTTGCCGGCATTCTTCGACCGTCTTGTACCGCAGGGCGGTGTGGATGCGAGAACGGGGATCGCAGAGCGCACCGGTCAACTGGAAGAACTGGCTGATGAAGTAGCGGCTGCGGGACCACATGTAGGAGCGGTAGGGGATGTGCTGCGGCACATAGGAGGTACCTGAGTCGAGCCAGAGCTCGTCGAAGCCGGCCTCTTCGCCGTTGGCGATCGCTGTGTCCAGTTCCTCCAGCCACAGCCCCGAAGTCCAGCTGTAGAGTTCACCCTCCATCATGAGAACGCGTGTGAGCTGTGCTTCCAGGCCTTCGCACGCGTAGTCGAACAGCGCACCGATCGACGCGACTGTCAGTGAGTGTCGAACTCGCATGTAGCGGAGCAGGAGTTCCGCCATCCGGAGCAGATCTGCGTAATCGTGATCGGGGAATTGCTCATCGAACTTCCTCTGGCGCGCGAGACCGACGATCTCCTCCGCACTCGCAGTTGGGGGCACATCGGAGACGAAGGTCATCCCGGTGCTGCTGCTGGAGCGAAGCAGGAGGCTCCAGGGGTTGGGGAACGTCCTGTAGTGCTTGAGGAGGTCGGGAGCGTTCTTGTCGAAGTGCCGGGTGCAGGCCGTGCAAAAGCACGTCTTCTCGACCCTGCCGACCTGCCCGCTCGTTCCCCATAGCTCCGTCACGTCCAAGGCGATGCCCTTGAGCCTGCCGCCCCCCTTCGTCGCTGACGCGACTTCTTGGGCGATGTCGATGCCAGTGCCCAGGATGGCGCCGTAGACCTCGCTCGTACGCGGGTTGGCAATGCATACTCGGTTGGCGCTGCCGCCTGCGATGTCGCGTGTGTGGATCCCGTCGCCTGGAATGAAACCGTGCCCCGGATACAAGGTCAGGGTGACGTCGAGCCCGGCCGCCAGAAATACCCCTACTACATCCGCGAAACTTTTGAGTCGCGAGGACGGAACGGAGTAGTTCGACATCGGGACGCCTCGTAGTCCTTTGACGTCGAAAAGCAGACCGTCGGGTTCGAGGACCGGTACTGCCACCACACTGGCCCGGACTCCCCAGAGCGACTCGAATTCAGCGAGCAGGGTTTCGGGATCTTTGTAACGCAGGACCGAAAGGCTGGGGATGTCCAGCACACCCTCACCAGCGGACTCGGAGACTTGGGAGATGCTGAAGGAACGTCGGGTCAAGGCATCCTCCTTCGGGCCAACGCGCGCAGCGCGGCATCAGATATCGCGTAGTTGCTGTCCCGACCGGTCAACAGGAAGTTGCGCGCTATCAGCGAGCGCAGGACGGAGGTGATGTGCCCCGCCGACGACTCGGGGAAACAGGCGACGGCGGTCTCGGCAATCCGGCTCAGGTCGACCTGACCACCCGGCGGGCTTGCAGTGGGGAAGGCCAACGCGTTCAGTAGCCTGTGTTCGTCCTCCGACAGCGGCTTGCCGAGCTGCGATTCGAGCATGTTGAGGAGCACGGCGGGCGAAGGAGCGCTGAACTCGTCGATGCCCGCGATCGGTTCCTGCTCTGCGGGGCTTGGCTCCGAGACGCCTCCGGACTCTGTCTGCAGTACCTTCAACCGCTTCCAGTGAGTACGCCACTCCTCCAGCCGTGGATCATTCCTGCCCACGTGGCCTGCGCCGTGTGTGTCGAAGGCGAGCAGGGCCCGCACGAGGGACATCAGGGAGTCCAGTTCCGGCAGCCGAACACCATTGAAGATCTCGCTGAGCGTAGAGGCCGCGAGGTTCCGGCCATGCTCCCCCGTGAGGCGGGAGATCTCCCGGAGGGAGGGGCCACCACGAGAGATGCGAAGCCGGACCAGTTCTTTCGCGAAGTCCGACAGTGCTTGCTGGAAGGTCTCATGCGGCACTAAGTCGGTCACGCGGCTTCCCTCTCGGTCGTTTGGCAACTTCCGATCATCTACGGGGAACGGAAGCGTAGCGGCCTCGGCTGGGGCTGTCCCGAAGTTCACCGAACACCTGCGGAACGCCGCCGAACTCAGCCGAACACCTTCGGCGTTCGGTCGAAGACGTGCACTGATCTGTCTTCTTCGTGATCGTTCGGCAGGCTCGGAGTCACCGGGCGGAGCAAGGTGTGCTGGATGACATGACTGATAAAGAAGCGAACCCCGGCACCGTCTCTCCGTCCTCTTCTCAGCGGCGGTCTCAGGCCAACGAATCGACCGAGACCTCCGTCCCGGGTGAGCGCGTGCTGGACCTCATTGCGCTGCTCGCCCTGACCACGCTCGCCGCCCTGGTCTTCATGGTGGCCGGGCCCGCTGCCTTCACCGCGGTTACCAGCGTCGGTGTGGGGCTGTTCGCCACATGGCGCACCAGGCCACCTCGTCGCTGACGTCACAGATCCGGTGCGGCCGGCCCCGAGTACCTCCTCGGGGCCGGCCACTGTGCGGACCGGGGGCCGGTTCGGGCCGCCGGGAAGGTCACTTGGCGGCGTTGACCACCAGTTCGGCGTAGGCGTTGTGCGGCTGGGGGTCGTATTGGGCCTGCCGCGCGGAGGTGTGGAGCGTGATGGCGCCGATGGCGTTCGGGATCACCCGGTCGATGCGCAGTTCGAAGGGGAACTGGATCCGGTCCTCGGGAGTGGCCCAGTGCCGGAGTTCGCACCGGTACGTGCCGGATCCCTCCGCCCGGCAGTTCTCCGGAGCCGAGACGACCGTGGTGCCTGCGGGCACCGCCAGGGTGACCGTGCCCACCGGGTCACCGCTGCCGATGTTGGCGAACCAGGCGGGACCCAGGTTGCGGAACCCGATCGTGGCAGTGACCTTCTCTCCGGCCGCGCCGGTGACGCTGTCACCCTGGACGGCGAAGTCGGCCGTGTTCTCCGCGGTGATCGGCGTGCTGGTGAAGTTGTCCTCGGGGTTCTGGTCCTGCGTGCCCTCGAGCGGCTCGATGCTGACATCGAGTCGCTCGAACAGGGCGTGGGACGCCACGGTGAGCCGCAGCGGCTCCGGCAGGGTGACGGTGGCGCCGGGCTCCACGACGGTGTCGAACGTGCAGTCCAGCAGGCCGCCTGGCACGTCGTCGGTGTCCAGGACAGGCGGGGTCCAGGCGCAGCCCGGGTAGTTGGTGGCGAGGTCCAGGCCGTAGGAGTTCCACACCCGGAGTCGGAACCCCTCCGCGGCCGCGTCGCCCTTGTTGGTGACCGTGACGGGTACGGGCAGAGAGGTCCCGGGGGCGACCGGGCCCACCGGCGCCGGCTCGGTCAGGCTCAGGTCCGGCGACGGTACGGACTCGACCTTGACCGGTGTGCTGCCCCAGCCGGTGCGCAGCACACCGCCCGGGCCGTTGGTCTCCGCCTGCGCACGGTGGCCGATGCTCAGCTCCCCGCCGGCCGGGGCACCCTCCACGGTCCGGAGCCCCAGGGTGACCTGGGGACCGTCGTAGGTGCCGCCGATGTCGCCGACCTCCCAGATGTCGCATACGGCGGTGGTGCCGGACTCGGACAGGAAGCAGTTGTCCGGCACCGAGACCTCGGCCACGCCCGCCAGTTCCGACAGGTCGAGGGTGAGCACGCCATTGATGACGCGGTAGTTGCCGTTGTCGTGGGACAAGCCGAACGAGAGCTCTTGGTACGAGCCCGGTGTGACGGCCAGCGTCACCGCCTCCGGGGACTGGACCCACAGCATGTCGCTCGCGGCGGAGGCCGGCGTGGCGCCGAGCACGGTGGCGCTCAGCGCCGCCGACGCGAAGAACGCGTATGCCCCGAGCCGCCTCCTGCGGCTGGTGACGGTTCTCATGACAACTCCCAGGTTGTACGGAGACCACCCCGTGGCGACGACCCTGAGGACGTCCACAGAGTGATCGTTTCCGCTGTAGGACGGCCCGGTCATGTCAAAGGTTGTGCTGCGCAAGGGCGTTGGAAGGGAGGCCCGTCGGCGAGCGCGCGGAGCCCGTACAGTCGCCCGTGCCGCCGGGAAGGACAGGAAAAGCCGCACTCCTGAGCCCTCCGAGCAGCAGCCGTTGAAATTCCTGGGAGAAATCCATTCCTGTGCGCCACGGCACGCTTGTTCTCCGCCTCATGGGCGGCGTCGGCGAGAAATCACCAGGATGCGGCGTCGAAATCCGTACTCGTGCGGATCCGCCCGTAGACGTGGATGGCTGCCATGGCCCGTCAGCGCCCGCGTACTCCGGTCGGAGGCGGAGCGGGCCGGTCCGACAGCCCGGACGCGGCGCCAGACGCCTCGGACACCGCCCGCATGACAGTGATCCAAGTCACAGAGAAATGCAGGCGTCCTGAGCAACCATCCTCGTTCGCCCCTTTCATCCGCGGCGATTTCCCTCAAGGGGGAGCGTGGTGCGAGAAAAACACCACTCGCTCTTTACGTGGCCTATACACTCGCCGGTATCCAGGCTGCCCCGCATGTGCTTTTCGGTGGCCGTTTCTACTTTGTCTCCGACCAAGAAAGGCCGTCCGTGAAATTTTGCCGCTCCCTCGCCGTGGCCGTCGCCGTCGCGGCATCCACGCACGTCGTGCTCTTCGCCGCCACTCCGGCTCTCGCCGCCGGGACATCCGCGGCACAGACGCAGAGCCGGCCGACGTACGCGGAACTGGTAAAGGCCGCCACCGACGCGCAGAAGGCCTACGAGGAAGCCGTCATCGCCAAGGAGGAAGGGCAGAAGAAGGTCAAGGCCGCCCTGGACTCCCTGGACTCCGACACGCACCCGCTCAAGGCGGCCACGATCGCCACGGACAAGGTGGCCAAGGAGGCGGCCGGCGCCAAGGAGGCGGCTGAGAAGGCCGTCGCGGACGCCGAGGCCAAGCTGGAAGCGGCCCTGAGCGAGACCGAGAAGGCCGAGGCACAGCAAGCCCTCGAAGCCGCCAAGGGCGATCTGGCGAAGGCGGTCGAGGCCAAGCAGGAGGCCGACGCCGCGGCCAAGGAGGCACACACCGCGCTGGACGACGCCAGGGTGGCGGCCGTCCGGGAGTACAGCCTGGTCCAGGACGCTCCCAAGAAGGCCCTCGAGGTCAAGAAGGCCGCCGAAGAAGCACTCGCCACCGCCAAGGAGTGCGTCCGTGAGGACGGGCTGACCTCGCTCGCGGTGGGACTGCCGTCCAAGGTCGTCGCCGGGACCAGCGTCGATTTCACCCTGCGCGTGACCAACGGAACCGAGCGCACGCTGACAGTGGACCCCCTGGTGTTCTTCCATGTGGCCGGCGAACCGCGTGGTGAGAAGAGTCACGTGGAGGTGGAATGGTCCAACGGCGCGGGCTGGCAGGCCCTCAACGGCGACGATCCCGAGTACATCGCGCACATCGACACCATGAAGCCGGGCGAGCAGAGCGACGTGAAGCTGCGGATGAAGGTCGACTCCGCGGCCCAGGCCGCCGACGCCTTCGCTCTGTTGGCCGGTGACGCCTCCGACGCGTACAACCCCTGCGTCCTGGGCCCGATGAAGCGCTACGACTTCGAACTGCTGCCCGCGGGCAGCAAGACCGGCCCGGCCGACGAAGCCGAGCCCGGCCGGCCCGGCGAGGACGATGACAAGCGGCCGGACGCTGCGAAGCCCGGCACGGATGCCGGCCCCTCGGCGCAGGGCGGCGCGTCCCAGCAGGCGGTGCGGGTGACGGCCACCGATACCGACGCCGACGGCAGCCTCGCCGCGACCGGTACGTCCTCGGCGATGGCCCCGCTCGCTCTCGCGAGCGCCGTCACCGTCGCACTCGGCGCCGGAGCGGTTTTCGCCGTACGCCGACGCAAGGCCGCAGACAACGTCTGACGGTGGAGTGCGGAGGCCCTGTGGAGCACTCCACAGGGCCTCCGCACTCGGAACCGAGCCCGCGCGCCGGCTTCCGGGCCGTACCACTGGAGTGCCCGGTCGGTGACAGCGGCGATGCACTCGAAGCCCCGGTCACGCCACGGCACTCGTGGGAGCTAAGCCGCCTTGGGCTGCGCGGCACGCGTGTCCCAGGCGGGCTCCTGTACCTCCTCGAGCAGGAAGGTCTCGTCTTCCCCGAAGTCCGGGGCTTGGAAGGGGTTTGTCGCCGGGGGCGGCGATGCCGGAGTGGCACGGCGGGGTTGCCCTTCCAGGGCGGAGAACAGCGACGTCAGATCGATGAGAGGTCTCGCTTTCGTTGCAGGCCCCCGAAGGGGCCTGGCGTGCCGTGACCGGGCACAGCGGTTCTACAGCTTGGTCATCTTGGCGTACGGGCTCAAGATTCGCATTTGGGCCGAGCCGAAATCCACGAGCGCCGCGATCCCATCCTCGATGCCGATCACCCGGCCGAGGCCGTACATGTCGTGTGTGACCTGGTCGCCCACGGCGAAGTGCTTGGGATCGGGCGTGGCCGGGGGCTTGAAGGGGCTGGTGGGCAAATGACGCTTCGGTGCAGCAGGCTTTGTCATCGTCCCCAGTATGCGCCTAAGAACCGCGCTGGTGGCTGACTCTCAGGGGCGGGAGTAGCTGATCGTTGGGCTCCACTCCAGCAAGAGCTGAGCCCGCCGACCGGTCGGCAGACGGGTGGGGCCGGGCGGTTCGGCCTCCTCCGAGGCCGAACCGCCCGTACTCTTCGTGGTGTCTACGGCGTCACATAGCGGGCGCCACACACTGGAGGCAATACCTCGTGCTGATCGCTCAGCGTCCGTCACTGACCGAAGAGGTCGTCGACGAGTTCCGCTCCCGGTTCGTGATCGAGCCGCTGGAGCCGGGCTTCGGCTACACCCTCGGCAACTCTCTCCGCCGCACCCTCCTGTCGTCGATCCCCGGCTCTGCTGTCACCAGCATCCGCGTCGACGGCGTCCTGCACGAGTTCACCACCGTGCCGGGCGTCAAGGAGGACGTCACCGACCTGATCCTCAACATCAAGCAGCTGGTCGTCTCCTCGGAGCACGACGAGCCGGTCGTGATGTACCTGCGCAAGCAGGGCCCGGGTCTGGTCACCGCCGCCGACATCGCGCCGCCCGCCGGTGTCGAGGTGCACAACCCCGATCTGGTCCTCGCCACGCTCAACGGCAAGGGCAAGCTGGAGATGGAGCTGACCGTCGAGCGCGGTCGCGGCTACGTCTCCGCCGTGCAGAACAAGCAGGTGGGTCAGGAGATCGGCCGTATCCCGGTCGACTCGATCTACTCGCCGGTGCTGAAGGTCACGTACAAGGTCGAGGCCACGCGTGTCGAGCAGCGCACCGACTTCGACAAGCTGATCGTCGACGTCGAGACCAAGCAGGCCATGCGTCCGCGTGACGCCCTGGCGTCCGCCGGCAAGACCCTGGTGGAGCTGTTCGGTCTGGCCCGCGAGCTGAACATCGACGCCGAGGGCATCGACATGGGCCCGTCCCCGACGGACGCCGCCCTGGCCGCCGACATGGCGCTGCCGATCGAGGAGCTGGAGCTCACGGTCCGCTCCTACAACTGCCTCAAGCGTGAGGGCGTCCACTCGGTGGGTGAGCTCCTGGCGCGCTCCGAGGCCGACCTGCTGGACATCCGCAACTTCGGTGCGAAGTCCATCGACGAGGTCAAGGCGAAGCTGGCCGGCATGGGCCTGGCCCTGAAGGACAGCCCGCCCGGATTCGACCCGACCGCCGCTGCCTTCGACGCGGACGACAACGAGGGCACGGGTTTCGCGGAGACCGAGCAGTACTGAACGCCGGGGCACGAAGCATCCCCCTCGGAGACCACTCCGAGGGGGATGTCCGAGGCGGCCGGCAAGCCTTCGGCGCGCCCGGAAGGTTGCCGCGCCGCCGGACCGGGCCGCCGGGGCCCGGCCACCGGTGCCCGCCCGGGCGTCCGAGCTCGGCTGGGGCCTCGGCTGCAGCGCACCCATGTCCGCCCGCGACCTGCCGCACCCCGACACCCAGGCCGAACGCGCCCTGCGACGTGCCCGCCGCCGGGACACGCGCCGTCGTCCACACCCTCGTTGCCCTCACCTTCCACGCGCTCGTCGCCCCGGCCGACGCCCGCGAACCCGCCCGCACCCGCTTCGCCCGCCTGGACCGGGCCGGCCAGGCGCTCCGGTCCTCCTCGACGCCCTGTGGGCCTGGCTCACCCTCCACGGCAGACCGGGACCGCACCGCGGCGCTCCTGGGGGTCCACCCCAACCCGTCCGCCACCGCCTGGCGCGGATGGCCGGCCTCCTCGACCTCGACCTCCAGGGCCCGGAGCCCGGATGGACCTCTGGTTCGCCCTGCGGTGGCTACCGGGCGAGGCACCGCACCAGCGCCCCTGAAGCCGACGTTCTCCGCAGCGAGCCGTCGTGCTCCGGGTCCGTCCTGCTCACGCCTGATCCGCACGGTGCGCGGCGATTGCCTCGGCCGGTCAGGCGGGCCCGTCCGGGCTCCGGGAGAAGGCCGTGTCGCCGGCCATTGCCACGAGCGCGTCCTTGACGAGCAGCACTCGCGGCGGGTAACCCTGCGCTTTGTCCCCGGGGTCGTCCAGTGCGGAGGTGCGCCAGACCTCCGCTCCGGTGCGACTGTCCAGTGCCAGCAGACGGCCGAAACGGTTGGAGAAATAGACCCGCCTGTACGTCGCTGACACCGCGGGCGCGGACAGACTCTCCACGTCCGTGACCTTCTGCCAGAGTTGTTTGCCGCTGTCCGCCGACACCGCGGTGACCGACCCGTCGGACCGGACGAAGTAGACGACGCCGTCCGCAAGGGTGGCCGCGCCGGTCAGCGGATGCGCCAGCGGTATCCGTCTGACCTGCCCGGTTTTCGGGGCCACCCGCAGCAGCGCGTTGTACGGCCGTTCGTACCCGGCTTCGTACACGTCCTTCGCGGTCTGGGGGGCGAGGAACAGTGGTTGCCCGCCGACGGCACCGAGCGCTTCCGCCTTCCTGGGCAGTGTGGCGGTTTCGGTCAGGCTGCCGGGTCCGAGCTTCATCAGCTCGACCGGGGCCTGGCCGGGCTCGGTGCCCTCCGAGCACAGGGCGTAGGGGACGCCTCCCAGCGCCGACGGAGTGCAGTACTCGTCCAGCGAAGGCGCCCGCCACAGTTCCTTGCCGGAAGGTCCGTAGGTCACGAACCACGAGGAGTCGGGAGACAGGGTCAGCAGTCCGCCGTCGTACAGGAGCGCCTTTTCGGCCCGGTTGATGTCGCGTTGCCACCGCCGGTTCCCGGTACCGGCGTCGAGGGCCACCACCCGCCTGGTCTCGTCGTCCGGTTCCTCGTACATGTAGACCAGCCCGTCGCGAACGCCGATCGGCTGCGCCCCCTGAGGGCGGGTGCCGGTCCGCCACAGGGTGCGGCCGGAGGCCGCGTCGATTCTGGCGGCCGTGAATCCCGTACCGCCACAGAACAGGGCGCTTCCCTCCGCCACGCATCCGGGGCTGTTGTAGTAGAGAGGGACACCCTTGACGTCGTACCGCAGCTTCGTCTGCCACGGCCGCCAGCCGTCGGGCAGTGACGCGGCACGGGCCGTGGCGGTGGCGCCGGAGGCGGTGGTGGTGTCCGGAGCGGACACGAAGACACCCGCCCCGACACCCAGCCCCGTGACGGCCAGCGCTGCGCCGAGGCCGGTGAGCAGCATCCGTGCTCGTCGGCGCTTGCCGGTGCCGGTGCCGGTGCCGGTGCCGGTCGCGGCACCCGCGGAGGTGGTGGCCGCGTTCCGGGAAGTGGGGCGACGCCGGGGTTGCGTGGACTGCCCGGTCTCAGGGGACCCGGTGGCGTCGGATTCCGGCAGCGCCTGGAGCATGCGGTGTATGTCCGTCAGTTCCGGCCGTGTGGCCGGGTCCTTGTCCAGGCAGCGCTCGACAATGTCCAGGAGCGCTTCGGGCACCCCGTCGAGGTCCGGGGTCCCGTACACCACCTGATAGCCGGTTATGTACGGGCTGTCGGCGTCGAACGGTCCCGTGCCGACGGCCGCGAACACCAGCAGTGACCCCAGCGAGAACACGTCCGAGGCCGGGGTGACGTCTCGGGGAGAGGCCACTTGTTCCGGCGACATGAAGGGCGGAGTGCCGATCATCCGCCCGGTCGTGGTGAGGCTCTGGTTGTCGGAAGCGCGCGAGATGCCGAAGTCGATGACGCGCGGCCCGTCCTCGGTCATCAGGACGTTGCCCGGTTTGAGGTCCCGGTGCACCAGGCCCACCCGGTGGATGTCGCGCAGTGCCTCGGTGAGCCCCAGCCCCAGCGCGCGCAGTTGCCGCTGGCTCAGCGGGCCGTCCTTCTCCACGACTTCGGCAAGGTTGAGCCCCGGCACGTAGAGCGTCGCCATCCACGGCCGGTCGGCGTCCGGGTCGGCGTCCACGACAGGCGCGGTGAAGGCACCGCTCACTCTGCGCGCTGCCGCGATCTCCTGCCGGAAGCGCGTCCGGAACTCCTCCTCCTGGGCATACGGCCCGTGCACGAGCTTGACCGCGACCTGCCGTCCCGAGGCGGAGACTCCCCGATAGACGACTCCCATGCCGCCCGCTCCGAGCCGACCGAGAAGGGTGTACCCGCCTATGGACTCCGGGTCCCCGGTGCTCAGGGGCGTCATCGCCGATCATCCTTCCCAGCGCCTGCCTGCCTCACGGGGATCAGCGTAGGGCCTGCCCCTCCGGAAGCGGAGCCGCGCATATCGCGCATCGGTTTCCCTGTGCCCCTGAGCCGTGCGATGGGTCATCCGTCCAGGTGAGGTGTCGTGCGGGGCACGAAGTCCCGTCCGAACGGCCGTGAACGGGGCTGAAGGAGACGGAATCTGAACCGGCTGTCCCTGGGCATCGCCATCTTCCGGCCGAAGCTCGCAGGCAACTACGTGGCTGGTGCGAGGCGGCACGGCCACTTACTCTTGTCTGCCATGTACTTTGTAATGCAAAGTGCATGGCGGGCGGCCAACCGGCAGTCCGCCTCCCAGTACTGGCGAAGCGTGACCACAAGGGGGACATGGTGGGAACACCGTCACTGAGCAGCGCGGAGTACGAGCCGAGGGCGCGCGCGGCCGGCCTGTTGGCGGCGACGGAGGGCCTGCGGACCAGGACCCGCGCGCAGATGAACTGCTCGTGGGTCTCCCTTCTCGGCTTCGGTCTTCTTGCCCTGGCAGCCGCTCCGATTGCCCGGTACGCCTTCAATTTCGGAGCACACGGCCGCAACGTTGGGTCCTATCCGGCCTTCGCCTACGCCGAGCTGACCGGCCTGTGCGTCGTCCATGAACCAGGAACCCCTTGTCTGGAGGGTGAGTTCGACGGCGCCGTCCTGCGCTTCGCGGCCTGGGGCGTGTGGTTCGTGCTCCTTCCGCTGGCATGGTTCGTCTTCGCCCGCTGGTACCGCCTGCGCGGCGAGGCCCAGGGTGTCGTCCCCCGCCGCGGCGTGTGGGTCCGCGTGACCGCCGTGGCCACCGCGGTGATGACGACGGCCCTGACGGCCATGCTGTTCGGCTGGAACCAGCCGTTGGAGGTCGACATGCTGGAGAACAGCTACGCCTCCCCGTGGTACCTGGTCGGCATCGGACTGCTCGCCCTCGGGATGGTCGAACGCAGTTGGATCGCCGTAGTTGCCGGCACCGCTCATGCCCTGCTGCTCACCGGCTACCTCGGTGCCTCCTGGGGCAGCGGATGGCTCCCCTGGCAACACCCCGTCCATCCCGGATGGACCGACGGCCCGCAGGTCAAGGCGCTCCTGCTCGCAGCCATCCTGCTCCTCGCCGGCCTGGCCGAGTGGGCGGCGGCCCGTCATCGAGCCGCGCCCGGCGCCGCCGACGCGGGTACGGTTGCCTCATGAGCGTCGAGGACTCGACCGCCGCGCGGGACGAACGGGAAGGACTCCATCCGACCCAGTCGCTGGACGACACCGTCCACCAGCGCGTGCGACTCGGCATTCTCACCATCGCCAAAGAGGCCGACCGAGTCGAGTTCGGCTTCCTGAAGAAGCAACTGGCCGTCACCGACGGGAATCTCTCCCGGCACCTGAAGGTGCTGGAGGAATCGAGACTGATCACCCTGGAGAAGGGCTACACCGGTCGGCGCCCCCGAACCTGGATTGCCCTCACCCGCGACGGCGCGCAGGCACTGGACGCCGAACTCCGTGCTCTGCGCGCACTGGTTCGGCGCCTGGAAACTCCCCGCCCCATGCCCGGCCCACCCGACACATGACCACCGCTTTCCGAGTTCGATGCGGAGGGCGGACTGCCCCTGCTCGGTGAGCTCTGTCTCGCCTTGCCGACTTCGCGGAGGGACGCCTGAGTCCGGCGCTGTTCGCCCCGTTGGTGTCAGCCGCGGATGTCAGAGGCGATGTACGTCGTCAGCGTTGCTTCGGTTCAGTGAGCCGGGACGGCCGGCGGTAAGGAGAGCCGATCGGACGGTGGCGGGGAGAAACTCGGTCGACGGGTTTCCCCGGAGGTTGATGTACTTCGGGGGTGGCCGACAATGATCTGAGTTTGCACCCGAGCCCGACACAGTTTGCCGAGCTCAACGAGGTTCTCTGGGAGCTGACCGAGGGTGCCGCGAGGATCCTCGGCGACAACTTCGTCGGTGCGTACCTCCAGGGTTCCTTCGCCGTCGGTGACGCGGACATCCACAGCGACTGCGACTTCCTGATCCCCGTCCGCGGCCCCATTGCCCCGGGCCAGGAAGCTGCCCTCCGGGCCATGCACGACGAGATTCCCACGCGGCCGGGGCACTGGCCGCGCCATCTGGAAGGTTCGTATCCCGACAGGGGAGCACTGCGAGGGCTCGAAGGACTCGGCCGGTCCTGGCTGTTCATCGACCACGGCTCGCGCACGATGGAATGGTCGACGCACTGCAACACCGAGGTCGTCCGATGGTCCCTGCGTGAATGCGGTGTGACCCTCACCGGACCGGACCCCAAGGATCTCGTCGACCCCGTCGGCCCGGATGTCCTGCGCGCCAAGATGCGTGCATACGCCCGGGACTTCATCGCCGACAACGCCTGGCTCGACTACGACGTCGCCTGGTCCCAGCGCTATGCCGTCACCAGCCTCTGCCGCATCCTGCACACTCTCGAGACAGGTCGGGTGACGTCCAAGAGGGCGGCCCTGCTGTGGGCGGCGGATCACCTGGAGCGGCGGTGGTCGGGCCTGATCCGTCAGGTCCTCGACGACCGTCAGCTCGGTCTGGACTTCAACGACCCGCCGCGCCCGGGTAGCGTCGAGCGGACCGTCGCCTTCGCCGAGTACGTCAAGGCGACGGCCGGCGCCACGGACGAAGCGCCGTGAGGCCGAGTTCGCGTGGGGTGCCGGCAGGGTGTGCCATGAACGCGGTGAGTGATCGGCGCAGGCAACAGCGAGGCTCAGGTCTCTGACCTGGGTGGCGCGAGTACTGACCGGTGTTCCCCGTGGCTTCCTCCGGCGTGCCGCTCGAACGGGCGCGCCACGGGCACGCTGTCGCGGGTCAGGAATAGTGCGGCAACAAGACCGGGGCGCCTGTCAGCGCTGTGGTCCAGGCACAGCGTCTGCGCGCCGCTGCCGCAAGACGTAGACCAGGTACCCGACCGACAGCGGCAGGAAGAGCAGGGCCGCTCCGCCCGACAACACCGCCGCCACGGCCGCCCCGCCGCCGTCGACATCTTCCTCATGGACGGCCACCTCTGGGTCGTCCGCGTGGTAGCGGATGGTCATCCGGTGTCCGACAGACTGCTTGCCGAAACCGCTGCCCACCGGCAGATCCGCCACCACGGTCCGGCCGTCGGCCTCGAACTCGACCTGGCATCGGCCCAAGAAGCATGAGCCCCGCGTATGCAGCGTCGCGGGAGCCCGCTCGCCGTCCCGAAAGGAGCGCAGATGCTGGGCCGCGGGAAGCGTGACCAGTGTCGACAGTGCGGCCAACAGCAGCGCGAGACCCAGCACCACCACGGCCGTAAGAGGCCGCAGGGCATAAAGAGGTCGCACGCTTCCCGCGGCCGCGTTCTGCCGCCCGCCGGCAGCGCTTGCGTCTAATTTGCCGTCCAAGTCTCTCACCGTCCGTTTCCATTCTTCCGGAAGTGGTGGACCAAGACGCCGCCAACACCGGATGGAAGCTTCCGCGGCCTTCCTCGTCAGAAGCCGGCAGGGCCGTTCGCGATCGGTGACTGTCCCGGCGCTCCGCCCTCCTGGTGACGACCGGCTATGGCTGCGGCGAGCGCCAGAAGCGCCTCCACCTGAGCCATCTGCAAGCGGTAGTCCGGCTGGACTGTTCCTCCCATGGCACCTCTTAGCGGCGCCAAGAGTTCGATGGCAGCGTGCTCGTGCTCTTCGTAGCTGGCCATGCATGCCTCCAGGTCAAGTTGTGCGGCGCGGCAAGCTACCACGCGGCCGACGGAACGACTTTGACCGGGAGTTGCTTTGGCACGAGTGATCTGCGATCGGGCGGTCATGGGTGGTCGTTGTTGGCCGTTGCTTGTCACCCTCGGAGGGCCCAGAGAGGGCCCGGCGGTGTCGCCCCGGACCCCCACTCACGAAGAGGAGCAGCCTTCGAGCAATGATCTTTCCTCTGGCCCGTTGGTGAGATATCAGCCGGCGACCGCAATCGGTCACCCTGCGTTGGGATGGGCGTTGGCGTCCGCCGCCACCTGGCCCCCTCCATCAACTCCACAGGTGGATAGGGCCGGTGGCCATGAGTCGAGCACCGCAGAGCGCGGCCCACGGTCAAGGCACTGCCTCCGGCGGGGATCGGCCGGCACCGGGATGGGAGCTGGGGTGAGTGGTCGGAAGGGTGGCAGGGAACAGGACCGGCCGCGATCGCTCGTCCCGAGCTGTGACTGGATGCGGCTATCGAATTGGATATGGTTTCGAACCGCCATCACATGGGGGGAAATGACCGTCACCAAGCTTTTGAGATCCGCCCTCGTCGCTACGCTCCTGGTCTCAGCCACCGCCTGCGGCGCGTCGTCCGTGCCTGACGTCTCGACGAGCACCACGATCAGCCCGGGGCCCGCCAGGACGCATCGTTCGGCACCCGTTGACGCCGTCATGCCCGATATGGCCGGCGGTAACGCCGGGAGGGCGTACGAGCAGATGAGCTCCGAACTCGACATGACCTTCAAGGACGCGAGCGGGCAGGGCCGTCCGGTGGACGATCCGGCTGCGTGGAAGATCTGCGGCTCCCAGCCGCGCCCGTACCAGCAGATCACCGAGTACCCGGTGGTCTTCTACGTGATGAGAGTTTCGGAGGGCTGCAAGGACACGACGTAGGCGCGGACTGCGCCGCGTGCCGCCGATCTGCCGAAGCATGCGGTAACCAGCGACGAGCGGCCCAGCTTCGGCCCGGCGGACACGATGGCCACCGGATACACCGGGAAGGACTTCCTCACTCAGCTCTCGTCTCTTCTGCGCGGAGCCGGCACGAACCAATCCGATGGTTTTGACTTCCTCGCTTCCTGCACTGGACTCGACGTGGCGGGAATCGACCACAGCAAGGCGTCTTCGTGGCTCAAGCAGGCGAAGAAGGAAACCGATTCAGCGGGGTGTTCACCTCAGGGCCGGTGATGATGGTTCTGCACCGGGCGTATGAGAAGTACTCGCTGACGATCCTCGGAGGCGCGGTGGCGTAGAGCAAGTGGCCGGGCTTCGCTTCGTAAGCGTGTGCTCTGCCCGTGGACGGGACGGGCTGATCTTCGTCGGCGAGAAGGGAGCTCCGTTCCGGCGCAGCACCTTCGGGCGGAAGTGGCGACGGGCGCGTGAGATCGTCGGCATGTCCGAGGGCTTCCGGTTCTACGATCTCCGCCACACGGGGCACACGCTGTCCACGCGGTCCGGTGCCACCCTCAAGGACGGCAGGAAGAGGTCGCCGCCGTCCGGAAGGCTCGGGCCGAGGCCACCCGGAAGAAGGCCGACAAGCCTTCTGGCACGAATCTGGCACGCGGCGAGTGATCGCCGCGGAAAGCAAAAGGCCCCGGTCTCTGACCTGGGCCTTTCTCGTGGAGCGGGTGACGAGAATCGAACTCGCGCTCTCAGCTTGGGAAGCTGATGTTCTACCATTAAACTACACCCGCGTAAGACGCCGATCGAAGTCCGGGTCCGGCGCTCACTGTACCCCATCCCTGGCCCCCGGTGCTCGGACCGTGGGGCCGGCGTGCGTTCGAAGAGGGGAGCGGCGCTGCGGGGGAACGGAGTTGGGGCGTACGGTGGGGGTGTGTGCGAGGGGTCCTTTGGGGCCGGAGCGCCGTCTGGTGGCGCGTCTCTTTGATCCCGTACTGTGGCTTTTGTCGTCAGGCGGCGAGAGGCCAGACGCGGTTCTGGGGAAGGGACTTAAGGGACTTGATGGAGCGCACCGTCGTCCGTTGTGCCGAGGGGCACGTGTTCAGCACCGCTTCGTTCCCGATGCAGCAGGCCGAGCGGCTCGGCCCCGGCCGGCTCATGAGGTGTCCACGGTGCGCCAGGCTCCGCAGTGCGGTGCCCGTGGCACTTCAGAAGCGGTAGCGGCAGTATCGCGGCACCGGCGCGTGGAGTCGTCCTGATTGCGGGGGCTCCGCGCGCCTTGCGTATCCTCGCTACGTGCTTCTCTCAGACAAGGACCTCCGGGCCGAGATCGACGCCGGACGGGTGCGGATCGATCCCTTCGACGAATCCATGGTGCAGCCGTCGAGCATCGATGTGCGGCTGGACCGCTACTTCCGGGTGTTCGAGAATCACCGCTACCCCCACATCGACCCCTCCGTCGAGCAGCCCGACCTCACCCGGCTGGTCGAGCCGGAGGGCGACGAGCCGTTCATCCTGCACCCGGGTGAGTTCGTCCTCGCGTCGACGTACGAGGTCATCACGCTTCCCGACGACCTCGCCTCCCGGCTCGAGGGCAAGAGCTCGCTCGGGCGGCTCGGGCTGGTCACCCACTCCACCGCCGGGTTCATCGACCCCGGGTTCTCCGGGCACGTGACCCTGGAGCTGTCGAACCTCGCGACCCTGCCGATCAAGCTCTGGCCCGGGATGAAGATCGGGCAGCTGTGCATGTTCCGGCTCAGCTCGCCCGCCGAGGCCCCGTACGGCAGCGAACGCTACGGCTCCCGGTACCAGGGGCAGCGCGGTCCCACCGCCTCCCGCTCCTACGTCGGCTTCCACCGGACGCAGGTGTGAGGGGCACCCACGACATGACCGAGATACGAGAGAACCTCACCTACGAGGACTTCGGCGTCGCCGTGCGCGAGCTCGCGCAGACCATCGCCGACGACGGGTACGAGCCGGACATCGTGCTCAGCATCGCGCGTGGCGGTGTCTTCGTCGCCGGCGGGCTCGCCTACGCCCTCGACTGCAAGAACATCCACCTGGTCAACGTGGAGTTCTACACCGGCGTCGGCACCACGCTCGAGATGCCCGTCATGCTCGCGCCCGTGCCCAACGTCATCGACTTCTCCGACAAGAAGGTCCTGATCACCGACGACGTCGCCGACACCGGCAGGACGCTCAAGCTGGTCCGTGACTTCTGCCTGGACACCGTCGCCGAGGTGCGCAGCGCCGTCATCTACGAGAAGTCCCAGTCGCTCGTGAAGTGCGAGTACGTCTGGAAGCGCACCGACGACTGGATCAACTTCCCGTGGTCCGTGCTGCCCCCGTGCCGCAAGGCCGGTACGCCGATCACGCCCTCGAAGGACGCCCTGTAGGGAGAGGCCCGAGAGGCCCCGTAGCGCCGTGTCGAAGGCCGTACGGCCCCGCAGCGCGTTGCGGGGCCGTTCCTGTGCGGTGGTCCGGTCAGGCGGTGGTCAGCGCCGCCTGGCCGCGGTCGGCCTTCATCGGGCCGGCGGCGGACGGCCGGACGTCGAAGTCGAACATGGCGGTGGGCACGTACAGCGAGCAGCAGGCGTTCGGGATGTCGACGATGCCGCTGATGCGTCCCTCTATGGGCGCGGAGCCGAGCAGCAGGTAGGCCTGCTCTCCGCTGTAGCCGAACCTCTTGAAGTACTCAACCGCGTTGAGGCAGGCACGCCGGTAGGCCAGCGTCGCGTCCATGTAGAAGTTGGTGTCCGTGTCGTGGTCGACGGAGACACCGATGAAGCTGATGAACTCCGTGTAGCGCGGCTCGACGTTGCCGGGCATGAACACCGGGTTGGTGGTGATGCCGTACTTCTCCATGCCGCCCTTGATCAGGTCGATGTGGAAGTCGATGAAGCCGCCCATCTCGATGGCGCCGCAGAAGCTGATCTCTCCGTCGCCCTGGCTGAAGTGCAGGTCGCCCGCGGAGAGCTTGGCGTCCTTGACGTACACGGGGAAGAACGCCCGCGAGCCGCGGGTCATGTTCTTGATGTCCTGGTTGCCGCCGTTCTCACGGGCCGGCACCGTGCGCGCGCCTTCCGCGGCGATCCGCTTGGCGAGGTCCCCGGTGGCCGTGCCGGCGAGTGCGTTGCTGGCGTCCGGAGGTACGGCGAGGGGCGGGACCCGGTTCGGATCGGTGTCGATCAGCGCCTTCTCGCGGGCGTTCCAGCGCGCGAGCATCTCGGCGGACGGGGCCGTTCCGAACAGCCCGGGGTGGGTGATTCCGGTGTAGCGGATGCCGGGCAGGTGGCGGGAGACCGCCTGCTGGCCGTGGAAGTTCCAGACGGCCTTGTAGGAGTCCGGGAAGTAGTCGGTCAGGAAGCCTCCGCCGTTGGTCTTGGCGAAGATGCCGGTGTAGCCCCAGCCCTGGCCGGCCGCGTCCCCGCTCTGCTGCGGCACGGCGCCGAGGTCGAGGATGTCGACGACGAGCAGGTCGCCTGGTTCGGCGCCCTCCACGCCTATCGGCCCGCTGAGCATGTGAGGGATGGTCAGGTCGATGTCGCGCACATCGTTGGCGGAGTCGTTGTCGCCGATCTGGCAGTCGGTCCAGTCGCGGCACTCTATGCGGAACTCCGCTCCCGGCTTCACCATGGTGGCGCTGGGGATGTCGGGGTGCCACCTGTTGTGTCCGGGAACGTCCTGCTCACGCATCGACTTGCTCTGGTCCACACTGAAGAGAATTTCGGGCATGACAGCTCCTCACTTCTGATCCGGTGACGTTGGGGCGCCCGCACCATTGGCCGGCGGAGCGGCTTGGGTGGGCTGAGGAGATCGACGGGTGCGCGGCCACAGCCCCACGAACATCAGCACGCCGAAGACCCCCAGGGCGATGGCGGTCTCGGTGGGGTGCTTCCAGTAGCCGGAGAGCAGCAGCCCCGCCGGAATGGCACCGGTGACCCAGCCCTCGATCGCGGTGATCCAGCCCGTATAGATCCTGAGGTGGTCCATCTTGAGACCGAGCAGCAGGAAGAACAGGAACCACAGCAAGGCCCAGTAGAGCCAGATGACCCCGAAGGGGTAGTCCTTCAGGAGCCGGAAATTGGCGTACGAATATCCCAGGGCGGCAATTGCCACAAACAATGAGTAATAGCCGACCCCGGTGGTGTCGAGGTCGGCGAGCAGGCCGATACCCACATAGAGGTAGGTGAAGGCGAACAGATAGATTCCGGATGCCGCCAGGATCTTCTTGGGGTCGCCGCCGGAGGTGAAGATGAGATAAGTCGGCGTCAGTACCTGAAGTGTTCCTATGAACAGGTTGAACACTGCTCCCGCCCGGGCGTCGACCTTGCCGAGAAGCAGCAACCCATTCATGAAGAGCACCGCACCGACAAAGAGGAGTCCCACATTTCCCACCGGGACGCACCTCCTGACTCCGCGTGGGGTGGAGACAGTCAGGGACGCGGCAACCGCGAGAGCGCGGGGTGCGGTCGCGGCTCCGGCCTTGTGCGCGGCGGCACTTCGGAGACTACTGCTGGGGCCTCACGGGCCTGCTCCTCGCGTTCGTGGAGGACGGCGGACGCGCTCGAGGCCGTCGACAGGCCGGACGCGGAGTACAAACGCCTCGCAGCGTCCGCGCAAAAAGGGCAGCCGTACGTCTTGGGTGCCGTTCCGATCGTCAATTTCACATCGAAAGGACCGCAATGGCTGCACAGATATTCGTAAGTAGCCATTATCGCTCCGGAAACCACTGGACGCTCGCGAACCCGAGTGTGCGGCACGCCTGGAAAAGCGTCTGCCGCAACTGTTTCCTCTCTTCAAGGAGACGTCTCGTCAATGGGCGTGTCAAGTCGGAGAGGGGCCGCCCGCGTCCCTCTCCTGCTCCGGTGGCCCGTGGTGTGCGCATCAGTGCGTGATCGAGCGGCCGCGTTGATCAGCCGGGTGCCGCGGTGAAGCAGTGGAAGATCCATTGCGAGGGGAAGAGTGAGCCGACTCACTCCGAATTTTGCTGGACGGTTGCGGCCGAGGCCTTTAGTTTCGGTAAATAGATTGATTTTTCCTTATGTGGAGGCGCCGACGCCACGCATACTGTCTCGCAGAAAACCAAGGAGGGCGGATCGGTGAGCAACATGGACGCCGTGTGGGTACGAGGCGTGAACGGCATTCAGTTGCATCACGTGACCGACCTTCAGGACGCCGGCAGGTTTTTGGGCAACGCGGCGATGGCGCTGCGGGCCGCGCACGTGCGGACCGGCACCGACCAGTACGCCGGCCTCGCCGCCGAGCTGAAGAGCCTGGTGGAGCGGGTGCGGGAGCTGGAGGACAAGGCACGGTCGAGCATGCACGACCTGCACTCCACCGACCCCGGGCGGTTCGCCCGCTGCCGGGACGGCCACGAACCGTGGCCCGGCGAGATCCCGGCGGGGTTCATCCCGCGCCACACCTGCAAGGACGAGTGCCTCTACCACGACCGCGGGGTCGTGGAGGCCGTCATGCAGTGCACCTGCGGGCAGCCGCCGTGCAGGGCGTGTGAGATCGGCGGCACGCTCTGACGGCAGGAGTCGAGCAGGCAGGAGACGAGCAAGGGGCCCGGCGAATCGTCGCCGGGCCCCTTGTGCGCTGGTGGGCTGCTGGAAGGCCGGAACGCTAGAACGTGCCGAGCTTCACGATCGACAGCAGTGCGATCAGCTGGATCGCCGAGGCGCCCAGGGCCTTGGGCCAGGGCAGGTCGTGGGAACGGCTGACCATGAGGGTCAGCAGGGCGCCGCACGCGACCCAGGTGGCCCAGCCGAGCAGCTGGACGAAGCCCGCGTCGCCGCCGAGGAACATGGCGACGAGCAGACGCGGCGCGTCCGTGATCGACATGATCAGCATGGACAGGCCGACCGTGGGCTGCCAGGCTCCGTCGCCGCCGAGCTGGCGGGCCAGGGTGTGGGTGACCACACCGAGGATGAAGGAGCTGATCACGATGGCCACGGCGGTGATCAGGACGATCGGGACCGCGTTGGAGAGGGTGGCGTTGATGGCGTCCTTGCGGGCGCCGTCGAAGCCGAAGACCGCGAGCAGTCCGTAGAGGAACGTCACGATGAGGGCGGGGCCCCACATCGTGTAGTCGCGCATCTGGAGGAAGGTCTGGTTGGGGGACAGGACGATGCCCCTCAGCAGGTCCGGCCAGTGCAGACGGGGGCCGATCGGGCCGGCCGGTGCCGAGCCCGCGCGGTAGGTCCCGCTCTGGTGGTAGGGGTCCTCGCCGACGGCGAACGCCTGGGTGTGGCCGGGGTTGTTGGCCGCGTACGGGTCGGGGCCGCCCTGCGGGTAGCCGCCGCCGAAGTACTCCGGCTCACCCTGGCCGCCGCCGGCCTGGGGCCACTGGGCGCCGCCTCCTCCGTACGGCGGCCGCTGCTGCGCCGGGGGATGGCCGTACGAGGGGGCCTGGGGCGCCTGCTGCCCGTACGGAGGTCCTTGGGTCCGCGCTTGCGGGGCACGGTCGTTCCGGCCGCCGCGTCCGCTCCTGAATCCAGCCACGTCAACGAACGTACCCGAGCCCGGCACGTCACGTGCGGGGCCGGGTGTTCCGGCAGGCCTTTGGGTCCGAGCTGTGACATCCCTTAAGGGGTGTTCCGGTCGCTTCTCAGGGACGTTCACGGGGTGTTCCGAGGTGTCGGGCGGGAGCTTTCCGGACCACGGAGGCGACACGGAGGCGCTGAGTGGCGGCCCGGGGGTCACCGGGCAGGATGGGACCATGAGCGTAGTCAAGATCAACGTACTGACCGTGCCCGCCGAGCAGCGCGAGACGCTGGAGAAGCGGTTCGCCTCCCGGGCGCACGCGGTCGAGAACTCCGACGGGTTCGAGTGGTTCGAGCTCCTGCGCCCCGTCGAGGGCACCGACACCTATCTCGTCTACACGCGCTGGCGTGACGAGGAGTCGTTCCAGGCCTGGCTGGAGGGGCCCATGAAGGCCGCGCACCAGGGCGCGGGCGGGGGTGAGGGAGGGGAGCGGCCGAAGCCCGCGGCCACCGGCTCGACCCTGTGGTCCTTCGAGGTCGTGCAGCAGGCCGCGCCCAAGGGCGCGTAGCGCTCCCGGAAACACGGCGACGCCCCCGTGCCCGTACGGACACGGGGGCGTCGGACGCGGGGGCGCCGGGCGCGGGACGGCCGGGCCGCCTACTTCACCGGCGCGGGCTCCGGCTCGCTCTCG
Organism: Streptomyces sp. 6-11-2; assembly: GCF_006540305.1. Taxonomy (GTDB): domain Bacteria; phylum Actinomycetota; class Actinomycetes; order Streptomycetales; family Streptomycetaceae; genus Streptomyces. The sequence goes on along the minus strand of NZ_BJOR01000001.1, from coordinate 3,328,492 downwards.
TCGGCCGCCTCGCCCGCCGGGTCGACCGGGGTCCGGACGGAGTCCAGCAGCAGCTGGGCGACGTCCACGACCTGGATGGACTCCTTGGCCTTGCCGACGTTCTTCTTGCCGTTCACGGAGTCCGTGAGCATGACCAGGCAGAACGGGCAGGCCGTCGAGACGATGTCCGGGTTCAGCGAAAGGGCCTCGTCGACGCGCTCGTCGTTGATGCGCTTGCCGATCCGTTCCTCCATCCACATCCGGGCGCCGCCGGCGCCGCAGCAGAAGCCGCGCTCCTTGTGGCGGTGCATCTCCTCGTTCCTGAGGCCCGGGACCTTGCCGATGATCTCGCGCGGAGGCGTGTAGATCTTGTTGTGGCGGCCCAGGTAGCAGGGGTCGTGGTAGGTGATGATGCCCTCGACCGGGGTGACCGGGACCAGCTTGCCCTCGTCCACCAGGTGCTGGAGCAGCTGGGTGTGGTGGATGACCTCGTAGTCGCCGCCGAGCTGCGGGTACTCGTTGCCGAGCGTGTTGAGGCAGTGCGGGCAGGTGGCGACGATCCTCTTCGCCGACTTCGGCTTGCGGGACTCCTCGGTGACGTTGCCCTCGTCGTCCGTCTCCTCGCCGAAGGCCATGTTCAGCGTGGCGACGTTCTCCATGCCGAGTTCCTGGAACAGGGGCTCGTTGCCCAGGCGGCGGGCGGAGTCACCGGTGCACTTCTCGTCGCCGCCCATGATCGCGAACTTCACGCCCGCGATGTGCAGCAGCTCCGCGAAGGCCTTGGTGGTCTTCTTGGCGCGGTCCTCCAGGGCGCCGGCGCAGCCGACCCAGTACAGGTAGTCGACCTCGGAGAGGTCCTCGATGTCCTTGCCGACCACCGGGACGTCGAAGTCGACCTCCTTGGTCCACTCCAGGCGCTGCTTCTTGGCCAGGCCCCAGGGGTTGCCCTTCTTCTCCAGGTTCTTGAGCATCGTGCCCGCCTCGGACGGGAACGAGGACTCGATCATGACCTGGTAGCGGCGCATGTCGACGATGTGGTCGACGTGCTCGATGTCGACCGGGCACTGCTCGACGCAGGCGCCGCAGGTGGTGCAGGACCACAGGACGTCCGGGTCGATGACGCCGCCCGCGGCGGAGCCGCTGTCGGACGCGGCTTCCAGCGTGCCGATCAGCGGGCGCTCGGCCTCGGCGAGCGCCGCCGCCGGGACGTCCTTCAGCTGCTCGGCGGAGGCCTTCTCCTCGCCCTCCATCGACTTGCCGCCGCCGGCCAGCAGGTACGGGGCCTTGGCGTGCGCGTGGTCGCGCAGCGACATGATCAGCAGCTTGGGGGAGAGCGGCTTGCCGGTGTTCCAGGCCGGGCACTGCGACTGGCAGCGGCCGCACTCGGTGCAGGTGGAGAAGTCCAGCAGGCCCTTCCAGGAGAACTGCTCGACCTGGGAGACGCCGAAGACGTCGTCGTCGCCGGGGTCGGTGAAGTCGATCGCCTTGCCGCCGGAGGTCATCGGCTGAAGGGCGCCCAGGGCCGTACCGCCGTCGGCCTCGCGCTTGAACCAGATGTTCGGGAAGGCCAGGAAGCGGTGCCAGGCCACGCCCATGTTGGTGTTCAGGGAGACCACGATCATCCACACGAAGGACGTGCCGATCTTGATCATCGCGGTCAGGTAGACCAGGTTCTGCAGGGTGCCGACCGACAGGCCCTTGAAGGCGAGCACCAGCGGGTACGAGGCGAAGTACCCGGCCTCGTAGTGCTCCACGTGGTGCAGCGCGCCCTCCAGTCCGCGCAGGACGTAGATCGCGAGGCCGATGGTGAGGATGACGTACTCGACGAAGTACGCCTGGCCGGCCTTGGAGCCGGCGAAGCGGGACTTGCGGCCGGGCCGGGACGGCAGGCTCAGCAGCCGGATCGCGATGAGCACGGCGATGCCGAGGACGGTCATCACGCCGATGAACTCGGTGTACATCTCGAACGGCAGGAAGTCACCGATGACCGGCAGCGTCCAGTCGGCCCGGAACAACTGGCCGAACGCCTGCGCGAGGGTGGGCGGCAGCGTCAGGAAGCCGATGGCCACGAACCAGTGGGCGACGCCCACGATGCCCCACCGGTTCATCCGGGTGTGGCCGAGGAACTCCCGGACCAGGGTCACGCTGCGCTGGTAGGGGTTGTCGGTACGGGTGCCGGCGGGTACGGGCTGGCCCAGCTTGAAGTACCGGACGAACTGGCCGATGGCACGGGCGAGCAGCGCGACGCCGACCACGGTCAGGACCAGCGACACGATGATCGCGGCGAGTTGCATGGGGGCTCCTGAGGCGGCCTCTAGATTACTGAGCGGTAACTTATGTAGTCCGTCTGAGACTACCCCCATCATCTGTCGCAATGCAGCCGGGCGCGGGGTGATCTGGGTCGCTGAGAGCCCCCTTGAGGGCCGTCCGGGGGGTGCCGGGGGGCCGCCCGGGAATCCGGTCGCGTTCCGATCGTGTTATTCGCACCCGATCGCCCCATATACCCCTAATTTAAGAACCGTGCTCTACGGGATCACCACCGCCATCACCGCTCTCCTCCTCGCCGCCCTGCTCTCGGCGCTGCTCCGAGTGCTCGCGCTCCGGCTGGGCCTCGTCGACCGCAGGAGGCGGGCCCGCCCCTTGCCGCTGCTCGGCGGCCTGGCGGTGGTGCTCAGCACCTGCCTGGTCGCCGCGGCCGGCGGCTGGACGGGCACCGCCCCGCTGGGCGACGGGGTGGGCAGGCTGCTCGCCGCGGGCGCGGCCGTCGCCGTGCTCGGGACCGCCGCGGACGTATGGCGGCTGAAGACGCCGTTCCTGCTCGTCGGCACGGCCCTCGCGGCGGCCTGTGTGGTGCCGTACGACGAGATCGGGCCGGTGGCCGGGATCGCCGCCGTGGCCTGGATCGCCTGTGTGGCCGCCGCCTTCCGTGGACTCGACCACTCGGACGGTCTCGCGGGCACGGTGGGAGTGCTCACCGCGTTCGGGGTGGGCGCGTGCGCGGCGGCCGAGGTGATGGACGACCTCGCGGTGCTGCTGAGCGTGCTGGCCGCCGCCCTCACCGGCTTCCTGATGCACAACTGGCATCCGGCGCGGGTCGCGTTCGGGTCCGGCGGCTCGCTGTTCACCGGCTTCGTGCTCGCCTCCGCGGCCCTCCTCACCCGTACCGGGTACGACACGGGCTCCACCGTGGCGGTGCTGTTCGCGCTCACCGCCACGGCGAGCGCCGACGCCGTGCTGGTCCTCCTGTCGCGGAAGCTGGCCGGGCGTCCCCTGCTGCGCCGCGCCCCCGACCACTTCGCGCACCGGTTGCGCCGGCTGGGGCCGACTCCGCCGGGCGCGACCGTCCTGCTCGGTCTCGCCACCTTCGCCGCGGTGCTGGTCGGGGTGCTGGTGCACACGGGCTGGGCGAAGCCGACGGCCGTACTGTGGGTGGCCGGGGCGGCCCTGGCGGTCGTCCTCGGGCTGCTGCGGGTGCCGGCGTACGCGCCGCGGCGGCACACCGGACTCAACGGCACCCGCGCGCAGAGCCCGGGTTCCGGTACGCGCACGCAGTCCCGGCTTCCGGGAACCCGGGGGCAGACCCGGGTGCCCGGAACCCGCGGGCGGCCCGAGGAGCGGACTGCCCGGGGTCTTCTCGTCGCCGGCGGCGCCACGCGCGCGCGTGGCGACGTGTCCGGTTCCGGGGCGCCGCCACGCGTGCGCGGGGACGCCTCCGGCGCCCGTTTCCGCGCCGAGCCCTTCCGGGCCCTCCGTGTCCTGAGGCAGTCCGGCGCGGGGGCTCCGGGAGCACCGCGCGGCAGGGCTCCGTACGACGCGGAGACGGGCGCACCCGGCGTTCAGGTCCCTCGTCGTCAACTTGAATATCCGCCTCCTCCGCCCCGGCAATCCACATCGCCGCAGGTCAGAGCGCCCCTGCGTATAAGGGATGGATAAGACTTGAGTCGAGGCGGCTCAGGTCTGTTGACCCGGCGGTGAGCCTCGGGCACACTTGAGTCCGTTCCACTCAAGTCAGCTGGAGGAATTCACCATGGCACGTGCGGTCGGCATCGACCTGGGCACGACTAACTCCGTCGTCAGCGTTCTCGAAGGCGGCGAGCCCACCGTCATCACCAACGCCGAGGGTGCCAGGACCACGCCGTCCGTCGTCGCCTTCGCCAAGAACGGCGAGGTGCTGGTCGGTGAGGTGGCCAAGCGCCAGGCCGTCACCAACGTCGACAGGACCATCCGGTCGGTCAAGCGCCACATGGGCACCGACTGGAGGATCAACCTCGACGGCAAGGACTTCAACCCGCAGCAGATCAGCGCCTTCGTGCTGCAGAAGCTGAAGCGGGACGCGGAGGCCTACCTCGGCGAGAAGGTCACGGACGCGGTCATCACCGTCCCGGCGTACTTCAACGACGCCGAGCGCCAGGCCACCAAGGAGGCCGGCGAGATCGCCGGTCTGAACGTGCTGCGCATCGTCAACGAGCCGACGGCCGCCGCCCTGGCGTACGGCCTCGACAAGGACGAGCAGATGATCCTCGTCTTCGACCTCGGTGGCGGTACGTTCGACGTCTCGCTGCTGGAGATCGGCGACGGTGTCGTCGAGGTGAAGGCCACCAACGGAGACAACCACCTCGGTGGTGACGACTGGGACCAGCGCGTCGTCGACTACCTGGTCAAGCAGTTCCAGTCCGGTCACGGCGTGGACCTGTCCAAGGACAAGATGGCCCTGCAGCGTCTGCGCGAGGCGGCGGAGAAGGCCAAGATCGAGCTGTCCTCGTCCACCGAGACCTCGATCAACCTGCCCTACATCACCGCGTCCGCCGAGGGCCCGCTGCACCTGGACGAGAGGCTCACCCGCGCCCAGTTCCAGCAGCTGACGGCCGACCTGCTGGAGCGCTGCAAGACGCCGTTCCACAACGTCATCAAGGACGCCGGCGTCTCCGTCAGCGACATCGACCACGTCGTGCTCGTCGGTGGTTCCACCCGTATGCCCGCGGTCGCCGAGCTCGTCAAGGAGCTGACCGGCGGCAAGGAGGCCAACAAGGGCGTGAACCCGGACGAGGTCGTCGCCATCGGCGCCTCGCTCCAGGCCGGTGTCCTCAAGGGTGAGGTCAAGGACGTCCTGCTGCTCGACGTCACCCCGCTGTCCCTCGGCATCGAGACCAAGGGCGGCATCATGACCAAGCTGATCGAGCGCAACACCACGATCCCGACCAAGCGCTCGGAGATCTTCACCACGGCCGAGGACAACCAGCCGTCGGTGCAGATCCAGGTCTACCAGGGCGAGCGCGAGATCGCCGCGTACAACAAGAAGCTCGGCATGTTCGAGCTGACCGGTCTGCCGCCGGCGCCGCGCGGCGTCCCGCAGATCGAGGTGTCCTTCGACATCGACGCCAACGGCATCATGCACGTCACGGCGAAGGACCTCGGCACCGGCAAGGAGCAGAAGATGACCGTCACCGGCGGCTCCTCGCTCCCGAAGGACGAGGTCGACCGCATGCGCGAGGAGGCCGAGCGCTACGCGGAGGAGGACCACAAGCGTCGCGAGGCCGCCGAGACCCGCAACCAGGGCGAGCAGCTCGTCTACCAGACCGAGAAGTTCCTCAAGGACAACGAGGACAAGGTCCCCGGCGAGATCAAGACCGAGGTGGAGTCCGCCATCGCCGAGCTGAAGGAACAGCTCAAGGGCGAGGACACCGCTGAGATCCGCACCGCCACGGAGAAGGTCGCCGCCGTCTCCCAGAAGCTCGGCCAGGCCATGTACGCCGACGCCCAGGCCGCGCAGGCCGCGGGCGGTGCCGGTGACGCCGGTGCGGGCCAGGCCAAGGCCGACGACGACGTCGTGGACGCCGAGATCGTCGACGACGAGCGCAAGGACGGTGCGGCGTGACGGAGGAGACTCCCGGCTTCGAGGAACACCAGCCGCAGCCTCCGCCGCCGTCCGACGCCGCCTCCGGCACCTCCGATGACGCCGCGCAGGCCGCCGCCCAGGACAAGGGCGCGGCCCCGGCCGGTGAAGCGGACCAGTCGGCCGCGCTGACGGCCCAGCTGGACCAGGTGCGCACGGCGCTCGGCGAGCGCACGGCGGACCTGCAACGGCTCCAGGCCGAGTACCAGAACTACCGGCGCCGGGTCGAGCGCGACCGGATCGCGGTACGGGAGGTCGCTGTCGCGAACATCCTGTCCGAGCTCCTGCCCGTGCTCGACGACATCGGCCGCGCGCGGGACCACAGCGAACTGGTGGGCGGTTTCAAGTCCGTCGCCGAGTCGCTGGAGACCGTGGTGGCGAAGCTCGGGCTCCAGCAGTTCGGCAAGGAGGGCGAGCCCTTCGACCCGACGATCCACGAGGCCCTGATGCACTCGTACGCGCCGGACGTCACCGAGACGACGTGCGTGGCGATTCTGCAGCCCGGGTATCGGATCGGCGAGCGCACCATCCGCCCCGCGCGGGTGGCGGTGGCCGAGCCCCAGCCCGGCGCGCAGACGGTCAAGCCGGCCGAGGAGTCCGGCACGGCCCAGGCCGCCGAGCAGGGCGAGGACAAGGAGAACGGTGGCCCGGAGGAGGGCTGACGTAATAACGGACGACGCACGAGAGGAGGGACGTCGGGGATGAGCACCAAGGACTTCATCGAGAAGGACTACTACAAGGTCCTCGGCGTCCCCAAGGACGCCACCGAGGCCGAGATCAAGAAGGCGTACCGGAAGCTCGCCCGCGAGTTCCACCCGGACGCCAACAAGGGCAACGCCAAGGCCGAGGAGCGCTTCAAGGAGATCTCCGAGGCGAACGACGTGCTCGGCGACGCCAAGAAGCGCAAGGAGTACGACGAGGCCCGCACCCTGTTCGGCAACGGCGGCTTCCGCCCCGGACCGGGCGCCGGCGGCGGCTCCTTCAACTTCGACCTGGGCGACCTCTTCGGAGGCGCCCAGGGTGGCGGCGGCGGGAGCGGCGGCTTCGGCGGCGGAATCGGTGACGTCTTCGGGGGCCTGTTCAACCGGGGCGGCACGGGCACCACGCGTGCCCAGCCCAGGCGCGGCCAGGACATCGAGTCCGAGGTCACGCTGAGTTTCACTGAGGCCATCGAGGGCGCGACGGTGCCGCTGCGCATGTCCAGCCAGCAGCCGTGCAAGGCCTGTTCGGGCACCGGCGACAAGAACGGCACACCGCGGGTGTGCCCGACCTGCGTCGGCACCGGACAGGTGGCGCGCGGCTCGGGCGGCGGATTCTCGCTGACGGACCCGTGCCCGGACTGCAAGGGCCGCGGGCTCATCGCGGAGAACCCCTGTGAGGTCTGCATGGGTTCCGGGCGGGCCAAGTCGTCCCGGACGATGCAGGTCCGCATCCCGGCCGGGGTCAGCGACGGCCAGCGCATCCGGCTGCGCGGCAAGGGCGCCCCGGGCGAGCGCGGCGGACCTGCCGGCGACCTGTACGTGGTGGTGCACGTCGGGGAGCACCCGGTCTTCGGCCGTCGGGGCGACAACCTCACCGTCACCGTGCCGGTCACGTTCGCCGAGGCGGCCCTGGGCGGCGAGGTCCGCGTGCCCACCCTGGGCGGTCCTTCGGTGACGCTGAAGCTGCCCCCGGGTACACCGAACGGACGTACGATGCGGGCCCGCGGCAAGGGCGCGGTCCGCAAGGACGGCAGCCACGGCGACCTCCTGGTCACCGTGGAGGTGAGTGTCCCGAAGGACCTGTCGGGGAAGGCTCGTGACGCGCTTCAGGCGTATCGCGAGGCCACCGCGGGCGAGGACCCGCGGGCCGAGCTGTTCGAGGCCGCGAAGGGAGCATGAGTGAGATGGACGGCCGCCGTCGCAACCCGTACGAACTGACGGAAGACACACCGGTGTACGTCATCTCGGTGGCCGCCCAGCTGTCCGGACTGCACCCGCAGACACTCCGCCAGTACGACCGGCTGGGCCTGGTGTCCCCCGACCGCACCGCCGGCCGAGGGCGCCGCTACTCGGCCCGTGACATCGAACTGCTCCGCCAGGTGCAGCAGTTGTCGCAGGACGAGGGCATCAACCTGGCCGGCATCAAGCGCATCATCGAACTGGAGAACCAGGTCTCGGCGCTCCAGTCCCGGATCGCGGAGCTCCAGGCGGCGCTGGACGGCGCCGCGGCGGCGATGCGGCAGCGAGAGGCCGCCGTCCACGCCTCCTACCGCCGGGACCTGGTCCCCTACCAGGAGGTCCAGCAGACCAGCGCGCTGGTGGTGTGGCGGCCCAAGCGGCAGCAGCCGGACTGACCCGCACCCAGCCGCGGGCGACACACGACATCACTCGGGCACGAGCGACGACGAGGGGCCGGGAGGCCGTACAGCCCCCCGGCCCCTCGTCGTGCCGCCGGCGGCCCCGGCTCAGGTGAACGCGTGGGTGCCCACCGGCGCCGACTCGGTCCCGTCCGGGTGGACGACGGTGGCCCGGTGGAAGACCGTGGTGCCGCTCGGCGACCAGGCGGTGCCGTCCAGGTACACCCGTATCCCGTCCTGCACGGCGACCGCGACCGCGTACGGCCCGCCGGAGCCGAAGTTCCGGGTCACCGTCCGGCGCACGCCGAACGTGTCCTTCGGCAGGCCCTCGGCGGGCGCGCCGGTGCCCCCGTTCTCGTTGACCGCGCTGTCGCAGTCCGTCTTCTTCGGCTTGCCGGAAAACGTGGTGTTCGCACAGAACTGCCGCTTGTGGATGGGCGAGACGCAGTTCGCGGTCGGCGGGAGCAGCCCGCATGCGGCGGTGAGCACGGGGTCGTGGCCGTGGTGCGGCCGGCTGGCGTCATTCGGTCCTCTGGTCGTGACGGGAACGCCGGAGCGGGGCTCCCGTGATCATGACTCGCGTGGCGGGGAGTTGGTTGTACGGATCCCGGTCCGGCGGTGGGCGGTCGTCGAGTGGCGGGCCCGTAAAGGGCGTTTGGAGGCGATTCCGCAAGACTCCGCAAGGTCTTCACAGGCACAGCGGAGCGTTGCGTTGTCATCTCGTTAAGTGGTTCCGCTTGACGCCGGTGGTCGCCTCCGCGTTGGCTTTTCAGTCACCTGGGTTGCAATGCTGCACCCTCGTCCGGAAGGCACCAGAAGTGAGCACCTCGATGCGTCGTATCGCCATAGCCGTGGCCGCGCCCACGCTGACCTTCTCGCTCGCCGCCTGCGGGGCGCTCGGCGGGTCGGGGAGCAGCAGCGCCGCGAGCCCGACCAAGGGCAACGACCTGACGGTGGGTCTGCTGCTGCCGGAGACGGCCAACACCCGGTACGAGAAGTTCGACTACCCCATCATCAAGGAGAAGGTCGCCGCCCTGACCCGGAATCAGGGCAAGGTCGAGTACGCCAACGCGGACGCGGACGCGGGCCGGCAGGCTAGCCAGATGCAGCGAATGATCGACAACAAGGTCGACGTCATCCTGCTCGACGCCGTCGACTCGCACGCCATCGCCGACATGGTGCAGAAGGCCAAGGACGCGGACATCCCGGTCATCGCCTACGACCGGCTCTCCGAGGGCCCGATCGACGCGTACATCTCCTTCGACAACGAACTGGTGGGCGAGGTGCAGGGCCGTTCCCTGCTCGAGGCGCTGGGTTCCGGTGTCGACACCACCGACAAGATCGTCATGATCAACGGCTCGCCCACCGACCCGAACGCCAAGCAGTTCAAGGAGGGCGCGCTCTCCCAGCTCAGCGGGAAGGTCACGATCGCCAAGTCCTACGACACCAAGGACTGGAAGCCCGAGAACGCCGAGGCGAACATGGCCCAGGCGCTCGCCTCGCTCGGCAAGGACAACATCGACGCCGTCTACTCCGCCAACGACGGCATGGCGGGCGGCGTCATCAAGGCCTTCAAGGCGGCGGGCATCACCGACCTGCCGGCCATCACAGGCCAGGACGCCGAACTCGACGCCGTGCAGCGGATCGTCACCGGCGAGCAGTACATGAGCGTGTACAAGTCCTACCCGACGGAGGCCGAGACCGCCGCCCAGATGGCGGTCGCCAAGGTCCAGGGCAAGGACATCCAGTTCGACTCCCTCACCCGGGACCGGATCAGCAGCCCCACCCACAAGAACATTCCGGCCCAGTTGGTCTCCGTGGTCGCCCTGACGAAGACCAACATCAAGGGCACGGTCATCGAGGACGGCATCTACGGGGTGTCCGACATCTGCACCGCGAAGTACCGGGAGGCCTGCGCGGCGATCGGCCTGAAGTAACTCCCTTGCGGTCATGACCCGTTCGGGTTCAACAGCCGGTTCCGGCCACGCTGCGTTCCGTCAAGTGGAAGCTGGTGCACACCGGTCGAAACCGCTGGTTCTCGGGGGCCGCGCCGGTAGGAGCCGTGTTGCACAGCCGGTCCGCTCCGCGCATAGTTGCGCTGCGGAAGACGCGGAAACCGGGGGTGTGATGGGGCATGACCGGGCACGGGACGGCGGAGCATCCACACGGTGCCGAGCGACTGTGCGAGGCCGGCGAGCACGTGTATTCCCGGGCCGTACGACGGGGCCGGGTGCCGCGCCGGCTCGCCGAGCCGGTGCCCTGCCTGCTTGAACTCGCCCTACTGCACCCGGACCCCGACGACATGGACTTCCTGGTGCCGACCGCGCCGCAGGAGGTCATGACCCGGCTGCTGCGCGGGATGTACGACGAGGTCAGTGAGAGCCACCGGCGGGTGGGCTCGGTGGTGGCCGCCGTCGAGCGGTACGCCGGACTGGGCCGCCAGGTGCGCGTGTCCGCCACGGCCGTGGAGGGCACGGCGATCCGGGTCCTGGACGGCCTGTCCCGCATCCAGGCGGCCATGGACGAGGCGACCGAGGCGTGCACCACCGAGGTGCTGACCGTCCAGCCGGGCGGCATCCGCCGCGAGCACGAGCTGTCCGAGGGGCTGCACCGGGCGCTGGCGCTGCGCGGGCGCGGGGTGCGGATGCGGGACCTGTACACGCACGTGGCCCGGCACGGCCAGGGGCTGCTCAACTACCTGGAGCTGATGGGCGACGCGGTCGAGGCGCGCACGCTGGACGAGGTGATCGACCGGCTGATCCTCTTCGACCGCACGGTCGCCTTCGTGCCCGCCAACGCCGACCGCACGATGGCGCTGGAACTGCGCCATCCCGCGCTGGTGGAGTACCTGGGGACGGTCTTCGAGCGGCTCTGGCGGCTGGCGATCCCGCTGACCGCGCCGCTGCCCGAGACGGGCATCGAGGGCATCTCCCACCGTGAGCAGTCCATCGCGGCGCTGCTGGCCGAGGGCCACCAGGACGCGGTGATCGCCGAGCGGCTGGGCATCAGCGTCCGCACCTGCCGGGCCCACATCGCCCGGCTGTCGGAGACGCTGGGCGCGGCCAGCCGTACGCAGTTGGGCGTGCGCATCGCCCAGGCGGGGCTGGACGGGCCGCCGCGCACCGCCGTGGCGGGGCCGATCACGCTTCCGGGTCAAGAATTCCCGACTGCCCGATGAGGTAGCCCAACTGGGCCCGGCTGCCGCTGCCGAGGGTGGCGGCGAGCTTGGCGATGTGCTCACGGGCGGTGCGTACGTTCATGCCGAGACGGTCGGCGATGACGGTGTCGGTGTGCCCCTCGACGAGGAGGCCGGCGATGGCGCGCTGGCGGGGCGTGACACCGTCCGCGGACGGCTGCCGGACGGCCAGGGGGTACATGGGGGTGGCCAGCCGCCACAGCCGGTCGAAGGTGGTGGCGAAGTACCCCACGAGGGCCGAGTGGCGCACTTCGAGCGCCATCGTGCGGTCGTCGTTGGCGGGGATGAAGGCGATCCGGCGGTCGACGACGATGAGACGGGCGGTGACCTCGTCGAGGGAGCGGGCCTCGACGTCGCCGGTCAACTGCTCGTGGTAGGCGGGCACCGAGGGCACATGGCGCAGAGTGTGCTGGTAGAGGGTGCGGATGCGGCCACCCCGGTCCAGCAGCGCCTGGTCGCGCACCAGCGCCACGGCACGGGCCTCCTCGACGCGGCGGCCGACGAGGCCCGCGTGCGGTTGCACGCACAGGAGCTCCTGGCTCGCTTCGGCCATGGCCTCGGTGATGGCCTGGTTGATCCGGCGGGTACCGCTGAGCATCACGAGCGCCGAGGTGTCCGCCTCCCCGGTGCGCCGGCCGTCGATGCGCATCAGCGGCTCGAAGGTCTGGGCGAGTCGGTCCTCGCGCCGTCGCTCCTCCGCGATGCGCTCCTCGGTGGCGCGCAGCAGTCGGTGGAGGGCGGCGGCGGGCGCCACGGGCTCCAGCCGGCCGAGATCCTCGACCGCCGGGTGCAGCAGACCGAAGTCGATGAGACAGGGGGCGCCGTCCGCCTCGCCTGCGCGCACCCATCCGCTCCGCAGGGCGCGTTCGTACAACTCCGCGCCCGTTGGGCACAGGTCCTCCGCGCCGTGCTCCGGATGACGTGTCGGGCCCACCCCGGTCCTCCCTGTGGCTTCAGTGCTTCTGCTGCAGAATCCCCGACTGGGCTATGAGATAACCGAGCTGGGCACGGCTGCCACTGCCGAGGATGGCGGCGAGCTTGGCGATGTGGGCCCGGCAGGTACGGACGTTCATTCCGAGGCGGCGGGCGATGGCCTCGTCGACGTGACCCTCGACGAGGAGCTTGGCTATGGAGTGCTGGATGTCGTTGATGCCGCCGGGCGCGGTCTCGTAGGGGGCGCCTGCGCTCAGTGGGACCGATCGGCCCCACATGAACTCGAAGACCTTGATCAGGTAACGGACGAGGCCCGGGTGGCGGAGTTCCAGAGCGACTTGCTGATCGTCGCGGGTGGGGATGAAGGCGACGGTCTCGTCGCACACGATGAGCCGTTCCACCACCTCGTCGATGGTGCGGTACTCGGCCTTCCCGCTCGACAACTGGTCCACGTAGGCCAGCTTCTCGGGGCTGTAGCGCGCGGTGTGCTGATAGAGGGTCCGGATGCGCACGCCGCGCTCGATCAGCGGCCGGTCCCGTTCGAGGCCCTGGGTGAGGCTGCGCTCGGAGAAGCGGTCGTCGCTCGGCTGGATGGTGAGCATCTCGGTGCGGCACTGGGCCGTGGCGGCGTTGAGCGCCGCGTTGATCCGCGTGCCACCCTCCAGCACCGTGATCGAGTGGTCGGTCGTCACCGACTGCGCGCTGAGAGCGAGGAACGGCTCAAAGAAGTCCGCAAGTTGGATGGACAGCCGCCGGCGTTCCGTGATCTCCCGCTCGATCGGGTGGAGTCGCTCGGCCAGGGCGACCGACGGGTGCACCGGGCGCAGCCAGTCCGGGTCGTCCGGATCCGGGTGGAGAAGGTCGAACTCCATGAGGCAGGGGGCGCCTTCGGCATCCGCCCGGCCGATCCTCCCCAGGCGGAGGGCGTTCGCATAAAGTCGGCCACCTTCCTCACAAAGTTCGGTCACCGCATGGGGATGCGTCGCCTTAGTCTGATTTGCCACGAAATCTCCACCCCCCAGGGTCCTGAACGTGCAGGAACATGATGCATCGATCCTGTGGCCATGACGTGCCGGAATGAGCCATCGTCTTATCCGACGGGGGAAAGGGAGACTTTCAAGTGAGGACGAAGCCGACTATGCGTAAGACAATGCTTCGCTCGGTGCTTGTGGCCGCCTTCTCCGCCGTTGCGGTTTTCGGGGCGCTGGGTGGTCACTCCGGTGCGAAGAGTGATGTTCAGGCGGACAGCCACTGGCCGGCAGTCGTGGTCGCGGGTCCTCCCGACTCGCACTGGCCGGGCTCTCCCGCGGCAGTTGACTCCGGAGAGCTGATGTGAGCACTCCACCCGACGACCGTTCCTTCCGTCGCGAGATGGCCACGGCCTACCGCTCCGGTTGGCACTTCATCGACCTGGTCACCGCAATCCCCCACAGCGGTGACTCGCTGATGGTGACCGTCTTCGGTGAGCCGGTCGTCGTTACGCGGGACGAGGACGGAGACGTACGGGCGTACCGGTGTCTGCGGCGGCCTCGGGGGGCGCCGCAGCCCGTACGGTGTGCGGTCCGTTACGGAATGATCTTTGTGAACCTGGACCAGAGGGACCACCGTCAGGTGGCGGCGGAACCCTCGGTCCTCAGGACCATCACCGCCACCCCCCGCAGTGCCTGACGCGATTCCCCCGTCGTAACAGATCGCTCAGGTGCTTCCCCCCGCAGCGGCGTCACCGTGACCTGAACACGGTGACGCCGCTGTAGTTTTCCCTGGGAATCTCCGGGTATCGGCGGATTCGATCACTGGCCGAAAAAGAGCGCCGCTCAGCCGCGCCCCAGCGCCCGGGTCAGCTCGATCTCGATCACCACGCGGGACGGGTTGGGTCCCGGGGTCCGCTCGTAGCGCTCGGTGTACTGCCGCTCCGCCTCCGAGATCCGCTCCGGGTCCGCGCGGACGAACGCGCGTCCCTCCAGCGTGGCCCACCGCCGCCCGTCCACCTGGCACACCGCGACCGGCGCGCCCTGCGGGCCGGCCGCCAGGACGTGTGCCACCTTCGCGCTCGTCTTGTTCGTGATCACCCGGGCCAGCCGCGCCTGCGGGTCGTAGGTCACCCCGACGGGAACGACGTGCGGGGTGCCGTCCGGGCGGAGGGTGGTCAGCGTGCACAGGTGCCGTTCCCGCCAGAACCCGAGATACGGCGCGTCGGGGGCGCCCGGGTCGAGGGCATACGTGGTGGTGGCCATGACCCGCAACCTAACCCGCCCGGCACCCCGGGAGCCGCGGACCCCCTTCCCCGTGAAAGCTCCCGGGCTCACCTTGAGTGGAATAGACTCAAGTTTGTGTACGCTGACTGAGTCAGCACTGGGAGATGTGGCTGAGAGCGCTCGTCAAGGAGGAGAGAAGCGACCGTGGACGCCGAGCTGACCAACAGGAGCCGTGACGCGATCAACGCGGCCGGCAACCGGGCCGTACGGGAGGGGCACCCGGACCTCACCCCCGCCCACCTGCTCCTCGCGCTGCTCGAGGGGCAGGAGAACGAGAACATCATCGACCTGCTGTCGGCCGTCGACGCCGACCAGGCCTCCATCCGCTCCGGCACCGAGCGCGTGCTCGCGTCCCTGCCCAGCGTGACCGGGTCGACGGTCGCGCCGCCGCAGCCCAACCGCGAGCTGCTCGCCGTGATCGCGGACGCGCAGAGCAGGGCGCGGGACCTCGGGGACGAGTACCTGTCCACCGAGCACCTGCTCATCGGCATCGCCGCGAAGGGCGGCGCGGCCGGGGAGGTGCTGTCCGGCCAGGGCGCCGGCGCCAAGAAGCTTCAGGACGCCTTCTCGAAGGCGAGGGGAGGACGCCGGGTGACCACACCCGACCCCGAGGGTCAGTACAAGGCCCTGGAGAAGTTCGGCACGGACTTCACCGCGGCGGCGCGCGAGGGCCGCCTCGACCCGGTGATCGGCCGGGACCAGGAGATCCGCCGCGTCGTGCAGGTGCTGTCGCGCCGCACCAAGAACAACCCGGTCCTCATCGGTGAGCCCGGCGTCGGCAAGACCGCCGTCGTCGAGGGACTCGCCCAGCGGATCGTGAAGGGCGACGTGCCCGAGTCCCTGAAGGACAAGCGGCTGGTGGCGCTGGACCTCGGGGCGATGGTCGCGGGCGCGAAGTACCGCGGCGAGTTCGAGGAGCGGCTCAAGACCGTACTGGCGGAGATCAAGGACTCCGACGGCCGGATCATCACCTTCATCGACGAGCTGCACACCGTCGTCGGCACGGGCGCCGGCGGCGACTCCGCGATGGACGCCGGCAACATGCTCAAGCCCATGCTGGCCCGCGGCGAGCTGCGCATGGTCGGCGCGACGACGCTCGACGAGTACCGGGAGCGGATCGAGAAGGACCCGGCGCTGGAGCGGCGCTTCCAGCAGGTGCTGGTCGCCGAGCCCAGCGTGGAGGACTCCATCGCGATCCTGCGCGGGCTCAAGGGCCGCTACGAGGCCCACCACAAGGTGCAGATCAACGACTCCGCGCTGGTGGCCGCCGCGACCCTGTCCGACCGGTACATCACCTCCCGCTTCCTGCCCGACAAGGCGATCGACCTCGTCGACGAGGCCGCCTCCCGGCTGCGCATGGAGATCGACTCCTCCCCGGTGGAGATCGACGAACTCCAGCGCGGCGTCGACCGGTTGCGCATGGAGGAACTGGCGCTCGACAAGGAGACCGACGCGGCCTCGCGCGAGCGGCTGGAGAAGCTGCGCCGCGACCTCGCCGACAAGGAGGAGGAGCTGCGCGGCCTGACCGCCCGCTGGGAGAAGGAGAAGCAGGCCCTCAACCGGGTCGGTGAGCTGAAGGAGCGGCTGGACGACCTGCGCGGCCAGGCCGAACGCGCCCAGCGCGACGGCGACTTCGACACTGCCTCCAAGCTGCTGTACGGCGAGATCCCGGACCTGGAGAAGGAGTTGGAGGCCGCCTCGCAGGCCGAGGAGGAGGCCGCCAGGGACACCATGGTCAAGGAGGAGGTCGGCCCCGACGACATCGCCGACGTGGTCGCCTCCTGGACCGGGATTCCGGCCGGCCGCCTGCTGGAGGGCGAGACGCAGAAGCTGCTGCGCATGGAGGAGGAGATCGGCAGGCGGCTCATCGGCCAGGCCGAGGCCGTGCGGGCCGTCTCCGACGCCGTACGCCGCAGCCGGGCCGGTATCGCGGACCCGGACCGGCCGACGGGCTCGTTCCTCTTCCTCGGCCCGACCGGCGTGGGCAAGACCGAACTAGCCAAGGCGCTCGCCGACTTCCTCTTCGACGACGAACGCGCCATGGTCCGCATCGACATGTCGGAGTACGGCGAGAAGCACAGCGTGGCCCGGCTGGTCGGCGCCCCGCCCGGCTACGTCGGCTACGAGGAGGGCGGTCAGCTCACCGAGGCGGTGCGCCGCCGCCCGTACAGCGTGGTGCTGCTCGACGAGGTGGAGAAGGCCCACCCGGAGGTCTTCGACATCCTGTTGCAGGTGCTGGACGACGGCCGCCTCACCGACGGTCAGGGCCGCACGGTCGACTTCCGCAACACCATCCTGGTGCTGACCTCGAACCTGGGCAGCCAGTACCTGGTCGACCCGCTGACGAGCGAGGAGGAGAAGAAGGAGCAGGTCCTCGAGGCGGTCCGGGTCTCCTTCAAGCCGGAGTTCCTCAACCGGCTGGACGACCTGGTGGTCTTCTCGGCCCTGACGAAGGAGGAGCTGAGCCGGATCGCCGGGCTCCAGATCGACCGGCTCGCCCGCCGCCTGGCGGAGCGCCGGCTGACCCTGGACGTCACCCCCGACGCCCTGGCCTGGCTCGCCGAGGAGGGCATGGATCCGGCCTACGGCGCCCGCCCGCTGCGGCGCCTGGTCCAGACTGCCATCGGCGACCGCCTCGCCAAGGAGATCCTGGCCGGCGAGATCAAGGACGGCGACACGGTCCGCGTCGACCGCTTCGGCGAGGGCCTGCTGGTGGGCCCGGCGACCGGCAAGACGCTGTGAGCCCCGGCGCGGTCCGCCACCACGGTGGGTGGCGGACCGCGTCACACCGTGAACGCCGGGAACCGCGTCGGGGCCGGTGCGGAGATCTCCGTGGGTCCGGCGCTCATTGGGTACTCGGAGGCGGACAGCACGATGCCCGCGAAGGCGGCGAGGAAGGGCGTGCGGTCCCTTCGTCCCGTCCCGTGTCCGCGTCATGACCTCCCACCTCCGTTTGCCGGACGTCCACCTGGCGGCCGGATCGTGTCAGCCCAGGGCTGACAGCCTCCCGGAGGGCTTGCCACCCCCCTCCCCGCATGAGGGAGGATGGCGAGATCCGTACGAAGGGAAAAACACGGTGAGCATCGACCCGTCCTCGATTCCGAACTTCGGGGGCCAGCCCGAGCCGCAGCCCCAGGGAGCGGCGGGCCCCGTCGTCCCGGATCAGGACCTCGTGAAGCAGCTCCTGGACCAGATGGAGCTCAAGTACGTCGTCGACGACGAGGGCGACCTCGCGGCGCCGTGGGAGCAGTTCCGTACGTACTTCATGTTCCGCGGAGAGGGCGACCAGCAGGTCTTCTCGGTGCGGACGTTCTACGACCGGCCCCACAAGATCGACGAGAAGCCGCAGCTGCTGGAGTCCATCGACGACTGGAACCGGCGCACCCTGTGGCCCAAGGTGTACAGCCACACCCACGACGACGGCACCGTCCGCCTCATCGGCGAGGCGCAGATGCTGATCGGCATGGGCGTGAGCCTGGAGCACTTCGTCTCCTCGACGGTCAGCTGGGTGCGGGCCGCCATCGAGTTCGACCGGTGGCTCGTCGAGCAGCTCGGCCTCGAGCAGGACGTCAACGAGGCGGACCAGCCCGGGGACGACGACGAGGAGTAGTTCCGCGGCGGTCACGCACGGCGTGCCCATGTGAGCGCGCGCGGATACGTGCCGTAGCCGGACGGGAGCCCGGCCCGGGACGCAGGCCATCACTGGCCGCGTACCGGGACCGGGCTCTTCGCTGTGCGGAGCCGGGCCCGCGCGCCATCCGGGGCCGTGCGGACCGGGACCCGCGCGCAGCCCGGCTCACAGGCTCCGGAGGCGGGACACGGCCTCGTGCAGGACGTCCGTCCGCTTGCACCCGGTGTCCCGTGTGCGTCGGTGGGAGCGCCGAGCCGACCCGCTGGTGAGCCATCCGGCCCGCCTCTGCCGGCGACTCGCTGGAGTCGCCTTGCGGCTGATCGTGCATGATGGCCGCCATGAGGGAATGGCTGAGTACCCGCCCCTGGTGGCAGGAGCTGCTGATCAACTGGCTGCTGTTCAGCGTCTGGTGGGTGGCTTCCACTGCCTTCTTCGCGGTGATCATCGGTTGGACTGACTTGGTTCCGCGCAACGCCTTCAAGTTCCTGACCGTGACATTTGCGTGGTCTGTGCTGTGCACCCCGCTTTTCCGGTGGCGGCGACGCCGGTTCCACAGTTCGAGTCCTCGCTGATCGCTTCGCCGCAGCGCTGATCGCAGTCATGGCGCGAGCGGCCCGACATCATCGTCACCATGACGCCCGACCAGTGGACCACGCCGGCCGACGCCATCAAGGCCGGAGAGTTTGGTGGCGCGGTGCGGGGCCTTCTTCAACCTCGTCCAGGCAACCTGCAATGGGCTGTGGTGGTGGCGCAACGCTGCCACCCGGGCGCCTGTCCAGCCGCGCAAGCACTGAGCCCCACAGTCGGCCCCGCCTGCGCGCTCCCCCGTGGCGCCGTTCGGGGCCCACGCTGTTAGAGGCGTTTCCTCAGGTCAGACAGCCTGTCGATTGCTTCGCGCAACGTATCGGTACGCTTGCAGAAGGCGAAGCGGACCTGGGTGCGGCCGGCCTCCCGGTCGTCGTAGAAGACCGCGTTGGGGATGGCGACGACGCCGCAGCGTTCGGGCAGGGCGCGGCAGAAGGCGATGCCGTCCTTCTCGCCGAGCGGGGCGATGTCGGTGGTGATGAAGTACGTGCCCCGGGGGCGGAAGACCTCGAAGCCCGCCTCGGTCAGGCCAGTGGCGAGCAGGTCGCGCTTGGCGCGCAGGTCCTCGCGGAAGCCGGTGAAGTGGCTGCCGGGGAGGGCGAGCGCCTCGGCGACCGCGTACTGGAACGGCCCGGCGCTCACGTAGGTCAGGAACTGCTTGGCCGAGCGGACCGCCGTGACCAGGGGAGCGGCGGCGGTGACCCAGCCGACCTTCCAGCCGGTGAACGAGAACGTCTTGCCCGCAGACGAGATGCAGACCGTGCGCTCGCGCATGCCGGGGAAGGTGGCGAGCGGGATGTGCTCGGCGTCGTCGTACACCAGGTGCTCGTACACCTCGTCCGTCACCACGAGCAGGTCGTGCTCGACGGCGAGCCGTGCGATCTCGGCCAGTTCGGAGCGGGTGAGGACGGTGCCGGTCGGATTGTGCGGGGTGTTCAGGAGCAGCAGCCGGGTCCGCGGGGTCACCGCGTCGCGCAGCTCGTCCAGGTCGAGCCGGAACCCGGCATCCTCCCCGTGGTGCGGTCGGAGCGTCACCGGCACCCGCTTCCCGCCCGCCATGGCGATGCAGGCGGCGTAGGAGTCGTAGTACGGCTCCAGGGCGATCACCTCGTCGCCGGGCTCCAGCAGCGCGAGCAGCGCCGCCGCGATCGCCTCTGTGGCGCCCGCCGTGACCAGCACCTCCGTGTCCGGGTCGTAGGAGAGCCCGTACCGCCGCAGCTGGTGCTCCGCGACCGCCGTGCGCAGCTCGGGGATGCCCGGGCCCGGCGGATACTGGTTGCCCCGCCCGTCGCGCAGGGCGCGGACGGCCGCCTCCCGGACCTCCTCGGGGCCGTCGGTGTCGGGGAATCCCTGCCCCAGGTTGATCGACCCGGTCCGTACGGCGAGCGCGGACATCTCGGCGAAGATCGTCGTCCCGAACTCGGCGAGCCGGCGGTTGAGGAGCGGGCGTGCACTGGAGGTCATGCCGGCCATCCTCCGTCCAAGCTCTGGAGTTCCTCAAGTGTGCTTTGGCCGCTCCGGTGGCCGGGCATCTCCCGGGCACGCTGCGAGGCGCCCACGGGGGGTCGCTTCGGCGAACGCCCCGGGAGTGTCCGGCGGCGTCCGGGGAACGGACTCGGGCGCGGTCGGCGGGCCCCGGGGATCGGAGGGAGGACGCCATGGTTCCGGGCATCGTCCTGGCGGTGATCGCGGTGCTGTGCGTGACCGTCGTGGCGGCGGGGCGCCGCAGGGCCCGCCGCGACCGGTACGCCAAGTCGTACCGAGGCCGGCGCACGGGGTCGGTCGGGGGCAGCGCGAGCGGCGGGGGCGCCGGCTGGTGGGCCGGGTCGGAGGGCGGTGCCAGTACGTGCTCGTCCGGCGGCGGCCATCACTCGGGAGGGGGTCACCACTCGGGAGGGGGTCATCACTCGGGAGGGGGTCATCACTCGTGTGGGGGTCACTCCTGCGGGGGGAACTCCTCGTGCGGCGGAGGGTCGTCGTGCGGGGGCGGATGCGGGGGAGGCAACTGATCCGGGCAGTTGAGACGGGGCAGCCGAGTTCCGTGGGGGAACCGCATCCGGGCCGGCGCCCGTCGGGAGGCAGTCTCCGGCGGGTGCGCCGGCCCCACGCGTACGCCCTCGCACCTGCCAGGGTTGAACAGTTGAGCTGTGGAGCCCTCTGAGGGATGGAAACCGCACGAAGTTGGGTAAAAACCCTGTGGCAGAACCGCTGTTCATGATTGCCTCTACCGACGCAGCCCCTCGGACGTCTCGCACACCCCCCTCCCGAGCTGGGCTGAGCCGGGCCGTTGTCCCCGTGCCCACCGGGGCGTGCCGGCCCGTTCCTCCCTTCTTTTTCTTTGCGTGCTAGCGGAGCCGATCCATGCTCACGACCCTGAACACCTCCTACACCGACACGCGCGCGGCCGACCTCGCCTGGGCCCTGGGACGCGAGCCGCTGCCCGCACTTGCCACCCTGGACCTCGAACTGACCGGCGCGAAACTCCAGTTGAGACTCCTCGGCGCGTCCCACCAGGTGCTCCTGGAGGAGGAGCGGGGAAGCTGTTCGGAGACCGTGGCGTGCATCCCGGGCTCCAGCACACCCCTGCCGCTCGGCGTCGCCAAGCGGGCCGACGACTGGGAGTACGAGTTCGCCGCCCGCGTCGAGTTCCTCTCGCCGGGGTCGTTCACGGGCCGCGCCCAGGAACTGCTGGCCCTCGTCTCCGACCATCCGCATGGTCTCGCGGGGGTCTTCCCGGGCAGCCCGAACGCGTTCACCGCGATGCTGGCGCAGTGGCACGAGGGCCAGGTGCACTGGCGGACGTGGCACGCCTACCCGCAGGACGGCCAGTTGGTGGCGACCCGGACCAGGGTGGGGGTACGCCGTTCCGCGCTGGCCGGAGCGAGTTGAGCGCGGGTAAACCTGCGCAGCGCCACAACTTTCTTTTCCACACGTGTGGGTGACGAAGCGTCCTGCGGATGTGACGTAACGTCACAGGTGTGATCGAACCGCACGCCCCGGCCCCGCCCGGCGTGGCGCCGCCCTTCAGCGGCTCCGCGCGACTGCCCGTCCGGCCGGGAACCGGCCGGTTCCTCGTCCTCGCGGGTGTCTTCGTCTGCGCGGCCTGCGGACTCGTGTACGAGCTCGAACTCGTGGCCCTGGCCTCGTACCTGATGGGCGACTCGGTCACCCAGGCGTCGATCGTGCTGTCCGTCATGGTGTTCGCGATGGGCATCGGCTCGCTCGCCGCGAAGCGGCTGCGCCGGCACGCCGCCCTCGCCTTCGGCGCGATCGAGGCGACGCTCGCGCTGGTCGGCGGGTGCAGTGCCATGGCGCTGTACGCGGTGTTCGCCTGGACCGGCGGCTGGGGCGGCATGTGGGCGGACGGCCCGCGCTGTCTGCTGGTCGCCTTCTCCCTGGCCATCGGCCTGCTGATCGGGGCGGAGGTGCCGCTGCTGATGGAGCTGATCCAGCGGATCCGCCGCCAGGACGCGGGCGGCGCCGTCGCCGACCTGTTCGCGGCGGACTACGTGGGCGCACTCGTCGGCGGGCTCGCCTTCCCGTTCCTCCTGCTGCCGCTGCTGGGGCAGTTGACCGGGGCGCTGGTGACCGGCGCCGTCAACGCCGTGGCGGGCGGCGTCCTCGTACTCGGCCTGTTCCCGCGGGACCTGACCCCGCGCGGCCGCTGGCTGCTGATCGTCGCCAACCTCGTTGTGCTCGGTCTGCTCGCCTCCCTCACCGCCCTGGTCGGCGACTTCGAACGGGCCGCGCGGCAGGCGATGTACGGCGGGGACGTCCGGGTGGCGCTGCGGACCGGCGAGCAGGAGGTGGTCCTCACCGGCGGCGGCCGGGGCCGCCCGCTGCGCCTGTTCCTCGACGGGCGGCTGCGGGTCAGCGGCCGCGACGAGCGCCGCTACCACGAGGCGCTGGTCCACCCTGCGATGACCGGGCCGCACGCGCGGGTGCTGATCCTCGGCGGCGGCGACGGGCTCGCCGCGCGCGAGGTGCTGCGGCACCCCGGCGTGGAGCGGGTGGACGTCGTCGAGCGCGACCCGGCCCTCGTCCGGCTGGCGCGCGGCGACCGGGTACTGGCCGGGCTGGACGAGCACGCCTTCGACGACCGGCGTGTGCACGTGAGCACCGCCGACGCCTTCGACTGGCTGCGCGGGGCGCCGGCGGCGGCGTACGACGTGGTGATCGAGGACCTGCCCGATCCGGGCATCACGGCGAGCACGAAGCTGTACGCGCAGGAGTTCTACGGCCTGGCCCGGCGGACCCTGGTGCCCGGCGGGCGGCTGGTGGTGCACGCCGGGCCGGTCTCCTCCCGGCCCCGGGTGTTCTGGACGGTGGAGGCCACGGTCCGGGCCGCCGGACTGCGCACCCTGCCGTACCGCGTGGACGGCCGCGACGCCGGCTTCGCGGCCGGGCCCGACCGCACGACCGGCGCCCTGCGTGCCCCCCGCGACTGGGGGTTCGTCCTGGCGGCCCGTATGCCGCCCGCCCTCCGCCTGGACCCGCGGGCCCCCGCTCCTCGCACGCTGACGACGGCGTCGCTCGCTGCGGCCGCCCGCGACGCGGCCCGCACCCGTGTTCCCGGCCTTCCGCCCTCGACGCTGGTCCACCCCCGGTACGCGGACTGATCAGGGTCTGCCCTCGGCGTGTGCGGTGGGTGGGGGGACGGGTTCTGGGCGAGGGGAGGGTAATCGGGGGCGGCACTGGGTACCCTCGGCTGACATGGAGCACGAGGTGTTCGTTCCGGTTCCGGTTCGGCGGCTGCGGAGGGCGCTCGCCGATCCCGCGCGGGTTGCCCGGGCGGTTCCCGGGCTCCAGCAGGACGCGGGCGGCGAGCCCGTCAGCGGCCGGCTCAAGATGCGGATCGGCGGTCACTCCATCACCTACCGCGGCACGCTGCGCGTCCGTGCGCTCGACGACGGCTCCTACGCCGTCGAGGGCGACGCGACCGAGTCCCGCGGCACCGGCTCGGTGAAACTCGCGCTCACGCTCCGCCTCCGCGACACCGACGACGGCTCCACCCTCACCTTCGAGGGCACGGCCTCCGCCGAAGGCCGCGTCACCGAGCTGCCCCCGGACTCCGTACACACGGCCACGACCCGCCTCCTGAACCGCTTCGCGGAAAACCTGTCCACGGGACCGGCTGCCGCCGGGTCGGATGGTGTTGAGCCGGTGGGCCGAGGGGCGGAGGGGCCCGAGTCGTCCGCCGCTGGATCGGACGGCGCTGAGGAGGAGGCCGCCGGGCCGGCTGCCGCCGGGGCGGGTGGCGTCGAGGCGGAAGCCTCCGAGGCGGCGGCTCCCGAGGCGGAAGCCTCCGAGTCGCGGGACGCCGGGCCCGAGGTGCCCGGGGTCCATGGTGTCGTGGGGCTGGCCGATGAGGCGACCGAGGACTTTGCTCCGTTGGCGAGTGGTGACTTCGAGGCCGCTCCGGACGCGGACGATGCCCCGGCCCCGCCGCTCGGGAACGAAGGCGAGGCGCACCCGGCCGGGCCGGGCGGGCGCGGTTCCGTCTTCGACGCCGAGGTTCCGCCCTCCGCCCTCGACCCGCTGGCCGACGAGGAGGACGAGGACGACGAGCCCCCCGTCTCCGAGGACTTCGCCGAGGCCGCCGAGCCGCCCGCCGAGGCGGCGCACGCGCGGCGCACGATGATCGGGCGCAGCGCCGAGGAGGTGGACCACGCCCCGCCCCGCGGCCGTTACGCCCCTGTCCCCGCCCCGCTCACCGTCTCCGCCGGGCCCACCCTTCGGTGGGCGGCGCCTGCGGCGGCGCTGGTGGTGGCGTCGGTGATCGTCGTGGGCCGGGTCCTGAGGCGCCGTCGCTGAGCGGAGCCCGTCCTCGCCCGAGGGCGTTGGGCCCCGTTCCGCTGACCGCCTCCGCCGGGCCCACCCTCCGCTGGGCGGCGCCTGCGGCGGCGCTGGTGGTGGCGTCGGTGATCGTCGTGGGCTGGGCTTTGCGGCACCGTCGTTGAGCGGCCTCCGGCTCCGCCCCGAGGGCGTGGCGCCCCTGTCCCCCTTCCGCCGACCGTCTCCGCCGGGCCCAGCCTCCATTGGGCGCCCCCCGTTCCTGCTCCTGTCACCGCTTCCGGGCCCACGCCCCGCTGGGCGGCGCCCGCGGCGGCGCTGGTGGTGGCGTCGGTGCTCGTCGTGGGCTGGGCCCTGAGACGACGTCGTTGAGCGGCGCCCGGCCCTGCCCCCGTGGCCGTTACGCGCCCGTTCCCGCCCCGCTGACCGTCTCCGCCGGGCCGCCCCGGTGATGCCCCCAGTCCTGTTCCTCCCACCGCGCGCGGCCCATCCGCTCGACCGCGTTGCGGAACGCCGTCTTGATCGGCCAAGTAGCCTCGTGGGGTGAGTAACGAAGACATCACGCTGACCGCGGGCGACGCGGAAGCGGTCGTGCAGCCGGGGAACGGCGGGCGCGTCGGGAGTCTGCGGGTCGGTGGCCTCGAACTGCTCCGCCAGGGAGAGCGGTTCGGCTGCTTCCCGATGGTCCCCTGGTGCGGCAGGGTCCGTGACGGCCGCTTCCGGGACGGCGCCACCGTCCACCAGATGCCGCTCAACTCCCCACCGCACGCCATCCACGGCACCGCCCGCGACGGCGCCTGGCGCACCGCCCGCACCTCGGCGGGCGAGGCGGTGATCACGTACGACCTGGTCGACCCCTGGCCCTACTCCGGCCGCGTCACCCAGGCCGTCACCCTGACCGAGGACGCCCTGACCCTGACGATGTCCGTGGAGACGTACGAGTCGTCCTTCCCGGCGCAGATCGGCTGGCACCCGTGGTTCCAGCGCAACCTCGGGGGAGCCGGCGCCCAGGACGTCCGCGTCGACTTCCGGCCCGCCTGGCAGGAGGAGCGCGGCGACGACCACCTGCCCACCGGTCACCGTGTCGAGCCCAAGCCCGGTCCCTGGGACGACTGCTTCGGCATGCCCGGCGGCGTCGACGTCACGCTCACCTGGCCCGGCCAGCTGGAGCTGAGAGTGACCAGCCGTGAGGAGTGGGTCGTCGTCTACGACGAGCAGCAGCCTGCCGTGTGCGTGGAACCGCAGACCGGTCCGCCCGACGGACTGAACACCCTCCCGCGCCTGGTCACCCCGCTGGAACCGCTGGAGGCCTCGACGACCTGGACCTGGCGCCGCGCTTAAGCTGGCAGTCATGAGCGACGTTCGTGGCGAGCTGCTGCAGCAGATCAAGGACAAGGCCGTGGTGCACGGCAGGGTGACGCTGTCGTCCGGCCTGGAGGCCGACTACTACGTCGACCTGCGCCGCGTCACCCTCGACGGTGAGGCGGCTCCGCTGGTCGGTCAGGTGCTCCTGGACCTGACCGCCGACTTCGACTTCGACGCGGTGGGCGGCCTGACGATGGGCGCCGACCCGGTCGCGGCCTCTATGCTGCACGCCGCCGCCGCGCGCGGGCGCAGGCTGGACGCCTTCGTGGTCCGCAAGGCCGCCAAGGCCCACGGTCTGCAACGGCGCGTGGAGGGCCCGGAGATCAGGGGCCGCCGCGTCCTGGTGGTGGAGGACACCTCCACCACGGGCGGCTCTCCGCTCGCCGCCGTCGAGGCGGTGCGCGAGGCCGGCGCCGAGGTGGTCGCCGTGGCGACGATCGTCGACCGGGCCACGGGCGCGGCCCAGAAGATCAGCGAGGGCGCCGGTGTGCCGTACGTCTTCGCGTACTCGAAGGACGAGCTGGGACTGGACTGAGACGGCCCCGAGTCCGTGTCGCGCGACCCGGTCGTCCACCGGCCGGGCAGGGTGTCCGACACATCCGTCAACGTCTGCGAAGATGGGGCCGACGATGACGTCACTCCCTAGGTCAGGGCCGTAAGTACGCAGAACGCACCCCGCACATACAAGGAGCGGACAGATGCCCATCGCAACCCCCGAGATCTACAACGAGATGCTCGACCGGGCGAAGGCAGGCAAGTTCGCCTACCCGGCCATCAACGTCACCTCCTCCCAGACCCTGCACGCGGCCCTGCGCGGCTTCGCGGAGGCGGAGAGCGACGGCATCGTCCAGATCTCCACGGGTGGTGCGGAGTTCCTGGGCGGCCAGTACAGCAAGGACATGGTCACCGGCGCTGTTGCCCTGGCCGAGTACGCGCACATCGTCGCCGAGAAGTACCCCGTCAACATCGCGCTGCACACCGACCACTGCCCGAAGGACAAGCTCGACGGGTACGTGCGTCCGCTGATCGCGATCTCCGAGGAGCGCGTCAAGGGCGGCCGCAACCCGCTGTTCCAGTCCCACATGTGGGACGGCTCCGCGGAGACCCTCGCCGACAACCTGGCGATCGCCCAGGAGCTGCTCGTCCGCACCGCCGCCGCCAGGATCATCCTCGAGGTCGAGATCACCCCGACCGGCGGCGAGGAGGACGGCGTCACCCACGAGATCAACGACAAGCTGTACACCACGGTCGACGACGCGATCCGCACCGCCGAGGCCCTGGGCCTGGGCGACAAGGGCCGCTACCTGCTGGCCGCGTCCTTCGGCAACGTGCACGGCGTGTACAAGCCGGGCAACGTCGTGCTCCGCCCCGACCTGCTCAAGGAGCTGAACGAGGGCGTCGCGGCGAAGTTCGGCCGCCCGGCCGGCAGCCAGCCGTTCGACTTCGTCTTCCACGGCGGCTCCGGCTCCACGGAGGAGGAGATCCGCACGGCGCTGGAGAACGGCGTGGTGAAGATGAACATCGACACCGACACCCAGTACGCCTTCACGCGTCCCGTGGCCGACCATATGTTCAAGAACTACGACGGCGTCCTCAAGGTCGACGGCGAGGTCGGCTCCAAGAAGACCTACGACCCGCGCACCTGGGGCAAGCTGGCCGAGACGTCGATGGCCAAGCGCGTGCTGGAGGCCTGCGGCAACCTCCGCTCGACCGGCACGAAGATCAAGTAACTCCCGGTTCCCCGCGACGGGCCCGGTGCCTCGGCACCGGGCCCGTCGTTCGTTCGTCCGTCCGCAGGACGCCCGTCCTTCCTCTGGCCCGGAGCCGGCCGGCGCGGGATGATCCCCTCATGGCGGTCACCGCACAGCACGCCCCCGCCGTGAGGATCTCCAGCCCCACCGGGCGCTGGATCCTGCTCACCACCGTGCTCGGCTCCAGCATGGCCATGCTGGACTCGACCGTCGTCAACGTCGCCCTGCCCCGCATCGGCCGCGACCTGGACGCGAACCTCGCCGCGCTCCAGTGGACGGTCAACGCCTACATGGTCACCCTGGCCGGCCTGATCCTCCTCGGCGGCTCGCTCGGCGACCGCTACGGCCGCCGCAGGATCTTCGTGCTCGGCGTCGTCTGGTTCGCCACCGCCTCCCTGCTGTGCGGCCTCGCCCCGAACGCGGGCATCCTCGTCGCCGCCCGCGCCCTGCAAGGGATCGGCGGCGCCCTCCTCACCCCCGGCTCGCTCGCCCTCATCCAGGCCTCCTTCCACCCGGACGACCGGGGCAGGGCCGTGGGCCTGTGGTCAGGATTCGGCGGCATCGGCGCGGCCGTCGGCCCGTTCCTCGGCGGCTGGCTGGTGGCCGGGCCCGGCTGGCGCTGGGTGTTCCTGCTCAACGTCCCGCTGGCCCTGGTCTGCGCTCCCATCGCCGTGCGCCACGTCCCCGAGTCCAGCGGGGGCACCGCCCACGGCCGCTTCGACGTCCTGGGCGCGGCCCTCGGCGCCCTGTCCCTGGCCCTGGTGACGTACGCCCTGATCGAGGCCCGCAACGGCACCCTGGCCGTCGCCCTGACCGCCGTCGCGGGCGTGCTCGCCGCCGTCGCCTTCGTGTACGTGGAGAAGCACCGCCGCGATCCGATGATGCCGCCGGACATCTTCGCCTCCCGCCAGTTCACCGCCGTCAACCTGGTCACCCTGTGCGTGTACGCGGCGTTCGGCGGCTTCTTCTTCCTCACCGCCCTGCAACTCCAGGTGGTGGCCGGCTACTCACCGCTGGAGGCGGGCACCGCCCTGCTCCCCACGACCGCCCTCATGCTGCTGTTCTCGGCCCGCTCGGGCGCCCTCGCCGACCGCATCGGACCGCGCCTGCCGCTCACCGCCGGGCCGCTGCTGTGCGCGGTGGCGATGCTGCTGATGCTGCGGGTCGGCAAGGGGGCGGACTACCTCACGGACGTGCTGCCGGCCCTGCTGGTCATGGGCGCGGGGATGGTCACCCTGGTGGCCCCGCTCACCGCCACCGTGCTCGCCTCGGTGGACACCTCCCGCGCCGGACTGGCCAGCGGCATCAACAACGCCGCCGCCCGCGCGGCCGGCCTGATCGCGGTGGCCGCCCTCCCGCTGCTGGCCGGGATGGGCCCGGAGGCGTACCGCTCGGCGGACGCCTTCGACGCCGCTTTCCGCCGGGCCATGCCCATCTGCGCGGCGGTCCTGGTGGTGGGGGCGGTCCTCGCCTTCACGACCGTCCGCCACCCGGCTCCGGGCTGCCGCCGGCCCGAGTGCCGCACCCACGGCAGCGTGACGACACCGCCGCTGGAGACGGGCCGCGGGGGTGGTGCGGCCTCCGGTACCGGTCCGGCCTCGTGAGCCGTGGAAGGGGCCGTTCCGCGACGGCCGGGAGCAGCCGTCACCGATCACGGACCATGCAGCAGACTGGACCCCATGACCATTCACGAGAACCTCCTGGGCGGTCCGCCGCCCACGCACCTCCCCGACGACCCCGAGCCCCGCGAGCTCCTCGCGAAGGGGACCTCGCCGGCCGAGGTGGCCGGGCGGTACCCGGCGTCGTCGCTGGCCTGGGCGCAGTTGGCCGACGACGCCTTCGAGCGGGGGGCGGCCGTGGAGTCGTACGCGTACGCCCGTACGGGCTACCACCGCGGTCTGGACGCCCTGCGCCGCAGCGGCTGGAAGGGCCATGGTCCGGTCCCCTGGGAGCACGAGCCCAACCGCGGCTTCCTGCGCGCCCTGCACGCCCTCGCGCGCGCCGCGCAGGCGATCGGCGAGCAGGAGGAGTACGAGCGCTGCACGCAGTTCCTGAAGGACTCCTCGGAGGCGGCCGCGCGGACGCTGGGCTGACCCCGTACGAGTGTGAGGCCCGCCCGTGCGACCGGGCGGGCCTTGCGATCTGTCCACGTGATGCGCAGGATGCGGGTGGGGACCGGGGCCCCCGTGCCGGCATCGGCAGGGGCGGACCGCTACCCGGAGTACAACAGGAGACAGCGATGTCCCAACCGGCTCACCCGATCCCTCAGCCGGCTGAGGTCCCTGAGCCCGAGACCCCGCATCTCGACTTCGCAGGCACGACGCCGTACGAGGACTATGTCCGGGCGGACGTGCTCACCCACCTCCAGCACACCCTCTCCGACGACCCCGGAGAGATGGTCTTCCTGGTCACCACCCAGGTGATGGAGCTGTGGTTCACGGTCATCGTCCACGAGTGGGAGACCGCTGCCGGTGCCCTGCGCTCGGACGACGTGCCGACGGCGGTCGCCGCGCTGAAGCGGTCCGCACGGGAGCTGCAGGCGCTGAACGCCTCCTGGAAGCCGCTCGCCGCGCTCACTCCGGCCCAGTTCAACAGCTACCGCGGCGCCCTCGGCGAGGGCTCCGGATTCCAGTCGGCGATGTACCGCCGCATGGAGTTCCTGCTCGGCGACAAGTCCGCCTCGATGCTCGTTCCGCACCGCGGCGCCCCCCGCGTCCACGCGGAACTGGAGAAGGCGCTGCACGAGCCGAGCCTGTACGACGAGGTGCTGCGGCTGCTCGCCCGGCGCGGGTACGCGGTCCCGGACGCGGTGCTGCGCCGTGACGTGTCGCTGCGCTACGAGCCCAGCGAGGAGGTCGAGGCCGTCTGGGCGGCCCTCTACTCCGGTGAACAGGACGACGAACTCGCCCGGCTCGGCGAGGCGTTGACCGATGTCGCCGAACTGGTGTGGCGCTGGCGCAACGACCACCTCGTCGCCACCCGCCGCGCGATGGGCGCCAAGCCCGGCACGGGCGGCTCCGCCGGGGTGGCCTGGCTGGAGAAGCGGGCCCGGAAGAACGTCTTCCCCGAGCTGTGGACGGCGAGGTCCCATGTCTGAGTCGGCCATCCGAGCGGAGAAGCTGGACGCCGCCGACGAACTCGCCGGGCTGCGCGACCGGTTCGTCCTCGACGGGGGCGTCTACCTGGACGGCAACTCGCTGGGCGCGCTCCCGGCGAACGTCCCGGACCGGATCACCGACGTCGTACGCCGCCAGTGGGGCGAGCTGCGCATCCGTTCCTGGACGGAGAGCGGCTGGTGGACCGCGCCCGAGCGGGTCGGCGACCGGATCGCCCCGCTGGTCGGGGCCGCGCCGGGCCAGGTCGTGGTGGGCGACTCGACCAGCGTCAACGTGTTCAAGGCGCTGGTGGCGGCGGTCCGGATGGCCCGGGAGGAGAGCGGCGGCGATGACCGGGACGAGATCCTGGTCGACGCGACGACGTTCCCCACGGACGGGTACATCGCGGAGTCGGCGGCCCGGATGACGGGCTGCGCGCTGCGCCCGGTGACGCCGGCCGAGGTGCCCGGGGCGCTGACCCCGCGCACCGCCGCGGTCCTGCTGAACCACGTCGACTACCGCACCGGCCGGCTGCACGACCTGCCGTCCCTGACCGCCGCGGTGCACGCGGCGGGCGCGTACGCCGTCTGGGACCTGTGCCACAGCGCGGGCGCCCTGCCGGTGGGGCTGGACGAGCACGGGGTGCGCCTGGCGGTCGGGTGCACCTACAAGTACCTGAACGGCGGCCCGGGTTCACCGGCCTTCCTGTACGTCCGCGGCGATGTGCAGGACCGCTTCGACTCCCCGCTGCCCGGCTGGAACTCGCATGTCGAGCCCTTCGGCATGCGGCCCGAGTACGAACCGGCGGGGGGCGCGCTCCGCGGCCGGGTCGGCACCCCCGACATCCTCTCCCTGCTCGCCCTGGAGGCGGCGCTGGACGTCTGGGACGGGGTGCCGATCGAGGCCGTACGCGCCAAGTCCCTGGCGCTGACGGACTTCTTCCTGGAGTGCGTCGCCGAGTACGTCCCCTCCGGACGCGTGGAGTCCCTGACCCCGGCGGTCCACGAGGAGCGGGGCAGCCAGGTGGCCCTGCGCTGCCCGGACGCCGGGGACGTGATGAAGCGGCTGATCGAACGCGGCGTGGTCGGCGACTTCCGGCACCCCGACGTCCTGCGCTTCGGCTTCACCCCGCTCTACATCGGGTTCGCGGACGTCGAGCGGGCGGGGCGGGTGCTGGCGGAGGTGCTGGCCGGCTGACACACCGCCGTACGCCTGATCCCACGGGCGTACCGGAACGGAGGTCTCCTGCCGCACGGTCCCGGATCGTGCGGCAGAACCGTTCAGCCTCACCCAGCGTGACATCCCCATGTCGGCGCATGTCACCGGCCTGATACCGTCCCGGCCAACGGCCGGTTGATTTCCTTCCCGGACCGCCAAAACCGTTTCGCCGCTGAGAGGTTGGAGCATGCCGGAAGCCGACGCCCCCGTCCCCCGAGCGCGCGCGTCCGAGCGTGCGGAGGGAACCCCCACCGCCGCGGAACCGGGGAACACCGGTGGCCGTGACGCGGCCGCGCGCGCCGCAGCGGAGGAGGAGTCGGTCTTCTCGCACGCGCCCGTCGCACCCGACAGCACGGCCGCCTACGGCGACCACCCCGACCAGGTCGTCGACTTCTACCGCCCGCGCGGGGCGGTCGGCTCCGCGGAGTCCTTCCCGCTCGCCCCGCTCGCCCCGCTCGTGGTGGTGCTGCACGGCGGCGCCTGGCGGGCCCCGTACGACCGTCGCCACATCACCCCGTTCGCGGACTTCCTCGCCCGCCGGGGCTTCGCCGTGGCCTGCGTCGAGTACCGGCGCGGCAGCGCCGCCCCGGCGGCGCCGGGCGAGGACCCGGTCGCCGGCCGCTGGCCGGACACGTTCGACGACGTGGCGGCGGCGCTCGACGCGCTGCCCGCGCTGGCCCGGGAGGCGCTCCCGGAGGCCGACGCGCGGCGCACGGTGCTCGCCGGACACTCGGCGGGCGGCCATCTGGCCCTGTGGGCGGCCGCCCGGCACGTCCTGCCCGCGGACGCGCCTTGGCGCACGCACCGTCCCGCCGCGCTGCGGGGCGTGGTCGCGCTCGCCCCCATCGCCGACTTCGCGGTCGCCGAGAAGCTGGACGTGTGCGGCGGGGCGGCCCGTCAACTGCTGGGCGGAGAAGAGGGGTTCGTCGAGCGGCAGCCCTACGCCGACCCGGCTCTGCTGCTGCCGACCGGCATCGCCACGACCCTCGTCCAAGGGCGCGACGACCTGGTCGTACCGCAGGTGGTCGCGGAGTCCTACACCGAGGCCGCGGCGAAGGCGGGCGAGGTGGTGGGCCTGACCCTCCTGGAGGAGGTCGGCCACTTCCCCCTGATCGACCCGGCGGCCGACGCGTGCGCGGTGGTGGCGGAGGAGATCGCCCAGCTGGCGTGGTGACTTCGGCCGGGCAACCCGGTGCGGGTCGTACCCGTAGTACTTGAGAGCTACGGCCGCGAACACCTCCCTGGCGTGACGCGAGCTACTGCTCCGGATCCGTAATTTCCCTTCCGGACCGGCCCGACGGCCGGTCGGAGCCGGAGGGGATGAGCCGTGGGGCGTGGGCGGGAGAGACGGGGCATAGCCGCGAGGCGGGGTGCGGGTGCGGCTCCGATTGCGGGTTCGGGGGTCGGTTCGGGGGCGGCTCCGCTTGCGGGCGCGGTCGAGCATTCGGGCGTGGGCCTGGACGTGGGGCCGCGGCCGGACCGGGATGCGGTTGCGGGTCTGCACGCGGGGCCGCGTGCGGGTCGGAACGCCGGCTCGGCGGCCGGTTCAGGGCGGGGCCCGCGGCCGCGCGGCGCGAACGCGGGCTCGGAGACCGGTCCGGGTGCCGGGCCGGGAGCGGGCCCGAGTGCCGGGACCGCAGCGGGTCCACGTGCCGGGCGGGAGATGGTGCCGGGGATCGGGACCAAGACCGGTCGGCGGCGGCGGGCCCTGCTCGCCCTCCTCGTCATGGCCGCCGTGGTGGTGCCTCTGTCGGCCGCGGCCCGCCCCCGGATCCCCGCGCCCGCCCCGGCGGTGCTCGCGCCCCTGACCCGGACCACCCTCGACGCGGCCTACGGGGCGAACCGCGCCGACGCGGCCCGCGCCTCCGGCATGGCCGCGGCGCACGGCGACACCCACCGCGCGGCCGTGGACCACGCGCTGGCGTCCCCCTCCCGCCATCTGCTCTCCTTCGACGGCCGCGGTTCCGGCCGCGTGACGGAGGTGTTCGGCGACTTGGCGCACGCCGACCGCACAGCGGTCCTCGTCCCCGGTTCCGACACCTCCCTGGACACCTACGACCGCTTCCGGAAGGGCGCACTCGCCCTCTACCAGGAACTCGGCCGCGAGACCGCGGCCGGTCCGCGCCCAGCGGTCGTCGCCTGGCTCGGCTACGAGACGCCGGGCACGGTGAGCACCTCGGTGCTCACCGCGGGCCGCGCCGAACAGGCGGCCCCGCACCTGCGGGAGCTGATACGCGACCTGCGTGCCGTGGCGGGGCGGGCCCCGCACATCACCCTGGTGTGCCACTCCTACGGCTCGGTGGTGTGCGGGCGCGCCGCGGCAGGCCTGGACGTGAACGACATCGCCCTCATCGGCAGCCCCGGCACCGGCGCGGACTCCGCGTCCGCGCTGAACACCCGGGCCCGGGTCTGGGCGGCCCGCGGCACCGGCGACTGGGTGGCGAACGTGCCGCACGTCCACGCCGACCTCTTCGGCACAACCGTCGGCCTGGGCACCGACCCCATGGACCCCGCCTTCGGCGCCCGCCGGTTCACGGCCGGAAGCGGCGGCCACAGCGCCTACTTCGCGCCCGGCTCCCCGTCACTGACCAACCTGGCCCGGATCGTCCTGGGCGCCACGAACGAGGTGCAAGGTGACTGACCGCCTCACACCGGTACTCACCCGCGTACGAGCCTCCGCCGACCGCCTTCACATCCAGACCCCACCGCACCGGGACCGGGCGGTGGACGCCCTGCGCGCCGTCGCCATCCTCGGCGTGGTCCTGGGGCACTGGCTGGTCACGGCCCTGGTCGCGGACACCCGCACCCAGTCCCACCCCACCCTGCGCACCGCGAGCCCCCTCCACTACCTGCCCGCCCTGGCCCCGATCTCCTGGGTGTTCCAGACCCTCGCCGTGTTCTTCCTCGTCGGCGGGCACGTCGCCACCCGCGGCCACCTTTCGGCCCGCGCCCGCGGGACCAGCTACCCGCGGTGGCTCCGCGCCCGCCTGTCCCGGCTGTTCAGGCCGGTCGCGGCCGTACTGGCCCTCTGGACGGTCACCGCCGCCGCCCTCCTCCTGACCGGTGCGGACCCCGACACGGTCCGCACCCTCGTGAAGCTGGCTCTGTCCCCCTTGTGGTTCCTCCTGGTCTTCGCCCTGCTGACGGCGGCGACCCCCCTGCTCACCCGGCTCAGTCCCCTGTGGCCCCTGGCCGTCGTTTTGCACGTGGACCTCCTTCGCTTCGGCCTCGGCGCCCCCTCCTGGCTCGGCTGGCTGAACCTGCCGGCAGGCTGGCTCGTGCCGTACACCCTGGGCGCGGCGTGGACCCGCGGTGAGCTGGACCGCCGCCGCGCGGGCTGGATCCTGCTGACCTGCGGCGCGACGGCGACCGCGGCCCTCGTCGCCTGGGCGGGCTACCCGGCGTCGATGGTCGGCATCCCGGGGGCCGCGGTCTCCAACCTCAACCCGCCGACCCTGGCGGCCGTCACCTTCGGCCTGGCCCAGTGCGGCCTGGCCCTGCTCCTGCGCGAGCGGCTGCGCCGCGCGATGTGCCGCCCGCTCGCCTGGGCGGCGGTGGCGCTGGTCAACCTCTCCGCGATGACAATCTTCCTCTGGCATCAGACGGCCCTGATGGCGACCACCGCCATGGGCCTGTTCGCCGGCCGCGTCCCGGGTCTGCACACGCCCCCCGACGACCTCGGCTGGGTGGCGGCCCGGCTGGCCTGGCTCCCGGTCTTCGCTCTCGCCCTGACCGTCTGCTGGGCCGCTTTCCGCACCTGTGAGCAGGGCGGTGGCCGGCGCCGTTCCCGGGTGGTCCGGTCCCATCGCCCCGGGGCGGCCCACACGCCAGACCCTAAAGTGGGCGCGTGATGCGATGGCAAAGCCGCGTCAGGCATGGACTGCGGGTGCTGCGCGACGACCTGTGGACCGCGCGGCTGGATCCGCTGCCCCCGTCCGTCTGGCTGCGCTGGCTGCCGCACGGGATCGTATGGCTGGTCGCGTTCGCGGTGCTGCTGGGCGCAGCGGCCCAACTCCAGGGGGACGCGGGACTGGCCTCCGGGTACGCCTTCCTCATCGCGCTCGGACAGGCCGGTGCGGTGGCGCTCGCCCTGTGGCGGCCCGTCCCGGCGTGGTGGCTGTCGACGGCGGCCACGGTGCTGGGGGCGGTGGCGCTGCGCGGCCCGCTGCTCGCCCGCGAGGTGAACGACTTCACCTGGCCCTGGACGGCGTCCGGGATCATCGCCCACCTGTTCGTCCTGCTGCTGCTCGCCCTGCGGGTGCGCACCCGCGTCGCCGCGGAGGCGCTGGCCCTGACCGCGCTGCTCACCTATGTCCTCCAGGGCGCGTGGGGCGCGGCGTACTACCAGCCCACCGGTGTTCTCGCGATGGTGCTGTTCGCGGTGGTGGTGGTGCTGGGCACGGCCCTGCGCGGCCGCCGCGAGGCCCGTGCGGAACTGGTGCAGCAGACCACGCTCACCGCGGAGGAGCGGGCCCGCCGCACGCTTCTGGAGGAGCGCAGCCGCATCGCCCGTGAGCTGCACGACGTGGTCGCCCACCACATGTCGGTGATCTCCATCCAGGCGCAGGTGGCACCGCACCTCACGCGGAACCCCTCGCCGGAACTGAAGGAGAACCTCGACGGCATCCGGCAGAACGCGCTGGAGGCGCTCGCCGAACTGCGCCGGGTGCTCGGCGTGCTGCGTTCGGAGAACCCAGAGGACCCGTACGGCCTCGGTGAACCCGGCACCAGGGCCGCCCCGGACGCCCCGCAGCCCACCCTCGACCGCCTCGGCGCCCTCGTCGAGAACACCCGCGCCGCCGGTCTGACGGTCACCATGGACACCGAGGACCCGCGGCGCGAGCGCCGGCCGTATCCGCCGGCCGTGGAGTTGTCGGCGTACCGCATCGTCCAGGAGGCCCTGAGCAACGCCCTGCGGCACGCCCCGGGGTCGACGGTCCGCGTGGAAGTCACGCACGTTCCCGACGGCCTGTTCCTGGGCGTGGTCAACTCCCGCCCCCGACAGCCCGTCCAGCCCTCCCCGGGCGCCGGGCACGGCCTGCTCGGCATGCGCGAGCGGGCGACCATGCTGGGCGGGCACGTCACGGCGGTCAGGACACTGCACGGCGGCTTCGCGGTCTCGGCCTTCCTCCCCCGTGACGGCATCGCGCCCGTGACCGGGATCGGCCCACCCCGCCTGCCCGTCATCTACACCGACCCGGCCGACACCCTCGTCGTCCACGTCGAACCGCCCGGCGCGCCCGCCGACACCGGCCCCGATCCCGGCCCCGGCTCCGACCCCGACCCCGATCCCGGCCCCGATCCCGATCCCGATCCCGGCTCCGGCTCCGGCTCCGGCGCCGACGCCGGCCCCGGCTCCGACGGCGGCACCGACGCCGCGCCCGCTCCCGGCTCACCGTCC
This sequence comes from Streptomyces sp. 6-11-2, assembly GCF_006540305.1. Lineage (GTDB taxonomy): Bacteria > Actinomycetota > Actinomycetes > Streptomycetales > Streptomycetaceae > Streptomyces. Next base: position 3,291,059 of record NZ_BJOR01000001.1, on the reverse strand, counting down.
CCGACAGGAGAAGACGCTCCATGACGAGCGGCAGCATCCGCGTACTCATCGCCGACGACCAGCAGATGGTCCGTCAGGGTTTCACCGTGCTGCTCAACACCCAGCCGGACATCGAGGTGGTGGGCCAGGCGGTGGACGGCCTGGACGCCATCGCCAGGGCCGCCGAAGTCTCCCCGGACGTCGTCCTGATGGACATCCGCATGCCCGAGCTCGGCGGCATCGAGGCCACCCGCCGCATCACGACCGCCACCCCGGACATGAAGGTCCTGGTGCTCACCACCTTCGACCTGGACGAGTACGTGTACGAGGCGCTGCGCGCCGGCGCGTCCGGCTTCCTGCTCAAGGACGCGTCTGCGGACCAACTCGCCGAGGCGGTCCGGGTGGTCGCGGCCGGCGACGCGCTGCTGGCACCGGGGATCACGCGCCGGCTGATCGCGGAGTTCTCCCGGCTGAAGGACACACCGCGCGCGCCGCTGAAGTCGCGGATCGGCGTACTGACCGAACGCGAGACGGAAGTGCTCGCCCTGATCGCGCAGGGCCTGTCCAACGCGGAGATCGCCGGGCATCTCGTCGTCGCCGAGCAGACCGTGAAGACCCACGTGGGCCGCATCCTGGTGAAACTGGGCCTCAGGGACCGCACTCAGGCGGCGGTGTTCGCCTACGAGTCGGGACTGGTCCGCCCCTCCGGGTACTGAACGCGGGCAGCAGGGCGATACCCGTAGTACTTGAGACGGACCGCGAAGGACCCTTCTCACAGGGGACGACCGCGACCGCCGCCTGCGCCTACCGTTTTCAGCGTGACCGATACGCAGCAGACGCAGCAGACGACGCCGGACGGCGCCTTCAGCCCGTACAAGCCGCGCAGCCCGGAGTACAAGCTCGCCGCGAAAGCTCTGCACGGGCTGCGGGAGGGGCTGTTCCACGACGCCTTCGCCTACCGTCCGCTGCGGCCCGTGGGTGTCGACGGCCCGCTGTCCCGGCGGCTGCCAGGCCGCCTCCGCCCCTACGCGGCCTGGAGGCCGCACGCCATGGTGGCGGGGGCCGGCCTGCTGGCGCTGTTCGTCGGCTGGGCGAGCGGCTCGGGCAGTGGGGCGGCCCCAGTGGTGGGCCTGCTGTCCCTCGCCCCGGTGCTGCTCACCCTGACCCGCCCGGTCGGAGCGTTCTGGGTCTCCCTGATGGCGGCCATGATCTCGGCGTGGCTCGTCGGCAGCTACACGACCTGGCCGTGGCAGCCCGGCAGCTACATCGCGCACCTGACGGTGCTCACGGTGGTGGCGATACGCACCCGGCCGCGTACGGCGGCGTGGATGTGGGCGGCCACCGCTTTCTACGCAGTGTTCGCCAACGCGCTGTTCGGCTACGTCTACGGCAACAACTCGGCGCCCCTGCTGGTCCTCTCCGCGCTCGCCCTCCTCGCGGTCACCGTCTGGCACATACGCAAGGACGCCGAGGAGGAGGTGACTGCCCAGCAGTCGGTGACCGCGCACGAGCGTTCCCGCCGCACCCTGCTGGAGGAGCGCACCACGATCGCCCGCGAGCTGCACGACGTCGTGGCCCACCACATGTCGGTCGTCGCCATCCAGGCCGAGGCCGCCCCCTACCGGGTGCAGAACCCGCCGCCGGAGCTGGAGAAGGCCTTCGCCACCATCCGGGAGAACGCGGTGGCGGCCCTCACCGAGCTGCGCCGCGTCCTCGGTGTCGTCCGCGCGGAGGACTACGAGGCCCCCGACGCCCCGCAGCCCACCCTCGCCGACCTCGGCACCCTGCTGGCGAACGTGCGGGAGGCCGGTCTGGCGGTGGACAGGACCACGATGGGCGCGGTGCGTGAACTCCCGCAGGGCGTCGAGCTGTCGGCGTACCGGATCGTCCAGGAGGCCCTGAGCAACACCCTGCGGCACGCGCCCGGCGCGAGCGCCCGCGTCGAGATCGGCTACGTCCTCGGCGGGTTGGCCCTTCGTATAGTCAACAGCCCGCCGCCCAATCCGTCCCTGCTCAAGCCCTCGCCCGGATCCGGACACGGCATCACCGGCATGCGGGAGCGGGTGTCGATGCTCGGCGGCGAGATGACGGCGGGCCCGGCCGGCGACGGCGGGTACGAGGTGGCGGTGTTCCTGCCGGTCGTCACGGTGGTCGAGCCGGCGGACGACGACGAGGGCGGCGCATGAGGACGGGCACGATCCGGGTGCTGGTCGCGGACGACCAGATGATGGTGCGCGAGGGCTTCTCGGTCCTGCTGAACGCGATGCCGGACATCGAGGTCGTCGGCGAGGCCGTCAACGGCCGCGACGCGGTGGAGCGGGTACGCGAACTGGCCCCGGACGTCGTATTGATGGACATCCGCATGCCGGAGCTGAACGGCATGGAGGCGACCCGGGAGATCGTCGCCGCGGACGGCACGGCGAAGGTGCTGGTGCTGACCACGTTCGACCTGGACGAGTACGTGTACCAGGCGCTGCGGGCCGGGGCCTCCGGGTTCCTGCTCAAGGACGCCTCGGCGCGGCAGCTCGCCGACGGGGTGCGGGTGGTCGCGGCGGGCGAGGCGCTGCTCGCCCCCTCGGTCACCAGACGGCTGATCACGGAGTTCTCCAAGCTGACCGAGCCCCCGCGGCTGGCGGCCACCGCGCAGGCGGCGTACGGGGAGCTGACCGAGCGGGAGACGGAGGTGCTGGTGCTGATCGCGCAGGGCCTGTCGAACGTGGAGATCGCCGAGCGGCTGGTGGTCGCCGAGTCGACCGTCAAGACCCATGTGAGCCGCATCCTGGTCAAGCTGGGCCTGCGGGACCGCACCCAGGCGGCGGTGTTCGCCTACGAGGCGCGGCTGGTCACGCCGGGGTGAGCCGCCCCGGGCGGTCCCCGGGCCGAGCCGCGCGAGGTCGGCGACACCCCTGGTCGGATCAGGGGTGGCCGGGCTAACGTCCGGGCATGTCCGCTCTTTCTGGTCCTTCCGGCCTCGCCTTCGACCCGTGGGACCCGGCGTTCCTCGCCGACCCCTACCCGGCCTACGCCGAGCTGCGCGCGCGGGGCCGCGTGCTCCACTACGAGCCGACCGACCAGTGGCTGGTGCCGCACCACGCGGACGTCTCGGCGCTGCTGCGGGACCGGCGGCTGGGCCGGACGTACCAGCACCGCTTCACGCACGAGGAGTTCGGCCGTACGCCGCCCCAGCCGGAGCACGAGCCGTTCCACGTCCTCAACGACCACGGGATGCTCGACCTGGAGCCGCCGGACCACACCCGGATCCGGCGCCTGGTGTCGAAGGCGTTCACGCCGCGCACGGTGGAGCGGCTCAAGCCGTACGTGCACGACCTGGCGAACGAGTTGGTCGCCGAGCTGGTGGCGGAGGGCGGCGGCGATCTGCTGCGGGACGTGGCCGAACCACTGCCGGTCGCCGTGATCGCCGAGATGCTGGGCATCCCCGAGGCGGACCGGGCGCAGCTGCGGCCCTGGTCGGCGGACATCTGCGGGATGTACGAGCTGAACCCGTCCGAGGAGACGGCGGCGAAGGCGGTACGGGCGTCGGTCGAGTTCTCCGACTGTCTGCGGGAGCTGATCGCCGAGCGCCGCAAGGAGCCGGGCGAGGACCTGATCTCGGGGCTGATCGCGGCGCACGACGAGGGCGACCGGCTGACCGAGCAGGAGATGATCTCCACGGCGGTGCTGCTCCTCAACGCCGGTCACGAGGCCACGGTGAACGCCACGGTCAACGGCTGGTGGGCGCTGTTCCGCAACCCGGAGCAGCTGGCGGCCCTGCACGCGGACCACTCCCTGATCCCGTCCGCGATCGAGGAGCTGATGCGCTACGACACCCCGCTCCAGCTCTTCGAGCGCTGGGTGCTGGACGGGATCGAGATAGCGGGCACCACGATCCCGAGGGGCGCGGAGGTCGCCATGCTCTTCGGCTCGGCCAACCACGACCCGGCGGTGTTCACCGACCCCGGGCGCCTGGACCTCACCCGCCGGGACAACCCCCACATCTCCTTCAGCGCCGGCATCCACTACTGCATCGGCGCCCCCCTGGCCCGCATCGAACTGGCCGCCTCCATGACGGCCCTGCTGGAGCGGGCCCCGACCCTCAAGCTCGCGGCGGAGCCGAACCGGAAGCCGAACTTCGTGATCCGCGGGCTGGACGGGCTGAGCGTGGCGGTGGGCTGACACCGGCGCCCGGTTCACCTGTTCAGCCGGACTGAGCCGGTCAGCCGCCCATGTCGCGGTGGCGCAGGCCCGCCAGTCCTCCGGTCACCAGGAGCGCGGCGAGGGCGAGCAGGGTGGCGACCGGGCCCCATTCCATTCGTCCGCCCGGCAGCTTCGGCAGGTGGCCGAAGGGGGAGAGGTCCAGCACGAGCTGGGGGACGTTCAGCGCGGGGCCGATCCAGCCGATCAGCAGGACCGCTCCGGCCACGCCCCACGCGGCCACGGCCCCCCGCGGCAGGACGCCGTGGAGCAGGACGGTGATGCCGCCGATCACCCACACCCCGGCCACCTGCACGAGGCACGCGCCGAGCACCGGCCCGACCTGCTTGCCGTGGCCGACCGCGATGCCCAGCCCGGCCAGGAGCATGATCAGGGCGGACCCGCCGAAGGCGATCAGCAGGTGCCCGGCGGCCCAGCGCAGCCGGCCCACCGCGCCCGCCAGCACCGGCTCGGCGCGGCCGGACGTCTCCTCGCCGTTCAGACGCAGCACGGACGCCACGACGTAGAGCGCGGCGACCAGGCCGAGCATCCCGGCCATCGCGGCGAGGAAGGCGTCCGTCAGACCGGACTGCCCGCCCATCCGCTGGAAGATCTCCCGCGCCTTGGCGTTGTCGCCGACGAGCTGGGCCGCGCCGTCCGCCATCCCGCCGTAGACGACTCCGGCGACGAAGAAGCCGATGCTCCAGCCCAGCACGCTGCCGCGTTGCAGCCGCCAGGCCAGCGCGCCCGCCGTGGCGAGGCGGCCCCGGGCCGGTCCCGGCCTGGTGGGCAGGAAGCTCATGCCGAGGTCCCGGCGTCCGGCGAGTTCGTAGGCGATGCCCGCCTGGAGGGCGGTCGCCGCCGCGCACAGCAGCAGCACCCACCAGCGTTCGGCGGCGAAGGCGCGCAGGTCCTCCAGCCAGCCCAGCGGGGACAGCCAGGTGAGCACCGACGAGCCGTCGTCCGTCCCCGAGTCGCCCGCGGCCCGCAGCACGAAGGCGGCGCCCAGGACGGCGGAGGTCAGGCCCCGGGCCAGCCGGGCGCTCTCCGTGAGCTGGGCGACGATCGCCGCCATCGTGGCGAAGACCATGCCCACGCCCGCCACCCCGAGCCCGAAGGCCAGGGCACCGGTGGCGCCCTGCCCGGCCAGGCCGGCCGTGATCAGCAGGGCCAGGGCCGCGTTCGCGACCGCCGCGGCCAGCAGTGCCGCCGTCAGCGGTGCCCGGCGGCCCACCATCCCGGACGACACCAGTTCCTGCCGTCCGCTCTCCTCCTCGTCCCGGGTGTGCCGGACGACGACGAGCAGGCTCATGACGGCGGCGAGGACACCCGCGTAGACCCCCACCCGCCAGGCCGTCAGCGCGCCCAGCGAGTCGCCGAACACCGGGCCGACCATGGCGCGCAGGGAGGCGTTCGTCGCCATCTGGCGCACCAGGTCGGCGCGCTCGGCCGGGGTGGCGTACAGACCCTTGAGCGTGTTCGGCATGGACAGGACCATCAGCGCGTTCACCGCGACCCACACCGGGATCATCACGCGGTCGCGGCGCAGGGCGAACCGCAGCAGGGTGCCGGTGCCGGCCAGGTTGCGGGAGCGGCCGGCGGGTGCGGCGGCGGGCGTGGAGACGGCGGCGGTCATCGCGCCACCTCCGCGGCTTCCGCGTCGGTCCCGGAGCCGGCCTCGGCCTCGTCCTGGTAGTGCCGCAGGAACAGCTCCTCCAGCGTCGGCGGGGTGGAGGTCAGCGACCGCACGCCCGACTCGCTCAGCGAGCGCAGCACCGCGTTCAGCTTGTCGGTGTCCACCTGGAGGCGGACCCGGTGCCCCTGGACGTCGAGGTCGTGCACGCCGGGCAGCCCGGCGAGCCCGTTGGGCGGGCCGGCGAGTTCGGCGGTGACGCTGGTGCGGGTGAGGTGGCGCAGGTCGGCCAGGGAGCCGCTCTCCACCGTGCGGCCCTTGCGGATGATGCTCACCCGGTCGCACAGCTCCTCGACCTCGCTGAGGATGTGGGAGGAGAGCAGGACGGTGCGGCCCCGGTCGCGCTCCTCCTCCACGCACCGCTGGAAGACCTCCTCCATCAGCGGGTCCAGGCCCGAGGTGGGCTCGTCCAGGATCAGCAGGTCGACGTCGGAGGCGAAGGCGGCGACCAGGGCGACCTTCTGCCGGTTGCCCTTGGAGTACGTCCGCCCCTTCTTGGTCGGGTCCAGCTCGAACCGTTCGATCAGCTCGTCCCGGCGCCGCCGGTCGAGACCGCCCGCCCGTCGTCCACCACCACCCTGCCTGACGCGCTTCTCGCGGCCCCCTTGACGCAGCCTGCCGTACAGGTCGATGACCTCTCCTCCGGAGAGGTTGCGCCACAGGGTCACGTCGCCGGGCACGTAGGCGATCCGGCGGTGCACCTTGACCGCGTCCGCCCAGGGGTCGCGGCCCAGCACCCGGGTGGCGCCCGCGTCGGCGCGCAGCAGGCCGAGCAGGACCCGGATGGTGGTGGACTTGCCGGCGCCGTTGGGGCCGAGGAAGCCGTGCACCTCGCCGGCGGCGACATTCAGGTCGAGGCCGTCCAGCGCCCGCGTGCCGCCGAACGACTTGTGCAGGCCGGATACCTCGATGGCGGGGTTTGCCTTGGTCATGCTTTGGAACGTACGCTAACTTCACAAAGTTGTGAAGTTAAGGAAGCGTATAAAAGCGAGGTTAGACTCGACGGTGGTTGTCCGAACAGGGGAGAGCAGGGGAGAGGGTCCGGAATGACGGAGCGGGAAGCGGCGGTGGAGCGGGATCCCGAGGTGGTGTCGCAGTTCGTGGAGCACTTCGCGGCCCAGCTCGTCGAGGCGGGCGTGCCGCGCATGCCGGCCCGGGTCTTCGCCGCGCTGCTCGCCTCCGACGCCGGCGCCCTGACCTCCGCCGAGCTCGGCGGTCAGCTGAAGATCAGCCCCGCGGCCGTCTCCGGCGCGGTGCGCTACCTCGCCCAGGTGCACCTGGTCTCCCGCGAGCGGGAGCCCGGTTCGCGGCGGGAGCGCTACCGGGTTCACAGTGACCAGTGGTACGAGGCGCTCACCAGCCGTGACGCGATCATCAAGCGGTGGGAGGACGCCCTGCGGGAAGGTGTGGCCAGCCTGGGGGCCGAGACCCCGGCGGGACGCCGGCTGGCCGACACGCTGGCCTTCTTCGAGTTCATCGAGCAGGACGTCGCCGGAATGCTGGAGCGCTGGCGCCGCCACCGGGAGGAGAACGCCCGCGGGTGACGCGGCCTGCCGCATTCCCGGATCCGGCTCACCCCGTCACCGGTGGCGTCACCCCGTCACCGGCAGCGTCAGGCCCCAGGCCCCCTCCACGACCCGCCATGTCCGTGTTCGCACCGGCCCCGACACCACCGTGTCCGCCCGGTAGCGGAAGCCGGCTCCCGAGACGGTCACCGTGCGCCCCCGGGCCAGCAGCGGCGACGCCTCCGCGCCCACCGACAGCCGCCGCACCTCCACCTCGGCCTTCCCCGTGCCGCCGCCCGGCGTGACCGAGACCGCCTCCACCGGCTGCTCCAGGTCCACGACCGTCTCCCCGTCGACCTCCACCCGCAGCCGGGAGGGGCCGCCCGGCCCGGCGACCGCCGTGGCCCTCGGCGGGCGGGTCACCAGCGTCCGTACGAGGGACTGGCAGGTCCGCAGCCACGGATGTCCGGCTGCGGACGAGACCGCCACAGGTCCCGCCGGATCCTCCTGACGCGGGGAGACCGGCGGGATGCGCAGCGTGCCCAGCACCACTCCGTCGCTGTCGTCGACGAGCAGGTCCAGCCGTCGCTCGGCGCCCTCCAGCACGGCCCGTGCCGCAGCCACCGGTCCCGTCGGCACCCCCAGCGAACGGGCCAGCGACAGGGCACCCCCGACCGGCACCACCGACAGTGCGCATCCGGCCAGCTCCCGCTGCCGGTGCAGCGCCGACACCGCCCGCAGCAGTGCCCGGTCGTCGCCGATCACCACGGGCCGCCGTGAGCCGCGCCGTGCCAGCGCACGGGTGAACTCCTCCGGCCCGTCCGGCAGGCACACCTTGGCGGATGCACCCGCGCTGAGCACGTCTTTCGCGATTCGTACGGACTCCCCGTCCGTCCTCCGGGCGACCGGGTCGATGACCACCAGCAGCTGATCGGACGTCGGATAAGTCGCCACCTCGGTCCTGCCTCGCTTCCTCGGGTAGCATCTTTGTGCAAGAGCCCCTTTGCGCTATTGCGCCGGGGGCTTCGTCTATTCCGGGGCATCCGGTCCGACGGTTGAGCGGCCGACGACGGTCGCGGTGCACGCGGCGGTGAACCCTCCGCGTACGCCCCTGACCCTGGACATGCCCCGCCCGGAAGGGGTGTACGCGCGTGCCCGCACTTGTGCTGCTCGGTGCTCAGTGGGGTGACGAGGGCAAGGGGAAGGCCACCGACCTGCTCGGTGGCTCCGTGGACTATGTAGTGCGATATCAAGGCGGCAACAACGCCGGCCACACGGTCGTCGTCGGTGACCAGAAGTATGCACTGCACCTCCTTCCTTCCGGAATCCTCTCGCCCGGTTGCACGCCGGTCATCGGCAACGGTGTGGTCGTCGACCCGTCGGTCCTGCTCTCCGAGCTGAGCGGTCTGAACGAGCGCGGCGTCGACACGTCCAAGTTGCTGATCAGCGGCAACGCCCACGTCATCACGCCGTACAACGTCACCGTCGACAAGGTGACGGAACGCTTCCTCGGCAAGCGGAAGATCGGCACCACCGGCCGGGGCATCGGCCCCACCTACGCGGACAAGATCAACCGCGTCGGCATCCGGGTGCAGGACCTGTACGACGAGTCGATCCTCACCCAGAAGGTGGAGGCGGCCCTCGACGCCAAGAACCAGATCCTCACCAAGCTGTACAACCGGCGCGCGATCGCCGTGGACCAGGTGGTCGAGGAGCTGCTGGGCTACGCCGACCAGATCAAGCCGTACGTCGCCGACACGGTCCTGATCCTGAACCAGGCGCTGGACGAGAACAAGGTGGTCCTCTTCGAGGGCGGCCAGGGCACGCTGCTGGACATCGACCACGGCACGTACCCCTTCGTCACCTCCTCCAACCCGACCGCGGGCGGTGCCTGCACGGGCGCCGGCGTCGGCCCGACGAAGATCAGCCGCGTCATCGGCATCCTCAAGGCCTACACCACCCGCGTCGGCTCCGGTCCCTTCCCGACCGAGCTGTTCGACGAGGACGGCGAGGCGCTGCGCCGGATCGGCGGCGAGCGGGGCGTGACGACCGGCCGCGACCGCCGCTGCGGCTGGTTCGACGCGGTGATCGCCCGCTATGCCACCCGGGTCAACGGCCTGACCGACTTCTTCCTCACCAAGCTCGACGTCCTCACCGGCTGGGAGCAGATCCCGGTCTGCGTCGCCTACGAGATCGACGGGGAGCGCGTCGAGGAACTCCCGTACTCCCAGACCGACTTCCACCATGCGAAGCCCGTCTACGAGTACCTCCCCGGCTGGCAGGAGGACATCACGAAGGCCAAGACCTTCGCCGACCTCCCGAAGAACGCCCAGGCCTACGTCAAGGCCCTGGAGGACATGTCCGGCGCCCCGATCTCCGCGATCGGCGTGGGCCCGGGCCGCGACGAGACGATCGAGATCAACTCGTTCCTCTGACGCGTCGCCCTTCCGGGAGATGTGCCAGGGCGGCCGGTGCGGTGAACCGCACCGGCCGCCCCGCACGACCACCAGTTGGGCGTCGGCTGGTCGAGGTGATTCACTGCTGCTCCATGGCGATATGGCAGCGCAAGCACAAGACCGGCAAAATCGCACACCTCCAGCACGACGTCCCCCCGTGTCCCTGTTGCGGTGGGCTTGTGGATGTCTCGGATCCTCGTTTCGATCTCTCGCTGCCGCAGCCCGTTGCGGCCCTGGGCGAAGTCGAGTACGAGCAGCACGTCAAGCTGGTCAACGATGCGATTGTCGTGACCGACCACCTCGGTGCGTTCGCCCGTGCGCTGCTGCCCATCGGCCTCGACGACGGCAGGACGGCAACCGTGGGCGTGTGGGTCTCGGTCGAGCGGGAAGTCTTCGATCACATCGTCAGGGTCGGAAGGGGAGAACTCGACTTCGACGAGATGCAGTTCGACGGGCGGCTTGCCAATGAGCTCGACCCGTGGGGTGAGGAGATCCTGGGCAGGCCGGTCTCCGCCGGCGTCCGGGTCCCCACGCACGGGCGCCGCTGTATGCCGTACATCAAGTCAAGCCCCGACGCCTTCCTGACGCGTGTACTGAGTCAGCGCTGGGCTGCAGGAGACGTCATGACCGGTGCGATGGCCTGGGCACTCGACTACGACCCTCAGGCCCCTCGCGTCCCTCATCGCCACTGAGCTGTTTCGATTTTCTGGTCCACGATGGCGCGCCCAGCGCTGGGGCGGCTACGGCCCATCATCACGGAGAGAGGCCGGGCCGTCGATGTGTTCGTGGCCCCGTGAAACAGAACGGGCAGGGCCCCGCCTTCTCGGCGTGACTCCTGCCCGCTCATGGAGCGCTCAGCCGTCGGCTAGTCGAGGTTCTCCGGCAGCAGGTCTCTCGCCACCTGGAGGAGCCGCTGCACCCGTGCCGGAGCGGTCTCCACCTCCTCCAGGAGCCAGTAGGCGAAGCGTGCGCTGCCCTTGTCCCGGCCCGAGAGCACTTCCTCGTACAGGGACCAGATCCCGCTCCGCACCACGTCCTTGCACGCTTCGGCGAGATGGTCGTCGTCCAGGACGACGAAGCCCCACAGCAGATCCAGGAACCGATGCCGGGCCTCGACAGAGAGACTGTGCCCGGCCAGCCCCGCCATCAGAACGCGGGCGACCGGCACGACGGTCTCCGTCCCCCAGGTCTCCTGGAAGACATGGCCTTCGATGCCCCGTGGCTCGGTCTCCTCCCGTGTGTGTCCACCGGCCATCCGCAGCAGATCTTCCGGGACGTGCTCCGCGGACTTGCATCGGCGGCACGGAAGGCGGGCCCAGTCGTACAGGCTCAGTTCCATCTCCATGGTGCCCATTGCTGTCCCCCTCAGAAGTGCTGCTTCTCCCAGATGCCGCCGGGTTCCGGCACGGCGCCCAATTCAAACTGGAACGGAGACGGGTAGTCCAACTGACATTCCCAGCACACGGGCTTCACGACAGCGACGAGGCTCTTGTCGGGTTTGGACTCCACGGTGTAGGCGATGGTGAATCGTACCTTTGTGGGGTCACCGCCCAGGGCACGTACGACGTTGCCCTCGGCGCAGTAGCTGGGACCGGGTTTACAGCCGCCCGACTGGGCCAGGGCTATGTCGCCCGTCTCGATGTTGTAGCCGCCCGCATAGGTCTTGAGCCTCTTCTTCCTCGAATAGTTCTTGAGGGCGAAATCGGCGACCTGGGAAGACGCCTCCTGCATCCGGTCGGCATGCGTCCAGCCGGCGGGGGCCTTCTGGATCTCCAGTGCGGGCATGCTCTTGCCGCCGATGCCGCGCGTACTGACATCCGGAACGAAGGTGATCTTCGGTGCCGCTCTCGGCCGCTCCGCCTTCTTCACGGCCCCGGAGAACAGCTTGCTGAGCACACCCCGTGCGATCTTCGCGACGGTGCCGGGTTTCGAAGCCGCCCTGGCCCCCGCGCCGGCCCCGCCGGCCCCCGGAATGAAGGGCGTGACGAACTTCCCGACCCAGTACCCGACCTTGTACCAGGAGCCGCTTTGATCCGGTCCCCGGACGGTCTTGTAGACGCTGACGAGACCCTTGCCCGCGCGGTCGTTCTTGATCTTCTGGGCGCTGCCTTGGGTCCAGCCCATCGTGTCGGTGAACGAGTAGAAGCCTTCGGCCAGGTCGTAGTAGCCGTCGACGACACCGTTCTTGAAGCCGGACGCGGCCTGCTTGCCCTTCTTGATGACGTTGTCCAGCCACTTCCACTGGCCGGTGCTGTCGCTGAAGGTGACGGGCGAGTTCTCGGCGTAGGCGTAGCCGTTGAGCTGCTGCGGATCCGTGAGATCCATGACCGGGTCCACGCTGAGGAAGCGGCCCGTCGTGGGGTCGTACTCACGGGCGCCCAGGTGTGTCAGCCCGGTGCCGGAGGTGTCGTCGGTTCCGCCGACGAACCCTCTGGTGCCGGCCCAGGAGCCGGGTGCGGCTCCCCGGATGCCTCCGAAGGGCAGGGTGCGGCGCTGGGTCAGTCCCTGGGTGGCGGCGTCGACCGCGAGCTGGCCGGTGCCCTGGTGGTCGGCGAGGACGAAGGTGATGGTCCCGTCGTCGGACTTGACCGCCTGGTGGCCGCCGCCGAGGGAGGTGTAGCGGGTGGCCTTGCCCTTGGCGGCGCCCTGGGCCAGGGTGACCTCGGTGTCGCCGAGATAGAGCGTGGTCGTCGAGCCGGTGCGCCCGATCAGACGGTTGCCGTCGGCGTCGTAGAGGTACTCGGTGACCTTCTCGGTGCCGTCCGCCGCGGGCTCGACGACCTTGGCCAGATGGCCTTCGGCGTCCCAGTCCAGCTTCTGCGCGCCGCGGGTCGTGGTGTTGCCGATGGCGTCGTAGCCGTAGGACTCCTCGGCACTGGTGCCGTCGGGGTGTTGCGTGGTGACCGACGTCAGCGCGTGCGGCTGGGCGCTGCCCGGCGCCGGGTAGCCGTAGGTCCGCCGGGTGTCCTTGCCGCTGGCTCCCGAGGGGTCGTGCAAGGTCTCGGCGAGGCGGTTGCCGGTCTTGTCATAGGCGTACGACTGCCAGTACGGGGCAGGGCCGCCCAGCACACCGCCGGACGGGGCGGCGGCACAGGTCTTGTCGCCCTGGGTCCATGCCTCCGTCAGGCGCTGGAGGTAGTCGTGGCTGAAGCACTGGGTGTCCGTGCCGGATCGGGAGGTGTCCGAGACGGACAGGACGTTGCCCGCCTGGTCGTAGCGGTACGTGTGGTACCGGTCGACTCCGGCCACGTCCTGCCGGTCCACCCGTGAGGTCGCCAGACGCTGGGTGCCCCACTCGTAGGTGTTGGTGACCTGGACCCGCTTGGCGCCGGCGGCCGTGCCGTACATCGTGTACTGGAGCGGCTTGCCGGTCTTGGAGTAGCCGGTCTCCGCCTTGAAGCCGTCGCCCAGCAGGGAGATGGGCCGCAGCGTCTCCGGCTCGTACGTGAGCGAGTGGCTGCCGCCCGGGAGCGAGCCGGCCGCGGAGTAGCTCACACCGCCGATCAACCCGGAGGGCAGGTAGGAGGTGCCGGTCTGGTAGGTGCCCTGCAGACCGCCCTCCTGCCCGGGGATGACCACGGAGGTCCTGACCGGCCTGTAGAGGCGGTCGTACTGGGTGACCTTGGTGGTGTACGCGGCTCCGCCGACGTAGCGCGTGGCCTCGGCGAGGAGGCCCTTGGCGCCGCTGACGGTGTCGTACGTCCACTTCGAGCGGAGCGTGCCCGTGCCGGAGCCCTCGCGGAGCTCGGTCTGGCGGTCGAGGCCGTCGTAGACGTGGGCGAGGACGGTGCCGCGGGCGTCCTTCGTGGTGGTGAGCAGGCCGCGGTCGTCGTAGGTGCGGATGGTCGTACCCCGGTCGGGGTCGTCCACGCTGGTCTCGCGGCCGAGCTGGTCGTAGCCGTAGCGCCAGGTGTTGCCCGCAGGGTCGGTGACCTTCTCCAGCTCTCCCTTGGGCGTGTACGTGTACCTGGTGGTGTCGAAGGCGGCGTCGGCGCTGCGGGCGTGGTGCTGGCGCAGCTCCGTCACGAGGCCGCGGACGTCGGCGATCACGGTGGTGGCGGTCCCGCCCTCCGGCGGGATCACGGTGGTGCGGTCACCGCCGTAGATCTTCCTGGTGATGCCGAGGACGGCGCCGCCGTCACCGTTGCCGGCGATGTCCCGGATCTCCGTCTCGCGGCCGAGCCCGTCATGGGTGAGCCGGGTCTGGGTCTCCACGCTGAGCGCGTCGTCAGGGCCGAACAAGGCGCGGTTCGGGGCTGCTTCGTCGTTGTAGTAGGGCGCGAACGTCTTCGCCGTCAGGCCGCGCTCGTCGTAGAAGACGTCGGTGAGGACACGGCCGCCGTCCGGACCTGGTTCCTGCGTCTGCCGTTCGCGCAGGAATCCGTCGTAGATCACGTAGGAGGCGCGCTGGCCTCCGTTGTTGTCGAGGGTCTGGGTGCGGATCGCGGCCGGCTTGTTCTCGTCGATGAAGTACGTGAACTCATAGCTCGGGGTCTGGCTGGTGCGCCGGTCGGCGAGCCAGATCCGGCTGGACCGGCCGAGGGCGTCGTAGGTGAACTCCGAACGGTTGCCGTTGGGATCGACCTGGGCGGACGGCCGGCCGCGCAGCGCCTCGAACTCGGTCACCGTGGACTGGGCCGTCGAGGCGACGCCCGCGGTGGCGGGCGGGGTCGTCTCGGTGACCTTGGTCGGGAATCCGGTGGCGGGGCTGTAGGCGGTGGTCGTCGTACGGCCGTCCTTGCGGGCCGTGCGGACGGGCTTGCCCGTGCCGGTCACCGTGACGTCGGCGGTCAGCTCCGTGGTGGTCAGCTGCCGGCCGTCGGAGTCGAACGTGGCGTTGGACTCCAGGTAGGTGGCCTTGGTGCCGTCGTGACTCTTGAGCGTCGCGGACGCGGTGGCGTCGCCCTTGGTGGCGGCGTCGCCGTACTCACCGCCGTCGTAGGCCGTACGGACGTCGGACACGACGTCCTTGGCGCGGTCCGGGGTACGGGCGCAGGCGCCGATGACGGTCTCCTGCCGCGCGACGAGCGTGAGGATGCCGCCGGGGGCGTAGGTGGTGCGGGTGCAGCGGTCGTCGGCCGCTGTTGTCGTGTCGCCGAGGTCGTCGACCTGGGTGACACGACCGGCCACGGAGTCGTGGGTCGACTCGGACGCCGTGGTGGCCCAGGAGTTGCCGGCGCCGTCGTCCAGGGAGGTCCAGGACGCGGTCCGGGCGGTCCCGGTGAGGTTGGCGGTGACGGTGCCCCAGTCGCGGACCTTCCGGGCCGTCTCGTGGTGCCAGGGCCGGCTGACGGTCTTCGACAGGACCTTTCCTCCGACGCCCGAGTAGGTGACGGTCCTGTAGGCGAAGCCGGCCGCCGACTCGTGGTCGGTGATCGGGTCGCCCTCGCCGCTGCCGAGAGGGACGGACACCTTCTTCGTGCCGCCGGAGGTGCTCTCGCGGTCGCCGTCCATGCCGCGCAGGAAGTAGCTGTCCTGCTGGGTCTTCATGGCCGAGGCACCGCCCTGGCCGCCGGACGTGACCCGGACCTGGCCGTAGCCGCGCCACTGCGACCACGTCTTGTGCTTCTGCTTGGTCAGCCCGTCGTCATCGTCGTGGTGCCAGGCCGCGCCGCCCAGGTACTCGTACTGCGTCACGCCGTCCGGAGCGCCGCCGGTGCGGTCGGTCGTGGTCGTGGAGGTGACGACGTACTTGTTGAACCACTGCCGCTCCGGATCGTCTTGCGAGTCGCCGCCGATGAACTGCGGGAAGCAGCGTGTGGTGTTCTTCTCCGGGGTCGGCAGTGCGTCCCAGGAGCAGGCGGGCGCCGAGTAGTTGACGTCGACCTGGCCGCCGTACTCGTCCGCGACGGTGGACAGCCGCGCCTTGATGAACGGCGCGTAGCCGTCGCCGGTCCTGTCGAGCCGGTTGGCCAGTTGGGTGTAGGCGAAGGTGGTCTTCGGCAGGGTGACTGCAGGGGTCGCGGTGTGACCGGTGTGCTGGATGGAGTCCAGCAGCAGTTGGTAGTCGGTGTCCGCCATGCCCCAGCGGTGGCCCATCGTCCAGGAGTCGACCTTGGTGTGGGTGTCGCCCTTGAGCACCTCGGTGGTGATGCCGGTCAGCCGCTTGCGGGTGAAGAAGACGGGGGAGAGGCGGCCCTTGTCACAGTCCTTGCCACTGTCGCAGTTGAGGTCCCAGGGCGTGTCGTACCAGTAGAAGGCGTCCTTGCCGATGTCCGAGCAGTCGGTCCTGGTGTCCGGCAGGCAGCGCTCCGAGGTCGTGAAGCCGACCTTGGCGAGCGGCTTGGTGCCGTACACGGAGCCGGACTTCAGACCGTACTCGATGCGGTCCAGAGAACCACCGCGCACATAGGGGGTGTTGTTCTTGGCGACGAGGTTGCGGCCGTAGGAGTTCTTCTCCTGTTTGTAGTAGTAGGCGACCGCGTTGCCGTGCGGGTCCTCGACGTAGTCGAGGTTCCAGCGCCAGGCCTGCTGGCACCAGGAGTCCGCGAAGGCCGTCTTGTGGCAGGGCTCGCCGGAGTCGTTGCCGAAGACCGGGACCGTCCAGGTGGAGTTGGTGGTCTCCTTGCCGTCCGTCCAACCGGGCAGCCTGTTGTAGCCGAAGTAGTAGCGCACGCCGTCGGGATCGGTCAGGCGCCAGTACTCCCCGTCGTTGTCGCCGTTGCCCCGGTCGGTCGAGCGCAGGCGCTCGATTCGGCTGCCGTCGTCCTGCTTGAATCTGAACTTGTCGTCACCGTCGGGAACAAGCTCGCCGCCCTTGCCGTTGAAGGCGATGAACGCGTTGTCGTAGCCCCAGCACAGGTCGCCGGGCTTGTTGCCGTCGGCGTTCTTGACGCCGTCGTCGTAGCACGGCTTGTAACGGCGCTCGATGAAGCCGGACCACAGGTCGAAGCCGTCGCCCACCCAGGACGCCTGGTTGTTGGTGTTGCTGGTGCGCCCGTCGATGGAGCCGGAGGAGTACGACAGGCCGAGGTCCGGGGTCAGGCCGCCGGGGACGTCGGGCACCGGGATGTCGTACGACCATGTGAAGTCGCCGGTGTTGAGGTTGGTGTCCCAGGTCGCGGACGGGGACAGTGGGGTGGCGGTGTAGTCGCCCTTGCCGGCGGTCTCCGCGGCGACGGCCGCGAGGACCGTCGGGCCGGACTGGCGCAGAGCCAGGTCGGGTGCGGTCAAGGTGTGCCGCTCGGTGTCGTTGACCGTCTCGACGGGCGTCGCTGTACGGCACTCCGCCTTGTCGGGCTTGTCCAGGGCGCACGCGGGCAGCTCGACCAGGGTGAGCCGGGAACCGTAGTTGCCGCCGAAGGCTTCGGTGAAGGAGGAGTAGTCGAGGGAGGCGTCGACCGTACCGGGTCGGTTGCCTTGGCTCGTCCTGGCTTCAAGGGTTAAGACCACGCCGTTCACACCGGCGCGCTCGGCGGCGGCGTGGCCCAGGACGCGGGCGTCGACGTCGCTTTGGGCGTTACTCCGTGTGGACCGTGCAGACTGTTTCACCGTGGCGGCCCGGGTCACGGTGATGACCGCCTCGCCCTCCTTGGGCCAGGCCGCCCGCGGCTTGCCCTTG
This sequence comes from Streptomyces sp. 6-11-2, assembly GCF_006540305.1. GTDB lineage: Bacteria > Actinomycetota > Actinomycetes > Streptomycetales > Streptomycetaceae > Streptomyces. Next base: position 3,273,674 of record NZ_BJOR01000001.1, on the reverse strand, counting down.
GGCGTCCGCGGTCCCTTCGCGACGGTACGTGGTTCACCGGTGCGGATGTCGGCGCCCTTGACCGGCTTCTCGGCCGACGGAAGACCGGGCAGGTCACGTCCGGCGGTCGGAACCGCTGATGCGGCGGCGGTCTGCAGCACCGTGCCCACCATGACGGCGGACAGCGTCAGTGCCACCCTTCGTCGCACTGCCCTGCGCAGTCGAGATCTGGTTTTTCCAGACATATGCGGTTGAATTCCTCGTGGATGTCCAGGCCGGCCACGCCCCCGGAGGGGCGTGGCCGGCGGAAGAAAGAAGGAACGAAGGAAAGGGGCGGGTCAGCCGAGGCCAGGTACCTCGGTGGGCACGTCGAACCAGCTGGCGGCCAGCTTTTGGACCTGTTCGTCGGTCAGCGCGCCTTGGAAGGCCCAGACGTCGTCGACCAGGCCGGGGAAGTACTCTCCCCAGGCCCCGTCGGTCTTGGCGCGGCCGACCTGGAAGGACTTGGCCGCCTTGAAGGCGAGCGTGTTCTCGGCCCAGGAGACCTGGCCGCCTCCGCAGTCCTCGCCGTCGTCACCGTTGCCGCAGGAGACCTCCTGGAGCGTTCCGTTGACGTACAGGCGGGCCTGTTTGGTGAAGCCGTCGTAGACGACGGCCAGGTGGTTCCAGTCCCGCGCGTCGTAGAACTCGCTGTTCTTCACGCGTACGACCGTCGCGTCCGCGCCGTCCTTGTCCGGCAGCGTCAGCTCCCAGTGGCCGAGGCCCTCCGGGTTCGCGGTGTCCGGTACGAAGCGGACGGTGAGGGCACTCTGGCTGGAGCCCTCGGCGCTGACCAGCGCGACACCGCTCGTCGGCAGCGCGGCGGCCTGGGCCCAGGCGGTGACGGTGTAGCTGCCGCTGGTGTCGACCGGTACAGAGGTCGTGGCCGCGTAGGCGCCGACGCCGTTCAGTTCCAGACTGCCCCAGTCGATGAAGGCGAAGTCCGACTTCTTCGCGCCCCCGTACAGCGTGAGCGCGCTGCCTCCTGTCACCGCGTTCGGGGTGGTTACCGGGCCGGTCCCGGCGGTTTCCTCGAACATCCACCGGCTCTCGACCAGCGGGCGCTGCTGGAACATCTGCTGGACCTCCTCGGCGCCCACCACACGGTCGAAGAGGCGTACGTCGTCGATCTGGCCCGGGAAGAACGAGCCCGGCTTGCCGTCATAGGAACCGGCCCCGATCTGCACTGCCTCACCCGCGTACCAGCTGACCTTCAGTTCGGTCTCGCCGGCCTTCACGCCGTTGACGTACAGGATCAGCTTGCCCGCGACCTCGTCGTACACCCCGACCAGATGCGTCCACGTATCCCCGTAGGCGGTCTGCCCCTCAGGCTGCATGGCCCGGATCAGTTTGGCGTCCGGCGTGTCCGTCACGTAATGGTTGACCACCCAGCGGTCGTACGCCGCCGAGTAGTACAGCTCCATCCCCGGCCTGTGCGTGCTCGTCTGCGTGGCGATGATCGCCGCGTGGTCCGGCTTGGTCTTCGGCAGTTTGGCCCACGCGGACACGGCGAAGCTGCGCTGGTTGTACAGCAGCGGCCGCTTGGTGGTGGCGTAACCGTCGATCCCGTTCAGCGTCAGCGCCCTGCCCGCGACGCCCGACTGCCCAGAGGTGACACCTCCGACGAACGTGGCCGCCGGCACCTCCGCCTTCCCGGCCAGCTGCGTCGCGTCGGCAGGCTCGTCCATCGAGAACACCGCCCGCGCCGGACGGCCCGCGGTGAGCGACTGCTTGCCGTACAGGCGCGTCACCTCATTGGCCGACAGCGGCTTCTCGAAGATCTGCACCTCGTCGATCGCCCCGGGGAAGAACGAGGCCAGCCTGCCGCCGTCATAGAAGCCGGCGCCGATCTGAAGACCCCGGCGGGCGTCCCAGGGCGTGCTGTAGGCCGTGCTCCCGACCAGTGCACCGTCGACGTAGAGCCTCAACTCCTTGTCGCCCAGGCTGTAAACGCCCACCAGATGCGTCCACTGCCCCGCCTTGACCCCACCCGGGGAAGGCGCCATGGCCCGCACGATGCCCGCGCCGGTGGCATCGGCCTTGTACTGGTTGAACACCCACCGGTCATAGGACTTGGAGTAGTACAGCTCGAAGCCCGGGGCGTAATTGCCGGGCTGGGCGGCGATGATGGCCGCCTGGTCCGGCATCTTCGACAGCTTCGCCCATGCTGAGACGGAGAACCCGACCGAGGTGTCCACGGTGGGAATGTCGGAGACCGCGTAGCCGTCGACTCCGTTGAAGGACACCGCCGTACCCTTGGCCCCGGGCACGCCCGGTGTGGCGCCGCCGCGCAGCTCGAGCACACGCTCCGGCGCCGAACCCACGGCCTGGCTCGCCCCCGCCTCCTCGTCCATCTGCCACATCGCGCGCTCGGGCTGTCCGGCCTTGACCCGGAACTGGTAGGTGCGGACCTCTCCGGCGTTGCCGGCCTGGTCGAAGGCCTGCGCGGTGACGAAGTTCAGTCCCGGCCTGGCCGGCAGCATGCGGATGGCCTTCGCGGCGCCCGCGGACGTGGTGACCGCGTTCTTCGAGGTGGGGTCGCCGTTGACGCCGTACCAGTACTTGGTCACATCACTGTCGGCGGCTTTGAGCTCGAAGGTGCCGTACTTGCCCATCCCGTCGTGCCACGGGTCCTCGGGGTCCTCCGGGTTCGAGGCCGGGTACTCGCCCGAGCTGATCGACGGCGCCTTCGGCACCTTCGTGTCGTAGGAGAAGTAGCAGGCCGTCGGGTCACCCGAGGACGACCACGGCGAGTACTGCGCCCCGTCGTAGCTGCGCGCCTGCCAGTAGATCTGCTTGTTCTGCGGCACATTGGACGGCAGGCTGATCGAGAAGCTCGACCCGGACTTCTTGTACGAGGTGAGCGCCGGCTTCCACCGCGCGATCACACCCTTGCCGTCCCCGGTGTCCCACGACGCCTGGAACTCGACCGCGACGGTGTCGCCGTCCGGGTCGGTGACACTGTTCGCGTAGATCTTGCCCAGCGTGCGCACCCGCGCCGCCTCCGCCGGCTTCTTGCACGTGCCGCCGTACTCCATCGTCAGCTGCGACATCTTGATCTGCGGCGGCGGCCGGTTGTACTGCACCCGCAGATACGCCTTGTCCGAGAACCGCTTCCAGGCATAACCGTCCGTCTCACTGGCCGCCTGGAGCCCGAACGTCATCGTCGCGCTCTTGTTGTTCGCGGCCGTCTGCACCGCCGACTTCACATCGAACTCGGCGTCCTTGGCCGCACAGCCCGTATAGCCGTAGGCGAAGGACTTCGACGCCAGCTGCTTGATCCAGAAACCCGAGGCGTTCTGACTGTTCCACGTGGTCGAGGAGGAGATGTCCTTGGTCTGCCACAACTCCACACTGCGCGCATTGCACGACGCCGACCACGTGTTACGCACCACGAACTCCGCCGACAGGATCGACTTCCCCGCGAACGTCGAGGTCGGGATCCGGTAGAACAGCCGCTTCGTGTCATGCGGGGCGCAGTAGTCCCAGTTGCAGTAACCCAGACCGGCGTCCGCGGCACCGTTGAACTTCCACTGCGGCGACGACGCCCAGTACTTCGACGCCATCGTCCACGCCGACGCCTTCGGCGTGGACCACTGCGGATCGATGTACACCGGGTAGGTGGTGTCCGCACCCTTCAGCACACCCGCGTCCGGGGTCAGCACCAGCTCGTCCTGCCGGGCCGTCACATCCACACCCACCGGCGCGAGCTTGCCCGACTCCCCCGCACCCGGCTCACCACTCCCCTCCTCCGGCGCCGCAGTCCGCGCGCCGAGCGTGGTGGCGCGTGACTGCGCGGGGGCGGCGGCCTGCTCGCCTGGGCTGGAGTCCCACATCATCGGCTTCGGCGCCTCGAACACCGCGCCCGCCGCGCCCTGGTCGACGGCCTCCAGCCCGCCCCCGTCGGTCTCCCGCACGTCCAGGCCCGACGCCGACAGCTTCAACCGCAGCTCGGCCAGCTCCGCACTCGCCGCGGCCTTCGCCGACTTCACCACCAGCAACTGGGTGAAACCGTCCTCCTGCGCGGTCATCCGCAGATCCACATCCGGCAGCACCGACGCATACGTCGCCACCGCGCCTTCCAGCTCCGGCTTGGGCAGGGCCGTCGGCCACGACAGGCTCAGCTCACGCCCCGCCCGCCGCATCCGCACCAACGGCGCCGACCCACCACCGGCGGAGAACTCCACCTCCACCGTCGCGGCCTTCGGTGCGACCATCCCCTCACCGGTCGCCACCAGACTGGTGTCGACCCGCTTCCAGCCACCCTGGCCACGGGCCCACACCGGACGCAGATACTCCCGCGCCTCCAGATTCCCCTCCGGCGTGGCGAACACCTCACGGCTCTCCCCACGCCGCGCGGAGACCTCCACCGGCTTCCCCGTCCGCCTGGCCTCCGCCAAAGCGTCCGCCTCCGACACACCACCATCGGCAGGAGCTGCCTCCGCGCCGCGCGACGCGGCCGGCACAGCCGCCGCGGCCTCACCGCCTCCCAAGGCCGGAACCACTCCCACGGCCAACGTCACGCTCAGCAGCGCCCCGAAGGCCCTGCCCCCGCCCCGCAATCCAGTCCGCATCCCCGCTACATCCCACCCATGCCGCTCTCACAGTTGACTCACGTATCTAAAACGGGCAGGCAAAGGGAGCGTCAACAGGAAGGAAAGGGACATCAGTTGGCCAAGGTCAGTAACCGGATGTGAAGATGAATACGTTTACCTTGCTCTTCAAGATCGGGTAAAATTTTGCCTTGATCGGTTTCGTCGCCGGGGCTTGCGAATGCCCGGACGGGCCAAGAGCAGTTGCCTGCGGCTGACACGCTGTGTAATCAAAGGCGACGCGTCCTGGGGCCGCCCGGTACCGGGAACAGGACGGCCGATGCGGTGAGCTCGCCCGGCCGTCCCATCCGACGGTTCCGGTCAAAGGACGGCGATCAGTAACAGCAACGTCGCCATCGGGGACACAGCTCGCCGCAGGTCCGGTAACGACCTCTCGTCACGTCCCGCTTCCGGCGCGTCAAGCACGGCGGCGATCCCGAGAGCGGGATCGACTACGACCGGGGCCGCCCATGCCCGGCCGGACGAACTCAAAGTCGGAGCGCTCAGCTGAAGACGATCATCGAGCCCTGGGCCAGGCTTCGGGTGGCCGCCGCGTGGAGGCTCAGCCAGACGTGGCGTTCCCGGGCGAACGGGCTGGGGTCGTACGGCGCGGGGGCGGCCGGCTGTTCCAGTTCCGTGGGGCCGAGCGGAGGGTCGGGGGCGGCCGGTGGGTTGGCCGGGTCGATACCCAACGACGGGGCGACGTGCTCCAGTTCGCGCAGGAGAGCCTGGGAGGAGCCCAACGGGCCGCCGCCGGACAGGAGGTCCTCGTTGGACAGGGGGTGCGGGAAGTCCAGCGGGACGTACGCGCCGGCGTGGTCGTAGTGCCAGACCAGGTGGGACTGCTGGGCCGTCGTCTCGAACATCTCGAGCAACTGCTCGTAGTCGCCGCCCAGTTCGTCGACCGGGGTCAGCGGCAGGCCGCAGAGCTGGAGGAGGTAGGCGCGGCGCAGGAAGTGCAGCGCGTCGTAGTCGAATCCGGCCACCGGTGCCACCTCCCCGGACAGGCCGGGCATGTACTGGTACACCGGCACCGGTGGAAGCCCGTTTTCGGCGAGCACCTTGTTGTACTGCGCGAGTTCTTCGGCGAACGGGTTGTCCGGGGTGTGGCACAAGACGTCGACGAGCGGTACCAGCCACAGGTCACAGGCCAAAGAGGGCTCCTCGGGGAGGGCAGGGCTTCCAGCGTGTTCGGTGGTCGAAGAGTGTGAAGAAGAGTGTAGAAGCGTAGTCGGTGCGGAACCGCTCAGCTCCCCTCGTGCAGGTCCCATACCCACACCCCGCCGGTCCACGTGCCCGGACGGCCCACCAGCTTCGTCACCGCCTCCCGCAGCGGTTCCTCGTGCTGCTGGGGTGCCAGGACCAGGGCGCCCGCGTGCCAGTCGGCGAAGTCCCGCCGCGCCTGGGCCCGCCAGTCCTTGCCGAGGGCCGGTACGGACCCGGAGTAGCTCACGTCCCGCAGCATGTTGGAGGTGTAACGGGGGACGGCGCCGTAGATGCCGACGCGGTCGGGTCCGTAGGGGCCGTTGAAGTAGCCGCCGGGGAGCTTGAAGCCGAGGTGGGCCGCGGTCTGCCAGTGCAGGGCCTCCGCGTTGCCGGGGTCGGGCAGCGGTATCGGCACCAGGGTCTCGCCGTCGCGGACGTAGGACTTCCAGAGGCCGGCCGTGATGAACTCCGGTACCGGGGCGCGGTCTTCGGCCTTCAGTGGCGCCGGGACCAGCGGCAGCAGCGCCAGGCAGACCGCCAGCAGGCCGCCGTAGAGCGTGCCGACGCGGCCGGTCGCCGTGATCCTGGCGACGGCGATCGCCAGCAGCATGCCCAGCGCCGGCGCGCAGATCATCGCCACGCGCCCCTCGATGACCGACTCGAACAGCGGCAGGTGGGCGAGCGGCGCCCACGGGCCGGGGTAGACCGTGTCGGTCAGCGGCACGCGGAACTTCGGGCCCAGGGACAGCAGGGCCGCGGCGGCCGTCGTGACCGCCAGCGCCTTCACCAGCGCGTGCTCCCACAGCCGTACGGTGATCCCGAAGGCGAGCAGGAGCAGCGGCCAGCCGTAGAAGGCGTTCTGCTCCGTGGGGTTCAGGGACAGCGCGTCCGCCTTCTGGGCGTCGCCCGCGAACAGGGAGCGCTCGGCGAAGGAGATCAGGGCGAGCGGGCTGTTGCCGGCGTTGTCGCCGTGCAGCACGCTCTTGTAGCTCTGCGGGCCCGCGAACTGCCAGTACAGCGGGTAGGCGACGATCGGCAGGCACACCGCCGCGGCGATCAGCAGGCCCTTCAGGAGGGGCCGCCAGGCCTCCCGCGCGACCTCCCTGCGGACGAGCCCGTAGGCGGCGGCGAACAAGGTCATGCCGATCGCGGCGAGCAGCAGCGGCTCCTCGCCGAGGAAGATCTGGTACGCCGCCATCAGCCCGAGCACGATCCCGTCCCGCCGCACCCGGGTGCCCTCGCACAGGCGCAGCGCCCGGTCGACGATCAGCGGGATCATGAACAGGATCACGAAGTTCGGGTGCGCGTTGGCGTGACTGACCATCGGCGGTGCGAAGGCGGCCAGGCAGGCGCCGGTGAAGGCGGCGCCCCGGTGCCGTACGACCCGTCTGACGATCAGCCAGTACCAGGCGGCCGCGGTGGCCGCGAGCCCCAGGGTCATGCAGACGCTCAGCGAGACCGCCGGACCGAAGGCCAGCGTGACCGGGGCGAAGGGGACGGACATCCCCAGCATGACCGTGTTGGCCATGAGGTTCACGCCGTCGGGGAAGCCCTGGAGATCGGTGAACAGGGGGTTGCGCAGATGGGCGACGCTGTCGGCGGTGACCGCGAAGAACCACTCCCACTGGTTCTGGTCCTGGAGGGAGTCGGGGAGGTAGCGGTGGGCCGGGTCGAAGAGGCGGCCCGAGTAGAGGGTGACCGCCATCAGCAGGAAGAGCGCGGCGGCGAACAGGTCGGCCGGGCGGACGGAACGGGTCTTGAGCCGGCCCAGTTCGGCGAGGACCCGTAGGTAGTCCAGCGGGGCGACCTTCGAACCGGACTGGTGCGCCCAGCGGACCGGCACCTCGGCCACCGGCCAGTCGCGGCGGCGGAAGTGCTGGAGGACCTCCACGTCGATGCCCCAGCCGCTCAGCCGCGAGGCGGCGAACGCCTCGCGGGCCCGGTCGCCCTCGAAGAGTTTGAAGCCGCACTGGGTGTCGCGTATGCCGGGCACCGCGATGCGCCGTATCAGCAAGTTCCCGGCGCGGCCCAGCAGTTCGCGCACCCGGTGCTGGCGCCTGGCTATCGTCGCGCCTGGCACCGAGCGGGAGCCGATCGCGGCCGCGCCGCCCTCGCCGAGCGCCTTGTCGAGCTGTTCCAGCTCCTCGATGGGGGCGGCGAGGTCGGCGTCGGTGACCAGCACCCGGCGGCCGCGGGTGGCGGTCACCCCGAGGCGCAGTGCGTGGCCCTTGCCGCGGTTGCGGTCGCCGGCGACGAGCCGGACGCGCGGGTCCCGGCGGTCCGTGACGAGGCCGCCGGTGCCGTCGGTGGACCCGTCGTCGGCGACGACGACCTCCCATGAGCCGAAGCGGCCCTCGTTGTCGGCCAGATAGGCGGTGACCGCGTCGAGGGTGGGCCCGAGCCGACGTTCCTCGTTGTAGGCCGGGATGACGACGGACAGGTCGACGGCCCCGGTGACGGTCTCGCTCATGCGGTGGCCAGCCGCTCGACGAGGGCGAGGTCGTGCGCGTTGTACGCGGCGACGATCGCGCGGGCGGCCGGGGCGTCGCCCCTCACCATGGCGTCGACGAGTTCGGTGTGGGCGGACCACAGCAGGCCGCGCAGATCGCCGCGGCGGCGCAGGTGCTGCACCGCGCACACCCAGAACTGCACGCGCAGCCGGTTCAGGAAGTCGGAGAGGTAGGGATTGCCGAACAGGGCGCCGAGTTCCCGCCAGAAGCGCAGGTCGTAGCCGATCAGGACGGTCAGGTCGCCGGCGGTGGCCGCGCGCTGCGCCTCCTCGCCGCGCCTGCGCACCCCGGTGAGCGTGGCCTTGACGTACGGGTCGTCGGGCCGGCGGAAGGCCTCGGGCGCAGAGACGGCGGCCTGGAACATGCCGTCGGTGACCAGAGCACGGGCCTTGATCATGTCGTGGAGGTCGTGCAGCGAGTACTCGCGCACGTGGAAGCCGCGGTGCTGGTCGGCCTCCAGCAGGCCCTGGGCGGACAGGTCGACGAGCGCCTCGCGCACCGGGGTCGCGGACACCCCGTACTGCTCGGCGATCTCCTTGACCGTGAACTCCTGCCCCGGCTGGAGCCGCCCGGCCAGCACCTCGTCCCGGAGCGCGTCCGCGATCTGCTGCCGCAGGGTGCTGCGCGTCACGGCGCCGTTGCCGCTGATGCCGGGCATGGTCGGGGCGTCTCCTTGCGCGTGCGGGTGGCGTACTCGTACATCCATGTCTACGAGCACGCCACCTTACGCGTTCGGGGTGCCGCCGATTCCGGCTCGCGCGGCCCGCGCCGCTACTCGGTGTGCTCGTCGGCCACCGACAGCGCGGCGTCCAGCGCCGTGAGGCCCTCCTTCAGTTCGGCCTCGGTCGCGTTGCACGGCGGGACGACGTGCGTGCGGTTCATGTTGATGAAGGGCCACAGACCGTTCGCCTTCGCGGCGGCGCCGAAGGCCGCCATCGGGGCGTTCGCCTCCCCGGCCGCGTTGTAGGGCACCAGCGGCTCGCGGGTCTCGCGGTTCTTCACCAGCTCCACGGCCCAGAACATGCCCACGCCGCGCACGTCGCCGACGCTCGGGTGCCGCTCGGCCAGCTCGCGCAGCCCCGGCTCCACGACCTCGGCGCCGAGCCGCTTGGCGTTCTCGACGACGCCCTCCTCGGCCATCACGTTGATCGTCGCGACGGCCGCCGCGCACGCCAGCGGGTGCCCGGAGTACGTCAGACCGCCGGGGTAGGCCCGCTTGCCGAAGGTCTCCGCGATCTTCCCGGAGATGGCGACGCCGCCCAGCGGCACGTACCCGGAGTTCACGCCCTTGGCGAAGGTCATCAGGTCCGGCACGACATCGAAGAGGTCCGCCGCGAACCACTCACCGGTCCGCCCGAAGCCGGCCATGACCTCGTCCAGGATGAAGACGATCCCGTACTTGTCGCACAGCTCGCGCACCCCGGCCAGGTAGCCGGGCGGGGGCACCATGATCCCGGCGGTGCCGGGGATGGTCTCCAGGATGATCGCGGCGATGGTCGCGGGACCCTCGAAGGCGATCGTCGCCTCCAGGTGCTCGAGGGCCCGCGCGCACTCCTGCTCCTCGGTCTCGGCGTAGAAGCGGGAGCGGTAGAGGAAGGGCGCCCAGAAGCGCACCACGCCCGCCGAGCCGGTGTCCGACGCCCAGCGCCGCGGGTCGCCGGTGATGTTGATGGCCTGCTGCGTGCCGCCGTGGTACGAGCGGTACGCCGAGAGCACCTTGGGCCGCCCGGTGTGCAGCCGCGCCATGCGCACCGCGTGCTCGACGGCGTCCGCGCCACCGTTGGTGAAGAAGATCTTGTCCAGGTCGCCCGGCGTCCGCTCGGCGATCAGCCGTGCCGCCTCGGACCGTGCCTCGACGGCGAACGCCGGTGCGAACGTGGTCAGGGTGGCGGCCTGCTCCTGTATCGCGGCGACGACCTTGGGGTGCTGATAGCCGATGTTGGTGAAGACGAGCCCGCTGGTGAAGTCCAGGAAACGCTTGCCGTCGTAGTCCCAGAAGTACGAACCTTCGGCACCTGCCACGGCCGGCGGGTCGATGAGGTCCTGGGCGGACCAGGAGTGGAACACGTGCGCCCGGTCCGCGGCCTTCACGACTGCACCGGCTTCGGGATTCGGCTGAGGGGTCATGCGGCGAGGGTAAACGGCGTGGACGGGAGCGCGACATCGGCGCCCTGTCTGTGGACGCGGGGTTTTAGCGACAGGTTGTCTGGAGGGCGGCCCGCGCGGGGCGGACCTGTTACGGAACCGTAGACGCCGGGGCGCCCGGCCGGACGGGCCGCCGCACTATTCTCGGTCTGACGCACAGGGGCCGTATCGGGGGATATCGGGGGGAGGCGGTTCGGCCATGGAGAGGCTGGGGCCTGGCGATCCGCAGAGGATTGGTGCCTACCGGCTGTTGGCGCGGCTCGGGGCCGGCGGCATGGGGCAGGTGTTCCTGGCCCGGTCGGACCGGGGGCGGACCGTCGCCGTGAAGCTGGTGCGGCGGGAGCTGGCGCAGCAGGAGGAGTTCCGGGCGCGGTTCCGGCAGGAGGTGCGGGCCGCGCGGCAGGTCGGCGGGTACTGGACCGCGCCCGTGCTGGACGCGGACACCGAGGCCGCGGTGCCGTGGGTGGCCACCGGGTACGTCGCCGGGCCGAGCCTGCAACGGGTCGTCGGGCACGACCACGGCCCGCTGCCCGAGCGGTCCGTGCGGATCCTCGCGGCCGGGCTGGCGGGCGCGCTGAAGGACATCCACGCCGCCGGTCTCATCCACCGCGACCTCAAGCCCTCGAACGTGCTGGTGACGATCGACGGGCCGCGCGTCATCGACTTCGGCATCGCCCGCGCGCTGGAGACCGTCACGGACGGCGGGCTCACGCGGACCGGCGCGCTGGTCGGCTCGCCCGGTTTCATGGCGCCCGAGCAGGTCCGCGGCGACCGGGTCACGACCGCGTGCGACGTCTTCTGCCTGGGTTCGGTCCTCGCGTACGCGGCGACCGGCGCGCTTCCGTTCGGCGGCGCCGACAGCGGAGTGCACGCGCTGATGTACCGCATCGCCGAGAAGGAACCCGACCTCGAGGCGCTGCCCGAGGGCATCGCCGACCTCGTCCGCGCCTGCCTGAAGAAGGACCCGGCGGCCCGGCCCACCGTGGACCGGATCATCCAGCGCACCGGCGCCGAGGACACGATCGCCGACGGCCGCCTGCGCGACCCGTGGCTGCCGGGCGCCCTGGTCGCCCAGCTCGGACGCCACGCGGTCCAGCTCCTGGACGCGGAGAACCCGGAGGAACCGCGGGAGACGACGACACCCCCGAGCCCGACGGGCCCCACGGGGCAGGCGGCGGGCGCGTCCAACCCTTACGGACCGTCCGGCACGCCCGGGGCCGTGGCAGGAGCGCCGGCTGCCGGGCTCGCATCCGCCGCTTCGGGCGCACCTGGCCCTTACGGTGCGTCGCCGGGTGCGCCGGGTGCGCCGGGTGCGCCGGGAGTGCCGGGAGCCGCCGGGGGGTCGGGTGGGGCCGGGGCCGTTCCGGGGCCGCCCGCTGCCGGTGTGCCTGGCCCTTACGGGGCGCCGGTGTCGCCCAGTGCGCCTGGTGTGCCGGGGGCCGCCGGGGCGGTGTCGGGGGCGCCTGCCGGCGGGGCTGCTGCCGGTGTGCCTGATCCTCACGGGGCATCGGCACCGCCCGGTGCGCCCGGTGCGTCGGGAGCCCCCGGGACTCCTGGAGGGGCTGGTGCCGTTCCGGGGGCGCCAGTCGCGGGGGCGGCTTCGGGTGTGCCTGGCTTTTATGGGCCGTCGGCGTTGTCCGGTACGCCCGGTGTACCGGGAGCCGCCGGGGCTCCGGGAGGCGCTGGGGCGGTGTCGGGGGCGCCTGCCGGCGGGGCTGCTGCCGGTGTGCCCGGCCCCCACGAGGCGGCCGCGTCGCCCGGTACGCCCGGTGTCGTCCCGGGAGCCGCCGGGGCTCCCGGAGGGCCTGGGCCGGTCTCCGGGGCGCCTGCTGACGGGCCCGGAGCTGCCGCTTCGGGTGTGCCCGGCCCGCATGGGGCCTCGGTGTCGCCCGGTGCGCCAGGTGCGCCTGGTGTGCCGGGGGCCGCCGGGGGTTCGGGTGGGGCCGGTGCCGTTTCGGGGTCGCCCGCGTCAGGCGTGCCCGGCCTTCCTGGACCCTCGGCGCCGCCCGGTGCGCCGGGTGCCGTTGGTGTTTCGGGTGGGGCTGGTGCCGTTCCGGGAACGCCCGCTGCCGTTCCGGGAGCGCCCGCTGCCGGTGTGCCCGGTTTTCATGGGGCCTCGGTGTCGCCCGGTGTGTCCGGGGTGCCGGGAGGCGCCGGGGTTTCTGGAGGGGCTGGGGCTGTCTCCGGGGCGTCCGTTGCCGGTTCCGGGGACGCCGGAGGCGGCTCGCAGGGGCCGGGTGCGGCTTCCGGCGCCGCCGGTCCCGCCGGGGCGCAGCCGTACGCCTCCCCCGAGCACGCACCCGTCTCCGACGCCTCCGCGCCACCGCCGCCCGCACAGCCCGGCGGTGGGGGACACACCCCGGTGAATCACCTGCCCACCATGATCGCGGGGCAGGCGCCGCCCCCGGGCCTGGCGTCCGCTCCCGTCCCGTACGGCTACCCCCAGCAGCACCCCCAGCCCGCCGCCTACGGCTACCCGCAGCAACCCGGCGGCTGGGGCGCGCCACCCGGACACCATCCGTACGGCGGCCTGGGGCAGACCCCACCGTACGGCCCGCCTCCCATCAGCTCGACCCCTCCGTACGGCCCGAGCCCGCTCCCGGACCGGGAGCCGCGCCGCAGCGGCCGCTCCACCGCGGCGCTGGTCGCGGTGGCACTGGTGGTGGCGCTCGGCGCAGGCGGTTCCGTGTACGTCCTGATGCGCGACGGCGGCGACAGCGACAACAAAGGCGGCGGGTCCGGCCCGAGGCCGACCGCCGGCGTGTCCACCACGCACGACGCCACGGGCCCCGGCGGCTCCGACCCGTCACCGGCGGCCTCGCAGCCGAAGTCCCCGTCGCCGGTCGGCGGCGTGGTCCCGACCGGCTACCTCGGCAGCTGGACGGCGACGATCCACAACGCCTACGGAGCGAACAGCCGCCGGCTCACCATCACCCAGGGAAACGTGGGCGACACCGTGCTCACCCTCGTCGCCGACGGGCCCACCGACAGCGGCGGCACCTACCACTGCGTGTTCGAGGCCCGGCTCGCCCAGCGGCCGAGCGGCGGCGGCCCGCTGGAGATCGGCCCCTCCGTCGTCACGACCGGACAGCAGAGCGAGGGGTGCAACCCGGGCGCGGCCACGCAGGTCACCCTGCTGCCGGACGGCACGCTCCAGCGCGTGAACACCGGCAGCGGGGAGAAGCTGGCGTACATCAGGCAGTGACGGCGTCGGCGCCACCGAACACTGCCGGACCGGTGCCACGAGGCGGTGACCGGGGTCAGCGCGGCTCCGGCGGCCGCTGCCGGGGCATGTTCGGCCGTGCGGCGCCCGGCGGCAGCGGCAGGCGCCCGTGCCCGCCGGGCGGCTCGGACCGCCCGGCGGCTCCCGGCCCCGCCGTCCGAAGGCCCATCGGCGCCGAGCCGATACGGAACTCCACCATCCAGTCGGCCGTCTCCGTGCGCACCAGCTCGTTGACGTCCTCCGAGAACCGCCGCAGCACCCCCAGGCACCGCTCGGCGGCCTCACCGGCCGTTCCCTCCGCCGGACCCAGCACCTCCCGCACGTTCTCGGACGCCCAGTCGAACTGGAGCACCTGCAACCGGCGCTGCACGGCCTGCGCGGTCGCCACGTCCCGCATCCACCCGGCCGTCACCCCGAAGTACCGGTCGATCCCGACACACGCCACGCACAGCAGCAGCGCCACATACCCCCACGGCGCCACGCCGTCGGCCGCCCCGGCCAGATCGAGCAGGGGCAGCGCCGCCCCCGTCACCGCCCCCGCCGCGGCCCCGGCCCGCAGCGCACGCGCCCCGCGCCGCTTCCACACCCGCTCCCCGAGGTACCAGGCCACGGTCTGCAGCGCCCCCCGTTCCACCCAGCGGTACAGCTCGTCCAGCCGCTGCGCCGGATCTCCCCAGTCGCCGAGCGGGAACGGCCGCCCGGTCAGATCGCCCGGCCGCAGCCCGGCCGCCCCGTCGCCCCGCCCGTCCTGCGGCGGACGCTCGGGCTGCATCTCCGGCTGACCCACCCGGCACTCCCTACTGATTACGATCCGTGACGCTGGCTGACACGCCGGACCCTTCCTACCCCCCAATGGGTGGCGAGGCGCCGGGAAGCACGGCTTTTCCGCCCGTAAGAGGGCCTTGATCAGGTATAGAACTCATCCAAGACTCACTCGAAAGAGTGGCGGGGCGCTGCCTGCCCGGACCACGTAGGCTCGTGCCAGCGGGGAACCGGCGAATCGGTCCCCGCCCGGAAAGCCGTACGAACGCAGGAGCTGATCGTGATTCCCGGTGGTGGCCAGCCCAACATGCAGCAACTGCTCCAGCAGGCCCAGAAGATGCAGCAGGACCTTCAGCGGGCCCAGGAGGAGCTGGCGCGGACCGAGGTCGACGGGCAGGCGGGCGGCGGTCTGGTGAAGGCCACCGTCACCGGCGCCGGCGAGCTGCGCGCGCTGAAGATCGACCCCAAGGCGGTGGACCCGGAGGACACCGAGACCCTCGCCGACCTGATCGTCGCCGCCGTCCAGGCGGCCAACGAGAACGCCCAGGCACTCCAGCAGCAGAAGCTCGGCCCGCTGGCCCAGGGCCTGGGCGGCGGCACCGGAATCCCGGGGCTGCCTTTCTGAGGCGGGCGCGGGCAACTACCGTACGTACCGAAGCGATCCAGGAAGGACGGCAGTCCGTTGTACGAAGGCGTGGTTCAGGACCTCATCGACGAGCTCGGGCGGCTGCCCGGCGTCGGTCCCAAGAGCGCGCAGCGGATCGCCTTCCACATCCTCCAGGCGGAACCGGCGGACGTACGGCGGCTCGCCCAGGCCCTGCTCGAGGTGAAGGCGAAGGTCCGCTTCTGCGCGACCTGCGGCAACGTCGCGCAGGAGGAGCTGTGCGGGATCTGCCGCGACAGCCGCCGCGACCCCTCGGTCATCTGTGTGGTCGAGGAGCCGAAGGACGTCGTCGCCATCGAGCGCACCCGAGAGTTCCGCGGCCGTTACCACGTCCTCGGCGGGGCGATCAGCCCCATCGAGGGCGTCGGCCCGGACGACCTGCGCATCCGGGAACTCCTGGCCCGACTGGCGGACGGCACGGTCACCGAGCTGATCCTGGCCACGGACCCGAATCTCGAAGGCGAGGCGACGGCGACGTACCTCGCCCGCATGATCAAGCCCATGGGCCTGAAGGTCACCCGCCTGGCCAGCGGCCTCCCGGTGGGCGGTGACCTGGAATACGCGGACGAGGTCACCCTCGGCCGCGCCTTCGAGGGGAGACGACTCCTAGATGTCTGACGCCACGCTGCACGCCACCAGCCAGAACCCGGACGACTTCGCCGTCCAGATCGCCGACCAGGTGGAGAGCTTCCTGGTCGCGGTCACCGAGGTCGCCAAGGGCGACGAGCCGGACTCGGCGGTGCCCTTCCTGCTGCTGGAGGTCTCCCAGCTGATGCTGGCCGGCGGCCGGCTGGGCGCGCACGAGGACATCGTCCCCGACGAGCGCTACGAACCCGACCCCGGCCCGGAGCAGGACGTGGACCAGCTCCGCGAGAACCTCGCGCGCCTGCTGGAGCCGATCGACGTCTACTCCGAGGTCTTCGACCCCTACGAGCCGCGCCGGGCACCTGTGCCCGCCCGTATCTCCGACGACCTGGCGGACGTCATGGCCGACCTGCGGCACGGCATGGTCCACTACCGCGCCGGCCGCACCACCGAGGCCCTCTGGTGGTGGCAGTTCTCCTACTTCTCCAACTGGGGCTCCACTGCCTCCGCCACCCTGCGCGCCCTCCAGTCCCTGGTCGCCCACGTCCGCCTCAACCAGCCCCTGGAGGAGCTGGACGGCCTGGACACCGACCAGGGCATGGGCGACGAGACCCTGGAGTTCGAGGCCGGCAAGGTCATGGCGGAGGAGATCGCGGACCCGCTGGGACTGCGCCGGGCGCGCTGACCGTCCGGTGTGACCCGGCGCACTTTCCGAGTGGTGCTCCGGTGCCTGGGCATGAGCCGTTCTGACCAGCGGGCGCCGGGCATCTCACCATGCGGTATCGCGAAAGGGAAATTCGGACGCTCGATAGACTGAGCCGACCGCACCGCGTATGCGCGAGTGCGATGGACACGGACTGAGCGAGGAGCGCACGTGGGCCTTGTCGTGCAGAAGTACGGAGGCTCCTCCGTAGCCGATGCCGAGGGCATCAAGCGCGTCGCCAAGCGGATCGTGGAAGCCAAGAAGAACGGCAACGACGTGGTTGTCGTGGTTTCCGCGATGGGCGACACGACGGACGAGCTGATCGATCTCGCCGAGCAGGTTTCCCCGATGCCTGCCGGGCGCGAGCTCGACATGCTGCTGACCGCCGGAGAGCGGATCTCCATGGCCCTGCTGGCCATGGCGATCAAAAACCTGGGTCACAAGGCCCAGTCGTTCACCGGCAGCCAGGCAGGTGTCATCACCGACTCGGTGCACAACAAAGCCCGGATCATCGATGTCACGCCGGGCCGGATCCGGACCGCGCTGGACGAGGGCAACATCGCCATCGTCGCCGGTTTCCAGGGCGTCAGCCAGGCAGGGAAGGACATCACCACGCTGGGGCGTGGCGGGTCCGACACCACCGCCGTGGCGCTCGCGGCCGCCCTCGACGCCGAGGTGTGCGAGATCTACACCGACGTCGACGGCGTGTTCACCGCCGACCCGCGCGTGGTGGCGAAGGCCCGGAAGATCGACTGGATCTCCTTCGAGGACATGCTGGAGCTGGCCGCGTCCGGCTCCAAGGTGCTGCTCCACCGCTGTGTGGAGTACGCGCGCCGGTACAACATCCCGATCCACGTCCGCTCCTCCTTCAGCGGATTGCAGGGCACGTGGGTCAGCAGCGAGCCGATTCAGCAAGGGGACAAGAAGGTGGAGCAGGCCATCATCTCCGGTGTCGCACACGACACCTCCGAGGCCAAGATCACGGTCGTCGGCGTGCCCGACAAGCCCGGCGAGGCCGCCTCCATCTTCCGTACGATCGCCGATGCCGAGATCAACATCGACATGGTCGTGCAGAACGTGTCCGCCGCCGCCACCGGCCTGACGGACATCTCCTTCACGCTGCCGAAGGCCGAGGGCCGCAAGGCCATCGACGCGCTGGAGAAGAACCGGGTCGGCATCGGCTTCGACTCCCTGCGCTACGACGACCAGATCGGCAAGATCTCCCTGGTCGGCGCGGGTATGAAGACCAACCCGGGCGTCACCGCCGACTTCTTCACCGCGCTGTCCGACGCGGGCGTGAACATCGAGCTGATCTCGACCTCCGAGATCCGTATCTCGGTCGTCACCCGCCAGGACGACGTGCCGGGGGCCGTGCGTGCCGTGCACAGCGCCTTCGGGCTCGACTCCGACAGCGACGAGGCCGTCGTCTACGGAGGCACCGGGCGATGAGCGACCGACCGACGCTCGCGGTCGTGGGAGCGACCGGAGCCGTCGGCACGGTACTGCTCCGGATCCTGTCCGAGCGCGCGGACATCTGGGGCGACATCCGCCTGCTCGCCATTCCCCCGGACTCCCACCCGCGTCCGAGCGGCGGGGAGCCCGAGCGCGCGGTCGGCCGCAGGCTGACCGTGCGCGGCGAGGAGGTCGAGGTGGCCGCGCTCGCCGAGGACGCCTTCGACGGGGTGGACATCGCCCTGTTCGACGTCCCCGACGAGGCCGCCGCGCACTGGGCGCCACTCGCCGCCGCCCGGGGCGCGGTGGTGGTCGACAACTCGGGCGCCTTCCGCACCGACCCGGACGTGCCGCTCGTCGTGCCCGAGGTCAACCCGCACGTGGCGCGGCGGCGCCCGCGCGGGATCGTCTCCAGCCCCCACTGCACCACCCTGTCCATGATCGTGGCGTTGGGCGCGCTGCACGCCGAGTTCGGCCTGCGCGAGCTGGTCCTCTCCTCGTACCAGGCGGTGAGCGGGGCCGGACACGAGGGCGTGGAGACCCTGCGCCGGCAGCTGTCCCTGGTGGCGGGCACCGAGCTGGGGACCAGCCCCGGTGACGTGCGGCGGGCCGTCGGGGACGACACCGGTCCGTTCCCGGAGCCGGTGGCGCTGAACGTCGTGCCGTGGGCCGGGTCGCTGTGCGACGAGGGCTGGTCGTCGGAGGAGATGAAGCTGCGGGACGAGTCCCGCAAGGTGCTCGGGCTGCCGCGGCTGCCGGTCGCCGTGACCTGCGTGCAGGTCCCGGTGGTCACCACGCACTCCCTGACCGTGCACGCCCGCTTCGAGGGTGAGGTCACGGTCGGCAAGGCGCGGGAGATCCTGGCCACCGCGCCCGGCGTGGTGCTGTACGACGACCCGGCGGCGGGCGAGTTCCCCACGCCCGCCGACGTGGTGGGCACCGATCCGACGTGGGTCGGGCGGGTGCGCCGGGCGCTGGACGATCCCACGGCGCTGGATTTCTTCGTGTGCGGTGACAACCTGCGCAAGGGCGCGGCGCTGAACATCGCGCAAATCGCGGAACTGGTCGCGGCCGAGGCGCTGTGACTCCTGTCGTACGAGTGGGCCCCCGCCGGAAATGCCGTGGCCAGGGGCCTGTTTGTTTGTAGGATCCATGTAAGAATCATGGTCCGGCCGGTGGGCTGGACCACTTGATCCATGCCGTTCGGCGGCTGATGATTTGCCTCCCCGTCCTTTGCAACCGCGCGAAGGGCGGGGAGCGTCTTTGCGGTCGCCCTTCGGGGGCGTGGGGACGCTGCGGGACGTGGGGACGTCCCGGTGATTCAGGCATAGGGGATGAGCGGGACGCATGAGGCCATACCAGGCGCATTCGGTTGTGCCGCCTGCCGCGAGAACGTCGCCGGACGTGGCACACGGCGCAAATGACTTGCCCGGCACGTACAACCTCGGCGGGGGGAGACGTGTCCAACTGGCGTGGCAGAGGTTCTTGAGTTCACCCCCAGGCTCTTCGAGCGGGGGGTATCCCCAGCGGCGACCCGCGGCACCGCACTGCGGCCGCCCCGCGCGGCGCTCCGTCCGCGCGTTCCCGGCGGCATGCCGGTGATCGCGCCCATGCCCGCCGCGCGGCCCGCCCGCATACCCAGTCAGCGTGAGGCCGCCGAGGAGACCGTGGCGGCCGGCACCACCGTCGACCATCTCACCGAGACCTACCGCGCGCACTACCGCTCGCTGCTGGGCCTGGCCGCGCTCCTCCTCGACGACACGGCCTCCTGCGAGGACGTGGTCCAGGAGGCGTTCATCCGCGTCCACTCCGCGCGCAAACGCGTCCGGGACCCGGAGAAGACCCTCGCCTACCTGCGGCAGACGGTCGTCAACCTCTCCCGCTCGGCCCTGCGCCGCCGCATCCTCGGCCTGAAGCTGCTGTCCAAGCCGATGCCGGACATGGCCAGCGCCGAGGAGGGCGCCTACGACCAGCTGGAGCGCGACTCCCTGATCAAGGCGATGAAAGGCCTCCAGCGCCGCCAGCGCGAGGTCCTGGTGCTGCGCTACTTCGCGGACATGACCGAGGCGCAGGTCGCCGAGACCCTCGGGATCTCGCTGGGCTCGGTCAAGGCGTACGGCTCGCGCGGCATCGCGGCGCTGCGGGTCGCGATGGGGGCGTCGGCATGAGGGAGCACGACGAGGACCGCGACGAGCGTGAGCCGGACGAACCCGGCGCCTCGCGCGAGGCGGACCATCAAGAGCACACGCAATCGCACGCTGGGAACGGAACCGTGAACCACAGCCCCGACGAACTCGGCCCGGACGGGCTCGACTCGGACGAGCTGGAACTGCGCAGGATGCTGCACCAGGCGGTCCAGGACGTCGAACCGCGGGACGGCACGCTGGACCACCTGAGGCACGCGGTCCCGGCGCGGCGGGCGCGCAAGCGGCAGGCCGTCGTCGGCATGGCGGCCGCCGCCCTGTTCGTCGGCACCGCCATCCCCGCCCTCGTGCACGTCTCCCGCACCGCCGACTCCGACGCCAACCCGGCCATCGCCGGGAAGGCCTCCGAGGCCCAGGACGGTACGAGCCAGGGCAAGGGACCGGACGGCGGCGAGAGCGCCATCGGCGGCTCCTCGGGCAAGGCCGCAGGCGGGGGCGCGGAGGGCCGTAAGGACGACCACAAGGGCGGTCCGGACGCGGCTGCCGACAGTGGACCCACCGGCGGTCCGGACAGCCCCTCGGCCTCCTCCGGCAGCGACGCCCCGGTGTGCACGGCCGCCCAGCTCGGCCCCGCCACCGCCACCGTCGACGCCCCCGACTCGGCCGGTGTCGTCTACGGCACCTTCCATGTCACCAACGTCTCCGCCGGCAGTTGCCGGGTCGGCGGCTCCGGATCGGTGAGCACCCTCGCGCAGGGCGCGGCCGACGCCACCAGGATCACCGTGGTCGTACACACCTCCGGCGACGCGGCGGCGGAACTGCCCGACCCCTCCACCGAGGTGCCCGGCCTGCTCCTGCCGTCCGGCTCGGCGTACGAGGTGAAGTTCGCCTGGGTACCCTCCCAGACCTGTCCGACCAGCGGCGGCGGCAGCACCGGCGGCAACGAGACCGGCGGGCCCTCGTCCGACCCGTCCCCGACCCAGGGGGCGAGCACCACGGGTGCCACGAGCACCGGCGGCGACTCCGGCGTCACCACCCAGATGCTCCTGGCGGACGGCACGGCCGACGGCAGCGTCGTGGTCTCCCACACCCCGGAGGCCGGCTCGCCCTCGGCGTCGGTGACGGTGACGAACGCGTGTGCGGGGACGGTCTACCGGACCGGGGTGCTCCCGGCGTCGTAGGGAACGGTCAGGCGCCGGACGCGCCGCTCGACGCGGGCGCCGGCACCGGCACCTCGTCGGCCTCCTCGGGCGCCAGCCCCAGTTCCGCGTCCCGTAGGGCCTCCACCTCGCGGCGCACCAGCCGGAACCACATGAAGACCACGAAGCCGGCGAAGACGAACCACTCGCCGGTGTAGCCGAGGTTCTGGAACGCCTTCAGGTCCAGCCCGGTGTTGCCGGGGGCCTTCGCCGGCACCGCCTTCATCCCGGGGTCGGCGTGGTCGAGGGTGACCCAGGCGTCGTAGACGCCGTACGGCACGAGGTTCACCAGCGAGGCCGCGCTGATCGCCGCGGTCTGCCCGGACGGGAGTCCGCCCCGGGCGCCGACCCCGTTGTCACCCGGCGTCTCCGACGCCTGGAGCGCTCCGGTGACCGTGACCTCGCCCGCGGGCGGCGCCGGGACCCGGGCCGGGTCAGGGGTCCCCGGCAGCCAGCCGCGTACGACCGGCAGTGCCTTGCCGGAGTCGGTGCGCAGCAGCGTCAGCACGTAGTACCCCGGCTTGCCGTCCAGCTCGCGGTCCGGGACCAGCAGTTGATCGGCGTACCGGCCGGTCGCGGTGGTCGGCATGCCGGACGTGCGCTTGTCCACGGGCAGCAGCCGGTCCAGCGGGCGCGGCGCCTCCTCGCGGTAGGAGGCGGCCTGCTCGGTCGCGGTCCGGTGGTCCTGCACCCGTGCCTCGAACCGGCTCAGCTGCCAGGACCCCATGAACACACAGAAGGGGATGGCGAGCAGCACGAAGACGTTGATGCCCCACCAGCGAGGTGTCAGCAGAAACCGGTACACGCCTCAACGGTACGGTGCCGCAGGCTCCGCCCCGGTCGCGGGGTCGGCCCGGAGGGGCGCCGGGTGGCCGGGACCCGGGGCGCCCGGCGGGCGGGAAAGGTGTGGAAACCGCGAGAGGATGCGAAGGATCCGGGCGGAGTTGTCCACAGGCTGGGGAGACCGGTCGCCGATGTGACGGCGGGACCGGGCACTATGGGGTCATGACTGAGAGCAACGGGTCCGACTCGCCGCAGCAACTCGACCGGCGGGCACTCATCGAGGAGATGCCGGACTGGGAGAAGCGCTTCCGCGCGCCCCGGGTGTCCCTGCCCGACTGGGCGGAGGACGCGCCGGAGCGCTCCCTGTTCGTGTCGAACGCGACCGGGACGTACGAGCTGTACGCCTGGGACCGGGCGACGGGCGGGCAGCGGCAGGTCACCGACCGGCCGAACGGCACGACGGACGGTCTGCTCTCGCCGGACGGGCGCTGGATCTGGTGGTTCGACGACAAGGACGGCGACGAGTTCGGCGTCTGGCGGCGGCAGCCCTTCGCGGGCGGGGCCGACGAGGCGGCCGTACCCGGCCTCGGGGCGTCGTATCCGGCGGGCCTCGCGCTCGGCCGCGACGGCCGCACGGCGGTCGTGGGACGCTCGACGGACGAGGACGGCACGACCCTGCACCTGGCCCGCGACGGCCGGGTGACGGAGATCTACCGGCACCGCGAGTCGGCGGGCGTGGGCGACCTCTCCCACGACGGCTCGCTGATCGCCCTGGAGCACACCGAGCACGGCGACGCGATGCACTCGGCGCTGCGCGTGCTGCGCCCGGACGGCACGACGGTCGCCGAGCTGGACGACACCAAGGGCGGGACGGTCGAGCTGGGCCTGGAGGTGCTGGGCTTCGCCCCGGTCGACGGGGACACGCGGCTGCTCGTCGGCCACCAAAGACGCGGCCGGTGGGAGCCGCTGGTGTGGGACGTGGCGACGGGCGAGGAGCACGACCTGGCGCTCGACCTGCCCGGCGACGTGAGCGCCGAGTGGTGCCCGGACGGCGGCGGACTGCTCGTGGTGCACGGCTTCGAGGCCCGCAGCGAGCTGTTCCGCTACGACCTGGCCACCCGCGAGCTGACGACGATCCCGACCCCGCCCGGCACGGTCTCCGGCGCGACCGCCCGCCCGGACGGCAGCGTGGAGTACCTGTGGTCCTCGGCGGCCGAGCCCTCCGCGGTCCGCTCGACGCACGGCGGGGTGGTCCTCGACCCGCCCGGAATGAAGTCCCCGGGTTCGGTGCCGGTGGAGGACGTGTGGGTGGAGGGCCCCGGCGGCCGTATCCACGCCCTGGTGCAGAGGCCCGCGGGCGCGACCGGGCCGCTCCCCACGGTCTTCGACATCCACGGCGGCCCCACCTGGCACGACAGCGACTCCTTCGCCGCGGGCCCGGCCGCCTGGGTCGACCACGGCTACGCGGTGGTCCGGGTCAACTACCGCGGCTCGACGGGCTACGGCCGGGCGTGGACGGACGCGCTGAAGCACCGGGTGGGCCTGATCGAGCTGGAGGACATCGCGGCGGTCCGCGAGTGGGCCGTCGGCTCGGGGCTGGCCGACCCGGCCCGCCTGATCCTCACCGGCGGCTCCTGGGGCGGCTACCTCACCCTGCTCGGTCTCGGCACCCAGCCCGGCCTGTGGGCGCTGGGCATCGCGGTGGTCCCGGTCGCCGACTACGTCACGGCGTACCACGACGAGATGGAAGCGTTGAAGGCCATGGACCGCACCCTGCTCGGCGGCACCCCGGAGGAGGTGCCCGAGCGCTTCGAGGCATCCTCGCCGCTGACCTACGTCGACCAGGTCGAGGCGCCCGTCTACATCTCCGCCGGGGTCAACGACCCGCGCTGCCCGATCCGCCAGATCGAGAACTACGTCAAGCGCCTCCAGGCACGCGAAGCCGTCCACGAGGTGTACCGCTACGACGCCGGCCACGGATCCCTGGTCGTCGACGAACGCATCAAGCAGATCCGCCTGGAGCTGGACTTCGCGGAGCGGCATCTGCCGAAGTAGGGAAGCCGCGGGGCGCGGGTGGCCCAGGACCGCGCATCCTGAGCCGCCTGCGCCCGCCCCGCGCACCTCCTACGGTCCCGGCGCCCCCGTTCCTACGGTTCGGGCGTCCCCGTCCGCTCCCGCGACCTGCGGCCCAGCAGCTCCGCCAGACCGCGCCGGGTCGCCGCGAGCACCACCCGGTCCTCCTTCCGCAGGACATAGGTGCCGGGCAGGTTCCACATCAGACCCGAGGCCCGGTCCGGGCGCTCGGCCGCCGCCTCCGGTGCGGCCGGATCCCGCCGTTCGTCCGTGGTCATCCCCACGTCCAGCGCCAGCACCCGCCAGTACCCCGGCCGGAAGGCCTCCGCGAGCGTCCTGCCCTCCAGCTGCGGATGCCCGCCCACGTCCACGGACGCGAACAGCAGCACCCGCCGCTCCACCGGGATCGCCCCCAGGATCTGCCGGCCGAACATCGCGCCGGCGAACGCGGGCGCGGCCAGGTGCGTCACGCTCCGGCTGCGCGTCAGGGCGTTCGGGTGCGCGGCCCGCAGGGTGCGGTACACCGCGGTGGCGAAGTCGTCGTCGTACAGCCGCAGCACCACCCGCAGGTCGGGGCGCACGGACCGCGCGTACAGCACGGCCTCCAGGTTCGTCGTGTCCGCGCTGGTCACGGCGAGCAGCGCGTGCGCGCGGTGGATCTTCGCGGCCTCCAGCACGCCCTCCTGCGTGACGTCCCCGAGCACCACCGGCACCCGCAGCCGCCGCGCCGTGGCCACTCCGCGCGCCTCCGGGTCCGACTCCACGCATACCACGGGAATGCGCAGCTCCCGCAGCCGCGTCAGCACCCGGGTGCCGATCTTGCCGAGTCCCAGCAGGACGACGTGTCCGCCGAGCCCCCGCGGCGGCCTGCGCAGCGCGGACGCCGACCGGAACGTGCCCAGCGCCTCGAGCACCGCGGCCAGCACCACGGGCAGCAGCAGCACACCCACCAGCCCGGTCAGCAGTTGCAGGAGCTGCCGTCCGACCGGTTCGCCGAGCGCGGGGTCGTCGATGGCGAACAGGTCGAGCAGCGTCAGGTACACCGCGCCCAGCGGATGGATGCCGGCCACCATCCACAACGCCACCGCGAGCGCGAACACGCACGCCAGCAGACCCGCCACCGTCCACCGCAGCCGCCGCGAGAACAGCGACGTCAGCGGCGGCACGGCCGCCGCCACCACGCGCCTGGCGGACAGCGGCTCACCGGCGGCGTACGAGACCTGCTCCAGCACCACGGTCGCCCGCCCGGTGGCCGCCCGTACCGCCGCCTCGTCCGGGAGCAGCTGCGGCCGCTGGTCGCCGCTGTCCTCGGAACCGTCCGCGCCGGCCGGGTCGCTGGTCGTCGCGGACAGCAGCGCCAGTGTGCACAGCCCGGGGTCGGCGACCTGTCCCGGCGCGGGCGGCGGCCGTTCCACCGCGCGCAGCAGCAGCCCGTCGGTCTGGACGACCTTGCTGGTGCCGACGACGGCGCTGGCGGCCAGCGCGGGCGCGGCGGTGTCGGCGTCGGACAGCACGGTCGTGGACGCGTCGGTGCCCGCCGCGTGGTCGCCGCCGACCGCCAGCGCGGCGGTCTGGTCGAGAAGCTCCTCGATGTGCTGGCCCAGCCGCCGGTTGTACAGGCGGACCACGAGCCGCAGTCGCGGGTTGAGGCGGCGGGCGGTCAGGGCGGCGCGGATGTTGGTCTCGTCGTCGTCGTACACCAGGGCCAGCGCCGCCGCCCGCTCCACGCCGGCGTCCGCGAGCACGGCCTCGGTGAGTTCGGCGGCCTCCAGCAGCCGGTTCGCACCGGCCGGTTGGCCGCTCGCGCCTCCGCCCGAGCCACCACCTGTGCCGTTGCCCGCGCCGCCGGTCCCGACTCCCGCCCGGTTCACGGCCGCGCTCACCACTCGGTCCAGCAGCGCCGACGCCGTACGGCTGCGGCCCACCACCGGTGGCCGCACCGTGCGCTCGGAGGGCGGCACGATCAGCGTCACGTGCTCGCCGTACACCCCCCGCAACTCGGCGACCAACCGGTGCGCGAGCCCGTCGTCCCCGCACACCACCATGTGCGCACCCGTGCCGTCCGGCACACCACCCTGATACGGAACGCTCCCCACGAGGGAAGAGACTGCCGTACCGGGACGCGTGGTTCCACCATCCACCCCGGCTCGCGCACGGTCACCGCGGGCCTCCTACCGGAGATCGTTCCGCGACAGAGCGCGCGGAGAGCGGTCCCGCGGGAGAATCGGAGCATGGGATTCCGTTTCGGTCGGGCAATCCCTGCGCGGGGATGGTCCGTATATACGGATGTGTCGAGAATCTGGTTCCCGGTGGGCCGGCTCCCGGATGAGGCTCTGCTGTCCGGGCTGGCGACCGGTGATCCGGAACTCGCGGTCAGTTTCGTACGCAGGTTTCAGCACCGGGTCTTCGGTGTCGCCGTCGCGGTCACCGGTGACCCCCAACTGGCGGAGGACATCTCTCAGCAGACATTCGAGCGGGCGTGGCGGCACGCGCAGATCTACGACTCGCGCCGCGGGTCGGTCACCACCTGGCTGACCACCATCGCCCACAACCTCGCAATCGACGCCGTACGGTCACGGCGTCAGGAACCGGTGGCGCCGGAGGACCTCGACGCGATCCTGGACGTCGTCAGCGACACCCCCGAGCGGCACGCGCTGGCCGACGAGGCGTCGTCCCGGCTGCGCGCCGCCGTGGCCGAGCTGCCGCGCGAACAGGGCCGTGCCCTGGTGATGGCCGGCATCTACGGCATGACCGCCCAGCAGATCGCCGACTGGGAGCACATTCCGCTGGGCACCGCCAAGACACGGGTCAGGACGGCGATGGGGAAGCTGCGCACCACCCTCGCCTCCTTCCAGTGAGGCGACCATGGCCAGTGAGATCAGCTGCGAGAAGCTTCGCGAGATCGGCGCCGAGCTCGCGCTGGGTGTCCTGCCCGGCCGCGAGCGGGCCGGTGCCGTCGCGCACCTGGAGAGGTGCGCGGACTGCCGCGAGTACATCGGACAGCTGACTCTGCTGGGCGACCGGCTGATCGGGCTCCTGCCGGGCAGCGAGCCGCCGGTCGGGTTCGAGAGCCGGGTGGCCCAGGCACTGACGCAGCGGGCGGCGCACGACGGGCGTGCGCACGCCCGGGCGCCGGGCATCCCGCGTCCGGGCGTGCTCGGCCGGATACGACCACGGGTCGCCGCCGCCGCGGGCGCGGTCCTCCTCGCCGTCGGCTTCGGCGGCTGGGCGGTCGGCACGGCGATCGAGTCCACCGTGGCCGGGCCCGCCTCGACCGCCGCCGTCGGGTCGGGCATGTTGTGGGGCGGGTTCACCTCCGCCGACGCGGCCGGAAAGCCGGCCGGCGAGGTCTACGCCCACCCCGGCTCCCCGGGCTGGATCTACATGAACATCGACCTCACCAAGACCGGTGCTCCCCACCAGGGCAAGGTCACCTGCCGGCTGGTGCGCAAGGACGGCACCACCGTCCCCGTCGGTGAGTTCACCCTGCACCACGGCCGCGGCGCCTGGGGCGGCCAGGCCCCCGTCGACCCCGCCAAGCTGGCCGGCGCGCGGGTGATCGCCCCCGACGGCACCGTCCTGGCCAGGGCCCACTTCGCCACGGGCGAGGAGAACTCCTGAGGGGTGCCGGTCAGGCTGGGCCACTGCCGGCCAACCCGGCGGGCCGGGGCTGGAAGCACTGTGCTCGGAGCCGTGACCGGTTCGGGGGGAGTGTGGGCCGGTCCGCCGGATCCCGGCTCAGCCAGCCGCCGACGACCTCGGCGAGCGCGCGCGGCAGGCGCGGGCGCGCCGCGACCGGCGGGCGGCATCCGCCCTCCGCGGACACCGGAGGTCGGGGCGCGGCACCTTGATGACGCACCGGCAGGCCCGTTCCTCGCTCCAGGAGCCCTACAGGTCGAGCCGGCCCGTGCGGGCCGGGTGCCCGAGGATCCGGTAGCCGGGGACCGGACGGATGCCCGCGGGCAGCGGCTCCACGGCCGTCTGCGTGACGGCGGTCATGACAGCACCGTGCCCTGCGACGGGGGCCCGGTGGACGAGGCCATGCTGTGCAGCCGGTGCAGCCGGGCGTACGTGCCGCCGCGCACGAACAGCTCGTCGTGGGTCCCGGACTCGGTGACCCGGCCGTGATCGAGCACCACGATCCGGGTGGCGTCACGGACCGTGAGCAGATTGTGGGAGATGACGACGGTCGTCCGGCCGGCCATGAGTCGGCGCAGCGGGTCCATGATCCGGCGGCTCGACTGCATGTCCAGGCCGGTAGTGGGCTCGTCCAGGAGAAGTACCGGCGCGTCCCTGATCATCGCGCGGGCGATGGCCAGCCGCTGGCGCTGTCCGCCGGACAGTGCCTGGCCGCGCTGGCCGACCACGGTGTCGTAACCCTCCGGGAGCAGCCGGATGAACTCGTCGGCGTCCGCGGCGCGGGCCGCCTCCACGATCTCGGCGTCGGTCGCGTCGGGCCGGCCGTAGGCGATGTTCTCCCGCACCGTGCCGTGCAGGACGAGCGTCTCCTGGAGCACCACCGCGACGTTGTCGCGCACGTCGGACAGGGCCAGTTCCCGCAGATCGGTGCCGTCGAGGCGGACAGTGCCCCGGTCGGGGTCGTAGAACCGCAGTTGCAGCTTGGCCACCGTGGACTTCCCGGCCCCGCTCACTCCGACCAGGGCCAGGGTCTCGCCGGGGTGGACGTGGAACGACACGTCGGACAGCGCCCAGCGGGACGTGTCCGGATAGCGGAAGGACACGCCGTCGAACTCGACCTCGCCGCGCGCCCGGCCGATCCGCCGGGGATCCGCGGCCTCCTGGACCTCGGACCGCTGGTCGAACAGCTCCGCTATGCGTTCGGCGGAGGCGGAGGCGGAGTAGAAGGTGGCGCCGAGATGGGACAGGTCACGGACCGGGCTGTAGAGCTTGCCGATCAGCGCCAGGAAGACCAGCAGCCCGCCCAGTGTGAGGTGCCCCTGCGCGAGCTGCCAGGTGCCGAGCGCCATGACGGCGACGCCGCCGCACACCTCGATGAGCTCCACGAGCGGCTCGTAGACCGCCCCGATCCGCGTCGAGGCCATCGCGGCGTGGAAACGGCCCAGGTTCTCCCGCTCGAAGCGGCGCTGCTCCCAGTCCTGCCGGTTGTACGCCTGCACCAGGGTCATGTTGCCCAGCGACTCCTCGGCGACCGCGCTGAGCGAGCCGCTGCGGCGCCTGCGCTCGCGCGACGCCTGCTTGATCAGCCGGGAGAAGTGGACGGCGGCGCCCAGGAACAGCGGCACGATGAAGATCGCGATGAGCGTGAGGTCCCAGCTCAGGTAGAAGAGCAGGCCGAGGAAGATGCCCAGCCGGACCACGTCGTAGAGCACGTCCACCACACCCGAGAGCAGGAACGTTTCGACGGCGTCCACGTCCCCCGTGATCCGCGACAGCACGTCCCCCAGTCGCCGCCGTTCGAAGAACCTGAGCGACAGCCCCTGGAGGTGCCGGAAGACGTCGGAGCGCAGGGCGAGCAGGAAGCGTTCACTGACGTACGCGGAGGTCACTTCGTCGGCGAAGCCCAGGATGCCGCCGATGACGATGAGTCCGACGTACGTCGGCGCGATCCAGACGAAGGGGTGGAGGTCCCGCGGGACGAGTACCTCGTCCACCATGACCTTGAAGAGCCACAGTTCGGCCGCGTCGATGACGGGCCCCGTCAGACTGAGCAGGACGAGCGGCAGAAGCCAGCGTCGGCGCCCGCTGGTGTAGGGCCAGAAACGCCGGAAGATCTCGCGCGGCGGCAGCGGCGGGGCGGCAGCCACCACGTCGTCGGCGTCCGTGCCCACGGACAGTAGACGCCTCAGGACATGCCGACGGAGCGGACCGGCTCCTTCGGGCACCGGTCCGCTCCGCTCCGTGTCGCTGTTAGTAGCGCCCACCGCGTCCGTAGCCTCCGCCACGTCCGTAGCCGCCACCGCGTCCGTAGCCTCCGCCACGTCCGTAGCCGCCACCGCGTCCGTAGCCGCCGCCGCGTCCGCCGCGTCCGCCGCGACCGCCGCGTCCGCCGCGTCCGCCGCCACCGCCGCGTTCACCGTAGTCCCGGTTCAGCGTGGGGAAGAGTGCGTTGAAGATCGCCATAATTCCTCCTGCTGGAACTTGTCTCCCAGTGGTTACGTCCGGGAGCGGGAATCGGATGGCGATTTAGGTCAAAACGGAGCAAACATCTCTGCCGGAGACCGCGCGAGGTCCCGCCGTTCGTGACGGCGGGACCTCGCGGTGCGCGGTGCGTCAGGACATGAGCACAGGCCGGTCGACCTGGTTACAGCCCGCAGGAGCCGCGGTCCAGGTGGAAGAACCGGGCGTTGGCCCAGCGGCACAGCCAGATGCCGACGGCGACGCCGGCGATGGTCACCAGGGCGGGCAGGTAGCCGGAGGCGACCTGGGTGATCGGGATCGCCGGGCAGCCGCCGGAGATCGCCCACCCCGTGCCGAACAGCACCGCGCCGGGGACCACACCTGCGTGGATGCGCCCGGGGGTCCGGCGCACCCGCAGCAGGGCGAACGCGAGCATGATGATCACGACGGCGCCCGCGAAGGACAGGAACATCCGCAGGTCCTGGAAGGTGAACATGCGGTTCAGCTCGGCGTAGTCGCCGAAGCCGATGTTGGAGACGGTGAAGCCGAGGGCCAGCCCGGTGATGATGTTGGCCAGCAGAATCGCGCCCCGGGTACGCATCAGATCACCTTCCACAGGAGGAACGACACCCCGACGGCGGTGCCGAAGAACACGGCGGTCGCGACGATGCTGACCGGGCGCAGCCGGCCGCAGCCGTTCAGTCCGTGGCCGGAGCTGCACCCGCCGGCCAGCCGGGTGCCGAAGCCGACCAGCACGCCGCCCAGGAACAGCAGGACGACCATGGTGATCGGATCGCCGGTGACCAGGTCCCGGAAGCCCGGACCCATGTCGTAGCGGAGCTCGAACCGCCCGGACGCGAGCGAGGCGATCAGCCCGCCCACGAAGATCGACACCAGCAGGGCGGCCTGGGTGAACAGCGGGGCGGGGCGCTGACTCGTGACCGAGGAACCCTCTGCCGCCGCGGGTTCGACGTCCGGCGCCGGCGGCTGCGGCACCGGCGGCGTGTACGGGGCGTACGGGTCCGCGTGCGAGGCCTGAGGGCTCGCGTACGGGGACTGGGACTCCGCGTACGAGGCCGGTGCTCCGGGCAGGGTTCCGAAGTGCTCGGCGGTGGCCGCGGCGAGCGCTTCGGCGAGTGCCTGATCGTCGGCGAACTCGTCGTCCATCTGCTCGAGACGGCGTTCGCTGCGCCAGTGCAGCACACGGTCCCAGGCCGACGACACCCCGAAGGAACGATCGGTGGTGAGGGTGTAGTTGACGGTGACCAGAGCGAGGCCGACCGCGCCCGCCCACCAGGGCCAGTAGTTCATGCCGGACCTCTCATCCAGTCGGCGATCCGACCCAGCAAACCGCGCTTCGCGCCGGGCGCCTGCGCCGTGTGCCGAGCGGGGCGGTGCGAGGAGTGGGGAGTCGGTGTGTGAGGTGACGGTTGGTGAGACGGGACCGGTGCCGGGTGCGGTGCCGGGGGCGGCGCCGCACCGAACCAGGCCGTGCTCTCCAGTTGTTCGGGACCAGGTGACGCCGGCTCAGGCGGTCCGGCGGGTACCGGACGGGACCACGCGTCGGGCTGCGGCTGCGGAGCCTGACGGGGTGCCTGCGTGGGGTTGGTCGCGCTGGACCGGTTGGCACCGGACGTGCCTTCGAGGTGCCGCGCGATCGCTCCGTTGGGCAGCAGGCTGATCGGCACGCGCTCGCCGGTGAGCGACAACTGGTAGCGGGCACAGTCGTGCCACTGGTCCGCACTGTCGCAGTAGTAGTCGCGCCAACCCTGCAAGCTCGCCCTGAGCAGGGGGAAAAGCGGGCATCCCACGGCGTGCGAGCAACCCACGTTGCTCCCTCCTGACCGGCGCGCACCGTCCGTTCACAAGGGGGCGGTCGCCGTTTCCTGGTTCTTGTCCTTGCCGCGCCCGCTCGACGATCTCAATACGTCGGGGGAATATCGGCACAGAGCCGTATTGTGACTGCCAGTCACCGCGTTCAGCCGTGATGGAACCACTTTCCCGGTGCCCCGGGCAACCCGATCGAGTTTTCCGGTCGAACCACTTGACATTGCTCAGTGAGCTGCGCCACGTGAAAGATCTGTTCGCCTACCCCTGATGTCCGGATATTTGCCGGCCGACAGCGGGGCCTTTGATCGCGATTAGGTCTCATGATCCCGTCCAGTACGGGCCTGAGTCGGTGGTTTGTGGAGAGGGTGCGAATGTTCGACCGGGTTGTGGCGAGAGCGTGAATATTGCAGATCAGCCCGCCGTGCGGCAACACGGAGATCATCACCGCTTACTGAATGCGTACCCTTCCGAACCGTTCACCTGAATCCGGCCGAAGCCCCGGACGGGAGAATTCGACACCCGCGGCACTTTCCCGACCATCGAATTCTCCCGCGCCACCACAGGAGATCACCCAACTGAACACGGATACGCGGACCGAACCCGTGCCCCATGGACACCAATTCCCTCCCGCGCCACTTGATGAACAGCTGCCACTCCCGCAGGCCCGCCACCGTGGCTCGTGACTGCCCGGTTTCAGCCGGCCGCGCGGAGGCGGTTCGCGGGTCGGCAGTCCCGGCAGCGTCCGGGCTCCGGTGCGCGGAACACCCGCTCGCAGCCGTCACAGGTCTGGAAGGGCAGGACGGCCGGGAGACGCTCCGCGGGCGGCGTGAGCGGGGGCGGGGCCGGCAGAGGGGTCTCCCGCAGGCGGAAGGCGAGGATGCCTGCGGGACGAGTGAGGAAGCGGTCGGGCAGCCGTGTGGTCAGCAGTTCGATGATCTGGCGCGCCCCGACGCCCGCCGCGAGCCACTGGGCAACGGCCGGTGCCAGGCGGGCGGCTTCCTGCTCGGACAGGACCAGGCGCGGATCGGCCCGGCGCAGTGCGGTGAGTACGGCGACTGCCTGCGGGTCGGCGTCGGCGAGCCGGGGCTGGTGCTGGGGCTCCGTCCTGGCCCGTGCGGGTGCGGGGGACGCCGTGGTTTCCGTGGCCGCGGAAGCGGGCGCGGCTTCGGTCTCCGCCACGGGGGCCTGCGTCCGGGGGTGACGGGGCTTCGGCGGCTGGGGCGGCTGACCGTCCGGGCCACCGTCCGGACCGCCGCACGGAACGTCGTAGAAGTACGTCCGCGTACGGACGTGACCACCGGGTCCGCGCTCGCGGCGGCGCTCCAGGTAGCCGAGCCGCTCAAGCTCCCGCAAGGCCCGCGAGATCAGGATCTCGCCCTCGGTGAAGTGCTCGCACAGGGCGGCGATGGTCACGGGTGAGCCGTCGGGCAGGGAGAGGATGTAGACCGCCACGCCGATCGTGACCGCGCTGCCGCGTTGCTGCACGAGGGCGTTGGAGATGACAGTGAAGTCGGCGGTGAGCCGGGTGCGGACGTGGATCACACCGGAGGTCGGAGTACCGGCGTCGGCGCGCAGGCGCGCGTTAGACTGCGGATCAGCCATCGGGAAGGGTTCACTTCCTGATCGGTCAGGCCCTCGATCGGGATTGCCGTCCCGGCCGGGGGCCGTCGTCTGTGTGCGGTTGTTGCGGCGAACGTAACCGTCCGTATCCCGCCCTCGCAAGCTGGCCACCCGGACGGGTGACGTGGGCCGGGAGGGTGGGTGGGCGGGTAGTTCTTTCCCTGGTTCTTCAAGGAGGTCAGCGGCCCACCGGACCCTCGCGGACAAGGATCCGGCGGACCCGGAAGACGGCCACCGACCAGGGCCCGGTCGGCTCAGACGCGGTGACGGCCGGCCTTCAACTGGCCTATGAAGGCTGCCCAGGAGCCGGCCTCGAAGGTCAGAGCGGGACCGTGCGGGACCTTGCTGTCACGGACGGGCACGGCGCCGGGGAACCTGTCCGCCACCTCCACGCAGTTGCCGCCCTCCTGATTGCTGTAGCTGCTCTTGCGCCACGCGGCGCCGTTCAGATCGGGACGGGACCTTCGCTCCACGGTGGTTGCCCTCCATCACGGATCGGATCATGTCGAGCGACATGAGCGGGGGCAGAGCTGCTGCCCGTAGCCGATCGTAGGTCAGCGTGAAACTCCTGACCTCGGCCGAATCCTCGATGAGCTGGCCGTAGTGCGCGCCTTCGGTGTAGGCGACTTCGGACTCGTCCGGCATGGTCAGTACCGTCAGTGAGCCGCCCATCGCATCGTGCTCGCCTTGGTCGAACGGCAATACCTGCACGGTGACATGGGATTCCGATGCGACCTCAAGCAGTCGCTCCAACTGCTCGCGCATGACGGTCTGGCCACCGACGGGACGCCTCAGTACCGCTTCGTCGAGGATGACCCACATCTCAGGCCGACCGGGAGCGCTGAGGCGTTCCTGCCGTTCCAGGCGGGCGGTGATCCGCTCTTCCAGCTGTTCCTGATTGTTCAGCGTCCGGCCGACGCTCAGCACCGCTCGCGCGTACGTCTCGGTCTGCAACAAGCCGGGCACCACGTGGGCCGCGTACTCCCTGATGGACACCGCCCGCTCCGAGTGCGTCATGAACGCCCGCGACCAGTCCGGAAACCTCCCGATACACGTACGGCCACAGCTCGACCAACAGGTTGTCCGCCCCGAGTGCGGCGTCGAGCGCGCGGGCCAGCCGCAGCGTCGGTTTCGCCCCCGACGCGCGCTCGATCTGCGTGATCCGGGAGCTCACCACATGTGTCCTGGCGCCGAGTTCGGCCTGGGTCAGTCCGGCCGCCTACGGAGTCTGCGTACCCGTGAACCGAACAGCGCAGCCATGGACGTACTGGAGTCAATTCCGTTGGCCAAGGCGTTACTTCCGTTCCTTACGAGGTGAAAGGTAAGGCTGCGCCACCTTTCGAGCGTAGGGCCGCCGGACGACTCTTGAGCACGGAACGTAATGACTCGTGCACTTGGCGGGAAGGCAGACAGGCCGTGCTGACAGGAACGACCCCACCGGGGAGAGGGCGTGGCGCCCGACTACCGCCACTTCACCGCGCAGTTCGCCTCCACGCCCCGGGGCGCGAGGGTGGCCCGGCGACTTGCCGTGCGGCGCATGGAGGAGTGGGGGTACCCGCCGGCGTCGGACGCGTCGCGCACGATCGCGCTCGTCGTCGGCGAACTCGCGGCGAACGCCGTGCGACACGGCCGGGTCCCCGGCCACGGCTTCGCCCTGAGTCTCGCCCTCGACACGAAGACCGACGTGATCCGCGTCGAAGTGGCGGACGCCGCCTCGGCCAAACGCCCACCGGTGACCGCCCCTTCGGCCCACCCCGACGGGGAGTCGGGGCGCGGTCTGCTCCTGGTGGACGCCCTGGCCGTGCGCTGGGGCTGGACACCGAGGGACCCCGTGGGCAAGACGGTCTGGGCGGAGGTGTCGTGCGGTTGCTAGCTTCGGCTACGGATCACCGACATCGGCAGCGTTCGGCCCCCTGAACTGGGGTCCGTGCAGACCCTGGAGACACCGGGTCGACCGGCTCGGTCGCAAGCCGCTCACCCTGCATTCGCCGGCAGGCGGGCCTTCCCGTGTTGGCGGGGGCGGGCGGCGGCCGCGTGCGAACGCCCGCTGATCTTGCCGCACTTCGGATGCCATATTCTCCATGGGCGAGCGGTGCCGGGGGGTACCGCTCATGGTCTCTCAGGGGGGAGTCACCGTGCTCGTACTGTCATGCCTTCTTGTTCTCGCCGCCGTGGTGATGTACTTCGTCGCCCGTGCCCAAGACTCGCTCCGGCTTCGGCTGGGTGCCGGCGCCGCGCTGCTCGGCAGCGTGCTCTGTGGCATCGCCAGCACTGTGTACGTCGTCAGCGCCTACGAGGTCGGCGTGCCGGTGACGTTCGGCAGAGTGGGTGCGCCGATGACGTCCGGGATGCATCTGAAGGCGCCGTTCACCGATGTCACGCCCTTCTCGACCCGTCCGGTCGACCTCAACCTCTCCGACAAGGACGTCGTCGAGGTGCGGTCCTCCCAGGGGGGTGTGATGTACGCGGAGGTGACCGTGAAGTGGGCGGTCATACCGAACAAGGCGGGGGAGCTGTACCGGCTTGCAGGGAGCGAGGACGCCATTCAGCAGCGACTGGTCTTCCCGGACAGCCGCGAGATCGTCCGGAACGTCTTCGCCCGCTACACCAGCGAGCAGGGGTACGCCTCGGCCCGAGAAAAGATCAATGCGGAGATCGACAAGTTGATCAAGGAGCGACTCGCGCCCCGCGGTATCGACATCACCGCCGTGAACCTGCGCAACGTCAGGCCTTCGGACGCCCTCCAGAAGCAGATCGACCGCAAGATCCAGCAGAAGGAGGCCACCGAGCGGGCCACTGAGGCAACCCGCACGGCGGAAGAGGAGGCCAAGCGCCGCAAGATCGAGGCCGAGGGCATCGCCCGCGCCAACAAGATCCTCAACGACTCCCTGACCGACAGGGTTCTGACGAACCAGTGCATCGACGCGTACAGGGAAGCGGCCAAGGAGAACCCGGTCTACGCCGTGCCCTGCGGCTCGGGCAACGGCACCCCGGTCATCGTGGGCGGCAGCGGCCGGAACTGATTTCTCTTGCGGGCCGAGCCGGCGCATCGTGCTCGGCCCGCACGAGCACGCCGGGTGAACCCTGTTCCTGTACAAACGCTCAGAGGCCCATTCACGATCACGTGAATGGGCCTCTGGCCTGTGTCGGGGTGGCGGGATTTGAACCCACGACCTCTTCGTCCCGAACGCGATAAGAGTCCGTGCGACCTGGATTCGGGAGTGCTGACCTGCGGGTTCGTCGTCTGCCACTGTCCATGCCAGTCCGAGGCGGTCTTGGTGCGGCCGCTTCGGTTGGCCCCCTGTTTGGCCCCCGCCCGTGGAGCTCTCGGCCATCGTGCCGGCCAACGCCGGCGGCCCCTTCTTCGACTACCTGGTCGGGGGGAATGAGGCGGGCATTGCCGGTCGGGTGCTCAGCTTCCTCGCAGAACTCGATGACGACAAGCGCGACGGGGTCGCCGAACTGATCGGCGGCGCCTTGGACGTCATTGGCAGCGCCGGGTACTTCGGAAACTTGTGGTTGCGTGACGCCGAGACCACTGCCTGGCATGTCTTGCTCGCCAGCCACCGGAAGCACGACACAGGCGAGGCCCGTGAGCGGTTCCTTGCGGCATGGAGGAGTGCCTAGTGATCGTGTCCTCGTAGACCCAATCTGAAGAGGCCCCGCTGGGAAGGCCAGTGGGGCCTACGATCAACCTGCAACGCCCCTGATCCGTAGGCGCGTGCACGGCTCCCTCGCCTCCACGCGACCGAGACCGTAGGCGCGAATAGCCGGTGGTCCACGTAGCCCGACGTCCGGGGAGATGCGTGGACGTTGATGTCGTCCGTTGATGTCACGGTCCAGTTGCCAGGCGAGCTGCGGCACCGGAACTCTCCCGTTTGCGCTTCGCTGCGGTACTCAGCCGCGACCGATCATCTACCTGTGGTTGTGCGCGTCGTGGTGACAGTGTTCGTTGCGTTTGATGGTGGTGGGGTCGGTGGCGGTGTGGGTGGTGGTGTCACCGCCTCCGGTGACGGTGGCGGTGTTCGTGACGTGGCGTCTTGCGTGGCAGGAGATCTTGACCTTGAGGGTGATGGGCGGGTAACTGCTGCTTGCTGCCTGGAGGTCGCTGCGGTTGCAGGTGAGGGTGGTTCGGCTGCAGTTCCATCCGGTGCCGGTAATGCTGCGGGCGGTGAGTCCTGGCGGGAGGGTGTCGTGCACGGTGACGGCGCTGCTGTCGGTGGGGCCAGGTCCGGTGTTGCTGACGGTGATGGTGTAGGTCGCCTGTTTACCCTGGATGAATTTCCCGGTGTGGGTTTTGGTGATGGCCAGGGTGGGCGGTGGCAGCGTGTAGGAGATGATCACTTGGCCGTTGTTGTTCGCCGTCCCGATCGTGGACAGCGCAAAGGACGTGCCGGTGCCCGACGGGGTCGCGAAGCTGCTGCCCCCACCGCCTCCGCCCCCGCCCGCCGAGGTGCCGCGCAAGTTGACGGCGCCGCTGCCGCCGCCCCCGCCGGCGAAGTACCCACCTCCACCGCCCCCGCCGGCCCCGGTGGTGGGGGCGGCGCAGCCCCCGTCGATGCGGCCCCCGGTGCCGCCGGTACCGACTGTGGTACCGGAGAACCCGCCTCCCGGCCCACCGGTGGTGGCGGTACAAGGCGGGGCGGAGCCGGCGCCCCCGGGGGGACCCCCGGTGCTGGTGCTGGTGCTGCCACCGCCCCCGCCCTGCCCCGGCGAAGCCCCGGGGCCGGTGGCGCTTCCTGCGGTCCCGCCGGTGGCATCCGGCGTTGTCCCGCCGTTGCCTCCGTTCCCTCCCATGGAGCCCTGTCCGGTGCCGCCGGCGGCACCGCCGCCCCCGGCGACCACGAGCAAGGAGCCACCCGTACTGACGCTGGACGCCCCACCCCCACCCGGGCCTTCCGCCTGAAAACCACTGACCGTGATGCCCCCGCCTGGGCCACCGCCGTTGAACCCGCCGGCACCCCCCGTCGCGGTGCCGTTGCAGCCTTTGCCGCCGGTCCCGCCGACGTTGACGGTGAACGTTGTCGGGGCGGTGGTCTGCGGGAGGGTGGTCACCACCCGCGCCCCCGACCCGCCCGTCCCCGTGACGGAGCAGGGGGTGCCGGTGTTGTCGGCGCCACCGGCGCCGTCCGCGGTGATCGTCACCGTCGCATCCGCCGGAACCGTCACGGTCTGCGAGGCGCCGGTGAAGACGAAGGTCTGCGACGGATCAGTCCCCGGCGCCCGCACCGGTGCGGCGGCTGCGGGGGTCGGTGCGATGCTGGACAACGCCATGCACAGTCCCGCTACCACCCCTGCCTGCCACCTCTCACGAGTGCCGACGCCCGTCCGGGCTTGGCCTCGTCTCACCCCCACTACAGAGAGGGGTTCCTTCGGGGAGCGATGCCTGATCACCGGTGTCTCCTGACTTCCTGGCCTGAGGTGAGGCGTCTTTCCGCCGTGCGGCAGCGCGGCCGGTACAACCATCGATCACTCATTGTTAATGCGTGATTACCTGACAGGTTCGGATCTGGTGACGTGTCATCCGGGTCGGGGTTCGAGCGGCTCGGGCTCCACCCGAATGGCTGACGCCAGGTCAAGGCGGTTCAGTCCGGTGCGGTTATGGAGGTCATCCGGCTCGATCGGCTCTCCCGCTCCGTGCTGCATCTGGTGACCTTCGGCGCCGACCTGCGCGAGCGCGGGTTCGGGCTGCACGTCATCGAGCAGGGCATCGACACCTCCACGATGGAGAGCCGGGCTGGCCGAGCTCCAGCGTGAACTGATCCGTAGGCGCGTTCGCCCCAGACACACGGGCAACGAACGCGTGGAACCCTTCCGCGCCCGCATCCACGAGGCGGAAGGCCACAAGCTCCGTGACCGGCTCGCCGAATGGGCGGCACAGGCACGCGGCTTCGTGCTCGGCGCCTGGCCGGAGATGCCCGACGGGGTCACCGACCGCCCCGCCGACGTGTGGGAACCGCTGCTGGCCATCGCGGACGCCGTCGGCGGCCAGTGGCCCGAG
Organism: Streptomyces sp. 6-11-2; assembly: GCF_006540305.1. Lineage (GTDB taxonomy): Bacteria > Actinomycetota > Actinomycetes > Streptomycetales > Streptomycetaceae > Streptomyces. Next base: position 3,234,065 of record NZ_BJOR01000001.1, on the reverse strand, counting down.
CGCGCCCGCGAAGCGTGCGTGAAGCTCGTCAGGGCCGCGCAGACCACCGACAAACACAGCCTCGGAATCCGGCTGTTGACCGACCTGCGCGACCACGTCCTGATCGGCGTGGACAAGCTACCCACCATCGCCATCCTCGACCGGCTCAACGCCCTCGACGACGCCCCGTGGGCCGACCTCGACGGCAAGCCCCTCGACAACCGGCGCCTGGCCCGGATGCTCGGCGAGTACATGACCGCCGACAACACCCCCATCAAGTCCCGCAACATCCGCACGGCCGGCGGAGTCCTCAAGGGCTTCCACGCGGAGGATCTGGCGGACGCGTGGGCGCGCTACTGCCCGCCCCCTCCCCAGGACTCCGCTACATCCGCTACACCGCTACAGCCCAGCTCAGAGCCCCTGAATCTGTAGCGGCACCGATGCGTGTAGCGGCTACGCCCGCCACCCCGTAGCGCATGCGTAGCCGCTACACGCCTCCCCTCCGCTACAAAAACACCCCCGCTGACCTGCGATGTAGCGCTGTAGCGGATGTAGCGGACTTCTGAGAAGGGCCCCCAGGACACCAGCCGAGGAGCACCCCCGGATGAGCATCACGCTTGCCTCCCCCGCTGAGCGGGTTCTGTACCGACCGGAAGAAGCGGCAACAGCCTTGGGCATCGGTCGCTCGCTGGTCTACGAGGAGATCCGTCTTGGGCGTCTCCAGACGGTTCGTATCGGCCGTCGGCGCCTCATCCCGCCCGAGTACATCGCGCAGTACGTCGAACTGCTCAAGCGCGAGGCAGAAGCCGCCGCCTGACTTCACCTCCGTCCGTTCGCATCAACCGGGCCGCGCCATTGGGCGCGGCCCGCTCGCTTGGAGAACACCACATGACAGAGACCCCGAAGCGTGCCCGCAGGGCTGGCCACGGTGACGACACGATCTACTGGGACGCGGCGAAGAACCGCTACGTGGGCGCCGTGTCCCTCGGGTACGCCCCGAACGGCAAGCGCCGTCGGCCGAAGGTGTACGGCAAGACCAAGACCGAGGTCCGCCAGAAGATCCGAGACCTCAAGAAGGAAGTGCAGTCGGGCGTCAAGACGCCGGCCAACTACACCGTGGCCGACGCGGTAAACGACTGGCTGGAACGCGGGCTCAAAGGACGCGACGAGAAGGGCACCATCGGCAAGAACCGCGCGATGGCGAACAAGCACCTCCTCCCGCTCATCGGCAGGGCCAAGCTGAAGGATCTCAGCGCGGACGACGTCGACGACTGGCTGGACGGCAGGGCCGAATTCCTCGCGACGCGGAGCCTGCGTGACCTGCTCGCCATCCTGCGCCGTTCCATCGAGCACGCTCAGCGCAGAGACAAGGCCGCGCGGAACGTCGCCCTACTTGTTACCGCGCCGGAAGGGCGTCCGGGGCGCCCGAGCAAGGCGTTGAACCTGGAGCAGGCGAAAGCCGTGCTCACGTCCGCACGCCCGTCACGGCTGTACGCCTACCTGGTGCTCTCGCTCCTCAGCGGCGTACGCACGGAGGAGGCGCGGCCCCTCACCTGGGATCACGTCTTTCTGGAGACGCAGGGCGGCATTCCGCCCCACGTCGCCGTGTGGCGCTCGGTGCGCAAGCATGGCGAGACCAAGACCAGAAAGAGCCGTCGGACCATCGCCTTGCCGAGGCAGGTGGTCGACGTCCTCGAGGAGCACAAGCGGTGGCAGAAGCAGGAGCGGGCATCGAGAGGGATGGAGTGGAGTCCGACCGGTTGCGTCTTCACATCCCGGACCGGTGAGCCGCTCGATGCGGCCAACGTCCGGCGTGACTTCAAGGCCATCGTCAAGAGGGCCGGACTGGAACCGGAGTGGACGCCGCGCGAGCTGCGGCACAGCTTCGTCTCGCTGCTCTCGGACCACGGGATCCCGCTGGAGCGCATCGCGCAGCTAGTCGGGCACACGAGCCAGGCGACGACAGAGGCCGTCTACCGCAAGCAGCTCCGGCCGGTCATCACGCAGGGCGCGGAGGCCATGGACGTGATCTTTGCTCAGCGGCGCGAGGCAACCGCCCGCGAGGCTTGATCAGAATCCTTTGGCCCCCTGTTTGGCCCCCCGAGCACGACAGAGGCCCATTCGCGATCATGCGAATGGGCCTCTGACTAGCGTCGGGGTGGCGGGATTTGAACCCACGACCTCTTCGTCCCGAACGAAGCGCGCTGCCAAGCTGCGCCACACCCCGATGTCGCTGCTTGTCGCGGCGACGACGTTTACTTTAGCCCACTGGTGGCCAGAGGCGAAATCCGGTTTTGGCGCGGCGGCGGATCGGGTTCGGGCGGGTGTGGTCGACGGCTACGAGGAGGAGGGCCAGGGCGTAGAAGGCGAGGCCCAGGAGGAGGGCGCTGGCGAGGACGTGCTTGTAGCCGTGCTGGGAGACGTCCAGGAAGGGGTGGAGGTAGCGGTCGGGGGAGTCGGCGGGGAGCAGTTCGCCGCGGGTGAGGGAGAAGGCCAGGTAGGCCAGGGGGTAGAGCAGCCACGGTGCGGCCTGGCGCAGGTGGAGGTGGTCGGGCACGGTGAGCAGGAGCCAGTCCAGGAGGGCGGCGATGGGGGCGGCCGTCAGCAGGATCACGCTGGCGGCCTTCTGCCAGAGCGGGTGGGTGCCGGGCTCGCCCGTGATCGAGAACGCCGGCGATGTGCGGGCCAGGAGCGCGTGGTGCACGAGCGCCGTGATCAGGGCGTAGAGCACGGTCGCTCCGGTCAGCGAGGCCGGCAGGGGCGGGCGGGCCGTCCGGGCCCTGCGGGCCGAGAGGAAGAGGACCAGGGCCAGGAGGATGTTGCTCTGGATCGCGAACACGCTCAGGACGCGGGCCGGGGAGCCGAGGTGCAGTTCCACGGCCACCGCGGCCGTGATCGCCGCGGCCGTGAGGAGACGGTAGGCCGCCGCTCCGAGGCGGCGGGCGGGCGGCACGACGGCGGTCGGGGGGACGAAGGAGGGGGGCATCAGCTTGACGATGCCCGGGATCGCGGGAAGCTCCGGTATGTCCCGAGGCATGAAAGGCGTCGGAGAGGATATCTCCGGCACTTCGGGTGTTTCGGGGGTCTCGGCGGCCATGTCCTCACGGTAGAGAGGGTGGACATAGGGGGCGATTCGTGTAGTCCGTTTGGGTTACGGATTGCCGTGCGGTGAGAAACCGTCGCCGCCCGCCGTCGCCGCCCCCGGGCCCGTACCGCTACCGCGTCACTCCCGCCCCACCAGCGTCAGCAGCGTCGCCTCCGGCGGGCAGGCGAAGCGGACCGGGGTGTAGCGGTTGGTGCCGCAGCCGGCGGAGACGTGCAGGTAGGACGTGCGGCCCTCGGCGGTGTGGGTGGACAGGCCCTTCACCCGGTCGGTGTCCAGGTCGCAGTTGGTGACCAGGGCGCCGTAGAAGGGGATGCAGAGCTGGCCGCCGTGGGTGTGGCCGGCCAGGACCAGGGGGTAGTCGTCGGCCGTGAAGGCGTCCAGGACGCGCAGGTACGGGGCGTGCACCACGCCCATCGAGAAGTCCGCCGCGGCGGACGGGCCGCCTGCCACCCTGGCGTAGCGGTCCCTCTTGATGTGGGGGTCGTCCAGGCCCGTCAGCTCCACCGAGAGGCCCTCGAGCTTCAGGGCGCCGCGCGTGTTCGTCAGGTTGAGCCAGCCGGCCGCGTCGAAGCCGTCCCGCAGGTCCTCCCACGGGTTGTGGATCACCCCGACGGCGGGCGCGTTGCCGTTCAGGCCGTGCCGGCCGCTGGTCTTCTCCAGCAGGTAGCGGGCGGGGTTGCGCAGCTTGGGACCGTAGTAGTCGTTGGAGCCGAAGACGTACGCCCCCGGGAACTCCATCAGCGGGCCGAGGGCGTCGAGAACCTCCGGCACGCCTTCCGGGTCGGACAGGTTGTCACCCGTGTTGATCACGAAGTCGGGGCGCAGCCCGGCGAGCGAGCGCAGCCAGCGCTGCTTCTTGCGCTGGCCGCCGACCATGTGGATGTCGGAGACCTGAAGGACGCGCAGGGGGCGCATGCCGGAGGGCAGGACCGGGACCGTCACCCGCCGCAGGCGGAAGGAGCGGGCTTCGAACCCCGCCGAGTAGAGGAGACCGGCGGCCGCGACCGCCGTGATGCCCAGGGGTACTCCGTATCGCGCGCGCATGTGTCCATCGTCTCAGGCCCATGCCGTGCGGCGGAAATCGCCCGTGGGCCGCCACGGCGCCAACGCGCGGGCCCCGCCCGGGGGTCGGCGTACCGCCGGGCTCCGTAAATCGGCGCGCGGGAGCCTTGCCGTACCTGCGACAATCAAACTCATGACCACGCTCAAGTCGAAGCTGCACGATGACCTCAACGCCGCGATCAAGGAGCGTGACGAGCTCCGCTCCTCGACGCTCCGGCTGACGCTCGCCGCGATCACCAAGGAGGAGGTCGCGGGCAAGGAGAAGCGTGAGCTCTCCGACGACGAGGTCCTCAAGGTGATCACCAAGGAGGCCAAGAAGCGCCGGGAGGCGGCCGAGGCCTTCGCCCAGGGTGGTCGCCCCGAGTCGGCCGAGCGGGAGAAGGCGGAGGGCGAGCTGCTCGCCGCGTACCTGCCCAAGCAGATGTCCGACGAGGAGCTGGACCGGATCGTCGCCCAGGCCGTGGAGGAGGCGAAGGCCGCCGGCGCGGAGGGGCCGCGGGCCATGGGCGCGGTCATGAAGATCGTGAACCCCCAGGTCGCGGGCCAGGCCGAGGGCGGCCGTGTCGCCGCCGCGGTCAAGAAGCTTCTGGCCGGCTGACCCGGCCGGTCCCCGGGGACGGACCCGGGTACGTACGACGAAGGGGCGCCGGCCATCCGCCGGCGCCCCTTCGCTGTGACTGAGGCGGCGGGAGGCGCCCCCGCCGCCCGCCCGTCAGGCCACCTGCCCGTCAGCCGTGGCCTCCTCCGTTGCCGTTGCCTCGCGGTCCGCCGTTCTGGCCCTGGAAGAAGCCCTCCGGGAGGGTGATGGACGGGTTCGGGAAGGGGCCACGGCCGTTGTTCCCCCCGTTGTCGCCGCCGTTCCCGTGCTCGTCTCCCCGGTCCCTGCCCTTGTGCTTGTCCTCTTCCTTCACGGGGTCCGGGATGTTCACGAGGTTGAAGGACGGGGCGTCCTTGCCCGCCAGCGCACCCGACATCATGTCGCGCCAGATCGGGCCGGGGACCTGGCCACCGAAGACCTTCGCATAGGGGGTGCCGCCGATGGTGATGTCGACCATGCGCCGCTGGTGCGCCGGGTCGCCGACCCAGACCGCGCCCGCCATGTTCGGCGTGTAGCCGACGAACCAGGCCGCGAAGCGGAAGTCCGTCGTACCTGTCTTGCCCGCGCTGGCACGGTCGCCGAGGCCGGCCTGTGTGCCCGTACCGTCCTCGACCACACCCTTCAGGAGCGTGTTGATCGTGTCGGCGGTGGTCTCCGACATCGCCCGGGAGCAGGTCGACTTCGGGACGGCGAGGGACTTCTTCTGGTTGCCGGTGGTCTGAGTGATCGACTCGATGGCGATCGGGGTGCAGTACGTGCCGCGGGAGGCGAACGTGGCGTACCCGCTCGCCATGGTCAGCGGCGACACCTCCTGGGTGCCGAGCGCGATCGACGGGTTCTGCTCGATCGGCGTGCCGTCCGCGCGCGCCACGCCCATCTTGTTGGCCATGTTCTTCACCGGGCAGATGCCGATGTCGCTGATCAGCTGCACGTAGTAGGTGTTGACCGACTTGGCGGTCGCCTCCTTCATGCCGTACGGGCCGACCTCCGTCTCGTTCTCGTTGGTGAGATCGGAGCCCTTCGTGTTCACCCAGTTCTTGCCGTCGCAGGCGGCGATCGGGCTCGGGTACGGCATCCGGTAGGGCGAGGAGTACTCCTGAGTCGCGGGCTTGCCGCCCTCGATGGCGGCCGCGGCCACGATCGGCTTGAACGTGGAACCGGGCTGGTAGCCGGCGCCACCGCCCATGGCCTTGTCCACCGAGAGGTTGATCTGGGTCTCGTTCTTGCCGAAGCCGTACGGACGGGACTGGCCCATGGCGAGGATCTTGCCGGTGCCGGGCTCGACGATGGTTGCGGCCGTGGCCACGGCGTCGCTCGCGTTGACGTGGTTGTGGACGGACTTCTCCAGGGAATCCTGCGCCTGAGGGTCGAGCGTCGTGCGGATCGTCAGACCACCGCGGTTCCAGATCTTCGCCCGGTCCGTCCGGGTCTTACCGAACACCGGGTCGTTCATGAAGACTTCGCGGACGTAGTCGCAGAAGAAGCCCGCGCCCCTGATCGCCGTGATGCAGCCGTTGCGCGGCTGGGTGACCTTCAGGCCCAGCGGCTCCTTCTTGGCCTTGTCGGCCTCCGCCTGCGAGATGTCGCCGACACTGGCCATGCGCTGCAGGACGACGTTGCGCCGCTTGGTGGCCTCGGCCTCGTCGTTGACCGGGTCGTAGCGGCTCGGGGACTGGACGATGCCGGCGAGAAGCGCCGCCTCGGGCAGGGTCAGATCCTTGGCGTGCTTGGAGAAGTAGCGCTGGGAGGCGGCCTCGACGCCGTAGGCCTGCTGGCCGAAGAACGTGATGTTCAGGTAGTTCTCGAGGATCTTCTTCTTGCCCAGGTCCTGCTCGACCTGGATCGCGAACTTCAGTTCCTTGATCTTGCGGCCGATGGTCTGCTGGGTGGCTTCCGCGACCTTCGTCGGGTCGTCGCCGGCCTCCTCGACGAAGACGTTCTTCACGTACTGCTGGGTGAGTGTGGAGGCGCCCTCGGAGACCCCGCCGCTCTGCGCGTTCTTGTTGAGCGCGCGCAGCACGCCCTTCAGGTCGATCGCGCCGTGCTCGTAGAAGCGCGAGTCCTCGATCGCGACGAGCGCCTTCTGCATGTACGGCGAGATGTCCTTCAGCTGGACCACCGTACGGTCGCGGGAGTAGACCTGGGCGATCTGCCCGCCCTTGTTGTCCAGGATCGTGGTCCGCTGACTGAGCGGCGGACGCTTGAGATTGGCCGGGATGTCGTCGAACCCCGTGGCCGACCCCTTGGCGGCCAGGCCCAGCGCACCGGCCGCGGGCAGTGCGATGCCCGCCATCACGGCTCCCGCGAGCACACTGACACCGAGGAACTTGGCGGCCTGCTGCGTTGGCGACAGACCACCGCCCGAGCGCTTCTTTGGCATGGGGGCAGCCTAATCCGTAGTGATGTGCGATCCGACGGAGCGGGGCTCCTCGGAATGTTCGAATGCAGGATCGTGACATCCGGGGGCGTTCGTGCAGGCGACACCGCAATGCGCACGGTGACCTCCCGGACGCGGCACGCCGCCCCAACTGTCGAACACGGCCCCCTGGTGCCGCGTGAGGCACGGCAACGTGAGGGGGTCTACGTTCTCATTCGCCGGACACGCGTATATGCCTTGGCCTAAGCTGCTCTCGACTGTCACAGCGGTGCGGCCACGTATCCATACGTCCGGCGGCTCCGAAACGTTCCGGCTCCGTTCGACTTTTTTGGTCGGGTGGTCCGGGTGATGTCGGGGCGCGCGGTCGGGGCGTGTGGGATACGTGCCTGAATTCACCCTGTGTGTCATCCGGTGTCCGTTGCCGCGCACCGTAACTGCCCTACTGTGCCGGGAATGTCGCGCATGTCGCCAGCTCACTCCCCCGGGTGATCTGCCGCTTACCCATAGTCCGTTCGGGCCATTCAAGATTGGGCCCGCTGGGGGTGTTGCGCCGTGCCCACCTTCCGTAACGTCCTCAACTGGCGGCGGTGAATATGCCGCTGCCGCCGTGGGGGAGCCTCGATTCGGGAGAGGACGGCGCCGGTATGGGCTGGGTAACCGACTGGAGTGCGCAGGCGGCCTGTCGCACTACCGATCCGGATGAACTGTTCGTTCAGGGAGCAGCGCAGAACAGGGCCAAGGCGGTGTGCACCGGATGCCCGGTTCGCACCGAATGTCTCGCCGACGCGCTCGACAACCGCGTCGAGTTCGGCGTCTGGGGGGGAATGACGGAGCGTGAGCGTCGCGCACTGCTGCGCCGGCGGCCGACCGTGACCTCCTGGCGCCGGCTGCTGGAGACCGCGCGCATGGAGTACGAGCGGGGCGCGGGACTGGTGTCCCTCGCCGACGACCAGGTGTACGAGGACTACGCGGCGGTCGGCTGAGCGGTGGGGCTGAGGCGTCGTCCTTCCTGGGCGGGCCGCGGTCGTCCGTGTGTTCGTGAGTCCGTGTGTTCGTGAGTCCGTGTGCCCGCGGTTGTCCAGCCGCGGGGAGGGACCGCGGAAGCCCCCGGCGGGCGCGCGTCAGGCGCCCGGCTCGGGCAGCTCGTGGCGGTGTTCCGCGAGCCGGTTTCCGATGTCCCGCAGTCCCACGAGGTCGTGCACATCCCCGGGCAGCGCGGCCACTTCGGCCACCGCCACCTCGGGATGCAGGGCCGTGAAGCGGTCACGCGTGCGCTGCTCACGGGAGAGCAGCTGCATGCGCTCGGCATGCAGCCTCAGCAGGCCCGCGGTGACCTGGTCGACGGACGGCTCCGGTTCGAAGTCGTCGTCGGCGGGCGCCTCGGGGTCCGCGGGAGGCGCACCGGAATCGGGATGAGCAGCGAGAGAGTCTGAACTGCCGTACGTTGCGGGAGAGTTACGAAGTCCAGCTTTCCCGTCCCGCTGATCCACAATGCGGGACTCCTCAAGATTTTCCGCGGCGGCGAGCGCCCGCTCGGCCGACAGGTCACCGGCACCGCTGCCGTGCACCCGGTTGAGCACCAGACCGGCCAGCGGCATCTTCTCCGCGGCCAGCCGCTCCACGAAGTACGCGGCCTCGCGCAGCGCGTCCCGCTCCGGGGCCGCGACCACCAGGAACGCGGTTCCCGGCGCCTGGAGCAGCTTGTACGTGGCGTCCGCGCGGGTACGGAAGCCGCCGAAGGTCGTGTCCATCGCGGCCACGAACGTCTGGACGTCCTTCAGCAGTTGACCGCCCAGCAGCTTGCCGAGCGTGCCGGTCATCATCGACATCCCGACGTTCAGGAACTTCATCCCCGCGCGCCCGCCCAGCTTCGCCGGGGCCGTCAGCAGCCGGATCAGCCGGCCGTCGAGGAAGGAACCGAGCCGCTTGGGCGCGTCCAGGAAGTCCAGGGCCGAGCGGGACGGCGGGGTGTCGACGACGATGAGGTCCCACTCGTCCCGGGCCCGCAGCTGGCCCAGCTTCTCCATCGCCATGTACTCCTGCGTGCCCGCGAAGCCGGCGGAGAGCGACTGGTAGAACGGGTTGGCCAGGATCGCGGCCGCCCGCTCGGGGTCCGCGTGCGCCTCGACGACCTCGTCGAAGGTGCGCTTCATGTCGAGCATCATGGCGTGCAGCTCGCCCTCGCCCTCGGTGCCCTTCACCCGGCGCGGGACGTTGTCCAGGGAGTCGATGCCCATGGACTGGGCGAGCCGGCGGGCCGGGTCGATGGTCAGGACGACCACCTTGCGGCCGCGCTCGGCGGCGCGCAGGCCGAGCGCCGCCGCGGTGGTGGTCTTGCCGACCCCGCCCGAGCCGCAGCACACCACGATCCGCGTCGTCGGGTCGTCGAGCAGCGGGTCGACCTCGAGCGCGCGCGTGGGCGCCAGATGACGGACACCGTCGTGCGCGGGGGCGGAGGTGCGCGTGGTCTCCCGCGCGGGTGCCGGGTCCGGGCTCATGACATCCCCTGCTTCCGCAGCTCGGTCGCCAGTTCGTACAGGCCCGCCAGGTCCATGCCCTCGGCGAGCAGCGGCAGTTCGTGCAGGGGCAGACCCAGCTCGCTCAGCACGGACCGCTGCTCCTCCTCCAGCGTGTAACGCTCGGCGTACTCCTCGGCCTGCTCCAGCAGCGGACCCACCAGCCGCTCGGCGTTCTGGCCGCGCCGCGCCCCGCCGAGCCCGGCGGAGGACAGCGACCGGGCGAGCGCGGTGCGCGACGCGGTCCGTACGAGTTCCAGGTCGCCCGCGTCCAGCACCTGCGGGCGCACCATGTTCACGATGGTGCGCCCCACCGGCAGCCGGGCGGCGCGCAGTTCGGCGATGCCGTCGACGGTCTCCTGGACCGGCATCTCCTCCAGCAGCGTCACCAGGTGCACGGCGGTCTCGGGCGATTTCAGCACCCGCATCACCGCCTGGGCCTGATTGTGTATCGGGCCGATCTTCGCCAGGCCCGCCACCTCGTCGTTGACGTTGAGGAAGCGGGTGATGCGCCCGGTGGGCGGTGCGTCCATGATGACGTAGTCGTAGATGAATTGTCCGCCGCGATCCTTGCGCCGCACCGCCTCGCACGCCTTGCCGGTCAGTAGGACGTCTCTGAGTCCGGGCGCGATGGTGGTGGCGAAGTCGATCGCGCCGAGTTTCTTCAGGGCCCGGCCGGCACCGCCCAGTTTGTAGAACATCTGGAGGTAGTCCAGCAGGGCCAGTTCGGGGTCTATGGCCAGCGCGTACACCTCCCCGCCCCCGGGAGCGACGGCGATCTTCCGTTCCTCGTAGGGCAGCGCTTCCGTCTCGAAGAGCTGTGCGATGCCCTGCCGGCCCTCGACCTCGACGAGGAGCGTCCGCTTCCCCTCCGTGGCCAGGGCCAGCGCGAGAGCGGCGGCGACCGTCGTCTTTCCGGTCCCGCCCTTGCCGCTGACGACCTGGAGCCTGCTCACGTATTCGAGACTAACCAGTCCGCGCTCGGGTCACGCGGGAGGCTGTGGACAACCGGCGTCGTGGTCGGCCCGAGGCCCGCCGGCGGCAGCGGATACAGTCGGCCACATGACCAAGTGGGAATACGCAACCGTGCCGCTGCTCGTCCATGCCACGAAGCAGATTCTGGACACCTGGGGCGAGGACGGCTGGGAACTCGTCCAGGTCGTGCCCGGACCGAACCCCGAGCAGCTGGTGGCCTACCTGAAGCGGGAGAAGCAGGCATGAGCGCGGTCGAGGCGAGGCTGGCGGAGCTGGGTCTGAGGCTGCCGGAGGTCGTGCCGCCGCTGGCCGCCTACCAGCCCGCGGTGCGGTCCGGCGTGTACGTCTACACCGCCGGCCAGCTGCCGATGGTGGAGGGCAAGCTCCCGGTCACCGGCAAGGTGGGCCTGGAGGTCACGCCGGAGGAGGCCAAGGAACTGGCGCGCACCTGTGCGCTGAACGCCCTGGCGGCCGTCAAGTCCGTCGCGGGCGACCTGGACCGTGTCGCGCGCGTGGTGAAGGTCGTGGGCTTCGTCGCCTCGGCGTCGGACTTCACCGGGCAGCCGGGCGTCGTCAACGGCGCCAGCGAGCTGCTGGCCGAGGTCCTCGGCGACAAGGGCGTGCACGCGCGCAGCGCGGTCGGCGTGGCGGTGCTGCCGCTGGACGCGCCTGTCGAGGTGGAGATCCAGGTCGAGCTGGAGCCGTAGTCCGAGCCCGGAACCGGCTCTGACCTCGGCCACCTCTCGAACATTCGCTCACCACGGGATAGCCTCCGCCCATGGCGAATGGGCAGTGGTTTCCCCCGGAATGGCCGGACCGTATCCGCGCGCTCGCGGACGGCAGCCTGACACCGGTCACGCCGAAGCGCGCGGCCACCGTCATGCTCCTGAAGGAGACCGCTTCCGGCCCCGCGGTGCACATGCTGCGCAGACGCGCCTCCATGGCCTTCGCCGGAGGCGCGTACGCGTACCCGGGCGGTGGCGTCGACCCCCGTGACGACGACCACCACGTCCGCTGGGCGGGGCCCTCGCGCGCGTGGTGGGCCGACCGGCTCGGCGTCGACGAGAAGGCGGCCCAGGCGATCGTCTGCGCGGCCGTCCGCGAGACGTACGAGGAGGCCGGTGTCCTGCTCGCCGGACCCGGCGCGGACAGCGTCGTCGGCGACACCACGGGCGCCGACTGGGAGGCCGACCGTGCCGCCCTGGTCGCCCGTGAGCTGTCGTTCGCGGAGTTCCTGGACCGCCGGGGCCTGGTCCTGCGCTCGGACCTGCTGGGGGCCTGGACCCGCTGGATCACCCCCGAGTTCGAGTCCCGCCGCTACGACACCTGGTTCTTCGTGGCCGCGCTGCCCGAGGGCCAGCGCACCCGGAACGCCTCCACGGAGGCCGACCGCACGGTGTGGATCGCGCCCGCGGAGGCGGCGGCCGCGTACGACCGGGGCGAGCTGCTGATGATGCCGCCCACCATCGCCACCCTGCGCCAGCTGATGCCCTGCGGCAGCCCCGCCGAGGCGCTCACCGCCGCACGGTCCCGCGATCTGACCCCCGTGCTCGCGCGGGCCCGCCTGGTGGACGGCGAGGTGGTCCTGACCTGGCCGGGGCACGACGAGTTCACCCAGCACATCCCGAGCGGCACGGCCCGCGCGTGAGCCGCCGCTCCCGCCCGGCCGACGTCGAGGAAGGCCCTCTCGCATGACGGACGCAGCAGCGCTCCCCGGTCAGCCCCGGGGCGGTGTACTGGCCGGCCCCGCCACCGCGCGGGCCGTCAACGTCCTCGCGCCCAACGCGTCCCCCATGACCCTGGACGGCACCAACACCTGGATCGTCTCGGAGCCCGACTCCGACCTGGCCGTGGTGGTCGACCCCGGGCCGCTGGACGAGGGTCACCTGGCCCAGGTGGTCGCCACCGCCGAGGAGGCGGGCAAGCGGATCGCGCTGACCCTGCTGACGCACGGCCACCCCGACCACGCCGAGGGCGCCGCCCGCTTCGCCGAGCTGACCCGCACGCGCGTGCGTGCGCTCGATCCGGCCCTGCGGCTGGGCGACGAGGGCCTGGGCGCGGGTGACGTGATCAAGGTGGGCGGGCTGGAGCTGAGGGTCGTACCGACCCCCGGCCACACCGCCGACTCCCTCTGCTTCCACCTGCCGGCCGACCGCGCCGTGCTCACCGGCGACACGATCCTGGGCCGGGGCACGACCGTCGTCGCGCACCCCGACGGCCGTCTGGGCGACTACCTGGACTCGCTGCGGCGGCTCAGGTCTCTCACGGTGGACGACGGCGTCCACACGGTCCTGCCCGGCCACGGACCCGTCCTGGAGGACGCCCAGGGCGCCGTCGAGTTCTACCTCGCCCACCGGGCCCACCGGCTCGCCCAGGTCGAGACGGCCGTCGAGTCCGGCCACCGGACCCCGTCCCAGGTCGTCGCGCACGTGTACGCCGACGTGGACCGCTCCCTGTGGCCCGCGGCCGAGCTCTCGGTGCGCGCCCAGCTGGAGTACCTCCGGGAGCACGGCCTCATCTGACGGCCGACGACGAGCCCCGTCTCGCTGCCGACGACGAGGGCCCCGTCCCGGCCGGGAACGGGGCCCACAGGACCGCGGACGGGTCAGCGCGAGCGCTTCGCCAGGCGTTCCACGTCCAGCAGGATCACCGCGCGGGCCTCCAGGCGGAGCCAGCCGCGCTGGGCGAAGTCGGCCAGGGCCTTGTTCACGGTCTCGCGGGAGGCGCCGACCAGCTGGGCCAGCTCCTCCTGGGTGAGGTCGTGCACCACGTGGATGCCCTCCTCGGACTGCACGCCGAAGCGGCGGGAGAGGTCCAGCAGTGCACGGGCGACACGGCCCGGGACGTCGGAGAAGACCAGGTCCGACATCTGGTCGTTGGTCTTGCGCAGGCGCCGGGCCACGGCGCGGAGCAGGGCGCCGGCCACCTCGGGCCGCACGTTCAGCCAGGGCTGGAGGTCGCCGTGGCCGAGGGCCAGCATCTTGACCTCGGTCAGCGCGGTCGCGGTCGCGGTGCGCGGGCCAGGGTCGAACAGCGACAGCTCGCCGATGAGCTCACCGGGGCCCACGACGGCCAGCATGTTCTCGCGGCCGTCCGGGGACGTGCGGTGCAGCTTGACCTTGCCCTCGGTGACCACGTAGAGCCGGTCGCCCGGGTCGCCCTCGTGGAACAACGAGTCGCCTCGTGCGAGTGTCACCTCCGTCATGGAGGCGCGGAGCTCCGCGGCCTGCTCGTCGTCGAGCGCCGCGAAGAGCGGATTGCGCCGCAGAACGTCGTCCACGAGTTCTCTCCTTGTCGACCTGCTCAGAGGATCTTGCTCCCCCGTGTGCCAGGGGTCCGTGTTCCCCATTTTGCCGGACGGTCCAAACAGTGTGATCTGTCACAAGGATGCCGCACACGTGTGCCCGTTTACGCGGCAGGGGGCCAATCGGGGTCCGATCTCCGGGGTCCGGAGCGGATGTCGGTGCCGGGCTTTAGGCTGGCCGGGTGTCCAAATCGCCGGTGAGAGCGCAGGCCGAGGGGGCTGGGCGGGTGGTTGTACGTGAGGATTCCGCTGTGGGCGAACAAGGGCCCGACGATGGAACGAACATGGCAAAAGCGGCGAAAAGGGCACCCGTGAAGAAGGCAGTACCTCAGAAGAAGACGGCCCCCGCCAAGAAGGCCGTGGCCCCGAAGAAGGTGACGGTCGCGCCGAAGAAGGCCGGCGCCGCCGTCAAGAAGGTCGCGCCGGCGAAGACGCTCGCCCCGAAACCGCCGAAGAACGAGCCGCGCACGGCCCTGGTCCGCCGGGCCCGCCGGATCAACCGCGAGCTCGCCGAGGTGTACCCCTACGCCCACCCCGAGCTGGACTTCGAGAACCCCTTCCAGCTGCTGGTCGCCACGGTCCTGTCGGCCCAGACGACGGACCTGAGGGTCAACCAGACCACGCCCGCGCTGTTCGCCAGGTACCCCACCCCCGAGGACCTCGCCGCCGCGAACCCCGAGGAGGTCGAGGAGATCCTGCGGCCCACCGGCTTCTTCCGGGCCAAGACCAAGTCGGTGATAGGCCTGTCCAAGGCGCTGACGGAGGAGTTCGGAGGCGAGGTCCCCGGGCGGCTGGAGGATCTCGTCAAGCTCCCCGGCGTCGGCCGCAAGACCGCCTTCGTGGTCCTCGGCAACGCCTTCGGACGGCCCGGACTGACCGTGGACACACACTTCCAGCGGCTGGTGCGGCGCTGGCAGTGGACCGAGGAGACCGACCCCGACAAGATCGAGGCCGCCGTGGCCGCGCTCTTCCCCAAGAGCGACTGGACGATGCTCTCGCACCACGTGATCTTCCACGGCCGCCGTATCTGCCACGCCCGCAAGCCCGCGTGCGGTGCCTGCCCGATCGCCCCGCTCTGCCCGGCCTACGGCGAGGGCGAGACGGACCCGGAGAAGGCGGGGAAGCTGCTGAAGTACGAGAAGGGCGGCTTCCCGGGCCAGCGCCTCAAGCCGCCGCAGTCCTACCTGGACGCGGGCGGTAAGCCGGCACCGCCACTGGGGGCCGGATGACACCGGCGGAACGATCTAGATGCCATCGGGCGTTGGACACGGCAGGACGGCGAGGGGAACGGGGGTGGCGATGACGCGGGCGAGTGAGGCGAGCGGGACGCAGGGCGGCTCGGTGGCGCTCAGCACGGAGGGGCTGCCCGGCTGGCTCGGGCCGGTCGTGCGCGTGGCCGAGACGGTCCGGCCGGTCCAGCTGAGCCGCTTCCTGCCGCCGGAGGACGGCGCGGGGCGCCAGTCCGCCGTCCTGATCCTCTTCGGCGAGGCCGAGCGCGGACCCGAGCTGCTGCTCATGGAGCGGGCCGGGTCCCTGCGCTCGCACGCCGGCCAGCCGGCGTTCCCCGGCGGGGCGCTCGACCCCGAGGACGGCGACCCGCAGGGAGACGGCCCGCTGCGGGCCGCGCTGCGCGAGGCCGAGGAGGAGACCGGGCTCGAGCCGGACGGCGTCCAGCTGTTCGGTGCGCTGCCCCGGCTGTACATCCCGGTCAGCGGCTTCGTCGTCACACCCGTGCTCGGCTGGTGGCGCGAGCCCAGCCCGGTCGGTGTCGTCGACCCGGCGGAGACCGCACGCGTGTTCACCGTGCCCGTGGCGGATCTCACGAACCCCGACAACCGGGCCACGACCGTCCACCCCAGCGGCCACCGAGGTCCGGCATTCCTGGTCGAATCGGCCCTTGTGTGGGGCTTCACCGCCGGGATCATCGACCGCCTGCTCCACTACGCGGGCTGGGAGCGGCCCTGGGACCGCGGCAAGCAGGTCCCGCTCGACTGGCGGTCGTGACAGGGTGGGCACCGCGTCGGTGCTGCCGGGGGGCGGAACTCCAGGAGGACACAGGCCGACCTGGGGTGATCGGAACATGATGAGGCGAGGCTCGACGCGGTGAACGTGCTGGACATCCTGCTGCTGATCGCCGCCGCGTGGTTCGCGGTCGTGGGCTACCGCCAGGGATTCGTCGTCGGCATCCTGTCGGTGATCGGCTTCCTCGGCGGCGGACTCCTCGCCGTGTACACGCTCCCGGTCATCTGGGACGCGATGACGGACAACACGCCGGTCAGCACCACCGCGGCCGTCGTCGCGGTCATCGTCGTGATCGTCTGCGCCTCGGTCGGCCAGGCCTTGACCACCCACCTCGGCAGCAAGCTGCGCGTCTACATCACCTGGTCCCCGGCCCGCGCCCTGGACGCGACCGGCGGCGCCCTGGTCAACGTCGCCGCCATGCTGCTGGTCGCCTGGCTGATCGGCTCGGCCCTCGGCGGCACGACGATACCGACGCTGGGCAAGGAGGTGCGCAACTCCCGGGTGCTGCTCGGGGTCTCCGAGGTGCTGCCCGCCCAGGCCGACACCTGGTTCGCGGACTTCACCTCCGTCCTCGCGCAGAACGGCTTCCCACAGGTCTTCAGCCCGTTCGCCAACGAGCCCATCACCGACGTACAGCCCCCGGACCCGGCGCTGGCGAACAGCGCCGTGGCCCTGCGCGCCAAGCAGTCCGTCGTCAAGGTCATGGGCACCGCGCGCAGTTGCGGCAAGGTGCTGGAGGGCAGCGGCTTCGTCTTCGGAAACCGCCGCGTCATGACCAACGCGCACGTCGTGGGCGGGGTCGACGAACCCACCGTTCAGATAGGCGGCGAGGGAAGGAAGTACGACGCCAAGGTCGTCCTGTACGACTGGCACCGCGACATCGCCGTGCTGGACGTGCCCGACCTGAAGGCGCCGGTCCTGAAGTTCACCGGCACGGACGCGCGCAGCGGCGACGGCGCGATCGTCGCCGGCTTCCCGGAGAACGGGTCGTACGACGTCCGTGCCGCGCGTGTACGCGGGCGCATCACGGCCAGCGGCCCGGACATCTACCACCGCGGCACCGTGCGCCGTGACGTCTACTCGCTGTACACGACCGTGCGCCAGGGCAACTCCGGAGGGCCGCTGCTCACGACCGACGGCAGGGTGTACGGCGTGGTGTTCGCCAAGTCCCTCGACGACGCCGACACCGGCTACGCGCTCACGATCGACGAGATCCAGCAGGACATCGCGCAGGGTCGTACCGCGAACCAGCAGGTGGGCAGCGACGACTGCGCCCTGTAGGCCGGGCCCGCCGGTGCCGGGTCAGCCGCGGCTGTGACGCAGGCGTACTGAGACCCAGCGCGCTCGGCGGCGCAGGATGCGGGGAATGCCCACCCGTGGGTCCGTGTCCGTCAGCTGCGGAGCTCCGCGCTGATGGGAGTTGGGACCGCTCACCGAACGGCGGGTGCGTGCTACGTCGTTGTAGTCGTGCGTCCAGCCCATACCGGGACGTCTGCCCCCGCCCCAAGGTCGATAACCGCCCGCGGACTCCCCAATTGGCCTATGCGCCGGGCAATTGGCAGTTCGCAGGACAGCCGCTCACGTTCGGATACCGGGCGCGTCGGCCGGGTCACCGATCCGGCTCGGGGTCTTTCAGCCAGTTGACCAGCTCCGTCGAGAACGCCACCGGGTCCTCTTCATGCGGGAAGTGGCCGAGGCCGTCGAAGAGGCGCCAGCGGTAGGGGGCTTCGACGTACTCGCCCGAGCCGGCCGCGCTGCGGGTGCGCTGGACGGGGTCGAGGGAGCCGTGCAGGTGCAGCGTCGGCACGCGCACGGGCCGCTTCATCCGGCGGTAGAACTGGATGCCGTCGGGCCGGGCCAGGGAGCGCACCAGCCAGCGGTACGGCTCGACGGAGCAGTGCGCCGTCGAGGGGATGCACATGGCGCGGCGGTACGTCTCCACCGCCTCGTCGTCCGGCAGCCGCGGCCCCGACCAGTCCCGTACGAGCCGGGCCACCAGGGCGCCGTTGTCGGCGGTGAGCTGCCGCTCGGGGATCCAGGGCCGCTGGAACCCCCAGATGTACGAACTCGCCGCCGTCTGCCGGACGTCCCCGAGCATCGCCGAACGCCAGCGCCTGGGGTGCGGCATCGAGGCGACCGCGAGCCGCCGTACCAGCTTGGGGCGCATCGCGGCCGCCGTCCACGCCAGGTAGCCGCCGAGGTCGTGGCCGACCAGGGCGGCGTCCGGCTCGCCGAGCGAGCGGACCACGCCGGTGATGTCGAGGGCGAGGTTGGCCGGGTCGTAACCGCGGGGCGTACGGTCGCTGCCGCCCACGCCGCGCAGGTCCATCGCGACCGCCCGGAAGCCCGCGTCGGCGAGGGCGACCAGCTGGTGCCGCCACGTCCACCAGAACTGCGGGAAGCCGTGCAGCAGCAGGACCAGCGGTCCATCGCCGAGCTCGGCGATGTGGAAACGGGCGCCGTTGGCCGCGACGTCCCGGTGCGTCACCTTCCTGCCGCCGGGCAGGGCGATCCGGACGACCGGCGTCGATTGCGTCGAAGGGGTGGCGGGCTCCGTCATGAGGTCGAGCGTGCCACAGCCTCGATGGCCGCGGGGGAGCGGTCCTCCAGGGCGGCGGGCTCCGGGCGCGGGTGCGGCTTGGCCTTCTGGAGGACTCCGGCCGTCGCCTTCATGGACGCGGCGACCTTCTGCGGGCCCTGGCTCTTCTTCGCCTTCTTCGCGAGGAGCACACCGATTGCCCCCAGTACGCCGGCGATCAGGCAATTGGCCCCGAAGGACACCAGGAAGCAGAGGGCCAGGTTCCAGTTGGTCCAGGTGTGAACGCCGTACGCCAGCGCGAAGTTGAGCATCGGCAGGGAGAACAGCAGCAGCGCCCCGGCCAGGCTCAGCAGGCTGCCGCTGCCCAGGCCGCGCCTCACGTCCTTCTTCAGCTGGGCCTTGGCCAGCGCGATCTCGTCGTGCACCAGTGCCGACATCTCGGTGGTCGCCGTGGCGAACAGCTGGCCGATGCTGCGTTCGGTGCCGACCGGGTTGCCGTCGGGTGCACTCATCGCGGTCTTCCTCTCCTGCCTGACTCGGGACTGGTTCCGTCCGGTCTCTGTCCGGCTGCTGCCGCTGCCTGACTTCTGCCCGACTGGGAACGCTCCTGTCATTTGTACCGTCCCGTCAGATCATGCCGGACCGCCGTCCTGCTCGCCTGCCCTGCCCGGCACTTCGGCAAGCCGCCCGTCCTGTTCGGCGGTCTTCTCCTCGGCGAGCCGGCGGTGCTCGGCGGCCTTCCGCTCGTGAATCTCGGCCATGCGCAGGTGATAGGCGGGGTCGTCCTGCTCGTAGACGTCCGGGATCCCGTCGAGGTCGTCGTCCCGCTCCTCGGACTCGCACAGCCTCCGGTACCGGGCGTTGCGGATCTTCAGCAGGACGGTCGCCAGAATCGTCGCGATCAGGGAGCCGGCGAGGACGGATGCCTTGACCTCGTCGGTGAGCGCCGCGTCGCCGGTGAAGGCCAGTTCGCCGATGAGCAGGGAGACGGTGAAGCCGATCCCGGCGAGCGTCGCCACGGCGAACAGGTCGGCCCAGGCCAGGTCCTCGCTGAGCGACGCCTTGGTGAAGCGGGCGGTGAGCCAGGTCCCGCCGAAGATGCCGACCGCCTTGCCGACGACCAGTCCGAGGACGACGCCGAGTGTCTCGGGCCGGGTGAACACGTTGGCCAGCGCCCCGCCCGAGACGGAGACGCCCGCGCTGAACAGGGCGAACAGCGGCACCGCCAGGCCGGCCGAAAGGGGCCGTACGAGATGTTCGACGCGTTCGCCGGGGGAGGTCCTCTCGCCCTCGTGGGGGGCGCAGCGCAGCATCAGGCCCATCGCGACGCCCGCGATGGTGGCGTGGACGCCGCTGTTGTACATCAGCGCCCAGATGACCAGGGCGAGCGGCACGTACACGTACCAGCCGCGCACGCCCTTGCGCAGCAGCAGCCAGAAGACGACGAGACCGGCCGCCGCGCCGCCGAGCGCGGCGAAGTTCAGGTTTCCGGTGAAGAAGACGGCGATGATCAGGATCGCGAACAGGTCGTCGACGACGGCGAGCGTCAGCAGGAAGGCGCGCAGGGCGCTGGGCAGCGAGGTGCCGATGACCGCGAGCACGGCGAGCGCGAAGGCGATGTCCGTCGCGGTCGGCACCGCCCAGCCGCCGAGCGAGCCGTCCGAGACGAGGTTGGTCAGGGCGTAGACGACGGCCGGTGCCGCCATGCCGCACAGCGCGGCGATCACCGGCAGGATCGCGGCTCTGCCGTCCTTGAGGTCTCCGGCGACGAGTTCGCGCTTGAGCTCGATCCCGGCGACGAAGAAGAAGACGGCGAGCAGTCCGTCGGCGGCCCAGTGCTCCACGGAGAGGTTCAGGCCGAGGGAGGCGGGGCCGAGGTGGAAGTGTCCGACGCTCTCGTAGCTGCCGCGCAGGCCGGGGATGTTCGCCCAGAGCAGGGCGGCGACCGCGGCGAGGAGGAGGATCACACCACCGACGGTCTCGGTGCGCAGCGCGTCCGCCACGAAGTTCCGCTCGGGCAGGGACAGACGTCCCAGGAACTTGCGGGCTGGGGTGTCGGTGCGGGGCGCGGCCACGGGAACCTCCGGTCGGTGGGCATGACGGAACACATGCCGACCAGACTTCCCGGCGCACCTGAGGGTCGTTTTCTGTTGTGGTGTCCCGCCCACCCTACCCAAGGCGGCCGAGTCGGTCCGGCGTCTTTCCGCGGATGCGGGGATGCGGGGATGCGGAAGGGGCACCCGGCGCTGTCCCGCCGAGTGCCCCTTGACGCCGTACTCAGTCCTCGCCCGCCTTCCGGGCGTTCCCCGCTCAGTCCTCGCCGGGCGACGTGGGGAGCTTGGCCTGGATGAGGTCCATGACGGTGGAGTCGGTCAGCGTCGTGACGTCTCCGAGCTGCCGGTTCTCCGCCACGTCGCGCAGCAGGCGCCGCATGATCTTCCCGGAGCGGGTCTTCGGCAGCTCCGCCACCGGCAGGATCCGCTTGGGCTTGGCGATCGGGCCGAGCGTCGAGCCGACGTGGTTGCGCAACTCGCCGACCAGGGTCTCGGTCTCGGTGACCGCGCCGCGCAGGATCACGAACGCGACGATCGCCTGTCCGGTCGTCTCGTCCGCCGCGCCGACCACGGCCGCCTCGGCGACCGACGGGTGGGAGACGAGGGCGGACTCGACCTCGGTGGTGGAGATGTTGTGCCCGGACACGAGCATCACGTCGTCGACGCGGCCGAGCAGCCAGATGTCGCCGTCGTCGTCCTTCTTGGCGCCGTCACCGGCGAAGTACCGGCCCTCGAACCGCGACCAGTAGGTGTCGATGAAGCGCTGGTCGTCGCCCCAGATGGTGCGCAGCATCGACGGCCACGGCTCGGTGAGCACCAGGTAGCCACCGCCGCCGTTGGACACCTCGTTCGCCTCGTCGTCCACCACGGTGGCGGAGATGCCGGGCAGCGGCCGCTGGGCCGATCCGGGCTTGGCGGCGGTCACGCCCGGCAGCGGGGAGATCATGATTCCGCCGGTCTCCGTCTGCCACCAGGTGTCGACGACCGGGGTGCGGTCGCCGCCGATGTTCTTGCGGTACCAGATCCACGCCTCCGGGTTGATCGGCTCGCCGACCGAGCCGAGGATCCGCAGGGAGGACAGGTCGAACTTCGCGGGGATGTCGTCGCCCCACTTCATGAACGTACGGATCGCGGTCGGTGCCGTGTAGAGGATCGTCACGCCGTACTTCTGCACGATCTCCCAGAAGCGGCCCTGGTGCGGGGTGTCCGGCGTGCCCTCGTACATCACCTGCGTCGCGCCGTTGGCCAGCGGCCCGTACACGATGTACGAATGCCCGGTGACCCAGCCGACGTCGGCGGTGCACCAGAACACGTCGGTCTCCGGCTTGAGGTCGAAGACCGCCCAGTGCGTGTACGCCACCTGCGTGAGGTAGCCGCCGGAGGTGTGCAGGATGCCCTTCGGCTTCCCCGTCGTGCCCGAGGTGTAGAGGATGAACAGCGGGTGCTCCGCCTCGAACGCCTCCGGCGTGTGCTCGGCGGACTGCCGGTCGACGATCTCGTGCCACCACAGGTCCCGGCCCTCGGTCCAGGCGACCTCCTGGCCGGTGCGGCGGACCACGACCACGTGGTCGACGTTGTCCACGCGCTCGACCGCCTCGTCGACGGCCGGCTTGAGCGCGGACGGCTTGCCGCGCCGGTAACCGCCGTCGGAGGTGATGACGACCCTGGCGTCGGCGTCCTGGATGCGGGTGGCGAGCGCGTCCGCGGAGAAGCCGCCGAAGACCACCGAGTGCGTGGCACCGATCCTGGCGCAGGCCAGCATCGCGACCGCGGTCTCCGGGATCATCGGCATGTAGATCGCGACCCGGTCGCCCTTCCGGACGCCGAGTTCGAGCAGTGCGTTCGCGGCCCTGGACACCTCGTCCTTGAGCTCGGCGTAGGTGAGGGCGCGGTGGTCGCCGGGCTCACCCTCGAAGTGGATCGCGACGCGGTCGCCGTGCCCGGCCTCCACGTGCCGGTCGACGCAGTTGTACGCCACGTTGAGCGTGCCGTCCTTGAACCACTTGGCGAACGGCGGGTTCGACCAGTCGAGCGTCTCGGTCGGCTCCACGGCCCAGGTCAGCCGGCGGGCCTGCTCGGCCCAGAATCCCAGCCTGTCGGCCTTGGCCTGCTCGTACGCGTCCGCCGTGACGTTGGCGTTCGCAGCCAGGTCGGCGGGCGGCGCGAAACGTCGCTCCTCCTTCAGGAGGTTGGAGAGTGAAGAACGCTCGTTGTCTGCCATCGTCGCACACCGTCCCAGTGGTTTAGACCAATCAATGTGCCCGATTCTCCGAGGGCCCCAGGGTGTCGGTCAACCCCTCCCATCCTGACACCCGCTCATTCACGGGTCACGCACCACGATCCCTGGAGGTTCACTCCTGGAACGCTTTCTCGCTCGGAGTGTCCGATGCGTCGCTCAAGGTGAGGGGTGGCGCCGCCGTCTGCGGAGTCTCCGTCGCTGAGACCCGGGTGAAGGTCTCCTCGCCGTCCGCCCCCGTGAGCAGGTACGCCTCGGCCTCGCCCACATGAAAGTACATCCCGTGCAGTTCCAGCGTCCCCTCCCGCAGGGCGCGGGCCACCGAGTCGTGGGCGCGCAGGTGCTCCAACTGCTGTACCACGTTGGTGAGACAGAGCCGCTCGACCGCGTCGGCGGGCGGCCGCCCGGCCGGCCGGAGGTCGCGGCGGCCGTCGTCCGCCATCCGCTCCAGACTGGGCAACCCGTGCCGCAGCCACCGTCCGAGCGGCGTACGGATCTGGCCGGAGCCGGAGCCGGAGCCGGAGCCGGAGCCGGAGCCGGAGCCGGAGCCGGAGCCGGAGCCGGAGCCGGAGCCGGAGCCGGAGCCGGAGTCGGAGCCGGAGGTGGAGGTGGAGCCGGAGCCGGAGGTGGAGCCGGTGCCTGAGGCGAGGTCAGGGCCCGAGGCGAGGAGTGCCTGCATGGCCCCGCACCCGGAGTGGCCGCACACCGTGATGGAGCGGACCCCGAGCACGTCCACCGCGTACTCCACGGCCGCCGCCACCGAGTCGTCCTCGCCCTGTCCGGGCGGCGGCACGAGGTTGCCCACGTTCCGCACGACGAAGAGGTCGCCGGGACCACTGGAAGTGATCATCGACGTGACCAGTCGCGAGTCGGCGCAGGTCAGGAAGAGTTGGGACGGGCGCTGCCCCTCCCGCGCCAGCCGCGCCAGTTCCTCGCGCACCCGGGGTGCGGTGCTGTGCTGGAACGCGCGGATGCCGTGCGCCAGCCGGTGGCCGCGGTCGCCGGGTGCCGGTGCCGTGCTCCCGCACTGGTGGTTGCGCCAGGGCGTCCAGGGCCTGCAGCCGCACCGGACGCCGTCCGGCGCGGCGGGCTCGGCGATGCGGACCCCGGCGCGACGGCCGGTGAGTTCGACCGAGCCGCCCTGCGCGGTGTGCGTCCGCTGCCAGTCCTGAAGCGACTCGTACGCCGCGTGATCCATGAACGAGCCGTCCAGCCGGACGACCGCGGCGGCTCCCGGCGGCACGAGGTGCAGGGCCCGGCTGAGCCGCGGCACCGCGAGGAACGTCAACTGCCCTCGTACATGTACGTGATGGACTCCTTTCCGCTCCTCGTGCGTGATGCGGGTGCGGGTGAGGCGGCGCAGGGCGACGGTGACGGCGACGGCGATGCCGAGGGCCACGCCCTGGAGGACGCCGAGGACCGCAACTCCGAGGGCGGTGGCGGCGTACACCGGCACCTCCTGGTGGCGGGTCACCGTGCGGATGTGGTGCGGGGACACCATCTGGATGCCGACGGCCATCACCAGGGCGGCGAGCGAGGCGAGCGGGACGAACTCCAGTGCCGGGACCATCAGCAGCGCGGCGATCACTACGAGAACGCCGTGCAGCATCGTGGAGTTCCGGCTCACGGCACCCGCGCGCACATTCGCCGTGCTGCGCACGGCCACCCCGGCGACCGGCAGGCCGCCGAGCGCGCCGGAGACGACGTTGGCGGCGCCCTGGCCGAGCAGTTCCCGGTCCAGGTCCGAGCGGCCGACCCGGGTGGCCGGTCCGGCGCGGCCCGCGACCAGTTTGTCCACGGCGACCGCGCCGAGCAGCGACTGCACACTGCACACCAGCGTGGTGCCGAGCACCGCGGCGACGAGCCCGAGCGCCGGCCCCTGGGGCAGTCCGGCCAGGGCGTGGCTGCGCCAGGACGGCAGATCGACCCTGGGCAGCACCAGCCCGGTGAGGGAGGCGACGGCGGTGGCCGCGGCGACGGCGACGAGCGCGGCCGGCACCTTGCCCAGCAGGCGCCCCGCCCGCCCGGGCAGGCGCGGCCAGGTCAGCAGCACCGTCAGCGTCAGCGCGCTCACGGCGAGGGCCGCCGGGTCGAGACCGGTCAACTGGGCAGGCAGGGCACGGAGGTTGTCGAGCACGGAGCTCTGCGGGCTGCCGCCGAGGACGATGTGCACCTGGGCGACGGCGATGGTCACCCCGATCCCGGCGAGCATGCCGTGTACGACGGCGGGGCTGACGGCGAGCGCGCCGCGGGCCACGCGCAGGCAGCCGAGGGCGAGTTGGGCGAGACCGGCGAGAACGGTGACGGCGCAGGTCGTACGCCATCCGTAGCGCTGGATCAGATCGGCGGTGACGACGGTGAGTCCGGCGGCCGGGCCGCTTACCTGAAGCGGTGAGCCGCCGAGCCGTCCGGCGACGAGTCCGCCCACCGCGGCGGCCACGAGGCCGGCCCGCAGCGGGGCGCCGGTGGCCAGGGCGATACCGAGGGAGAGGGGCAGGGCGATCAGGAAGACCGCGACGGAGGCCGACAGGTCGGCGCCCGCGAGGTGGAAGCGGCGCGGTCGCCGGGGCGGGCTGTGGGGTGGGTGGGAACGCTCTGTGCGGGCGGACTTCGCGGTGTGGGCGGGGACGCAGGCCGGCATGTTTCCCGTCTCCTCGGGGTGGCACGGTCGCGGAACTCTCGACTGACTCGACTTTCGGCTGACTCAGCGGGACTTGATGGGAACGGCGGATCAATGCCGAGTAAAGCGATCGTAATGCCGCGTAAAGGCCACACCTCGATTGTCAACTCGAATGGGGCAGCAAATCACCTCGTCGAGTGAAGCGGGCTTTTTATCGGCTTGTCATGCTAATTCCTTTTCCGGTCCATGCGATCTTGACGGCGCTGTCGGCCCGTCCGGCACGTCGCCAGCACACGCCGTCTCGGCGTTGGACGAGAGAAGGAAGAAGGTGGGCGGAACATGGCCACCACCCGGAGGATCGCCGTGGGCGTCGCCGTCGCCGCGGTCTGCGCCTCGTCGCTCGCCGGTTGCGCGAGCGGCCCCGAGGCGCCGAGGCGGGGTGCGCCCGGCGCCCCTCGGAAGGGTCCGCAACTGCCGGGACACATCGTCCGCCTGATCGGCGACGGCTCCACCGCGTACACCGGGACGCAGCCGCACCTGCTCAGGCCGGAGCGGCTCAAGGCCGGTGAGAAGCCACCGCAGTTCGTCGTGTTCTCCTGGGACGGGGCGGGGGAGGACAGCCAGAAGCTGTTCTCCCGCTTCCGCGAGGTCGCCAAGGCCAACAACGCGACCATGACCTACTTCCTCAGCGGCGTGCACCTGCTCCCGCGGGGGAAGCGGGACCTGTACCGCCCGCCGCAGCACGCCCCGGGCAGCTCCGAGATCGGCTTCAACGACGCGCAGGGCATCGCCGACACAGTCGGGCAGGCGCGTCTGGCGTGGCTGGAGGGAAATGAGATCGGCACGCATTTCAACGGTCATTTCTGCGGCCTCGACGGCGGAGTCGGAACGTGGTCGGTCGACGAGTGGAAGAGCGAGATCGCCCAGGCCAAGCAGTTCGTGAAGACCTGGAAGTCCAACACCGGCATGAAGAACACCGCTTCGCTGCCCTTCGACTACGACAGGGAACTCATCGGCGGCCGCACCCCGTGCCTGGAGGGCCAGAAGAACTTCGTCAAGGCGGCGAGCCAACTGGGCTTCCGCTACGACAGCAGCGGCGTCAACAACCAGGTGTGGCCCAAGAAGAGGGACGGCCTGTGGGACCTGTCCATGCAGCTCGTGCCCTTCCCCGGGCACACCTTCGAGCAACTGGCCATGGACTACGACTTCATGGTCAACCAGTCCGGCACGCAGACCCAGGGCGACCCCGCCAAGTTCGACCACTGGGGCAACCAGATGCGCGACGGCCTGCTCAAGGGCTTCTACCGGGCCTACGACGGCAACCGCGCCCCGCTGGTGATCGGCAACCACTTCGAGTCCTGGAACGGCGGCACCTACATGCGCGCCGTCGAGGACGTCGTGAAGGAGGTGTGCAACAAGCCCGACGTGCGCTGTGTCTCCTTCCGTCAGCTGGCTGACTGGCTGGACGCCCAGGACCCGCGGGCCCTCGCCGAGCTGCGGACCCTCAAGGTCGGCGAGGCTCCGGCGCGGGGCTGGGCGTCCTTCCTGTCGAGCCGTCCGGCCCCGGCCCCCAAGGGCGTGCCCGGGGCACCCAAGCCGTAGCGGTGCTCACACCGGGGCGGTGACGCCCTCGCCGAGGACGAAGCCGGGGTCGATCTGCGCCGCGAGGTCGGCCCCGGTCCGCTCGTTTCCCCACGAGGCGGCGTTCTTCAGGTGGAAGTGCACCATCTGGCGGGTGTAGCGATCCCAGTCGCGCAGCTCGTACGTGGCGTCGGCGGCGACCTGGAGCAGGCGCAGCGCGCGGCGGTTGGCGTCCTCCAGGAACTCGAACCGGGGCGGCCGGCCCTTCTCCATGGCGCGCACCCAGTCGGAGTGCCCGACCGTCACGAGCAGGTCGTCCCCGACCTCGGCGTGCAGGAAGTCGAGGTCGTCCTGGCCCTGCACCTTGTTGCCGACGACGCGCAGGACGACCCCGTAGTCGCGGGCGTACTCCTTGTACTGGCGGTAGACGGAGACCCCCTTCCGGGTCGGCTCGGCGACGAGGAACGTGATGTCGAAGCGGGTGAACATGCCGGAGGCGAAGGAGTCCGAGCCCGCCGTCATGTCGACCACGGCGTACTCGT
The DNA here is from genome assembly GCF_006540305.1 of Streptomyces sp. 6-11-2. Taxonomy (GTDB): domain Bacteria; phylum Actinomycetota; class Actinomycetes; order Streptomycetales; family Streptomycetaceae; genus Streptomyces. Next base: position 3,206,554 of record NZ_BJOR01000001.1, on the reverse strand, counting down.
CGCGGCTGTCCACCAGGTGGTTCAGGAACAGCTCCACCGCCCCGGTCTTGGAGTGGTAGCAGGCGACCCCCAGGTCGGCGTCCGTGAAGGGGCCGGTGACCATCAAACGCGCGGCACAGCCGTCGAGTTCCACGGGGTGCGCGCAGGCGTCGTAGAGCGGGTTGTCCTCGCACAGGCGCAGCAGACGCGAGCCCTCGCCCGGCGGGGTCGTCTTGATCATCGTCTCGGTGGAGGTGATGCGCGGGTTGGTGCCGCGCAGGTATTCCTTGATCAGCGGCAGCCGGTCGCCCATCGCGGGCAGTGCGGCGGCCTGCGGCTCCTCCAGGCCGAGCGCGGCCCCCAGGTGCTGGTTGATGTCGGCGTCGATCGCGACGACGGGCGCGCCGGTGGCCGCGAGATGGCGGATGAACAGGGAGGACAGAGTGGTCTTGCCGCTGCCGCCCTTCCCGACGAAAGCAATTTTCATGTTCACGAAGCGTAGCGGTCCGGTTGCCCTGGGTGGTGGCGTGCGTGAAGAAGACCACTCCTTCGTGGGGCGGGGTGCTCGGGCCCGTAGGGTCGTACTCATGAGTACGACAGGAGCGGCCGCCGATCCTCCCCCAAGCTCTCGGACGAGCGCGAGCAGGGAGGACCCTCTTGCGGCCCTGGGCGCGCTGCCCGGTGTGGCCGGGTCCGTGGAGTCCGTGCGCAAGGCCGTGGACCGCGTGTACGGGCACCGGGTCATGCGGCGCCGGAGCAACGAGATCACCTCCGAGGCGGCGCTGCGCGGTGCGCGCGGCTCCGCGGCGCTGTCCGGTGCGGACTGGGCCCTGGAGGAGGTGCGCCGGCGCTCCGACTTCAGCGGCGACGACGAGGCGCGGGTGGTGGGCGCCGCCCTGAGGCTGACGGCCGAGGCCGGCCAACTGCTGTCCATCTGGCGGCAGTCGCCCCTGCGGGTGCTGGCCCGGCTGCATCTCGTGGCCGCCGCGAGCCAGGAGGGGGCGGTCGGACGGCCGCGTCAGGAGGGCGAGGATGTTGGTGAGCCACTGATCGAGCTGCCGCCGCCGGGCGCCGCGGACGTCTCCGGACGTCTGGAGGGCCTGTCGGAGCTGATCATCGCCGGCAGCTCCGCGCCCGCCCTGGTGACGGCGGCCGTGGTGCACGGCGAACTCCTGGCGCTGCGCCCCTTCGTCTCCCACAACGGGCTGGTCGCCCGGACGGCCGAGCGCATCGTCCTGATCGGCAGCGGTCTCGACCCCAAGTCGGTCTGCCCCGCCGAGGTCGGCCACGCCGAACTGGGCCGCGCGGCCTACCTGGCCGCCCTCGACGGCTATGTCTCCGGCACCCCGGAGGGCATGGCGGCCTGGATCGCCCACTGCGCAAGAGCGGTTGAACTGGGTGCGCGCGAGTCCACGGCGGTGTGCGAGGCGCTCCAGCGCGGGGCGGCGTGACGGACCCGGAAACAGGGTTGCGGCGGTACGAGAACTCGTACCGCCGCTGGCATGACCCCCGAGTTACCAAGCGTCCTCGATATGTCGCCCATCAGGTCGGGATCTTTGCCCGTCACCTGGTGCGGCTGGCCCGTAATCGACGGGTCGACGTCGCGTGGGTGCTCGGTGTTCATGCTCGGTCCGTGGGGCCAATTGAGCTTTAAAGGTGATCCTTTCGGATGTCCTTTGGTCTCGCGGGCCTTCGAATCCTTTGTACTGCAAGCGGGGGGCAAGCGGAACCCCTGGTTGCACTTCTTTACTTTCGGGTTCAAACAGGAACTGAACGGGCGCGCGAGTGCCGCGCGGGATTTTCCGGCGGCAGGGCGGCGGATCAGGCGAGCGAGTTCCGGCGCCGGCTCGTGTACCAGACGAGCCCCGCGGTGGCCGCCGCCGCGCCTATGGCCGCCGCCGCGACCAGGGCCGGCCGCGGCGGTACGGAGAACGCGGGCAGCCGTTGCTTGAGCCGTACCGGCCGGTGGAAGTCGAGAATGGGCCACGCGCGCGCGACGGCCTCCCGGCGCAGTGCCCGGTCCGGGTTCACGGCGTGCGGATGCCCGACCGACTCCAGCATCGGCAGATCGGTCACCGAGTCGCTGTAGGCGTAGCAGCGGCTGAGGTCGTACCCCTCGGACTCGGCCAGCTCGCGGATCGCCTCCGCCTTGGTCGGGCCGTAGGCGTAGTACTCCACCTCGCCGGTGAAGCAGCCGTCCTCCCCCACCACCATCCGGGTGGCCACCACGCGGTCCGCGCCGAGCAGTTCGCCGATCGGCTCGACCACCTCCGCGCCCGACGTGGACACGATGACCACGTCGCGGCCGGCGGTGTGGTGCTCCTCGACGAGGGACGCGGCCTCGTCGTAGATGATCGGGTCGATCAGGTCGTGCAGCGTCTCGGCGACGATCTCCTTGACCTGCCGCACGTTCCAGCCGCGGCACAGCGCGGACAGATACTCGCGCATGCGCTCCATCTGGTCGTGGTCGGCGCCGCCGGCGAGGAAGACGAACTGGGCGTACGCCGTTCGCAACACGGCCCTGCGGTTGATCAGTCCGCCTTGGTAGAAGGACTTGCTGAAGGTGAGCGTGCTCGACTTCGCAATGACCGTCTTGTCCAGATCGAAGAAGGCCGCTGTGCGGGGCAAGGAGTGGTTTTCCACGCCCCTGAGCATAGGGGCAGCCCATTCGGCGTAAGGTGGGCGCGTGGGTTTGCCTGAGAGGGCTCTCGGGTACACCATGGAAGTCACGGATCGTTCGCGACCGTGCCAACCCGGTCCGACTCCTCCCCCCCCGAGTCGGCCGTGGAGACGACCCCCGCTCTCCCCCCCGGCGGGGGTCGTCGCATGTCCGGGTGGGTTTCTCCCTTTCTGTCCGTGGTTGCCGAGCCGGATCGGCCGCATCGCGCGGGTTTCAAGGGATTTCCATGATCCGTCACGTTGTGTAGTCGCAGCGCTGCTCTGTGGAAGTCGTACGGGAACCAGTACAGGGGTCACCGGTACGGGTGATGGTGATATTCACAGCCATCGAGTTGTCCACAGTTTTTGACCAAGATCCACACGATTTCCCGGATCACTGCACCGTGATTCCGACGCGCACCGCTTCCGGCGAGTTCATGGCCGGTTCCGATTGTCCGGGCGCGTGCGGCCGGTTCGTATCGGCCGCCCATAGGAAGGCCGGTCGCCGGTTCTTCTCATGTTCGGGATTCGCGGGGCCGCACGGGCCGCGCGCAAGAAGCAGCGAAGGGGGTTCACCCGTGGCCGGAACCGTCACACACGATCCACCGCCCGATGCCGGAGGACTCCAGGGCAGACCGCTGATCGTCACCGAGGACGCCGGGCTCCTCGACGACCTGCTGCGCCTGTGCGCCGCGGCCGGCGCCACACCCGAGGTCCACCACGGCCTTCCCCAGCGCAGAGGCGGCTGGGAGGCGGCGCCGCTGGTGCTGGTCGGTGACGACGCCGCCCGGCGGGTGCGCGGAGCGGCGCGCCGGCGCGGAGTGGTGCTGGTCGGCCGCGACCAGGACGACTCCGGGATCTGGCGGCGCGCCATCGAGATCGGCGCCGATCACGTACTGGTGCTGCCCGACGGCGAGCAGTGGCTGGTCGACCGCATCGCCGACGTCGCCGAGGGCGCCGGCCGTCCCGCGCTCACCGTGGGCGTCATCGGCGGCCGCGGCGGGGCGGGCGCGTCCACGCTGGCCTGCGCGCTCGCCGTCACCGCCGCGCGGGAAGGCCTGCGCACCCTGCTCGTGGACGCCGATCCGCTGGGCGGCGGCCTCGACGTCCTGCTGGGCGGGGAGACGGCCGAGGGGCTGCGCTGGCCGGCGTTCGCCGCCTCGCGCGGGAGAGTCGGCGGCGGCGCCCTGGAGGAGTCGCTGCCCGAACTGCACTCGCTGCGCGTGCTCAGCTGGGACCGCGGCGACTGCGTGGCCGTCCCGCCGCAGGCCGTTCGGGCGGTGCTGGCCGCCGCCCGGCGGCGCGGCGGCGCCGTGGTGGTCGATCTGCCCCGCCGCGTCGACGAGGGCGTCGCCGAGGCCCTCGCCCAGATCGACCTCGGCCTGCTCGTGGTCCCCGCCGAGCTGCGCGCCGTGGCGGCCGCGGCACGGGTGGCGTCCGCGGTCGGCATGGTCCTGCGCGATCTGCGGGTGGCGGTCCGGGGGCCGTACGCGCCCGGGCTCGACGACCGCGAGGTGGCCCGGCTGCTCGGTCTGCCGCTGGCGGGCGAGGTGCCCGTGGAGTCCGCGCTGCGGCGCTCCGGCGAGAGCCGGACCCCGCCCGGCGCGATGGCGCGCGGACCGCTCGCCCGTTTCTGCACCGCCTTCTGGGAGCGGGCGCTGATCGAGGCGGCCGCCGCATGAGGACGGTTGCCGAACACCTGCGAACGGACCCGCGGACGGTCCCGGCGGATGTGCTCCGCGAGCCCGCGCCTGCCAACGGGTCCCGGATGCCAGCGGAGCTGCTGGACGGCGTACGGCGCTGGCTCGCCGAGAGCGGGGCCGAGCCGACGCCCGCGCGGGTCGCGCAGGCCCTGCGCGAACAGGGCCGCGTGCTCGGGGACGCCGAAGTGCTGGGTGCGGCCGAGCAGTTGCGTTCCGAGCTGATCGGCAGCGGTCCGCTGGAGCCGTTGCTGGCCGATCCGTCGGTGACCGACGTCCTCGTGTCGGCCCCGGACCGGGTGTGGGTGGACCGGGGCGGCGGACTCGAGCGAGCCGCCGTCGCCTTCCCCGACGCGGCGGCCGTACGGCGCCTCGCGCAGCGCCTGGCCGCCGTGGCCGGCCGCCGGCTGGACGACGCCCGGCCGTGGGTCGACGCCCGGCTGCCCGACGGCACCCGGCTGCACGCGGTGCTGCCTCCCGTCGCCGTCGGCTGCACCTGCCTGTCCCTGCGGGTCGTACGGCCGCGCGCGTTCACGCTGGAAGAACTGGTCGCGGCGGGCACGGTGCCGCCCGGCGGGGACCGCGTGCTGCGGGCACTGATCGAGGCCCGGTTGTCCTTCCTCATCAGCGGGGGGACCGGAACCGGCAAGACCACGCTGCTCAGCGCGCTGCTCGGGCTGGCCGGGCCCGGCGAGCGGATCGTCCTCGCCGAGGACTCCGCGGAGCTGCGACCCGACCATCCGCACGTCGTCCGCCTGGAGACCAGGCCCGCCAACCAGGAGGGCGCGGGCCTGGTCACCCTCGAGGACCTGGTGCGGCAGGCACTGCGGATGCGGCCGGACCGGCTGGTCGTGGGCGAGGTGCGCGGCGGCGAGGTGGTCCATCTGCTGGCCGCGCTGAACACCGGCCACGAGGGCGGATGCGGCACGGTCCACGCCAACGCGGCGGCGGACGTCCCCGCCCGGCTGGAGGCGCTGGGCACCGCCGGTGGGCTCGACCGGGCGGCGCTGCACAGCCAGCTGGCGGCCGCGCTGTCGGTGGTGCTGCACCTCGTGCGGGACCGCTCCGGACGACGGCGGATCGCCGAGGTGCGCGTGCTGGAGCGGGACGCGTCGGGACTGGTGCGGACCGTGCCGGCGCTGCGCTGGGGCGCGGAGGCGTTCGTGGCGGAGCGGGGGTGGGAGCGGCTGCGGGGGCTGCTTCGGACGGAGAGCGGGAGCGGGAGAGGGGGCGACGACCGCGATGGATGAGGGGTTCTCGGGCCCGGCCTGCGTGGCCGCGGGCGCGGCGTGTGCCGGGGCGGCCGTGTGGCTGCTGGGCGGCCGGTACTCCGCGGCGCGGCGGGCGCGGGCGCTGCTCGCCGGCGGTGGGCCGCAGGGCACGGGGCCGCCGCTCTCGGGCCGGGTCCTTCGCGGACTGGCCCAGGTTCGAGGGCGGTTGCGCGCCGAGTGGTGGGCGCCGGCCGCCGGGATGGTGCTCGCGGTGCTGGGCGCCTCGGTACTGCCGGTCGTCGCGGGGGCGGTCGGGGTGCCGCTGCTGCGCCGCACCCGGCTGGCCCGGGCGGCGCGCCGACGGCAGGAGCGGCGGGCGGACGCGGTGATCGCCCTGTGCGGGGCACTCGCCGGAGAGGTGCGGGCCGGGCGGCAGCCGGGCGAGGCGCTGCTGTGCGCCGCGCGGGACTCGGGTGGGCTCGGCGACGCCCAGGCGGCGGTGCTGGCGGCGGCCCGGTTCGGCGGGGACGTGTCCGCGGCGCTCGCCGCGGCGGCCCGGCAGCCGGGCGCCGAGGGCCTGCGCGGCCTCGCGGCCTGCTGGCGGGTGGCGGTGGACCAGGGCGCGGGCCTGGCGGCCGGACTGGACCGGCTCGAAGGCGCACTGCGGGTGGAGCGTGACCAACGCGCCGACATACGAGCCCAGTTGTCCGGGGCCAGGGCCACGGCCGTCATGCTCGCCGGCCTGCCGGTCCTCGGACTCCTGCTGGGCACGGCCATGGGAGCCGATCCCTTGCGGGTGCTGCTGCACACGGGAGCGGGGCTGGGCTGCCTGGTCATCGGTGGCGTGCTGGAGGGCGCGGGGCTGTGGTGGGCCCTGCGGATCGTGCGAGGGGCGGAGGCGATGTGAGCGCGGGTGTCGTTGTCCACAGGTTGGGGATGGCCGCGGGGGCGGCGGTGCTCCTGTGGCTGTCGGTGAGATGGCTGCAGGCGATGAGCCGGGAGCGGAGCGCGCGGCGGCGGATGGCCGCGCTGCTGGGGCCGGAGCGTTCGGCGGAGGTGGCATGGCGCTCGCGCTCACGGCTCCTGGCGGCCGGTGCCGTGCGGCGGTGGCTGCCGGCGGTGGGTGTGGTCGGGGCCGGGTGGGTACTGGTCGGCGGGCTCACCGGGCTCGCGCTCGGGCTGGCCGGGGCGGCCGGGATGTGGCAGTGGCGGCGGCGGACGGCCGGCCGCCCCGAAGCGGAGTCCGACGCGGCCGAAGCCGCCCGTCAACTCCCGCTCGCGGCCGACCTGCTGGCGGCCTGCATCGCGGCCGGTGCCGGTCCGGTGATCGCCGCCCAGGCCGTCGGGGAGGCCCTGGGCGGCCCCGTCGGGGACGCACTGGCCCGGGGCGCCGCCCAGGTGCGGCTCGGCGGGCAGCCGGCCGACGCCTGGCGTGGACTCGCCTCGATACCGGAGGCCGCGGCCCTGGCGCGGCTGCTGGAGCGGGCCGACGAGTCGGGCCTTCCCGCCGCCGGACCGGTGGCCCGGCTCGCGGCCGACGTCCGCGCCGACCGGGCGCGTACCGCGACGGCCCGGGCACGCCGCGCGGCCGTGCTGGTCACCGCGCCGGTGGGGCTGTGCTTCCTGCCCGCCTTCGTCGCGGTGGGCGTGCTGCCCGTGCTGATCGGCCTCGCGGGCGGAGTGCTGAGCGGAGGTGGTGGCTGAGGGCACCGGCGGAACGGACGCGGGAGCAGCGGGTCGACAACCAACGGACAACAGCCGACCAAGAGATACGGCCAACCAACAGACACGGCCAACCAACAGGCCGAGACCTTACGGGGGTTGAAATGTACGGAAAGGTGCGGGCACGGCTGCGTGCCCTGGCGCGCAGGGACGCGGGAATGGTGACGTCCGAGTACGCGATGGGGATCATCGCGGCGGTGGCGTTCGCGGTACTGCTCTACGAGGTGGTGACGAGCGGCCAGGTCAAGACGGAGTTGCAGAACATCGTGAAGCGAGCGCTCAGTGCGCGGATGTGAACGGGCATGGGCGCACCGGGCCGAACGGCAAGGCGCCGACGCGGGGTTCGTGTCGGCGGAGGCGGCCATGGTCCTGCCCGTGCTGGTGCTGGTGGTGACGACGCTGGTCTGGGTCCTGCTGGTCGTGCTCGCGCAGATCCAGTGCGTGGACGCGGCCCGGGCAGGGGCCCGGGCCGCCGCCCGCCAGGACCCGGACGGCGCGGTCACCCGAGTGACCCGGGACGTGGCACCGCACGGGGCGGAGGTCACGGTGACCCGCAGGGGAGACCGCGTGCACGTGGTCGTCGTGGCCGACCCGCCGGGGCTGGGGGTCCTGCCCTTCCGGCTGAGGGAGGAGGCCGTGGCGGAGGCGGAGGACACGCTCGGGACGCGCGCAGAGCGGGGGACGGGGACATGAGGCGGAGGACGGGGACATGAGGCGCCGCATTCCGGCCCTCCGCGGCTTGCGCGGGCTCATCGGTGGCGGACGTGGCGGACGCCGTCTGTCCGACCGCGGCTCCGCCACCGTGTGGAGCGTCGGGGCGATCGCCCTGCTCTGCGTGGTGTTCGGTATCGGGCTCGCTCTGGGGCAGGCGGTGGTCGACCGGCACCGCGCGGCCGGAGCCGCCGACCTCGCGGCCCTGGCGGCGGCGGGCCACTGGGCCGAGGGCGGTGCCGCCGCCTGCGCCCGGGCGGACGAGGTGGCCCGGGCACAGGCCACCCGGCTCGTCCGGTGCGCCATCGTGGGCGACACCTCGGACGTCACGGCGGCGGCGGACCGGGGACTCTTCACCGCGGAGGTGAGGGCGAGAGCGGGACCGGCTGCCCCGCTGGACGCCCCGGTGGGACCGGCGGGGCCCGGGGAGCCCGTGGCAGGGGCGGCGGGGCCCGGGGAACCCACGGCTGGGCCGGTGGGGTCCGGAGGGCCCATGGCAGGGTCTACGGCCCCCGCGGGATCCACGCCAGGCACGGCAGGGTCCACGGCTTCCGCGGGATCCACAGCAGGGCCTACGGCTCACACAGGGCCCATGGCGCCCGCGCCTTTCACCCGCGTGGGCTAAGCCTCCGCCTCCATCTCCGTCCCGGCCTGCATCTCTGCCTCCGCCTGCATCTCTGCCTCCGCCTCCATCTCCGCCTCCTTCTCCTCCGGGGCCGCCTTCAGCAGCACCGTCAGCAGGCGCACGGCCCCCCTCTTGTGCAGCGGGTCGTTGCCGTTGCCGCACTTGGGGGACTGGATGCAGGACGGGCAGCCGGAGTCGCACTCGCAGGAGGCGATGGCCTCGCGGGTGGCGGAAAGCCAGGCGCGCGCGGTGTGGAAGGCGCGTTCGGCGAAGCCCGCGCCGCCCGGATGGCCGTCGTAGACGAAGACCGTGGGCAGCAGCGTGTCGGGGTGCAGTGGGACGGACACGCCGCCGATGTCCCAGCGGTCGCAGGTCGCGAACAGGGGCAGCATGCCGATCGACGCGTGCTCCGCGGCGTGGAGGGCGCCACCGAGGATCTCCGGGTTGATCCGGGCCTCGTCCAGCTGGTCCTCGGTGACCGTCCACCACACCGCGCGGGTGCGCAGCGTACGAGGAGGGAGGTCGAGTTTCGTCTCGCCGAGCACTTCACCGGTGATGACACGTCTGCGCAGGAAGGAGACCACCTGGTTGGTGACCTCGACGGAGCCGTAGCACAGGCGGCCGTCGCCCCAGGGCACCTCGACGTCCGTCTCCAGCACGGAGATCGCCGTCGTGTCGCGGGCGACCGTCGTGTACGGCGGGGCGGCCTCCTCGACCAGGGCGACCGAGTCGTCCAGGTCGAGGGAGCGCACCAGGTACGTACGGCCCTGGTGCAGATGGACCGCGCCCTCGTGCACCGTCGTGTGTGCGGCGCCCGCGTCGACCGTGCCGAGCAGCCGGCCGGTGCCGGCCTCGACGATCTGCACCGGCCGTCCGCCCTCGCCGCGGATGTCGGTGAGGTCCGCGGCCCGCTCCCGGCGGGTCCAGTGCCAGGCCTTCGTCCGGCGGCGCAGCAGCTTCGCGGCCTCCAGTTGCGGCAGCAGCTCCGCGCAGGCCGGGCCGAACAGCTCGGTGTCCTCCTCGGTGAGCGGCAGCTCGGCGGCGGCCGCGCACAGGTGCGGGGCGAGGACGTAGGGGTTGTCGGGGTCGAGGACCGTGGACTCGACCGGCTGGTCGAACAGGGCCTCGGGGTGGTGGACGAGGAACGTGTCCAGCGGGTCGTCGCGGGCGACCAGCACCGCCAGGGCGCCCTGACCGGAGCGCCCCGCGCGGCCCGCCTGCTGCCACAGGGAGGCGCGGGTGCCCGGGTATCCGGCGATCAGCACGGCGTCCAGGCCGGACACGTCCACGCCCAGCTCCAGGGCGGTCGTGGCGGCCAGGCCCAGGAGCTCGCCGGAGTGCAGGGCGCGTTCCAGGGCGCGGCGCTCCTCGGGCAGGTAGCCGCCCCGGTAGGCCGCGACGCGCCGGGACAGCGGCCGGTCGATCTCGGCCAGCCGCTCCTGGGCGATCACCGAGATCAGTTCGGCGCCGCGCCGGGACCGTACGAAGGCGACCGAGCGCACGCCCTGGAGGGTGAGGTCGGTCAGCAGATCCGCCGTCTCGGCGGTGGCGGTGCGCCGGACGGGCGCGCCCCGTTCGCCCCGTAGTTCGGTCAGCGGGGGCTCCCAGAGGGCGAACACCAGTTCACCGCGGGGCGAGGCGTCGTCGGCCACCTCCACCACGGGCACTCCGGTGAGGCGGCGGGCGGCCACGGCGGGCTCCGCGGCGGTCGCCGAGGCCAGCAGGAAGACCGGGGAGGCGCCGTAGCGCGCGCACAGCCGGCGAAGGCGGCGCAGCACCTGGGCGACGTGGGAGCCGAAGACGCCCCGGTAGGTGTGGCACTCGTCGACGACCACGTACTTCAGGGCCCGCAGGAAGGAGGACCAGCGCGGGTGGGAGGGCAGGATCCCGCGGTGCAGCATGTCGGGGTTGGTCAGGACGTGGTTGGCGTACTGGCGGATCCACTCGCGTTCCTCGGGCGGGGTGTCGCCGTCGTACACCGCGGGGCGTACGGCCTTGCCCAGCGGCCGGGCGAGTTCCTTCACCGCTCGGCACTGGTCGGCCGCGAGGGCCTTGGTGGGGGCCAGGTACAGGGCGGTGGCGCCGCGGCCGTTGGGCGCCTCGGAACCGTCCAGCAACGTCGAGAGCACCGGGACGAGGTAAGCCAGCGACTTGCCGGACGCGGTGCCGGTGGCGACGACGACGGAGTCGCCGTCCAGGGCGTGTTCCGCGGCGCGCGCCTGGTGCGCCCACGGGTGCTCGATCCCGCACGCCTGGACCGCCGCGATCACCTCCGGCCGAATCCGGTCGGGCCAGACGGCATGGCGCCCCTCGCGCGGGGGCAAGTGCTCCGTATGAGTGATGCGCGCAGCCCGGCTCTGCCCCGCGGCGAGCCGGTCGAGAACCGCGCCCGGCGCCAGGCGGGTTGCGGGGGTAGCCGGGGATCGATTGGATCGGTGATTCTTGGCCATCGGCACCGAGTCTGTCACCGGCGTGCAGGACAATGGGACCAAGGCGTCGTGCACGCCTGCCGGTAAGTGATTGAATGCCATCGCGGCTGGCGAACCGTCCCGGGGGCTTCAAGCCGAGGTGTCCCGAGGGGCGACCGCTCGATAGCAAGGTGCTGGAGGATCCGTGGACCTGTCCCTGTCGACCCGTACCGTCGGCGATCGTACGGTCGTCGAGGTCGGTGGCGAAATCGACGTATATACCGCGCCCAAGCTGCGCGAGCAGCTGGTCGAGCTGGTGAACGACGGGAATTTCCACCTCGTCGTCGACATGGAGGGCGTGGACTTCCTCGACTCCACTGGGCTCGGCGTGCTGGTCGGCGGCCTGAAGCGCGTGCGTGCCCATGAGGGCTCGCTGCGCCTGGTCTGCAACCAGGAGCGCATTCTCAAGATCTTCCGTATCACCGGTCTCACCAAGGTGTTCCCGATCCACACCTCGGTGGACGAAGCGGTGGCGGCGACAGACTGACCACCGGCCCCGGGCCGGTGACCGGGGCGGAAGAGTCCGAACGGGGGGCCGGGCATTTCGGCGGCCCGGTCCTCCTACAGCACGCCCGTAGCTCCGAGGGGGATGCATGGCCACCGTCGAACTCCGCTTCAGCGCGCTGCCCGAGCACGTCAGGACCGCCCGTCTGGTGGCGGCAGCGGTGGCGCGCAGGGCCGGAGTGGACGAGGCCGTCCTCGACGAGGTCAGACTCGCCGTCGGCGAGGCCTGTTCCCGGGCTGTGGGGCTGCATCGCAACAGTGGGATCTCGGCACCGGTGACGGTGATGCTGACCGAGGAGGAGAAGCAGTTCTCCATCGAGGTCGGCGACGAGGCCCGGCACGCGCCGTACCACTCCGGGGACGCCCCGGGCGCGGCGGACGAGGCGGAGGCCGAGGAGGACGAGATGGGCCTCGCGGTCATCAGCGGACTCGTCGACGACGTGAAGGTGTCGGCAGGGGAGCACGGCGGGTTGATCAAGATGACCTGGCCGACCACATCGCCGGTCGCGACGCTTCCCTGACGCACCTCACCCGTTCGGCGCACTGCAGAAGGGCCCTGCTTCGGCAGGGCCCTTCTTGTTGCACGACCGCTTCCACCAGGTACATTGAATTCGTGAATGAATTCACGACCGGTCGGCAGATCATTTGATCAAGCAGTGATCGAGGGTCAATGGTTTTGAACCATTACCTCTTTCGGGTTCCGTGGCGTGACGTCGATCATTTGCTGAAGAGCAGGTGAAGGGCAATTCGGTTTGCCGCGCTCTGTTTTGATCAGGTTCCGCTACCTACAATCCGTCCACATCTTGAGCTCAGCCCAAGCGTCAAGGAGGACGAATGGCGGGGCTTTCTACCCCTCATCAGTTGGGCCACCCCACAACCTTCGCAGCTGCAGTACTGACCAACGACAATCGGATCATCGTGGCGGTCATCGCGGCCGTCGCGCTGGCCGCGCTCGTGGTCGCAGGCGTCCTGGTGCGCCAGGTGCTCGCGGCGGGCGAGGGCACCAGCAGCATGAAGAAGATCGCTGAAGCGGTCCAGGAAGGCGCGAACGCCTATCTGGGCCGCCAGTTGCGCACGCTCGGCGTATTCGCCGTGATCGTGTTCTTCCTGCTCATGCTGCTGCCCGCGGACGACTGGAATCAGCGCGCCGGACGATCGGTGTTCTTCCTGATCGGGGCCGCCTTCTCGGCGGCCACCGGCTATATCGGCATGTGGCTCGCCGTGCGCAGCAATGTACGTGTCGCCGCGGCGGCCCGTGAAGCGACACCTGCGGAAGGTGAGCCGGAAAAGGATCTCACCGCCGTCTCGCACAAGGCAATGAAGATCGCTTTTCGCACCGGCGGCGTCGTCGGCATGTTCACAGTGGGGCTCGGCCTGCTCGGCGCCTCCTGTGTGGTGCTGGTGTACGCGGCCGACGCGCCGAAGGTGCTCGAGGGCTTCGGCCTCGGTGCCGCGCTGATCGCGATGTTCATGCGGGTGGGCGGCGGCATCTTCACCAAGGCCGCCGACGTCGGCGCCGACCTGGTCGGCAAGGTCGAGCAGGGCATTCCGGAGGACGATCCGCGCAATGCCGCGACCATCGCCGACAACGTGGGCGACAACGTCGGCGACTGCGCGGGCATGGCGGCCGACCTCTTCGAGTCGTACGCCGTCACGCTGGTCGCGGCGCTCATCCTCGGCAAGGCGGCCTTCGGCAACGACGGGCTCGCCTTTCCGCTGCTGGTGCCGGCCATCGGTGTGATCACCGCCATGATCGGGATCTTCGCGGTGGCGCCGCGCCGCGCCGACCGCAGCGGTATGAGCGCGATCAACCGCGGTTTCTTCATCTCCGCGGTGATCTCACTCGCCCTGGTCGCGGTTGCCGTCTTCGTCTATCTGCCGTCGTCGTACGCCGGACTCACCGGTGTCACCGACGCGGCGATCAGAGGCAAGGACGGCGACCCGCGGATCCTCGCCCTGGTCGCGGTGGGGATCGGCATCCTGCTGGCCGCGGTGATCCAGCAGCTGACCGGCTACTTCACCGAGACCAACCGGCGTCCGGTCAGGGACATCGGCAAGACCTCGCTCACCGGTCCGGCCACCGTCGTCCTCGCCGGTGTCTCCGTGGGCCTGGAGTCCGCGGTCTACACCGCCCTGCTGATCGGCCTCAGCGTGTACGGGGCCTTCCTGCTCGGCGGTACGTCGATCATGCTGGCGCTGTTCGCGGTGGCGCTGGCCGGCACCGGGCTGCTCACCACGGTCGGCGTGATCGTCGCCATGGACACCTTCGGCCCGGTCTCCGACAACGCCCAGGGCATCGCCGAGATGTCCGGCGACGTCGAGGGCGCGGGCGCCCAGGTGCTCACCAACCTGGACGCGGTGGGCAACACCACCAAGGCCATCACCAAGGGCATCGCCATCGCCACCGCCGTCCTCGCGGCCTCGGCGCTCTTCGGGTCGTACCGGGACGCCATCACCACCGGCGCGCGTGACGTCGGGGAGAAGCTGACCGGTTCGGGTGCGCCGATGACCCTGAACATGGACATCTCGCAGCCCAACAACCTGGTCGGCCTCATCGCGGGCGCGGCGGTCGTCTTCCTGTTCTCGGGGCTGGCGATCAACGCGGTGTCCCGGTCGGCGGGCTCGGTGGTGTACGAGGTGCGCCGGCAGTTCCGTGAGAAGCCCGGGATCATGGACTTCACCGAGAAGCCGGAGTACGGCAAGGTCGTCGACATCTGCACCAAGGACGCCCTGCGCGAGCTCGCCACACCCGGGCTGCTCGCCGTCATGGCGCCCATCTTCATCGGGTTCACGCTCGGTGTCGGTGCGCTCGGCTCCTATCTCGCGGGCGCGATCGGCGCGGGCACGCTGATGGCGGTGTTCCTCGCCAACTCCGGTGGCGCCTGGGACAACGCCAAGAAGCTGGTCGAGGACGGCAACCACGGAGGCAAGGGCAGCGAGGCCCACGCGGCCACGGTGATCGGGGACACGGTGGGCGATCCCTTCAAGGACACCGCCGGCCCCGCGATCAACCCGCTGCTGAAGGTGATGAACCTGGTGTCGCTGCTCATCGCGCCCGCGGTCATCAAGTTCTCCTACGGCAGCGACAAGAGCCTCGGCGTACGGATCGTGATCGCGGTCCTGTCGCTGGCCGTGATCGTCGGCGCGGTCTACATCTCCAAGCGGCGCGGTATCGCCGTGGGCGACGACGACAACGCCGAACGGGTCTCCAAGCCGGCCGATCCCGCGGTGGTTTCGTAGGCGGTCTCATCCCGGGCCCAGCTCAGGAGACGGGCGGGCGGCGCGTACGACGCGTCGCCCGCCCGCCGTGTGCGCGGATGCTCTCCGTGAGCCTTCTCTCGCTTGGTGCAAATGGTCGCAAGACACCACACAAGGGGTGACCGAGTCCCGAGTGTGGCCGACACGACGTGTATGTTCCGGGGCCGAGAGCCATGGAAGGGACCAAACCGTTGAACAAGAAGCTCGCGGCCGCAGTGTCCGGCGGTGCGGTACTCGTACTGGCACTGACGGGCTGCACCAGCAGCGCTGCCGACAGCAAGAACGAGGCGCTGAACACCTGGGCCAAGCAGGTGTGCGACGCGGTGCAGCCGCAGGCGAAGAAGATCGAGGCCGCCAACGCCGCCATCCAGAAGGAGACTTCGGACAACAGCGAGCCGGCCCAGGTCCAGAAGACCGACGCGCAGGCCTTCCAGGACATGGCCGACGCCTACAAGGCCATCGGCCAGGCCGTGAACAACGCCGGCGCACCCGAGGTCGACAACGGCCGGAAGAAGCAGCAGGACGCGGTCAAGGAGCTCAACGGCCTGGCGGCCTCGTACACCTCCCTGAAGCAGCAGGTGGACAAGCTCGACACCAAGAACCAGGCCAAGTTCGCGGACGGCCTCAAGGACATCGCCACCCGGCTGGACACGCTGAGCCGGACCGGGAACGACGCGCTGAAGAACCTCGAGGAGGGCGACGTCGGCCGGGCGATGGCCCAGCAGCCGAGCTGCAAGTCCGCCTCCGCCACCCCGTCCACCTCGGCCTCGTCCCCGGCGACCGGCGGCTGACGCCCGCAGAGACGCGCACCACGCGCACAGACGCACGCACGGACTCACGCAGAGACGCATCGCAGACGCGCGCGCAGACACACGCAGGCACACGCGCGCGTGCGCTGTCGGAGTAGCCGACACAATGGGGGCGTGAGTGACACCAGCCTGCCCGCACTGCCCGCCTCCGACCGACCGGACGTCGCCGCCCGGCTCCGGGACGCCCTGCTCGGCGTCTCCTTCACTGCCGACGGACTGCTGGAGCTGCTCGGCGCTCCCGCGTACGCGGCCCTGGCGCGTGCCGAGACCGTGCCCGCGCTCCGGGCCACGCGCGGCGACACGCCGCTGGAACTGCTGGTCCGGCTGTTCCTGCTCCAGCAGCCGGTGCCGTACGCGCGCGTGACGGGCGTCCTGCCCGTCGAGGCGTGCCTGGAGACCGGCTGGCTGGTCCGCGCCGGCGCGGACGAGGTCGCCGCGACGGTGGACGTCCGGCCGTACGGCGGACTCGACGGCGAGGACTGGTTCATCGTGTCCGACCTGGGCTGCGCGGTCGGTGGCGCGGGCGGGATCGGCAGCCGAGACGAGGGCGTCGTCCTCGGGGTCGGCGGTGCCTCCACGACCCTGGCCGGCATCACGGTCCGCACGCCGGTCGGCTCCGCGCTCGACCTCGGAACCGGCTCCGGCATCCAGGCGCTGCACGCCGGCCGGCACGCCACGCGCGTGACAGCGACCGACGTCAATCCGCGCGCGCTGCACATCACCGCCCTGACGCTCGCGCTGTCCGGCGCGCGGGCGGCCGATCTGCGCCAGGGCTCGCTGTTCGAGCCGGTCCACGACGACGAGCGGTTCGACCTGATCGTGTCGAACCCGCCCTTCGTGATCTCCCCGGGCGCCCGGCTGACCTACCGCGACGGCGGGATGAGCGGGGACGATCTGTGCCGCACGCTCGTTCAAGAGTCGGGCGACCGCCTGAACGAGGGCGGGTTCGCGCAGTTCCTCGCCAACTGGCAGCACGTCGAGGGGGAGGACTGGCAGGACAGGCTCAGGTCATGGGTGCCCCGCGGGTGCGACGCGTGGATCGTGCAGCGCGAGGTGCAGGACGTCACGCAGTACGCCGAGCTGTGGCTGAGGGACGCGGGCGACCACCGCGGTGACGCCGCGGAGTACCAGGCGCGGTACGACGCCTGGCTGGAGGAGTTCGAGGCGCGCAAGGTCAGGGCCGTGGGCTTCGGCTGGATCACGCTGCGCAGGACGGGCTCCGCGACGCCCTCGATCACCGTGGAGGAGTGGCCGCACCCGGTGGAGCAGCCGCTCGGCGACACCGTCCGGGCGCACTTCGCCCGCGTCGACTATCTGCGGGACCACGATGACGCGGCCCTGCTCGACGGCCACTTCCGGCTCGTGCGTGAGGTGGTCCAGGAGCAGGTCGGGCTCCCCGGCGCCGAGGACCCCGAGCACGTCGTGCTGCGCCAGAACCGCGGGATGCGCCGGGCCACCACGGTGGACACGGTGGGCGCCGGCTTCGCCGGTGTCTGCGACGGCACGCTGAGCGCCGGCCGCATCCTGGACGCCATCGCTCAGCTGATGGGCGAGAACCCTCTCCTCCTGCGCGACCGCACTCCGGCCCAGATCCGCCTGCTGGTGGAGCAGGGTTTCATCGAACCGGCGCAGAAATCGGCGGAGGAAGCGGCTCGGTGACCGGTTCACGCGACCGATGAGGCCTGCGCGCCCCTGAGTGCTCGCCGGGTCCACAGGGGTTGCCGGGACAGCGGCGAGTTCTCGTCGTTCTCGGGGCGTGTGGGCCGTTTCGATGGTGCTCGGACAAGGTTTTCGATCTTTGCCCGGGGCCGAGCCGAAAAAACACGGGAAAAAAGTGGAGAGCTTGATTCCCGTCACTTCGCGGAGGGCGGTCGGGCGCCGCCCCGGGAGAGGGTCGACTCCTGTTCACCGCGGGTTGGCGTCGTCGTCGCCCGCGGGTGTCAGCCTCCCGTACCGGGGCATCCGGGGGCGGGAGGGGACGTACATGGAGAGCGGGCCGGCGATCTTCGCGGGAACGGTGTTCTCCCTGTTCGGAGCGGCCTTGCTGGTGTGGACGGCGGTCCGGGTCCGGCACCGGGAACCCGTCGCCCACGGACTGCCCCGCGGCGCGTCGGCGACCGTCGCGACCCTGGCCGCCGTGACCGCACTGACCGTCGGCGTGTGGTGCTTCGGCCGCCTGTGACGGCCGCCGCTCCTGTCCGGTCTCCGTAACTGAGAAATCACCTTCCGCATCAGCCCGAACGGCCTGGTGAGCACTCCGGGCGGCAGGAAGGGGGGTAGTCGGGTTACCGTTCGAGTGGCCGTTGCGGGCTTTTCCCGTTTGACACGGGGGCGGGATGTACCGTCACACTCCGCAGCGTCACCACCACCCGACCCCCGGGAAATCAAGACCTGGGGAGGCCCAAGCGTCGACCGGAGAGAAGAGCGAAGTTGTCCCCGACCAGCGAGACCGCACAGGGCGGCCGCCGACTCGTCATCGTCGAGTCGCCTGCCAAGGCGAAGACGATCAAGGGCTACCTCGGCCCCGGCTACATCGTCGAGGCGAGCGTCGGGCACATCCGCGACCTTCCCAACGGTGCCGCGGAGGTACCCGAGAAGTACACCGGCGAGGTCCGCCGCCTCGGTGTGGACGTGGAACACGACTTCCAGCCGATCTATGTCGTCAACGCGGACAAGAAGGCCCAGGTCAAGAAGCTCAAGGATCTGCTGAAGGACTCCGACGAGCTCTTCCTCGCCACCGATGAGGACCGCGAGGGCGAGGCCATCGCCTGGCACCTCCAGGAGGTGCTCAAGCCGAAGATCCCGGTCAAGCGGATGGTCTTCCACGAGATCACCAAGGACGCCATCCGGGAGGCGGTCGCCAACCCGCGCCAGCTCAACCAGCGGCTGGTCGACGCCCAGGAGACCCGGCGCATCCTCGACCGCCTCTACGGCTACGAGGTCTCGCCCGTGCTGTGGAAGAAGGTCATGCCGCGGCTTTCGGCGGGCCGGGTCCAGTCCGTCGCGACACGCCTCGTGGTCGAGCGGGAGCGCGAGCGCATGGCGTTCCGTTCCGCCGAGTACTGGGACCTGACCGGCACCTTCGCCACGGGCCGGGCCGGTGACGCGAGCGACCCGTCGTCGCTGGTCGCCCGGCTGCAGACCGTCGACGGCAGGCGGGTCGCGCAGGGCCGCGACTTCGACTCCCTGGGACAGCTCAAGAGCCCGAACACCCTGCACCTCGACGAGGCCACCGCGCGCGCCCTGGCCGCCGCCCTGGAGGACACCCGCTTCTCCGTCCGGTCCGTCGAGTCCAAGCCGTACCGCCGCTCGCCGTACGCGCCGTTCCGTACGACGACGCTCCAGCAGGAGGCCAGCCGCAAGCTCGGCTTCGGCGCCAAGGCGACGATGCAGGTCGCGCAGAAGCTGTACGAGAACGGCTACATCACGTACATGCGTACGGACTCCACGACGCTGAGCGACACGGCGATCGCCGCCGCCCGCGCCCAGGTCACCCACCTGTACGGCGCCGACTACCTGCCGCCGCAGCCCCGTACGTACGCCGGGAAGGTCAAGAACGCGCAGGAGGCGCACGAGGCGATCCGTCCTTCGGGTGATCGTTTCCGCACGCCCGCCGAGACCGGCCTGACCGGCGACCAGTTCAAGCTCTACGAGCTGATCTGGAAGCGGACGGTCGCCTCCCAGATGAAGGACGCGACCGGGAACAGCGTGACCGTGCGGATCGGCGGCGCCGCGGCCGACGGCCGGGACGTCGAGTTCAGCGCGTCCGGAAAGACGATCACCTTCCACGGCTTCCTCAAGGCGTACGTCGAGGGCGCCGACGACCCCAACGCCGAGCTCGACGACCGCGAGCGCCGGCTGCCCCAGGTCGGCGAGGGCGACGCGCTCACGGCCGAGGCGATCACGGTCGACGGCCACGCCACCAAGCCGCCGGCCCGCTACACCGAGGCCAGCCTGGTCAAGGAGCTGGAAGAGCGGGAGATCGGCCGCCCGTCGACGTACGCGTCGATCATCGGCACCATCCTCGACCGCGGCTACGTCTTCAAGAAGGGCACGGCCCTGGTGCCGTCCTTCCTGTCCTTCGCCGTGGTCAACCTCCTGGAGAAGCACTTCGGGCGGCTCGTCGACTACGACTTCACCGCCAAGATGGAGGACGACCTCGACCGCATCGCGCGCGGTGAGGCGAAGGCCGTGCCGTGGCTGAAGCGCTTCTACTTCGGCGAGGGCACCGGCCACGGCGGCGCCGCCGAGGCCGGCAACGGCGACGGGGACCACCTCGGCGGGCTCAAGGAGCTGGTGACCGACCTGGGCGCGATCGACGCGCGCGAGGTGTCGTCGTTCCCGGTGGGCAACGACATCGTGCTGCGGGTCGGCCGCTACGGCCCGTACATCGAGCGCGGTGAGAAGGAGACCGACACCCACCAGCGGGCCGACATCCCGGCCGACCTGGCCCCGGACGAGCTGTCCGTCGAGTTCGCCGAGGAACTGCTCGCCAGGCCGAGCGGCGACTTCGAGCTGGGCACCGACCCGGCCACCGGCCACACGATCGTCGCCAAGGACGGCCGCTACGGCCCGTACGTCACCGAGGTGCTCCCCGAGGGCACCCCGAAGACCGGCAAGAACGCGGTCAAGCCCCGTACGGCCTCGCTGTTCAAGTCGATGTCCCTGGACACCGTCACCCTGGACGACGCCCTGAAGCTCATGTCGCTGCCGCGCGTCGTCGGCGCCGACGCCGACGGCCAGGAGATCACCGCGCAGAACGGCCGCTACGGCCCGTACCTGAAGAAGGGCACGGACTCGCGCTCGCTCCAGTCCGAGGACCAGCTCTTCACGATCACGCTGGAGGAGGCGCAGGCGATCTACGCCCAGCCCAAGCAGCGGGGCCGCGCGGCCGCCAAGCCGCCGCTGAAGGAGCTCGGCGACGACCCGGTCAGCGGAAAGCCGGTCGTGGTGAAGGACGGCCGCTTCGGCCCGTACGTCACCGACGGCGAGACCAACGCGACCCTGCGTTCCGGCGACAGCGTCGAGGCGATCACCCCGGAGCGCGGTTTCGAGCTCCTCGCGGAGAAGCGCGCCAAGGCCCCGGCCAAGAAGACCGCGAAGAAGGCCGTCGCCAAGAAGACGACGGCGAAGAAGACGGCGTCCACGGCCGCGAAGAAGACCGCGGCGAAGAAGACGGCCACCGCCAAGAAGACGGCCACCGCCAAGAAGACCACCGCCAAGAAGACCACCGCGAAGAAGACCACCGCGAAGACGACGGCCGCCAAGGCGGCGGAGGACTGATCGCGCGGCGGATCCCTCACGGCTCCTTTGCGAAAGGCACGCCCCGGCATCACTTTGATGTCGGGGCGTGCGCGCCTCCGGACGGTCACTCCAAGCTGTCGGTGGGTCCCGATAGGCTGAACGCATGACGCGAGCCGAGCAGCCAACGGCCCACCCCTCCGCACCCGACGACGCACTCATGGCCGATTCCCGCGAGCGCGCCGTCCGCGCCCTGCTGCGCCGGCCGCAGCTTCGGCGGCTGTGGAGCGCCCAACTGGTGGGAGGCGTCGGGGACACCCTCGCGCTCCTGGTCCTGGTCGTCCTCGCCCTCCAGGCGGCGGTCGCCGCGGGCCCCTTCGGCGGTGGCTACCGGGGCGTGGCCTTCGCAGTGGCGACGGTCTTCGGAGCGCGCGTCCTGGCGACGCTGCTCTTCGGCGCGGTCCTCCTCGGACCCCTCACCTCGCTCACTTCCCAGGAGGGACCGCTCGACCGGCGCTGGACCATGGTCGGCGCCGACGGTCTGCGCGCCGCCCTGCTGATCGTCGCGCCCCTGTGGATCGACTGGACGCCGGACGACGCCCTGGCCTTCCTCCTCGTCACCGTCTTCGTGACCGGGGTCGCCGAGCGTTTCTGGAGCGTGTGCCGGGAGGGCGCGGCCCCCGCGCTCCTGCCCGCCCCGCCCCCGGAGGGCGCCACGGTGCGCCCGCTGCCGGACCACATGGACGCCCTGCGCCGCCTGTCGCTGCGGACCACCTTCCTGGCGGTCCCGCTGGCGGCCGCCGCCCTGGTCGCCGCCTCCCTGCTCAACAACCTCCTGGGCACCGGCATCGCCTGGTTCGACCAGCACCAGGCGGCCCTCGGCGCGTACGTCGCGGCCGGCCTGTTCGCCGCGTCCCTGTCCGTGCTGACCTACCTGGAACTGCCCGGCACCCGCACCCCGCGCCCGCGCTCACCGCTGGAGGGGCTGCGCCGCCCGAAGACGGGTTCCGGCGTCGACAAGGGCCGCACGGGTGCCGTTCCGCTGCTCGTGCTCGCCTGCGCGTCCGTCGCCGGGGCGATCGCCGCCGCGGTCGCCGTCTGCGTGCTGCACGCCACGGACCTGCGCGGCGGCCCGGTGCTGTACGGGCTGGCGGTGCTCGCCCTGACCGGCGGGGTCGCCGTCGGCATCCGTACGGCGCCGAAGGCGCTGGTCTCCCTGTCGCGGCGGCGGCTGCTGGCCCTGACGATCGCGCTCACCGGCGTCGCCCTGCTCGCCGCCGGGCTGGTCCCCGACGTCACCACGGTCCTGCTGATCCTCGCGCTGGCCGGAGTGAGCGCGGGCGCCGCGGCCAACACCGGGCACACGCTGCTCGACCAGGAGGCCGAGGACTACCGCAAGCCGCGCATGACCGAGCACCTGCACGCGGTGGTACGGGTCTTCGTGGCGCTCGGTGCCGTGCTCGCTCCCGTGGTCGCGGCCGGAATCGGCCCGCACCGACTCGAGGACGGCCGGTTCGTGTTCGCGCACGGTGGCGCCGCGTTCACGCTGATGCTGGTCGGCGCGCTGCTCCTGCCGGTGGCCGCGCTGGTCCTCGCCAAGGTCGACGACCGCTCCGGCGTACCGCTGCGACAGGACCTCGTCGACGCCCTGCGGGGCGGCGACGACCCGGTGACGGCCCCCGCGGAGTCCGGATTCTTCATCGCCCTGGAAGGCGGTGACGGCGCCGGCAAGTCCACGCAGGCCGAGGCGCTCGCCGACTGGATCAGGGCCAAGGGCCACGAGGTCGTCCTCACCCGCGAGCCGGGCGCCACTCCCGTGGGCAAGCGGCTGCGCTCGATCCTGCTGGACGTGTCCTCGCAGGGTCTGTCCCACCGTGCGGAGGCGTTGCTGTACGCCGCCGACCGCGCGGAGCACGTCGACACGGTCGTACGGCCCGCGCTGAAGCGGGGCGCCGTCGTGATCACCGACCGGTACATCGACTCCTCCGTCGCCTACCAGGGCGCGGGCCGCGACCTGTCCCCGACGGAGATCGCGCGGATCTCCCGCTGGGCGACGAACGGTCTTGTGCCGCACCTGACGGTCCTGCTGGACGTCTCGCCGGAGACCGCCCGTGAACGGTTCACGGAGGCTCCCGACCGTCTGGAGTCGGAGCCGGCCGAGTTCCACGCGCGCGTGCGGTCCGGTTTCCTGGCGCTGGCCGCCGCCGACCCCGGCCGTTACCTCGTGGTGGACGCCGGGCAGGAGCCCGAGGCGGTGACCACGGTCGTCCGGCACCGGCTCGACCAGATGCTGCCGCTGTCCGAGGCCGAGCTGAAGGCGCAGGAGGAAGCGCGGAAGAAGGCCGAGGAGGAGGCGCGCCGCAAGGCCGAGGAGGAGGCCCGGCGCAAGGCCGAGGAGGAGCGCCTGGAGCGCGAGCGCCAGGAGCAGCTGGCGCGGCTGCGCGCCGAGGAGGAGGAGCGCAAGCGGCGCGAGCTGGAGGAGGCGCAGCGGCGCGAGGCCGAGCGGCAGGCCGAGGAGGCCCGGCAGCGCGCCGAGGAGGCCCGGCGCAAGGCCGAGGAGGAGCAGGCCCGGCTGCTCGCGGAGGAGCGGGCACGGGCGGAGGCCGAGGCGCGCCGCAAGGCCGAGGAGGAGCAGCGGCGCCGGCAGGCCGAGGAGGAGGAGCGGCTGCGCGCCGAGGCCGAGGCGCGGCGGCTGGAGAAGCAGCGCAAGGCCGAGGAGGCCCTGCTGCGGGCGGAGGAGGCCCGGCGGGCGGCGGAGCAGGCCACGGCCACCGCGCAGGCGGGGCCGCGCCGGTCCACCGAGCCGACGGCCGCTGCGGTGCCGCCGGAGGAGGTGACCGCGCCGACGCCGCTGGTGACGCCGGCGAACGCGTCGGGCGGGCCCGCCGACGAGACGGCGGTGCTGCCGCCGGTGCGGGACGAGCGGGGGAGCGGCAAGCCGTCGGGCGACGGCCCCGACCACTCGGCCCACTCGGCCCAGGGGGCGGGCCCGGCCTCGGGAGAGGACTCCCGTGAGAGGTCGCGCTGGTCGGCGGAGTCGTGGCTGCGGACGGCAGGCGAGTCCGAGTCCGAGGTGACCGCGAAGCTGCCGAAGCCCGTGGTTCCGCCGGGGGCCGCCGACGAGACGGCCGTACTGCCGCCTGTCCCGTCGGGCGTCGCGGACGAGACCGCCGTACTGCCGGCTTTCCCGCCGGGCGCCGCGGACGAGACGGCGGTCCTGCCTCCGGTGCGCGGGGAGGACCCCACGGACCGGGTTCCGCCCGGGCTCTTCCGGGACGAGCGGTCGCCGGCCGCGCGGCCCGACCAGGGCGACGACCGTACGCGGGAGCTGCCCCGGGTCGACGCCGAGGCGGTCGCCAGGCGGCGGCCGCGGCCGGACTGGGCCGAGGAGACGCCGCTCGACGACCTGCCGACCCTGGCGGACGAGCTGCTGGGCCCGCGCGAGGACGGCAAGGGGTTCGGCGACGGTGACGACGGCCGGGGCCGGCGGCGCTGAGCCGTCGGACGGGCGCCGATCGGGCGATCGGGGCGGTGGTGCGCCTGCCGATGCGCGCGAGGCCGCCCGCCGTGTTGTCAGTGGTGCCCCGCACAATGGATCCTGCACCACGAACCATGACGAAAGGGCGGCGTGACCCATGAGCGTGTGGGACGACCTCGTCGGGCAGGAGAAGGTCAGCGAACAGCTGAGCGCCGCTGCCCGGGACGCCGACGCCCTGGTCACCGCGGCCGCCACGCACGCGCCGCCCCCGGAGGCGTCGAAGATGACGCACGCGTGGCTGTTCACGGGGCCGCCCGGCGCGGGGATCACGCAGACGGCGCGCGCCTTCGCAGCCGCCCTCCAGTGCGTGAGTCCCGACCGCGCCCTCGGCGGCGTCCCCGGCTGCGGATTCTGCGACGGCTGCCACACGGCGCTGGTCGGCACCCACGCCGACGTCAACACGGTCGCCGCCGTGGGTACGCAGATCCTCGCCGACGACATGCGGGACACCGTGCGCAAGTCGTTCACCGCCCCGGCGACCGGCCGCTGGCAGGTGATCCTCGTCGAGGACGCCGAGCGGCTGAACGAGAAGTCCGCCAACGCCGTGCTGAAGGCGGTCGAAGAACCCGCCCCGCGCACGGTCTGGCTGCTGTGCGCCCCCTCGGTCGAGGACGTCCTGCCCACGATCCGCTCCCGCTGCCGCCACGTGAACCTGCGTACGCCGTCGGTGGACGCCGTCGCGGACATGCTCGTACGCCGGGAGGGTGTCGACCCCGCCGTCGCCGCCGCCGCGGCCCGCGCCACCCAGGGCCACATCGACCGCGCCCGCCGCCTGGCCACCGACCCGGCCGCACGCGAACGCCGCACCTCCGTCCTGAAGCTCCCGCTGCGCGTGGACGAGATAGGCGGCTGCCTCAGGGCGGCCCAGGAACTGGTCGACGCGGCGGCGGACGACGCCAAGGCACTCGCGGAGGAGATGGACGCCAAGGAGGCCGAGGAGCTGAAGGCAGCGCTGGGCGCGGTCCAGGGCGGCCGGATGCCCCGTGGCACGGCGGGCGTGATGAAGGACCTGGAGGACAAGCAGAAGCGCCGCCGCACCCGCACCCAGCGCGACAGCCTCGACATCGCCCTGACCGACCTGACCGGCCTCTACCGGGACGTCCTGGCCCTCCAGCTCGGCTCCCGCGTGGCCATCGCCAACGCGGACGTCGAGGACACCCTGGAGCGCCTCACCCGCGGCGGCTCGCCCGAGTCCACCCTGCGCCGCATAGAGGCGATCGCCGCCTGCCGCGACGCCCTCGACCGCAACGTGGCCCCGCTGCTGGCGGTGGAGGCGATGACGATGGCCCTGAGGGCGGGCTGACGAGAACGCCGAGTACGCCGAGTGCAACGCCGAGAACGCCGAGGCCACGGAGTACACCGAATAGGTCGGGACGCCGGCAACGCCGAGGCCACCGGCGCCGATGGCGTCACTCGTACGGGGAACGCCCCGCACGTAACGCACTCACGCGATCGCGGAGAGTTACGCTCGCTGGATGCACATCAGGCGCGCCCTTCGTCCGAACAGCAGCAGAGGCCCCCGGCCCCGAACCCCGCTCCGTGCGGCCCGTGCGGGCGGCACCCTCCTGGCGGCCGCCGCCCTGCTGGTCTCGGCCTGTACCCCCGGCACCACGCAGCGCCGGACCGAGCCCGCGGCGGACGCGGCGCTGGCCGCCCTGCCGCGGGCCACGCCACCCATCCTGTCGCCGTACTACGAGCAGAAGCCGGCCTGGCGCAGCTGCGGGGTGCCCGGCTTCGAGTGCACGACGCTCAAGGCGCCGCTCGACTACGACCGGCCCGCCGCCGGCGACGTCCGGCTGGCCGTGGCCCGCAAGAAGGCGTCCGGCCCGGGCAAGCGGCTCGGCTCACTCCTGCTGAACCCGGGCGGACCGGGCGGCTCGGCCGTCGCCTACCTCCAGCAATACGCCGGTGTCGGGTACCCGGCCGAGATCAGCGCCCGCTACGACCTGGTCGCGATGGACCCGCGCGGTGTCTCCCGCAGTGAGGCCGTGCAGTGTCTCGACGACCGGGACATGGACACGTACACACAGACCGACTTCACGCCCGACGACGGCAAGGAGACCGACGCGCTCGTCGCCGCGTACCGCAAGTTCGCGGAGGGCTGCGGCGCGCGCGCCGCCCGCCTGCTGCGGCACGTCTCCACGGCGGAGGCGGCACGCGACATGGACATCCTGCGCGCGGTGCTGGGCGACGGAAAGCTGAACTACGTCGGCGCCTCGTACGGGACGTTCCTCGGGGCCACGTACGCCGGTCTGTTCCCGGACCGCGTCGGCCGCCTGGTCCTGGACGGGGCGATGGACCCCTCGCTGTCGGCGCGCCAGATGAACCTGGACCAGACGGCGGGCTTCGAGGAGGCCTTCAAGTCGTTCGCGAAGGACTGCGTACAGCAGAGCGACTGCCCGCTCGGCGGCCGCGGCGCGACGCCGAAGCAGGTCGGCGACCAGCTCGCCGCCTTCTTCCGCAAACTCGACGCCCGGTCGATCCCCACCGGTGACGCCGGGGGCCGCCGTCTCGGCGAGTCCCTCGCCACCATCGGGGTGATCGCGGCGATGTACGACCAGTCGGCCTGGCCGCAACTGCGCTCGGCGTTGGCGTCGGCGATGAAGAAGAACGACGGCTCCACGCTGCTGGCCCTCTCCGACAGCTACTACGAACGCGACTCCGGCGGCCACTACAGCAACCTGATGTACGCCAACGCCGCCGTGAACTGCCTGGACCTGCCGGCGCCCTTCGCAGGCCCCGAGCAGGTGGAGGAATCCCTCCCCGCCTTCGAGAAGGCCTCCCCGGTCTTCGGCCGCGGCCTCGCCTGGAACACGCTGAACTGCGCGTACTGGCCGGTACAGCCCACCGGCCGGCCGCACCGCATCGAGGCCAAGGGCGCGGCCCCCATCGTGGTCGTCGGCACCACCCGCGACCCGGCGACCCCCTACCGCTGGGCCCAGTCCCTGTCCCGCCAGCTCTCCTCGGCCCGCCTGCTGACCTACGACGGTGACGGCCACACCGCCTACCGCCGCGGCAGCCGCTGCATCGACTCCGAGATCAACACCTATCTCCTCCGGGGCACCCCTCCGACGAACGGAAAGCGCTGCTCGTGACCACCGCGCGGCACCCCGGAGCCCCGGCCCCAGGGGCGCTCCGGGGGGCGTGCGAAGCACCCCCGGAAACTGTGTAGACTTACCGACGTTGCCGATCGCATCATGATGCGGCAGCGCGCCGCTTTAGCTCAGATGGCCAGAGCAACGCACTCGTAATGCGTAGGTCTCGGGTTCGAATCCCGAAAGCGGCTCCACCGGAAAGACCAGCTGGGAATGCTCCTGGCTGGTCTTTCGGCGTTCGGCCGTGGGCTGCGGAGGCGCGTGGACGTGGCGGGCGGTGAGTGTCACGCTCGCGGTGTCCTCGACTCTCGTCGTGCGTAAGTCCCGGGTTCGAATCCCGTAAGCGGTTCCACTGGGAGGACCAGTGGGGAACGCTCCCAGCTGGTCCTTTGTCGTTCCGTGGTCCCCGGCCGAGTTCGCCGCCACGACGGGCAGGCGTACTTTTGGAATCAGGCAAGGGTGACTCCCGGTCGGAACGTCCAGGCCTCGGTGGAACCACGAGGGCGCATGCGAGATCTTCGGGCGGCCTGGCGGTCCCGGGCCAAGGTCCTGGACCGCGGATCCGAGCGGGGTGCGTACTCACACAGCAGGCGCGGAGGGGTCATGGCCGAGCTCGGTAAGGCGGGCAACCCGCCGAACCCTGCCACGGTGCTGCGCGAGCCCTCACGGCTGGCCGCGGTGGACGCCGTCCGCGCGGTCGACGAGCTGACCACGGACGCCTTCGCCCGGTCCGTGTGCCTGGCCGTGCGGCTGCTGGACACCCGAATGGCCCTGATCAGTCTGGCCGGGGCGGACCGGCAGTTCATCCGGGGCGGGATCGGCAGAGCCGTACCGCGGCACGGGGAGCAGGAGCGAGTCGACTGGGGCTTCTGCTCCGAGCTGGTGGTGTCGGGCCGGCCACTGGTCATCGACGACGTCCGGAACGACTGCGCGCACCGGTCCGACCCCGCGGTCGCCGCCACCGGCATGCGCGCGTACCTGGGCGTGCCGCTGCTGCTGGAGGAGCTGTCGATCGGCGCGCTGTACGTGATCGACACCAGGCCGAGGGTGTGGGACACGGAGCAGCGGTGCGCCCTGGAGCAGCTGGGCGCCTCGGTGATGAGCGAGATCCGGTTGCGGCTGGACGCGGCCGAACACGGGCGGCTCTACGAGCAGGCCGCGGCCGCCGCCGTGGTGGAGCACAGAAGGTCCCAGCAGTTGCAGGACCTGGCCCGGTCCAGTCTGCGGATCAATGCCGCGCCGTCACTGGACTTCGCCCTCCAGACGGTCACCGAGGAGGCCAGGTCGCTGGTGGGCACGCACCAGTCGGTCACCAGCATGACCACGAACCTCCGCTGGGCCCAGGCGATCAACGCAGTCTCCCTGTCGGACAAGTACGGCGAGTACCGCTTCTTCGACGCGCCCCCGGTCGGAGAGGGGATCTATGTCCTGGTGTGCAAGGAGAACCGGCCGATGCGGATGACCCAGGACGAGCTGGAGGCCCACCCGGCCTGGCGGGGCTTCGGCTCCTACGCCGCCGTTCATCCGCCGATGCGCGGTTGGCTGGCCGTCCCGCTGATCGCCACCGACGGTCGCAACCTGGGGCTGATCCAGCTCTCGGACAAGAAGGACGGCAGCGACTTCACGGCCGACGACGAGGCGATCCTCGTCCAGCTCTCCCAGCTGGCCTCGGCGAGCATCGAGAAGGCCGCGGCGCTGGAGAACCAGTACGAGATCGCCCGTACCCTGCAGAGCAGTCTGCTGCCGCAGCAGCTGCCCGAGCAATCGGCGGTGTCGGCCGCCTCCCGATATCTGCCTGCCGCACCCCGTGCCGGGGTCGGCGGCGACTGGTACGACGTGATCGGGCTCTCCGGTGCCCGGGTCGCGCTGGTGGTGGGGGACGTGGTCGGCCACGGCATCCACGCCGCCGCGGCCATGGGCAGGCTGCGCACGGCCGTGCGCACCCTCGCCGATGTCGATCCCACCCCGGAGGAGCTGCTCACCAGGCTGGACGACCTGGTGAGCCGGCAGTCCGCGGAATCGGGCGCCGACGACGGTGCCGACCCGGCCGGCGGAGGCGCCGTGGACGTCGGAACCACCTGCTTGTACGCGGTGTACGACCCGGTGACCGGGCGTTGCTCCCTGGCCGGTGCCGGCCATCCGGCGCCCATCGTCGTGGCCCCGGACGGCAGCGCCGACTTCCTCGACCTGCCCACCGGGCCGCCGCTCGGTGTCGGCGGCGTGCCGTTCGAGACGGTGGAGATGGAGGTGCCGGAGGGCTGTCTGCTCGCCTTCTACACCGACGGCTTGGTCGAATCCCGGCAGCGCGACCTGGAAGCGGGGCTGGAAGAACTGCGCGAGGCACTGACCGAGCCGTGCGACTCGCTGGAAGCGCTGTGCGACCACGTGGTCAAGAGGCTGCTGCCCGAGCCCCCGACCGACGACGCGGCGCTGCTGCTGGTCCGGCCGCACGGCCTGGACGAGACGCGCGTCGTCACCTGGGACATCGCCGCGGAACCGGCCGAAGTGGCCCGGATCCGCGCTCGGACCGCCCGCCTGCTGGCGGCCTGGGGGCTGGAGGAGATCGGCTTCGTGACCGAGCTGGTGGTGAGCGAGCTGGTCACCAACGCCATCCGATACGGCCAGCCCCCCATACAGATGCGGCTCATCTACGACCGGACGATCATCTGCGAGGTCTCCGACGCCAGCAGCACCGCCCCGCATCTGCACCAGGCCCGCATCTTCGACGAGGGCGGACGCGGCCTGATGCTGGTCGCCCGGCTCACCCAGCGCTGGGGCACCCGCCACGCCCGTGACGGCAAGACCATCTGGTGCGAGCAGGCCCTGCCCGCGGAAGGCCTGCCGGTGGAAGTGCCGATGGAGGGGCTGCTCGCGGAGGACCTGCTCGTGGACGACCTGCTGCCGCCCGACGCACAGCAGTGACCCTGCCTTTCGTGTCGTCTTCCGGGTTCCGGGGGTGCCGGCGCGCGCCCGGTCGGGCCGCCCGCCGTGATCCGTATGTGATCGGGGAGCCGTAGTCTCACCGCCCGGCTGTGACATGCGCGGAACGCGCGGACAAGGGCGGGGGACGATCATGACGTATCGGCGCGCGGCGATACCGGCGCTGGTCGGGGGTCTGCTGATCACGGCGTTGCTGTGGTGGGCGGGGGCGAGCGTGCAGGCGCTGCACCTGGCGGGCACCGCCGACGCGATCGGCGGCCGGACCGCCGCCGAGCTCGAATACTGGCTCATCCCCTGGTCGTACGACCCTCCGGACGTCGTGCGGTTCGGTGGCGAGGCGTCCGACTGGGTCAACGGCACGCCTGACCCGGACGGAGCGCGCTACCTGGTGCTCCACCACACCGCGATGCAGATCCGTTTCGGCGCGGTGTTCGCCTTCTTCGTGCCCGGCGCGCTGCACCTGGTCCGCAGGCTTCCGCCGGTGCACGGCCGGCTGCCCGCCACGCTGCTCGCGGTATGGGCCTGGGGACTGGTGGCGGGGACCTTGGCGGTGGCCGTCTCCGCGCCGTGGCTGATCGCCTCGCGGGGGCGCGGCAGTTACCGCTTCCTGCCCCAGTTGGCGGGCACGATCTCGTCCGGGCGGCAGATCCTGGTGGTGGCCGCGCTGGTCGCGGCGGTGGGGACGGTGTTCGCGGCCCGGATCACCGCGAAGGGGGCCGGTCCGTTGCCGCGGCAGGCCGTCCCGGCGCGCGCCGCCCGTGTTGCCGCCACCGCCGGGACCGCGATCATCGCGCTGTCCCTGGTCGTTCTCTCGTACCAGTCGGTGGCAGCCGCGATCCAGAGGATCGACCCGGCCGGTGGGCTGTTCGCCGAGCCGGGTGAGCTGCTGCGCCAGTGGCTGCTGCTCGGCGGCTGGGCGGGCCCGGCGGGCGCGCCGTTCGGTGACTGGTTCCTGCACCGGCTTCCCGACGTACTGGTGCTCGTGGTGGTGTGGTGGGGGCTGCGGTGGCTGCCCGTGCTGCTGACCCGGGCCACCGTCCCGGCGATGGCGGTCGGCGCGGTGTGCGCGACCGTCCTCGGACTGCTGGCGAGCCAGTTGCTGCGGATGGCGACGGACGGGGCGGGCCTGCGCTGGGGGTTGACGTACCTGTCCGCGGGCCTCGGGAACGGCGTTCCCGCCGCACTGACCTGCGGTCTGGTGGCGGGGGTCGTGGCCGCCACGACGCTGCGGCTGACCGTGGCCGGACGAGCTGACGACGTCCCCGAAGCCGCACCCTCCGCGGAGAGCCCCGCCCACCCCTGAGACGGCCTGCGGACGACGGGGCCACGGGCCACGGGCCACGGGCCGCGGGGGCACGCCGGGGCTCGCGCCGCGGAGTGCCCCCGTGGGGTGGGAGTGCCCTCGTGCCCACATGGGAGAGGGCACGGAGGGCGTTCAGCGCATCGCGCGGGCGTGTGTGCGCTCGAAGGCGGCGAAGGCCGCCTCCTGGCGCCACTCGAGTTCCGCCTTGGGGCTGCGGGACAGCAGGAGCTGACAGGCCCGGGTCCGTACGGGCAGGCCGGGGCGCTCACCGCGGCAGGCCGGCACGACCCGGTAGCCCGTGGTGGTGGGATTGCCCTGCCACAGGCTCGCACCGGGCAGGAAGGCGTACTGGAGTGAGGCGCGCGCGAGGTCCTTCAGCTCGGCGTAGGAAAGGCCGTAGGTCGTGGCGGCGTACTGGTACTCGTGGCTGATGTCGATCCGGGACACGCCGGGGTCGTCGGTGGCCAGCACGATGGGGACGCCGTAGCGGCGATACGTGGTGAAGGGGTGGTCGGCGCCCTTCACCCCGAGGATCTGGGCGTTGCTGGTGAAGGGCACTTCGACGGCGACCTGGCGGGCGGCCATGGTGCGGGCCGTGCTCCGCCAGCCGTCCTCGTGGACGAGGTCGACGCCGTGCCCGACGCGCTCGGTGCGGGCGACGTCGACGGCCTCCTCGATGTGGAACCTCAGGTCCTTGGGCTTGACCAGCCCGGGCCACAACTCGCCCGCGTGCAGGGTGACATGGGCCTTCGGGTACTGGCCGCGCAGATAGCGGACCATGTGCATCTGGAGGCTGTAGTCGCGCAGCGCGACGTCTCCGTCCTCCGGCTGGACGAGGTTGACCGCGACGAAGCGCGGGTCGCGCTCGGCCAGCCGCAGGCCCAGGGCGAGTTGGGTGAAGACCCGCTCCGGGGCGCTGCCCCGGGAGGCCTGGGAGATCCAGCGGACGGTGAGCCGGCAGCCGGGCCGGGCCTTGCGGGTGCCGCAGCGCTCGGTCGCGCGGAACTCGGCGTCGCCGTCGTCGGCCTCCTTGCGGGCTGCGGCGACCAGCTTGTCCAGCTTGCCGCCGGCCACCAACTTGCGGTGCAGCGCGGCGAGATCGCTGTCCCAGCCGACCTCGGCGGCCAGCTGCTTCGCGCCGTCGGAGGCCGGGGTGACCATGGTCTCCAGATAGAACTGGTTCTGGCCCGCGACGTGGTCGGCGACCTGGGCGAGCAGCTTGCCCCGGTGCCGCCAGGTCACCTCGCCGAACTTCCCGAAGGTGTCGAAGAAGTGGTCGTGGCCGTTGCCGCCGGGCGGGAAGTCCTCCATGGACCACGCGCGGACCAGCGCGTCGTGGAAGGCGCGGTCGGTCCGGGCGTCCGCCGCGGGGCGGGTCCCGGGCCCGCACGGCGGCGCGACGGCGGTCAGCGTCGCGGTCTCGACGCACAGCCCGTCCTCGGCGGCCAGTTTGATCAGGTACTCCGTGGACACCGCGCCGGAGAGGTGGTTGTGCAGGTCCCCGCCCTTGGGCAGGCTCACGAAGAACCCGCGCAAGCGCATGGGCCGGGAGCGCAGCGATCTCAGGTAGGCGTCCGTACGGGCCTCCGCGACCGTCATCGGCCTGGACTGCGGCACGGCACGCGACGGGAGCCCGCCGCCGGTCTGTCGCGTGCCGGCGGGCTGCGCGTCGGCGGACGGGGCGGTCAGGAGGGACAGGGCGAGGAGGGAGCCCACGGCGGCCGGAACGGCCCGGCGGCGTGCGGCACTTCGGAGTTGCATGCTCACTCGGGCATGATCGGGGAACAAACGCGGCTGAACCGGTTCTCCCGGACATTTTTCGACGGACAGTACCCGACCGGGTGACCGCGCGGAATTTCGCGGACATCACTCGGGCGGCTGACGGACTCACGGCGTGGGGTGCGGTTTCGTGCCGGTTCCGGGAGGGTTGCGGTGAGGCGGGGGCAAGAGGCCGCAAAGTGAGGTGGCGTCAGAGCAACCGGCGCCGCCCGGGCGACATCCTGGTGAACGAGGGGCGCCGTGCGGGCGCCGTTGTCGTCGGATGGGATGAGGGCCGTGGTGGAGCCGAGGATCGCTGTCGCGGTGGTGACCATGGGCAACCGGCCTGCCGAGGTCGACGCCCTGCTGGAGTCCGTGGCCAAGCAGGATCTCGCGCCCGCGCGCATCGTGATCGTCGGCAACGGGTGCCGGCTGCCCGAGTTCGCCCGCCGGCTGTCCCTGCCCGGCGAGGTCACGGCGGTCGATCTCGACGAGAACCTCGGCTGCCCCGGCGGGCGCAACGTCGCCCTGGCCCGGCTGCGGGAGTTCGGGGATGTGGACGTGGTCGTGGAGCTGGACGACGACGGGCTCCTGGTCGACGCCGACGTACTGCGCCGGGTACGGGATCTGTACGCCGCCGACCCGCGCCTCGGCATCGTCGGCTTCCGCATCGCCGACGAGTGCGGCGAGACCCAGCAGCGGCACGTGCCGCGGATCGGCGGGTCGGGCCCGATGCGGGGCGGGTACGTCACCGGGTTCCTCGGCGGCGGGCACGCCCTGCGGATGGCGATGCTGGAGCAGACCGGGGACTGGCCCGCGGAGTTCTTCTTCGCGCACGAGGAGACCGACCTGGCCTGGCGTGCCGCCGACGCCGGCTGGAAGATCCTCTACGCGCCCGAACTGCTCCTGCGGCACCCGAAGACCTCGCCCGCCCGGCACGCGATCTACTACCGGGTCACTGCCCGCAACCGGGTCTGGCTGGTCCGGCGGCGGCTGCCGCTCCCGCTCGTCCCGGTGCACCTCGGCGTGTGGACGCTGCTCACCCTGGCGCGGACCCGTTCGCTCGCCGGGCTGCGGGCCTGGTTCGGCGGGTTCGTGGAGGGGCTGCGCGGGTCCGCGGGGGAGCGGCGGCCCATGCGCTGGCGGACCGTGTGGCGGCTGACCAGGCTCGGCCGGCCGCCGGTCGTCTGACCGCCGGATCACGACGGGCGGGGCCGCGCGAGGCCCGGTGCGTGCCGGGGAGGGGGCGGGTCGCTGCGGAGTTCGGGCTGTCTGCCGGGGCCGTACGGTGTTCGGGCCGTTTGCTTTGCCGGGGCCGTACGGTGTTCGGGCTGTCTGCCGGGTCTGTACGGGGTTCGATCCCGTGTCGGGCCCCAGGCTCACGTCCTGCCCGGCGCTCGTCCCGCCGCCGCACTCACTTCGCGTCGGCGTAGCACTTCACCACCGCCGTCGTGAACGGAAACCGCACCGGGGTCTCGCCGAATGTCAGCCGTCCCGCCACCTCCGCGGCCTGCCGGATCGCCTCGACGACCGTGTCCGCCTCCTCCTTCGGGCAGTGCACGATCACCTCGTCGTGCTGGAAGAAGACCAGTTCGGCCGCCATGTCCCGGCAGGTGCGGCGCAGCGCCGCGAGCAGCAGCAGGGCCCAGTCCGCGGCGCTGCCCTGCACGACGAAGTTGCGGGCGAACCGGCCTCGGGCACGCGAGTTGGTGGAGGCGTACCCCGGCATCCAGCCCTGGTCGGCGGGTGGCGCGGAGGCCGGGTCGTCCTGCGGAAGGCCCGCCTCTCCGGTCGCGTCCTCCGTCGTCCCGGCGGCCGGGGGACACGTGCGGCCCAGCCAGGTCCGTACGAGCCGGCCCTCCTCGCCCGCCCGCGCGGCCTCGTCGACGTACGCCACCGCCTTGGGGAAGCGGCGTCTGAGGGCGGCCAGGTTCTTCAGGCCGTCGCCGGAGGTCTGCCCGTAGACCGCGCCGAGCACGGCGAGTTTCGCCTGGGCGCGGTCGCCGGAGAAGGCCCGGTCGGACACCGACTGGTAGAGGTCGGCGTCCCGGCCCGCCACCTCCATCAGCCCCGGGTCGCGGGAGATCGCCGCCAGCACCCGCGGCTCCATCTGGGCGGCGTCGGCCACGACCAGCCGCCAGCCGGGGTCGGCCACCACGGCCCGGCGGATGACCTTGGGGATCTGCAGCGCGCCCCCGCCGTTGGTCACCCAGCGGCCGGTGACCGTGCCGCCGGCGAGGAACTCCGGTCTGAACCGCCCCTCCCGCACCCAGTCCTGGAGCCAGGACCAGCCGTGGGCGACCCAGATCCGGTACAGCCTCTTGTACTCCAGCAGGGGTTCGACGGCCGGGTGGTCGACGGACCTGAGCTCCCAGCGGCGGGTGGACTTCACCCTGATCCCGGCCCGGGCGAAGGCCTTGACCACGTCGGCGGGCAGATCCGGCCGCACGCGATGGCCGAAGGCGGCGGACACCTCGTCCGCGAGTTCGGCCAGTCGGCGGGGCTCGCCGCCGCCCGCGTACCGCTCGCCGAGCAGTTCGTGCAGCACCTCGCGGTGCACGTCCGCGCTCCAGGGCAGGCCCGCGCGGTTCATCTCGGCCGCCACCAGCGTGCCCGCCGACTCGGCGGCGGTCAGCAGGCGCATGCGGTCGGGGTGCTCGGCTCGCTCGTGCCGCCGCTGCTGCTCGGCGTAGACCGTGATCAGGTCCGCCAGCGGCAGGCCCACGCCCTGCGGCTCGAAGAGCGAGGACTGCGCGCCGGGTTCGGCGGACCGGTGCGGCGGGTCCGGCGGTACGGGGCCGCCGCGCAGCCTGGCCAGGGCGGCGGCGGCCGAGCGGGGCTCGCCGTGGCGCCCCTCGTGGCCGAGGAGGAGCGTCTCGGCGTCCTCGATGTCGTAGCACCGCTCCACCCGCACGCCCGCGGCGAGCAGGCGTGGATAGACCTCGGCGGTGGACCGCCACACCCATCGTGTGACGTCCGGTCTGCCGCGGACCGCCTCCGCGAGGCCGGCGGCACGGTGCACCGGACCGGCGGGCAGGCCGTCCCGGCCGAGGGGGGCGACCTCGGCGCCGCCGTCCTCGGCCGGTGCCAGAGCCCACCGGTCGGTCATGTCGGCGAGTGTCGCAGGCGGGTCTGACAACGGGCTCCGGCCCGCTGCCCGGGAGGGTGGTCAGCCGTCCTGTCCGCCGTCGTGCGGCTCCTGGTCCTCGTCCTGCCGGGCGCGGTCCTTCACCAGCTCCGCCAAGGCCGCCGCGACGTACTCCTCGGTGCGTGCCTTGTCCAGGCCGAGCCCGCTGAGGACGCCCTCGCCGTTCTCCAGCTCCAGCAGGGCCAGCAGGATGTGCTCGGTGCCGATGTAGTTGTGGCCGAGGCGCAGGGCCTCGCGGAAGGTGAGTTCCAGGGCCTTCTTGGCGGCCGAGCCGTACGGGACCAGCTCGGGAGCGTCGGCGGACGCGGGTGGCAGGGCGGCGGTCGCGGCCTCGCGGGCGGCGTTCAGGGTGACGCCCTGGGCCTCGATGGCCTGCGCGGCCATGGCCTCGGGTTCGGCGAGCAGCCCGAGGACCAGGTGCGCGGGCGTTCCCTCGGCGCTCCCGGCGGCCTTGGCCTCCTCGTGGGCGGTCATGACCACCTTGCGGGCGCGGGGCGTGTAGCGGCTGAAGCCCTGGCTGGGGTCCAGGTCGGCCGACTCCTTGGGCACGAACCGCTTCTGCGCGGCCTGCCGGGTGACGCCCATGCTCCTGCCGATGTCGGTCCAGGAGGCACCGGAACGGCGGGCCTGGTCGACGAAGTGCCCGATGAGGTGGTCCGCCACCTCGCCGAGGTGCTCGCCGGCGAGCACGGCGTCCTGGAGCTGTTCGAGGGGTTCCTGGTGGACCTTCTTGATGGCCGAGATGAGGTCGTCCAGACGGACGCTCGACCTGATGGTGGGGTTCGTCATGTGTCAACCGTAGGTTGCGCCCCTCAGGGTGTCAACCCGAAGTTGACACCCTGAGGGCCACTCCACGGCTGGTTTGTCCACAGGGTGTGGACAGAGTCGCGCGTGCCTCATGGCACGATCGAGCGGTGAGTACGTCCAGCACCGTCGACCGGGCCTTTCGGGCCGCCCTGTACGCACCCTCCGACGACGCCCTCGACACCGGCGCCTCCCTGCTGGCGGCCGACCCCGGGGTGGACGCCGAACTCGCCCGGCGCGGGCAGGAGTTCGTGGCGACGGCGTGGCAGCGAGGCTGGCGGCCCGCCGATGTCGCCCGGATCGTGCGGCGGGAGCTCGGCGAGGTCCATGTGCGGCTGCTCGCGGCGCTCGTCCGCACGCAGGCGGCCGACGACCGGCCGCGCGGCCCGCGCTGGGCCGCCGAGCTCGACGCACTGCCGTCCGGGGAACCGCCCCGCACCGACCGTTTCTCGCATGCCAGCGCCGTCCTGGAGCTCTACCGCCTGCTGCTGCGGCTCCCCGCGCTCGAACCTCTGGACGAGCCCGCGCCCCGGACCGAGTCCCGCATGCTCACCCGGATCCGGGCGCTGCTCGCCAAGGCGGAGGCGACCGGGTACCCGGAGGAGGCGGAGGCGCTGAGCGCCAAGGCACAGGAGCTGATGGCGCGGCACAGTGTCGACGAGGCGCTGCTCGCCGCCCGTGCCCCGTCGCCCGACGCCCCCGGCGCCTGCCGGATCGGTGTCGAGCCGCCGTACGAACAGGCCAAGGCCGTGCTGCTGGACGCCGTGGCCACCGCGAACCACTGCCGTGCCGTGTGGAACGAGGCCCTCGCGTTCTCCACCGTCGTCGGCTTCGAGGCCGACCTGGAGGCGGTCGAACTGCTCTACGCCTCCCTGCTGGTCCAGGCCACGACGGCGATGAGCAGGGCGGAGGCCGCCCAGCGAGCGGGCGGGCGCAAGCGGACCAAGACCTTCCGGCAGTCCTTCCTCGCCGCCTACGCCCACCGAGTCGGCGCCCGCCTCGCGGCCGCCGCCGGGACCCAGGTGAGCGCGGACCTGCTGCCCGTCCTGGCGAGCCGGGACGTCGCGGTCACCGACCGGGTGGACCGCTTGTTCCCGGAGACGACCACCACCCGCCTGCGCGGGGTGAGCGACACGGCGGGGTGGACGGAGGGCGCCCGGGCGGCGGACCGGGCCCAGGTGAGGTCCCGCCCGCCGCTCGGCCGACGTGCCGCGCCACCCGCGTGAACGGCGTCGGTCAGTCGCCGGCCTGCTGGAGGGCCGTCACCGACGCGTCCGGGTCGCCCGCGTTCTTCCTGCCCTGGACCGGGCCGTAGGACCACGGGAAGTCCTGGCTGCCGGACGCTCCGGGCAGGCTGAGCTTCAGTGACGTCACCGCGAGGCTCTTGGCGTCGTTCTCCTTGCCCCGCACGTAGGTGAGAGTGAAGGACGCCGTGTCGTCCTTGGCGAGAGTGAGCTTCTCCGGCTTGCCGGACTTGTCCTGCGGGACGGTCGCCGTGACGTCGCCGGCGGACAGGGTGGCGCCCGGGAAGCCCTCCAGGGTGCACCGCGCACCCCGGTTGGTGACGGTGACGGGCACGTTGCCCGTGTCCCCGGCGGCGGGCGCGGCGTTGGCCGGACCGACCTGAACCCCGACCTCGGTGATCCGGCAAGCCGTGCCGCCGGTGTTCTTGTCCCCGGAGCCGGTACCGCTGCCGCCGCTGTCGCAGGCGGTGAGCAGGAGGGCCGCGGCGAGGGCGGTGACGGTGATCGGAATCGGAATGGCGCGCATGAACTGGTCCCTTGGATCGTGATGATGCCCGAGGATCATCACGCACGAGCGGGCGGCGCGGTTGCCCGCCCCGCGATCGGCCCCGCGCGTCAGGAGCCCAGGCTCGCCGTCGGCAGGCCCGACGGTAGCGCCCCGCCCGTCGACCGGGTGTACGTCTCCGAGCCGAGACCACCCTCCCAGGTAACGCGGAGCGTGGTCTTGTTGACGGAGTCCACCATGCCGGTCGTACGGGCCTTGCACGCGTCGAGGCGGATCACATGCCTCGCGCCCTCCTCGACCGCCGTCCCGGTGCAGATGGTCCGGTCGGTCGAGAAGAGCGCGGCCCGCTTGCCGGTGACGATCAGGACCACGGCCTTGCCGCCGGTGGTGGCGAGCCAACTTCCCTCCACGCCGTCCCCGTTGGCGGTCGGACCGCCCGTACCGTGCGCGCCGCCGCCGTCATCGCCGGTCGTGGTCACGCTCGCGTCGGGGGTGGCGGAGGTCTTGTCCGTGGCACCGGGGCCGCCGCTGTCGCACCCGGTGAGGGCGAGCGCGCCGAGCAGGGTCACGGCCGCGATCCGCGTCGCGGCGCTCGCCCCCGTTGCCGCCGCTTCGGCCGCCCTGGTCGTCGCAGTCATCGGAAAGCCCCCAAGCCCTGACCGGCCGGCCGCCCGGCGGCCGGTACGACCGCAGCAAGCTACCAGGACCGGGCGCTTACCAGGAGGCCTTCCGGACTCCGGGCAGATGCCCGGCGTGCGCCTGCTCCCGCAGGCTCACCCGGGACAGGCCGAAGGTGCGCAGGTAGCCGCGCGGCCGGCCGTCGATCTGGTCGCGATTGCGCACGCGCGTGGCGCTCGCGTCCCGCGGCTGCCCGCGCAACTCCCGCTCGGCGGCGAGCCGTTCGTCCGGCGTCGAGGACGGCCTGCGGATGATCTCCTTCAGCTCGGCCCGGCGGGCGGCGTACCGCTCGACGATCTGCCGCCGCTTCTCGTTCTTCGCGATCTTGCTCTTCTTCGCCATGGCGTCTCCCTGTTCTCCGGGGTTCTTCGCGGTCCGGGTTCTTTCGGGTTCTTCGGGGTACTTCAGGTTCCTCGGGTGGCTCGGGTTCCTCAGACCTTCACCCCGCGCGCGCGGATGCGCGCCACGGCCGCCTCGACGCCGATCGTGTCGACGGTTCTGACCGCCCTCGCGCTCAGCCGCAGCCGCACGTGGCGGCCCTCGCTCGGCAGCCAGTAGCGCTTGGTCTGGATGTTCGGGTCGAAGCGGCGGGAGGTCCGCCGGTGGGAGTGCGAGATGTGGTTGCCGAAGCCGGGCCGGGCGCCGGTCAGCATGCAGTGGGCGGACACGGGTGACGCACCTCTCCTCGATCGGTGATGTAAATGGAATTCATTTTCAGTAGCATAGCGGCATGGCACGCAACGAACTCCGCCCGGTCGTCAAACTCCGGTCCACCGCCGGGACCGGCTACACCTACGTCACCCGCAAGAACCGCCGTAACGACCCGGACCGGCTGACCCTGCGCAAGTACGACCCGGTCGCCGGCCGGCACGCCGACTTCCGAGAGGAGCGCTGAGGTCCGCCGTGCGCAACGGAATCCACCCGGCCTACGGTCCCGTCGTCTTCCGTGACCGTGCCGCGAACCACGCCTTCCTCACCCGCTCGACCATGACCAGCGAGAAGACGATCGAGTGGGAGGACGGCCACACCTACCCCGTCGTCGACGTCGAGATCTCGAACGTCAGCCACCCCTTCTACACCGGCACCGCCCGCGTCCTGGACACCGCCGGGCGCGTGGAGCGCTTCGAGCGCCGGTACGGGAAGCGGGGCGGGGCGTGAGCCTGTCGGTGGTGATCGTCGGCGGGCTGCACGCCGACGCCCGGAAGGCGGCCGTCGCGCGGCTCCTCGCCGAGGTGCCCGGCAGCGTCGCGCTCCACCACGACCTGGCGACGGCCACCGCGGGCACGGTCGTGCGCACCGTCCGGGACGCCTCCGGAGTGCTGTCCCGCGGCGAGATGCCCCTGGTCAACGACTGCGCGTGCTGCGCGCTGCGGGAGGACCTGGTGCCGGAGCTGCGCGGGATCGCCGCCGCCGGGCACGCCCCGCTCGCGGTGGTCGAGCTGTGGGACTCCGTGGAGCCCAAGGCGATGGCCGAGGTGGTGGTGGCCGGCGGGCTCACGGTCACCGGCGTGGTCACCGCCGTCGACCCGGCCCTCGTCCTGCCGTACCTCGGCAACGGCGACGATCTGGCCGACGGCGGGCTCGCCGCGGCCGCCACCGATCAGCGGACCGTCGCCGACACCTTCGCCCGGCAGTTGGAGTACGCGCCCGTGCTCGCCGTCAGCGACTCCCCGGAGGCCGACGACGAGGACCGCGAACTGCTGGCACAACTGCACCCGACGGCCCGCCGGGTCCCGATCGGCCACGGTGACCCGGCGGGCGCCCCTCCTGCCCCGGCACGTGCGCGGGAGGCCGCCCCGCGTTCGGA
Organism: Streptomyces sp. 6-11-2; assembly: GCF_006540305.1. GTDB lineage: Bacteria > Actinomycetota > Actinomycetes > Streptomycetales > Streptomycetaceae > Streptomyces. Next base: position 3,164,848 of record NZ_BJOR01000001.1, on the reverse strand, counting down.
GCTGGTCCGCGCCGCCCTCGCCGGATTCGACGTCGAGGCGGCCGCGGCGGCCCAGCACCCGGCGTGCGCGCTGCTGCCCGCCGAGGCGGACGCGCACGGCGTCTCGACGCTGGTCTGGCGCCGCCACCGCCCCTTCCACCCGGAGCGGCTGTACGCGGCCCTGGAGGACCTGACCTGCGCCGCCGCGCGCAGCCGGGGCCGGTTCTGGCTGGCCGACCGGCCCGACACGCTGCTCCACTGGGACGCGGCCGGCGGCGCGCTGTGCGTGGAGGGCGCGGGCCCGTGGCTCGCCGCCCTGCCGGACGCGGCCTGGGACCTGGTCCCGCCCGTGCGCCGGGCCGCCGCCGCGCTGGACTGGCACCCGGAGCACGGCGACCGCTGCCAGCACCTCGTGTTCACGTCCCCCGGCCTCGATCGCGACGGCCTCGAACGGCTGCTGGAGTCCTGCCTGCTGACGGACGCCGAGTACGCCGCCGGGCGCGAGGCCTGGAGGGGCCTGGCGTCCGCCTTCGACACCCTCCTGGAGGTCTGACCCGATGCCCCGCAAGAGCGACCGCAAGCCCGCCAAGGACCGCCCCAACCCGTTGGAGCAGGCCGGGATCTCGTACATCGACTACAAGGACACCGATCTGCTGCGCAGGTTCGTCTCCGACCGCGGCAAGATCCGCAGCCGCCGGGTCACCCGGGTCACGGCCCAGCAGCAGCGGCTGCTGGCGCGGGCGATCAAGAACGCGCGGGAGATGGCACTGCTGCCGTACTCCGGCCGCTGACCGGGCCGGCGACGCGCACGAGCGATAGGTAGGAGAGTCCCTACGGTTGACACGTAGGGAATCTCCTACCTAATCTCGTTCGCATGAACATCACTCACGCCTCCTTCGTCACCCTCCCCGTCGGCGACCAGGACCGCGCGCTGCGCTTCTACACGGACGTCCTCGGTTTCGAGACCGTCGCCGACCGGGACATGCCCCAGGGACGCTGGCTCCAGGTGGCGCCCGTCGGCGCGCAGACGGTCTTCACGCTCTCCGGGCCGGGGATGGGGGGTTTCGAGCCCGGATCGGCACGGGGGATCATGTTGGTCACGACCGATGTCGACGCCGCCTGCGCGCGGCTCGCGCAGGCGGGGGTCTCCGTGCAGGGCCCGGACGAGCTGCCCTGGGGCCGCATGGCCTCCTTCACGGACCCCGACGGCAACGGTCTGATGCTGCTGACCGAGAAGGAAGGTTTCTGACCGCCGCCATGAACGGGACGAGCTCCGTATGAAGGGGACGGGTACCGCCGCGGAGGACCGCGTCTTCGCCGCGCTCGCCAACGCCACCCGCCGCGAGGTGCTGCGGCTGCTGCGCGAGGAGGGGCCCCAGCCCGTCCAGGACCTGGCCGACCGCTTCGCCATGCGCCGCCCCAGCCTCTCGGAACATCTCAAGGTGCTCCGGGAGGCCGGTCTCGTCTCCGAGCAGCGCTCCGGCCGGCAGCGCATCTACCGCCTGGAGGCGGCCCCGCTGGCCGAGGTGCAGGACTGGCTCCACCCGTACGAGCGGTTCTGGCGCGGCCGGATGAAGGAACTCGGCGCGCTGCTGGACCGTATGCCCGACGACGACCGCAGCTGAGCCCCGATCCTTGCGGTGACCGCACCGGGGCACCGACCCCCACGACGACCACACGGGCACGACCGCACATGAGTACCGACCCCGACGACGACCTCACCACGATCCGCGTCGACCAGTTCTATCCGCACCCCCCGGCCAAGGTCTGGCGGGCCCTCACCGAGCCCTCGCTGCTCGCGCAGTGGCAGATGCCGGGTGCCGCGGACTTCCGCCTCCGGGTCGGCCACCGCTACCGGATGACCTCCGTCCCGCGGCCCCACTCCAAGTTCTCCGGCGTCGTCGACGTGGAGGTTCTCGCCTACGACGCCGAGCGGATGCTGTGCGTCCGCTGGAGGGACGCCGATCCGGCCAATCCCGCGGACTGGACGCTCACCTGGACGTTGGAACAGGAAGGCCGCGGAACGCGTCTCTTCCTAGTGCACGACGGATTCGATCCGGACGACCCGGCACAGATGATGGCGCGGAAGATCATGGACGGGGGCTGGCGTTCGCATGTCCTGCGCGTTCTGGGGGCAGACGCTCGACCGGCTCGGGTGAGGCGGACGCCAGGACTGTAACCGCTGAACCACTCCCCGTGCACGTGCATCTGCGCGCGCATCTGCATGTGAACAGGGCTATGATCCCGATCAGTTGACCGATGCATCAATGGCCACACCAGCCAGTGCACCACCGGGGAGCGACCTGTGGACCACGACGCTGAGGGCGGGTACGGGGGCGACGTGTACAACGGCATGGCGGCCGCACGGCTGCGCGGGGTGGCCTGGCAGAAGAGCCGGCACAGCAACTCGCAGGGCTCCTGCGTGGAGTTCGCGCGACTGCCGGGCGGGGACGTGGCGGTGCGCAACTCCCGCTTCCCCGAAGGTCCCGCGCTCGTCTACACGCGTGCGGAGATCGAGGCGATGCTGCTGGGCGTCAAGGACGGGGAGTTCGACCACCTGATAGCGGGCTGACGTGCCCTCGAAGCGGGTGAGCGACTCGGGGCGATCGCCGCGCGACACGCGGTGACGCGCGTAGAACCGCGGCGTCGAAGAAGGCCCGGTTCGTCATTCGGCGGGTGGAAACCGGAAGAGCGCCCAGACCACCTTGCCGTCCAGGGTGCCGGTCAGCGGGTGCCAGCCCCAGCTGTCGCTGAACGAGTCGACGAGGAAGAGGCCGCGGCCCGACTCCGCCGAGAAGTCGTCCGTCTCGCGGGCGACCGGGCTCTCCCGGCTGGGGTCGCGCACCGCGCACACCAGCCGCCCGGTCCATCGCAGCAGGTGCAGCCGCACGGGCGAGTCGTGGTCGCACGAGTGCGCCGGCGACGCCGGGGGCACCGGCAGGCCGTGCCGCAGGGCGTTGGTGACCAGCTCGGAGACCACCAGGCAGACGTCCTCGAACCGGTCGCCCAGCTCCCACCGGTCGAGCGTCGTGCGGGTGAACTGTCTTGCCTCACGCACCGCTTCGTAGCGGGCGGGCAGCGCGCAGGAGGCGGCGCTCGACACGGCCGCGGGATCCAGCGGGGGAAGGCCCTGCCGTAACGGCTCGAGCATGGTCGATCCATTCGTCCCCATGCGAGGCACTCCCGGTAATCCGCGGTCGTTGCGATGCAGCGGTGGCGCACGACCATGGTTTCGGATGCGTACAGCAGATGCAAGGGCAGATGCACGTGCACGTGACCGAATTGGACCTCCCCGTACCGCTTACTGGCCATTTTTTCCGCCATCTTCTTGTCATCCGCCGGACTCCTGCCCGGCTGCCGCCGTGCGGATTCCCTGATCTCTTTCCGTTTCCGTAATCACGCGAGTACAGCTCGGAGTGAATTAGTGGCAGACTGCGGGCCTTGAAGACGGTTGGGGAGGCTGGCGAACGTGAGCGCGGGAGAGCCCGGATCGGTGGTGCGGCGCATGCTGCTCGGCTCGCAACTCAGGCGACTGCGCGAAGCGCGGGGGATCACGCGCGAGGCGGCCGGGTACTCGATCCGCGCTTCGGAATCGAAGATCAGCCGGATGGAGTTGGGCCGGGTGAGCTTCAAGACCCGAGACGTGGAAGACCTGTTGACGCTGTACGGCATCACGGACGAGACCGAGCGCATCTCGCTGCTCTCCCTCGCCAAGGAGGCCAACGTCGCGGGCTGGTGGCACAGTTACTCCGACGTCCTGCCCAGCTGGTTCCCCACCTACGTGGGACTGGAGGGCGCGGCGTCGCTGATCCGCGTCTACGAGGTGCAGTTCGTGCACGGGCTGCTGCAGACCGAGGCGTACGCGCGGGCGGTGGTCCGGCGCGGTATGCAGGGCGCGAGCGAGGCGGACGTGGAACGGCGGGTGGCGCTGCGCATGGAGCGGCAGAAGCACCTCGTCTCGGAGAACGCTCCCGACCTCCGCATCGTCCTCGACGAGGCCGCCCTGCGTCGCCCCTACGGAGACCGCGACGTGATGCGCGGGCAGTTGCAGCACCTGATCGAGATCTCCGAGCGCCCCAACGTACGGCTTCAGGTCATGCCGTTCAGCTTCGGCGGGCACGCCGGTGAGTCCGGCGCCTTCACCATCCTCAGCTTCCCCGAGTCCGACCTGTCGGACGTGGTCTACCTGGAGCAGCTCACCAGCGCCCTCTACCTGGACAAGCCCGAGGACGTCGCCCAGTACGAGAGGACGCTGGAGGAAATCCAGCACGACGGACCCGGTCCGGACGAGAGCCGCGACCTGCTGCGCGGGCTGCTCCAGCTCACTTAGGGAAAACCCCTCGGAAACGTGTAGGGGACCCCCAACTCGGTTCGCGCGCAAGTACGATGACGTGTGATCAGACCGTGAAGAAGTGATCGGGGGTTGATCGGGCTCCGACTGCTTCGACCATCTCGACAGCAGGGGATCGAGGGAGCACATGTCGTCCTACTTCACCGACCTGGCCCAGCAGTACATCGACGGCGAGTGGCGCCCCGGGACCGGCTCCTGGGACATCATCGACTTCGACCCGTACGACGGGGAGAAGCTGGCCTCGATCACCATAGCCACGGTCGACGAGGTGGATCAGGCCTACCGCGCGGCCGCCCGCGCCCAGAAGGAGTGGGCCGCGACCAACGCCTACGCCCGCCGGGCCGTCTTCGAGAAGGCGCTGCGGCTGGTCGAGGAGCGGGAGCCGGAGATCACCGACGTGATCATCGCCGAGCTCGGCGGCACCCGTCTGAAGGCCGCTTTCGAACTGCACCTCGCCAAGGAGTTCCTGCGCGAGTCGATCCACCTGGCGCTGCGCCCCGAGGGCAAGATCCTGCCGTCCCCGGTCGACGGCAAGGAGAACCGGGTCTACCGGGTGCCGGTCGGTGTCGTGGGCGTCATCAGCCCCTTCAACTTCCCCTTCCTGCTGTCCCTGAAGTCGGTCGCCCCGGCGCTCGCCCTCGGCAACGGCGTGGTGCTCAAGCCGCACCAGAACACCCCGGTCACCGGCGGCTCCCTGGTCGCGAAGATCTTCGAGGACGCGGGTCTGCCGGGCGGTCTGCTCAACGTCGTCATCACCGACATCGCCGAGATCGGCGACGCATTCATCGAGCACCCCGTCGCCAAGGTCATCTCCTTCACCGGCTCCGACAAGGTCGGGCGGCACGTCGCCACCGTCTGCGCCTCCCACTTCAAGCGCTCGGTCCTGGAACTCGGCGGCAACAGCGCGGTCGTGGTCCTGGACGACGCCGATCTCGACTACGCGGTCGACGCGGCCGTCTTCAGCCGGTACGTCCACCAGGGCCAGGTCTGCATGGCCGCGAACCGGATCATGGTGGACCGCTCGGTCGCCGAGGAGTTCACCGCGAAGTTCGTCGCCAAGGTGAGGTCGCTGAAGGTCGGCGACCCGCGCGACCCGGAGACGGTCATCGGCCCGGTGATCAACTCCACCCAGGCGAACGCGGTGTCGGGCGCCGTCGAGCAGGCGATCGCCGAGGGGGCCACGGCCCTGCTGCGCGGCACCACCACCGACAACCTCGTCGAGCCGTCGGTCCTGACGGACCTGCCCGCCGACTCCTCCCTGCTCCGCCAGGAGGTCTTCGGCCCGGTCGCCTTCGTCATCCCGTTCGACGGCGAGGAGGAGGCGGTCCGGATCGTCAACGACACCCCGTACGGCCTCAGCGGCGCCGTCCACACGGCGGACATCGAGCGGGGTGTGGCCTTCGCCAAGCGGATCGACACCGGCATGTTCCACGTGAACGACGGCACCGTCCACGACGAGCCGCTCGTCCCCTTCGGCGGCGAGAAGCACTCCGGCATCGGCCGGCTGAACGGCGAGACGACCCTGGACGCCTTCACCACGCTGAAGTGGATCTCGGTACAGCACGGCCGGAGCGGGTTCCCGTTCTAGGGTCTTCCGACTGGATCAGGCCGGCTCCGGGAGCGGTGCCAGGGCCCGCGAGCCCGGCTTGATCCGAACGAGAGGCCCTGGCTCTAACCTGGAGCGCATGTCAGCGATCCGTCTCCTCGTGCTGGGCGCCGTCCGCCAGCACGGGCGGGCCCACGGCTACCAGGTGCGCGGCGACCTGGAGTACTGGGGCGCGCACGAGTGGTCCAACGCCAAGCCCGGCTCGATCTACCACGCCCTGAAGCAGATGGCCGGGCAAGGACTGCTGCACGCGCACGAGACCGCCCCGTCCACGGCCGGCGGCCCGCCCCGCACGGAGTACGAGATCACCGACGCCGGCACCGAGGAGTACTTCCGGCTGCTGCGGGAGGCCCTGGTCTCCTACGGCCAGAAGGCGGACGTCCAGTCCGCGGCCATCGGCTTCCTCGTGGACCTGCCCAGGGACGAGGCGATCGCCCTGCTCCAGGAGCGGATCCGGCGGATCGGGCAGTGGCGGACGTCCGTCACCGAGCACTACGTTCCCGAGGACGGACCCGAACAGCTCGGCCACATCGGCGAGATCATGAACCTGTGGGTCCACACGGCCGACTCCGACGCCGCGTGGACCCGGGGACTGATCGGACGCCTGGAACGCGGCGCCTACACCTTCGCCGGCGAGGGCGAGCCGTTCGTCGGCGTCCTGGCCGAGGGCGAGCGGAACCCGTACGCGACGGGCGAACGCCATCCGGGGGACGACCGCTGATCCCGTACGGCACGGCCTAGGGTCCAAACGAGAGGCCCTAGTGGTGGAAGCCGGTGGCCGCGTTCTTGTCCCGGATCAGCGGGTGCGGCTGGCGGCGCAGTTCGGGCAGCTGGCGCCCGAGGTCCTCCAGGAACAGCTCGGCGAGGTCCGCCGAGAACCCGTTGCGGCAGACCACGCGCAGGACGGACAGGTCCTGCCGGTTCGGCGGGAAGGTGTACGCGGGCACCAGCCAGCCGTTCTCGCGCAGCCGCCGGGAGACGTCGAACACGTCGAAGGCCCGCACCTCCGGCGCCGTGGTGAAGGCGAACACCGGCAACTGGTCGCCGCGGGTCAGCAGCCGGAAGTCGCCGAGCGCCTCGATCCGTTCGGCGAGGTGGCGGGCCACGTCCCGGGTGCTCTGCTGCACCAGCCGGTAGCCCTCGCGGCCCAGCCGCAGGAACGAGTAGTACTGGGCGACCACCTGCGCGCCGGGCCGGGAGAAGTTCAGCGCGAAGGTCGGCATGTCACCGCCCAGGTAGTTGACCCGGAAGACCAGCTCCTCGGGCAGCGCCTCCTGGTCCCGCCACAGTGCCCAGCCGACGCCCGGGTACACCAGCCCGTACTTGTGCCCCGAGGTGTTGATCGAGGCCACCCTCGGGAGCCGGAAGTCCCAGACCAGGTCCTTGTCGAGGAAGGGCGCGATCATGCCGCCCGAGGCGCCGTCGACGTGCACCGGGACGTCCAGCCCCGTGCGTTCCTGGAGGGCGTCCAGGGCCGCGCACAGGTCGGCGATCGGCTCGTAGGAGCCGTCGAAGGTGGAGCCCAGGATGCCGACGACCCCGATGGTGTTCTCGTCGCACAGCTCGGCGGCGGCCCGCGGGTCGAGGTGGTAGCGGTCGCCGTCCATCGGGACCTGGCGGGCCTCGACCTCCCAGAAGTTGCAGAACTTCTCCCAGCACACCTGGACGTTGACGCCCATGACGAGGTTCGGGCGCGCGTCCCGGCCGGGATAGCGGTCGGCGTTGCGCTGCGTCCAGCGCCGCTTGAGCGCCATCCCGGCGAGCATGCACGCCTCGCTCGACCCGGTCGTCGAACAGCCCACGGCGGCCGAGGGGTCCGGCGCGTTCCACAGGTCGGCGAGCATCGCCACACAGCGCCGCTCCAGTTCGGCGGTGCGCGGGTACTCGTCCTTGTCGATCATGTTCTTGTCGCGGCACTCGTTCATCAGGACACCGGCCTGCGGCTCCATCCAGGTCGTGACGAACGTGGCCAGGTTCAGCCGGGAGTTGCCGTCCAGCATCAGCTCGTCGTGCACGAGCTGGGACGCCGTCGAAGGCGGCAGGGGCGTGTCGGCGAGCTGGTGCTTGGGCGGCGCCTCGGCCATCTCGACGGCCGGATTCGCCTCCCCGTAGAAGGGGTTGACGGACAGGGGGCGCTCGTCGGGCTTCTCGTGTCCTTGGTGCAGCGGCATGTGGCTGTCTCCTACTGGATCGACGTGATCGATGGGTTCGAGGGGCCGGGGGTGGGGGAGCCGAGGGAGTCGGAGGAGTCGTCGTACGGAAGGTTCGCGGAACCGGGGCGCGGGGCCCGGTCAGCGGACCGCCTTGCCGTCCTTCCCGAGCTGCATCAGCGGCCTGCCGGTCACCAGCAGCCAGGCCGGCAGCGAGGCGGCGCACAGCAGCGCGAGGACGGTCGGCGAGGACACGAGGACCGCGGCCGTGAACAGGCTCACCCAGCCCTGCCGGGTGACGGCCAGGAGCATGCCCAGCACGCCCGCCGCCACCCCGAGCGACTCGGGTACCGCGGGCACGAGGGCGTGCGCGGTCAGCCCGAACGCGGCGCCGACGAACACGGACGGGAAGATCCGCCCGCCGCGGAACCCGCAGGACGCGGCGACGAGCAGCGCGGCCAGCTTCACCACGGCCATGGTCGCGAACTGCCCCGCCGTCCAGGCGCCGGGCTCGCGGGTCAGTTCCGCGACCTCCGACAGCCCCTTGAAGAGCGTGAGGGGGCCGCCCAGCACCGCCAGCAGGCCGAGTACGAGCCCACCGGCGGGAAGTGCCAGCATCGGGTGCCCGAGCCGGGAGAAGGCGCGGTGGACGTACGGGAAGGCGTACACGGCGAGCAGGCCGAGCAGCGCGGCCGCGGAGGCGATCGCCAGCGCGGCCAGGAGGTCGCCCCCGTGCGGCCGGCCGAGAGGAGGAAGGCCCAGGTCGAAGGTGGGGCGGGAGACCAGCGCCGTGGTCATGGCGCCTGCGGTCCCGGCGGCCAGCGGCGCGAAGAGGCTGTCCCACAGCGCCCCCTTCATCGGCCGCCCGGCCAGTGCCTCGGAGATGACGAGCGCGGCGGCCACCGGGGTGCCGAACAGGGCGCCGATCGTCGCCGCCTCCGCCAGCGCCGGCCACAGCGCGCCCGGCAGCCGGGGCAGCAGCCGGCGGCCCAGCGCGAACGCCAGCGCCACGTTCGCCATGATGATGGGGTTCTCGGGGCCCAGGCTCGGCCCGCCGGCCAGCATCAGCATGGCGGCCACCAGCAGCCCCGGCAGCACGCCCGGCGCCACCGCGGTGGCCGTCAGGCCCAGCGTCGCCGGCTCCGGGCCCGCGTGCCCCGGCGCCCTCCACACCACGAGCCCCACCAGGACGCCGGTCGCGGTGAGCACGACCAGCGTCCACACCACCGAGTAGCGCCCGATGCCCAGGGCATCGGGCAGGCTTTCCCACAAAACCCCCTGTAACTGCTCCGCCAGCCCGCTCACCAGCAGGAACAGCAGACTGGAGCCGACTCCGACGGCCAGTGCGGGCAGGAGCAGCGGCAGCAGAGCGCGGGCCGGGGTCGCCGGGGCGGTCGGTGCCTGCTGTGCGGTGTCCTGGGCCACGGGCTCACGATAAACAGACGAAAGCGACACAACGTCCGAGCGAAACACGCTTGCACCTCACGTGGCGTGAGGAGCCACCGTGGACCGCGTACCGAGAAAGGAGCGGAAGTGAGCTACTCCGTGGGACAGGTCGCCGGATTCGCCGGAGTGACGGTGCGCACCCTGCACCACTACGACGACATCGGCCTGCTCGTCCCGGGCGAGCGCAGCCACGCGGGCCACCGGCGCTACGGCGACGCGGATCTCGACCGGTTGCAGCAGATCCTGTTCTACCGGGAGCTCGGCTTCCCGCTCGAGGAGGTCGCGGCCCTGCTCGACGACCCGGAGGCGGACCCCGGCGCGCACCTGCGCCGACGGCACGAGCTGCTGACCGCCCGGATCGAGAAGCTGAGGAAGATGGCCGCGGCCGTGGAGAAGGCCATGGAGGCACGCAGGATGGGCATCGATCTCACGCCGGAGGAGCGGTTCGAGGTCTTCGGCGACCACGACCCCGAGCAGTACGCCGACGAGGTCCGGCAGCGCTGGGGCGACACCGAGGCCTACCGGCAGTCCCAGCGCCGTACCGCCTCGTACACCAAGGAGGACTGGAAGCGGCTCACCGAGGAGCAGGACGCGATCCACCGGCGCATGGCGGCGCTGCTCGACGCGGGCACGCCGGCCGGTTCCGAGGCCGCCATGGACGTGGCCGAGGAACACCGCCGGTTCATCTCCGGCAGCTATTACGACTGCGGGCACGAGATGCACACCTGCCTGGCGCAGATGTACGTCGCCGACCCGCGCTTCACCGCGACCTACGAGAAGATCCGGCCGGGCCTGGCCGCCTACCTGCGCGAGGCGATCCTCGCCAACGCCGAGCGCCACACCGCGTAGGAGACCGGGGGCCCGGGTCCCCGCACCCGGGCCCCCGCCGGTCACTCCCGGGCCAGGACCACGGCCGTGCCATAGGCGCACACCTCCGTGCCGACGTCCGCCGCCTCGGTCACGTCGAAGCGGAAGGCCAGCACCGCGTTGGCGCCCCGCGCGCGTGCCTGCTCGACGAGCCGCTCCATGGCCTGGTTGCGGGTCTGCACCAGTGTCTTGGTGAGCCCCTTGAGCTCACCGCCGATCATCGATTTCAGACCCGCTCCGATCTGGCTGCCCAGGTGCCGGGAGCGGACCGTCAGCCCGAAGACCTCGCCGATGACCTTCTCCACCCGGTGGCCGGGTACGTCGTTCGTCGTCACGACCAGCACGTCCGGCTGGGGCTCCTGGCCGCCGCCGTATTCATCGATGTTCATGGCGCACAGCTTGGCGTGAGCGGACCGCGCAGCGCCATCCCCCGGGCACCCGTGGAACCTTGGGCGTATACCTTGCGTTGGTAGCTTTGTGCGGCACCGCACGAGGCCCCGCCTCGACACCTCGACGCCGCACACCCCATCCCCCTCAGGAGTCCGGAACCGTGACGACGCTTGCCCTCGGCCCGAGCTGGCTGGATCCGAACCACCTGCTCAACTCGTTCGGCATCTGGGGCCTGCTCCTCATCGTCTTCGCCGAGTCGGGTCTGCTCATCGGCTTCTTCCTGCCGGGTGACTCGCTGCTGTTCACCTGCGGTCTGCTGATCACGTCCAAGCAGCTGGACTTCCCGCTGTGGGGTGCCATCGGCCTGATCTGCCTCGCCGCGATCCTGGGCGACCAGGCGGGCTACATGTTCGGCAAGAAGGTCGGGCCGTCGCTCTTCAACCGGCCCGACTCCCGCCTGTTCAAGCAGGAGAACGTCACCAAGGCGCACGAGTTCTTCGAGAAGTACGGCCCGAAGTCCCTGGTCCTGGCCCGCTTCGTGCCCATCGTGCGCACGTTCACGCCGATCATCGCGGGCGTCAGCGGCATGCGGTACCGCTCGTTCCTGGTCTTCAACATCATCGGCGGTGTGCTGTGGGGCGCCGGTGTGACGCTCCTCGGCTCCTGGCTGGGCAACATCGGCTTCGTCAAGGCCAACATCGAGGCGATCCTCATCCTGATCGTCCTCGTCTCGGTGGTCCCGATCATCATCGAGTTCCTGCGCGCCCGCTCCAAGGCCAAGAACGCCCCCGAGGAGCCGGCCGCCCCCGTCCAGCAGCCCGCCGACCCGTACCAGCAGCAGCACGCGCAGCAGTTCCAGCAGCCGGTCATGGACGACGCCACGACCCGCCTGCGCCGCATCGAGCCGCCGCACCAGTACGGCAACCAGAACCACGCCCCGCAGGAGCAGCAGCAGTACGGCTACGGCCAGCAGTACCCGCAGCCGTACCCGCAGCAGCAGCCGTACCCGCAGCAGTCCTACGGCGAGCAGCAGGGCGACTACGACCAGAACCCGCAGTACCCGGACAACGGCGGCTACCACCGCGCCCCGTAGAGCACCGGTCGGATCCGCGGGTCAGAACCCGCGGGTCCGCTTCGCGGCCCGGCGCCCCGCGGCCGAGGCGGCGCCCGGCACCTTGAGGAACAGCCGGGAGATCTCCGAGCCGAGGTTCACCCCGATCGCGATGGCCATGGCGAGCGACACCGCCTTGGCCAGCGAGACCAGTCCCTTGTCGACGTGGTTCTGCGCGATCGACAGCAGACCGAAGTACGTCGCCGAACCCGGTAGCAGCGGCCCTATCGCGGCGGTCGTGTACGGCAGCGCGGAGGCGAACCGGTAGCGGGACAGCAACTGCCCGAACAGGCCCACCAGACCCGCCGCCACGGCCGTGGAGGCCACCGGGGAGATGTTGCCGACGTCGTGCATGGCGCCGTACACCGACCACGCGACACCGCCGTTGAGCGTCACCAGCAGCACGGTGGACCGCTCCTGCTGCAACAGCACGGCGAAGGTCAGCGACAGCAGCATCGCGGCGACGATCTGGAGCACCGGCCGCCGGCTCATGGCGAGCGCGGCGTCCGGATCGAGCGCGGCGCCCAGCTTCACACCGAAGTACAGGACCAGCAGGACGCCTGTGACGATGCCGACGAAGAAGTACATGACCTCCAGCAGGCGCGCGGAGGCGGTGATGTAGAAGCCGGTCAGCCCGTCCTGCACGCCCGCCACCAGCGCCCGCCCCGGCAGCAGCGCGAACAGTCCACCGGTGATGACGGCGGACGCCTTCACGTCGACGTGCGCCACGGTGAGCGCGACGCCGAGCGCGGCCGGCGGCATCGCGGCGACCGTGAACTGGTAGAACTCCGGCAGCCCGCGCCCCGCGCACAGCCACGCGAGCCGGTCGCCGAGCATCGCGCCGAGCGCCGCGGCCACGAAGACGATCAGGTCGCCGCCGACCAGGACGGAGGCCGTGCCCGCGAGCAGCCCGGCGGCCGCGGTCAGCGCCCAGCCGGGGTAGGGGTGCCGGTTGCGGCGGATCTCCGCCAGCCGCCGGTAGGCCTCCTCGAGGGAGAGGTGGGTCTCCGGATCGCTCAGGTCGTCGACGAGCCGGAAGACGGCCGCCAGGCGCGTGTAGTCGGTGCCCCGGCGGCGTACCGTCCTCGACGCCGTCACGGGGTCGTCCACCAGGGACGGCTGGTGGGAGATCGACAGCAGGGTGAAGGTGACGGTCGGCTCGCAGCGGTCCAGGCCGTAGGAGCGGCAGACCGCGAACATCGCCGCCTCCACGTCCTCGGCGCCCTCACCGCCCGCGAGCAGCAGCTCGCCGATACGCAGGGTCAGGTCGAGCACGCGCGGGACGGCGGGACCTTCCTCCTCCGCCTTCTGCACCGGTTCGGGTGCGGGCCGGTCGGCCACCGACATGCGCAGCATGGTGCGCATCCGGTCCTGCCAGGGCACGTCCTTGGGCAGGTTGACCGCCGGGATGCCGCTCGCCGGGGTGAAGGCGGGCGGGGCCTGGCGGGCGCTGTAGGTCCGCGGCGTGCTGAAGGCGGACCCCTCCGGCTCCACGGCCGGCGGCGGTGTGACGTCGAGCCCGTCCGGCACGGCGAACTCGGACGTGGTCTCCGACTCGGTCCCCGTCCTGAGTGCCGTCAGCCCCTCGGGCACGGCGAACTCGGATGTCGTGGACGACTCGCCGTCGGCCGCCGGTACGACCGGAATCACCTGGGTCGCCTGGGTCACCGAGGGCCCGGCGGGAACCCTGAACGCACTCCGCGCCTCGTCCGACTGCGGCTTGCGGTCCTCCGCGTCCGTCACTGAGTAATGCTCCCTGAACGAAACCTTCCGTCAGCCTCAGTATGCGCAGACGGACGTACAGGTACGCGAACGGCCGCACCGCCCCCGTGGGGATGGTGCGGCCCGTGGGACGCGCGGGGGTCAGTGACCGCCGTGCTCCTGGAAACGCTTGATGGAACGCTCGATCTCCGCCTCGGCGTCGGTGCGGCCCACCCAGTCGGCGCCCTCGACGGACTTGCCGGGCTCCAGGTCCTTGTAGACCTCGAAGAAGTGCTGGATCTCCAGGCGGTCGAACTCCGACACGTGGTGGATGTCCCGGAGGTGCTCCACCCGCGGGTCGGACGCCGGCACGCACAGCAGCTTGTCGTCGCCGCCGGCCTCGTCGGTCATCCGGAACATGCCGATCGCGCGGCACTTGATGAGGCAGCCGGGGAAGGTCGGCTCGTCCAGGATGACCAGCGCGTCCAGCGGGTCGCCGTCCTCGCCGAGGGTGTTCTCGACGAAGCCGTAGTCGGCCGGGTAGCTGGTCGAGGTGAAGAGTCGACGGTCCAGGCGGATCCGACCGGTCTCGTGGTCCACCTCGTACTTGTTCCGCGAACCCTTCGGGATCTCGATCGTGACGTCGAACTCCACCGGTGGCTCCTCCATGATCAGCACATAGTTCTGGTGATTAAGTGTCCCTCACGCAGGTGTGTGATCGCGAAAGGGGCTGGTGGTCGTGCCGGAGCTGAGAGCCTGGCGGGCCGCGAGACCGCGCCTGACCCGTCTCGCACGGGCCGCACGGCTGCGGCTCGTACGGGCCGCGCGGGCCGTGAAACCGCGGGTCGCGCGGCTCACGGGGACCGTCGGGTCGCGGCTCGCTGAGCCGAAGACCTGGCAGTACACCGCGGGTGCCGCCACGGCCGGGCTGGCACTCGCGGCCGGTGTGGTGACCGCCGCCGGGCCCTGGGACTCCACCGGCCAGCGTACGGCCGAGCGGGACCGGGCCGCGGCACTGGGGCGCACGGGTGGCGCAGATCACGGCCGCGGGACCGATACGCCGGATCCGTCCCGTACATCCGATGCGTCCAGGTCTGCGTCCGACGGCGGGGCGAAGCCCGCGCCCAGCGCCGTGCCGGTGCTCGTGGGCCTCGGCGGCTCCGGCGACCCGGTGCGGCCCGCGTCGGACGCCTCGGCCGTCGCGGCCGCCCTGGACCCGCTGCTGGGGGACTCCGCCCTCGGCACCCACCACGCCGCGGCCGTCGTCGACATCACCAGCGGCGAGCGGCTCTACGGCCAGGACGCCGGCGACCCGCTCGTCCCCGCCTCCACCACCAAGATCGCCACCGCCGTCGCCGCGCTGTCCGCCCTCGGCCCCGACCACCGGCTCACCACCCGCGCTGCCCTGGAGCCCGGCACCGGGAAACTCGTCCTGATCGGGGGCGGCGACCCCACGCTCACCGCCCGCAAGGACGCCGGGAACCTGGCGAGCCTGCGCACCCTCGCCGCCGACACGGCGACCGCGCTGACCAGGCGCGGCGTGACCGAGGTGACGCTCTCGCACGACACCACCTTCTACGCCGGTTCCCTGCTGCACCCCATCGGCGTGAACGACAACCTCGCCCCGGTCAGCGCCCTGATGACCGACGAGGCCCGCACCGACGGCTCGGCCAGCGGCCCGGCCCCGCGCGTGGCCGACCCGGCGGCGGACGCCGCCCGCGCCTTCGCCGACCTGCTGTCCGGCCACGGCATCCGGACCACGGTCGCCGGTCCCGCCAAGGCGTCCGGCCGCGCGGAGACCCTGGCCACCGTCTCCTCGCCCCCGCTGTCGAGCCTGGTCGAACGGATGCTCACCAACAGCGACAACGACCTCGCCGAGGCCCTGGCCCGCCAGACGGCCGCCGCGACGGGCGGACGGGCGGACTTCGACGGGGGCGCCGCCGCGATCGCCGCCCAGCTGAGGAAACTCGGTCTGCCCTTGACGGGCGCCGACTTCCACGACGGCAGCGGGCTCAACCGCGCCGACCGTCTCACCGCGGACCTGCTCACGGCCCTGCTGGCCAAGGCGGCCGATCCGGCCGACCCCGGCCTCCGCCCGGTCCTCACCGGCCTCCCGGTCGCCGGCTTCACCGGCACCCTGACCAGTCGCTACGCGGACGGCGCGGCCGGGCTCGTACGGGCGAAGACGGGCACGCTGACGGGCGTCAACACCCTCGCGGGCACGGTCGTCGCCCGCAACGGCCACCTGCTGGCCTTCGCCTTCCTCGCCGAGAACACCACCGGCCCGGACGCAGCCCAGTCGGCCCTGGACCACGCGGTCACGACCTTGGCCACCTGCGCCTGCGACTGACCCCCCACAGCTGCTCCATCCCCGTCCGACCCGCGCAACCCGCCTCGGCCGCACCCACGACGCCCCTGCCGCTCACGGACCCACGGAGCCCGCGGCACCGGCGCAGGAGCCTGCCCGGCTGCCGCCGCGCGGCTGTGGCGTCCCCGCGTCCGGCAGGGGGCGTGCCGCCGAGCCCCGCCGCGCGGGCATCGGTGGACCACCGCCCCGATGCCCGCAAGGGCAGGCCGTGCATGGCGCCGTGGGACGGGGGCGCACGACCGGCGCGCCATTCGGGGCACGGTCAGTCGGGCATGGGGCCGGACCGGCCGCGTCGGCCTTGCACGCTCGCAATCGGTCCTCCGTCAGGGCCACAGGGCCGGCGCAGCCCGTCCGCTGCCGCCGCACGGCCGTGGGGTTGCCGCGTCCGGCAGGGGCCGTGCCGCCGGACCCCGCCGCGCGGGCGTCGGTGGATCACCGCTCCGGCGCCAGCACGGGCACGGCTGCGGCGCCGTGGGGCAGGGGCGGCGTACGACCGGCGCGTCAGTCGGGCACGGGCCGGACGGGCCGTGCCCTCTGCCACGGCCGCACCACGGCCGGCCCAGCCCGTTCAGAGACCGTCCGGCCGCCGCCGTCCCCGCCGTGAGTCAGGCTCGGCAGTCCCGAATGTCCCGGACGCGACTCGGCGCAGCCAGGACCACGGCCGGAACACAAAGGGCCCCCAACCCAGCGTCACGGCCTGCCCCCAACGGCAGTGCTCACGTACCGTTGACACATGACGAGCATCGGTGGTGCTGCAACTCCCGGGATGGTCGACTGGAATCTCGCGGTCGCGACCGCGACCCGGCTGGTACGGCCGGGTCCCGAGGTGAGCCGGGACGAGGCCCGGGACGTCGTCGCGGAACTGCGCCGGCACGCCAAGGCGTCCGAGGGACACGTCCGCGGGTTCACCCGCCTGGGCACCCACGAGGCCCACGACACCCCCGTACTCGTGGTCGACCGCCCCGGCTGGGTCCGGGCGAACGTCGCCGGGTTCCGCGAGATCCTCAAACCGCTCCTGGACAAGATGCAGGAGCGACGCGGCGGCACCCCCGGCGGCGCGGTCCTCGGCGCCGTCGGCGGCAAGGTCACCGGCGTGGAGCTCGGGATACTGCTGTCTTTCCTGGCCTCCCGCGTCCTCGGCCAGTACGAGACCTTCGCCCCCGCCACCCGCGACCTGCCGGCCGGCGGTCCCCCCGACTCGCCCGGCGGCGGCCGGCTGCTGCTCGTCGCCCCCAACATCGTCCACGTCGAGCGTGAACTCGACGTCGACCCGCACGACTTCCGCCTGTGGGTGTGCCTGCACGAGGAGACGCACCGCACGCAGTTCACCGCCGTGCCCTGGCTGCGCGACCACCTCGAGGGTGAGATCCAGTCCTTCCTCGCGGAGACGGACGTCGACCCCATGGCGCTCCTGGAGCGCATCCGCGAGGCCGCCCAGTCGCTGGCCGGCGGCCGCCCCGAGGGCGAGGAGGACGACGGCGGCCACTCCCTGGTCGAGATGGTCCAGACTCCGGCCCAGCGCGAGATCCTCGGCCGCCTCACCGCCGTGATGTCCCTCCTGGAGGGCCACGCCGACTACGTGATGGACGGCGTCGGCCCGGACGTCGTACCGACCGTGGCGGAGATCCGCGAGAAGTTCCAGCAGCGCCGCGCCAGGGGCGCCTCCCGCCTGGACATGGCCCTGCGCAAGCTGCTCGGCCTGGACGCCAAGCTGCGGCAGTACCGCGACGGCGAGCGCTTCGTACGCGCGGTCGTCGAGCAGGTCGGCATGGACGGCTTCAACCGGGTGTGGACCTCCCCCAACACCCTTCCCACCAAGGCGGAGATCTCCAAGCCGGCGGACTGGATCGCACGGGTGCACCGCAGGGCCGAACCGTGACCACGAGTGCGAGGGAGCGCGAGAGCCGGGAAAGCGCGCCGCCGCATCCGGCCTACGGCAGGAGAACGCCACTTCAATCACTCGTCCGAGGGACCGTGAGCCATGCGTAGGCGTGCAATGCTCGGGGAACGGCCTGCTTCTGTCACCATCGACGCACTCTGAGTGACCGATATCGGGCTCACCCCCCGAAGACTCTGTGAAGGGAACCGGACATGGGTCCCCATCCTGCGGTCGCGGCGATACGCCTGGCGGTACGCCGCGTCCTCCACGACATCCTCGACGAACAGCTCTCGTCCCACCCCGCGCCGGCGCCCGCGCCCGCCCGGCCGGGCCCCCTGCCCGCGCAGCTCCCCGGGCAGCCCCCGCACGGCGCGTCGACGCCGGGCCCCGTCCGGGCGCCCGCCCCGCAGGCCTCCCACGGCTCGCCGGCCCCGCAGGCCGCATCGGCCTCGCCCGCCGCCGCACAGGACACATCGGCCCCCCACGAGCGTCCGCCGTCGCCGCTCGTGCTCGTGGCCTGCTCCGGCGGCGCCGACTCCATGGCGCTCGCCTCCGCCCTCGCCTTCGAGGCCCCCAAACTCGGCATCCGGGCCGGCGGCGTCACCGTCGACCACGGCCTGCAAGCCGGCTCCGACCTGCGCGCCGAGGAGGTCGCCCAGCGGCTGCGCGGACTGGGCCTGGACCCGGTCGAGGCCGTCGCCGTCAGCGTCGGCCGCGAGGGCGGGCCCGAAGCCGCCGCCCGCGCCGCCCGCTACGCCGCCCTCGACGCCGCCGCCGAACGCCACGGCGCCCACGCCGTCCTGCTCGGCCACACCCGCGACGACCAGGCCGAGACGGTGCTCCTCGGCCTCGCCCGCGGCTCCGGCATCCGCTCCCTGTCGGGAATGGCCGCGGTCTCGGGGGCCGGCGGCCGTTACCGCCGCCCCTTCCTGCACATCGACCGGCAGACCGCCCGCAAGGGCTGCATGGTCCAGTCCCTGCCCGTCTGGGACGACCCGCACAACACGGACCCGGCCTACACCCGCTCCCGGCTGCGCCACGAGGGCCTCCCGGCCCTGGAGAAGGCCCTCGGCAAGGGCGTCGTGGAGGCCCTCGCGCGCACCGCCCAGCTCTCCCGCGACGACGCCGACGCCCTCGACGCCTGGGCCGGCCAGGCCGAGGCCACCGTCCGCGACGACGCCGGCCGCCTGGAGTGCGCCAAGCTGTACGCCCTGCCCCCCGCCGTACGCCGCCGCATCCTGCGCCGGGCCGCCATCGACGCGGGCGCTCCGGCCGGTTCGCTGTTCGCCCGGCACATCGAGGAAGTGGACCGGCTGATCACCGGTTGGCGCGGCCAGAAGGCCATCAACCTCCCCGGCAGGGTCGTCGCCCAGCGGCAGGGTGGCAGACTGGTGATTCGGCAAGGCTGAATCGGGAACCTCGGCCGGCCCGCTGACGCGGAGCCCGGAGGAGGACCGTCAACGCCGGTGAGACGACCGAAAGTGATGCGGGTGGACGCGAAAGACATGGGTGCCGACCTCGAGAAGGTGCTCATCACCAAGGAAGAGATCGACGCGAAGCTGGCCGAGCTGGCGGCGAAGATCGACGCGGAGTACGCGGGCAAGGACCTGCTGATCGTCGGCGTCCTCAAGGGCGCGGTGATGGTCATGGCGGACCTCGCCCGGGCGCTGTCCACCCCCGTCACCATGGACTGGATGGCCGTGTCCTCGTACGGCGCGGGCACCCAGTCCTCCGGCGTCGTGCGCATCCTCAAGGACCTCGACACCGACATCAAGGGCAGGCACGTCCTGATCGTCGAGGACATCATCGACTCCGGGCTGACCCTCTCCTGGCTGATCTCCAACCTCGGCTCCCGGGAGCCCGCCTCCCTGAAGGTGTGCACGCTGCTGCGCAAGCCCGAGGCCGCGAAGGTCGCCATCGACGTGGAGTGGGTCGGTTTCGACATCCCCAACGAGTTCGTCGTCGGCTATGGCCTGGACTACGCCGAGAAGTACCGGAACCTGCCGTTCGTCGGTACGCTCGCACCCCACGTCTACGGCGGCTGACCCCGAAGGGCTCAAGCGCGGTACGTGATCGGGAACCCCGGCGGCACCGAAGCCGTTGGAGCAAGCAGACGGGTACGTCGGCCCTACGGTGCGGCTTCGAGCCCCAATGCTGGGGTACCGTCAGAAGAACTGTCTTATCAAACTCACTATGGCAGGAGGGACGGGGCGACACCGCTCCGTATGGATGGACGTGAAGCGATACTTCCGTGGGCCGGTCATGTGGATCGTGCTGGCCGTCCTTGCCGTGGTCGTGTTGATGAATGTCGTCGGTCAGTCCGGCGGCTACAAGACGGTGGACACGGGCAAGGTCGTAGCGGCGATCAATGACAACAGGGTCCAGCAGGCCAAGCTGACCACGGGCGACGAGCAGACCATCAAGGTCGAGCTCAAGGACGGCCAGAAGGTCGACGGCAGCTCGAAGATCCAGGCGAGCTACATCGGCGACCAGGGCGTGACCATCGCCAACACGCTGCAGACCAAGTACCAGGACAAGCAGATCCCGAAGGGCTACACGGTCTCGCCGTCGAAGCAGAGCCCCTTCGTCGGCATCCTGCTCTCCCTGCTCCCCTTCGTTCTCATCGTGGTCGTCTTCCTGTTCCTGATGAACCAGATGCAGGGCGGCGGCTCCCGGGTCATGAACTTCGGCAAGTCCAAGGCCAAGCTCATCACCAAGGACACCCCGAAGACGACGTTCTCGGACGTGGCGGGCGCGGACGAGGCCGTCGAGGAGCTCCACGAGATCAAGGAGTTCCTCCAGGAGCCGGCCAAGTTCCAGGCCGTCGGGGCGAAGATCCCCAAGGGCGTGCTGCTCTACGGCCCGCCCGGCACCGGCAAGACCCTGCTCGCGCGTGCCGTCGCGGGCGAGGCCGGCGTCCCGTTCTACTCGATCTCCGGTTCCGACTTCGTCGAGATGTTCGTCGGCGTCGGCGCCTCCCGCGTCCGTGACCTGTTCGAGCAGGCCAAGGCGAACGCCCCGGCGATCGTCTTCGTCGACGAGATCGACGCGGTCGGCCGTCACCGCGGCGCCGGCCTCGGCGGCGGTCACGACGAGCGCGAGCAGACGCTGAACCAGCTGCTGGTCGAGATGGACGGATTCGACGTCAAGGGCGGCGTGATCCTGATCGCGGCCACCAACCGGCCCGACATCCTCGACCCGGCGCTGCTGCGTCCGGGCCGATTCGACCGCCAGATCGCCGTGGACCGCCCCGACATGCAGGGCCGTCTGGAGATCCTGAAGGTCCACCAGAAGGGCAAGCCGGTCGCGCCCGACGTCGACCTGTCCGCCGTCGCCCGCCGCACCCCCGGCTTCACGGGTGCCGATCTGTCCAACGTCCTGAACGAGGCCGCGCTGCTGACGGCCCGCAGTGACAAGAAGCTGATCGACAACCACATGCTGGACGAGGCGATCGACCGCGTGGTCGCCGGCCCGCAGAAGCGGACCCGGATCATGTCGGACAAGGAGAAGAAGATCACCGCGTACCACGAGGGCGGTCACGCCCTGGTCGCGGCGGCTTCGCCGAACTCCGATCCGGTCCACAAGATCACGATCCTGTCCCGCGGCCGGGCCCTCGGCTACACGATGGTCCTGCCCGACGAGGACAAGTACTCCACGACCCGCAACGAGATGCTGGACCAACTCGCCTACATGCTGGGCGGCCGCGCGGCCGAGGAACTGGTCTTCCACGACCCAACCACGGGCGCGGCGAACGACATCGAGAAGGCCACCACCACGGCCCGCGCGATGGTCACCCAGTACGGCATGACCGAGCGTCTCGGCGCGATCAAGTTCGGCGGCGACAACACCGAGCCGTTCCTCGGACGTGAGATGGCTCACCAGCGCGACTACTCGGAAGAGGTCGCCGCGCTGGTGGACGAGGAAGTCAAGAAGCTCATCGAGAACGCGCACAACGAGGCCTGGGAGATCCTGGTCGAGAACCGCGACGTCCTCGACAACCTCGTCCTGGCCCTCCTGGAGAAGGAGACCCTGGGCAAGGAGGAGATCGCCGAGATCTTCGCCCCGATCGTCAAGCGGCCGCCGCGGCCCGCCTGGACCGGCTCCTCCCGCCGCACCCCGTCCACCCGCCCGCCGGTGCTCTCCCCGAAGGAGCTCGCACTGACGAACGGGGCCAACGGCTCGACGGCGGCGATCAGCACGGTCAAGTCCACGGCGACGGAGCCCGCCCCGGCCACGGAGCAGGTGCCGGAGGACCGTCCGGACAACTGACCGGAGCCCGCACCGGGCCCCCAACGGCCCCGGAATGCATGCCGCGCCCCCCAGGTTCTAGCCTGGGGGGCGCGGCATTTCGCATGTCCGCAGATCAGACACACAGGAACGAGGCTTCACATGACCGACCCCGTGACGCTGGACGGCGAGGGCTTCCTCGGAGAGTTCGACGAGAAGCGTGCCGAGAACGCCGTGCGCGAACTCCTCATCGCGGTCGGCGAGGACCCGGACCGTGAAGGCCTGCGGGAGACTCCGGGACGGGTGGCCCGGGCGTACAAGGAGATATTCGCGGGACTGTGGCAGCAGCCCGAGGACGTGCTGACGACGACGTTCGACCTGGGTCACGACGAGATGGTGCTGGTCAAGGACATCGAGGTGTTCTCGACCTGCGAGCACCACCTCGTACCGTTCCGCGGTGTCGCGCACGTCGGCTACATCCCGTCCACCAGCGGGAAGATCACGGGGCTGTCGAAGCTGGCCCGGCTCGTGGACGTCTACGCCCGCCGCCCGCAGGTGCAGGAGCGGCTCACCACCCAGATCGCGGACTCGCTGATGGAGATCCTGGAGCCGCGCGGGGTGATCGTCGTGGTGGAGTGCGAGCACATGTGCATGTCGATGCGGGGCATCCGCAAGCCCGGCGCGAAGACCATCACCTCGGCCGTGCGCGGTCAGCTGCGGGACGCCGCGACGCGGAACGAGGCGATGAGCCTCATCATGGCGCGCTGACGCGGACGGCGCCCGGCCGCGCCCGCCCGCTCACCCGCGTACGCCGCCCGCCGGGCTCATGCCGTCGGTTCCGACCCCGGCGGGTTCTGGTCGTCGTCCTCCGGGAGTTTGCAGACCCGTTCGAGGAACAGGGCGGCCGCTATCACCGCGATGCCGGCGAGGACCGAGAAGCCGGCGTAGACGGCCTGGTCGCGGCGGGCCGGGATGTCGAGGAGTTCCAGCAGGGCGACGCCCGTGCCGCCGTACACGCCGGCGACAAGGGCGGCGACCAGGGCGCTGGCCTGGCCGAAGACGACCGCGCGGGCGGCCATCATGAGGTCGACGCCCTTGGCTCCGGGCCGCCGCTCGCGCTGGGCCTTCAGCCGGGCGCGCAGGGAGAGCGCCGTGGACAGGAGGACCGCGGCGATCAGGGCGAGGACGATGGGGGCGGCCAGCGGGACGCCGGGGAGTGTCCCCACCGCGTTCCACAGCCGGGCGCCCGCCCAGGACAGCACCCCGGCGACGACGAACACGCCTGCCAGCACCCTGATACGCAGCTCTCTCACGGTGTCCCTTCAGCTCCCCCGGACCGAGGCCGGTCGCAGACCTTGCGTCGCCCTGACCTTAACGACTACTCGGGCAGCCGGAGTTCCAGGTCCGCCCGAGGCTCGACGCCCTCCCGGGTGAGCGCGGTCAGCAGATCGGCCACCGCACCCCGGCCCGGGAGCTGCGCGTCCGGGTCCACGTCGTACCACGGGGCGAGGACGAAGGCGCGTTCGTGGGCGCGCGGGTGAGGGAGCGTGAGGAGCGGATCGTCGGAGACGGTCTCCGCGTGGGCGACGATGTCGACGTCGATGGTGCGCGGCCCCCAGCGCTCGTCGCGGACCCGGTTGAAGGCCTCCTCGATGGCGTGGGCGCGCTCCAGCAGCGAGGACGGCGGCAGCGTGGTCTTGAGGATCACCACCGCGTTGAAGTACGACGGCTGGCTGCCGGGCTCGACGCCCCACGGCTCCGTCTCGTAGACCGGGGAGACGGCCTTGACGCGGACGCCGGGCGTGTCCTCCAGGGCGTCGACGGCCCCCTGGAGGGTCTCCAGGCGGTTGCCGAGGTTGGAGCCGATCGAGATCACGGCACGCTTGGGGTTCTGCAGAGTGGTGTCCGCGGCGTCGACCTTCTCGACGACCGAGGCGGGCACCGGCTGCACGGTCGGGTCGGTGGGCCCTTTGGTGAAAGGCGCGTTCATACTCGGCTCCGGGTGATGGTGACGGTCACGTCGTCGAAGGGAACGGTGATCGGTGCGTCCGGCTTGTGGACGCAGACCTCGACCTCCAGGACCCCGTCGTGCTTCAGACAGACCTGGGCGATGCGCTCGGCGAGCGTTTCGATGAGGTTCACGGGCTCGCCCTCCACCACGGCCACGACCTCCTCGGCCACGATTCCGTAGTGCACGGTCTTCGCCAGGTCGTCGTCGGCCGCGGCCGGCCGGGTGTCGACTCCCAGGACGATGTCCACGAGGAAGGTCTGGCCCTCCTCGCGTTCCTTGGGGAACACACCGTGGTGCCCGCGGGCCCTCAGGCCGCGCAGCGCGACACGATCCACGCGAATCACTCCTGCAATCGTCGGCGGCGACCGGTCCCTGCCGCGTGCGGGCGGCACACCGGCCTGGCACGAATCTACCTGCGGGCACTGACGGAGCCGGGCCGCGGGGAGGCGGGGCGAGCCGGGCCCGGCAGGTTTCACCGTGTGTTTCCCCTGGAGAACCCGGTTGCTCACGGACCGGTGGGCGGCCCTTTTCCCGAAGTCCGTGATTCCGGCCACTCCGCGTCCCTGCTTCAGCGCCTACCCACTCAGGCGGGCGTGTCGTCGTCCTCGGCACCGTCGTTTTCGGCCAGAACGGGAGAGGCGTGGTGAGACCAGAGTTTCCATCCGAGACCAGTGCGACGGAACACGTTGGTGGCGACGACGAGCTGTCCCACCAGCGGGCCGAGCTCGCCGCCGGCCGCGGGGGCGGGGCCGCCGCTGAGGATGTTCTCGGTGCAGGTCACCAGAGCGGTGTTGCCGGTCACCGAGACGTGCACATCGGTGAGGAAGAACTGGATGTAGTCGGTGTTCGCCATGATCAGCGCGTAGGAGCGCAGCACCTCGCCGCGTCCCGTGAGGACCGGCCAGCCGGGGTGCACGCACGAGATCACGCCGGTGTCGGCGGGGTCGTGGTACTCCTCGTCGACGCCCAGGTCGGAGGGGGTGAGCCAGAGCGCGGACAACTCCTCGAAGTCACCCCGCTCCATGGCCTCGTAGTAGGCGGTGTTGGCCGCCTCCACCTGCTCGACGTCGGTGTGGGGCGCGCTCACCGGTCTCCTTCGGCGGGGCCGTGCGCACCGCGTCTGCCGTCCGCCTCCCCGTCGTCGGAGGAGTGCGCCCGGTCCTCCGGTGTGCTCCCGGGGGTGCGTGCCTCTTCCACGGCGCGGGCGACGCGTACCGCGTCCGCCGTCGCGCGGACCTCGTGGACGCGCACGGCCCAGGCGCCGGCGTGCGCGGCGAGGGCGGAGACGGCGGCGGTGGCGGCGTCGCGCTCGCGCGCGGGCGGGGGCGCGCCCTCCGGGCCTGCCAGCACCCGCCCGAGGAACCGCTTGCGGGAGGCGGCGACCAGGACGGGGTGGCCGAGCCCGCGCAGGCGGTCGAGGTGGGCCAGGAGCGTGAGGTCGTGCCCGGCCTCCTTGGAGAAGCCGAGACCGGGGTCGACGACGATGCGGTCGGCGGCGATCCCGCCCTCCAGGACGGCCTCCACACGCGCGTGCAGCTCGTCGACGACCTCGGAGACGACGTCCTCGTACACCCCGCTGACGTTGCCGCCCTCCAGGAAGCCGCGCCAGTGCATCACGACGAAGGGGGCGCCCGCCTCCGCGACCACGGGGATCATGGCGGGGTCCGCGAGGCCGCCGCTGACGTCGTTGACGAGGGCGGCGCCGGCCGCGAGGGCCTGTTCGGCGACGCGGGCGCGCATGGTGTCGACGGAGATCGTGACGCCCTCGGCGGCGAGGCCGCGCACCACGGGGATGACGCGCCGCAGTTCCTCGTCCTCGTCGACGCGGGTGGCGCCGGGCCGGGTGGACTCGCCGCCGACGTCGATCAGGTCCGCGCCCTGGGCGACCAGGTCCAGGCCGTGCTTGACGGCGGTGGTCGTGTCGAACCAGCGGCCTCCGTCGGAGAAGGAGTCGGGGGTCACGTTCACGACCCCCATGACCGCGCACCGGCCCCACGCCGGAAGGCCCGCCACGCGGCCGCGCCCGCTGAAGTTGCTCATACGTTCAGCGTAGGCCCCGTCCCTGGCCCCCTCGTGCCGTGGCCCGGGCGGAGCCTCCCTGTGCTGGAGGGGGCGGGAGGTCCGCCCGGGCCGGTCGGGGGTCATGCCGCGCGCACGTCCCCTTCCGCCACCGAGTGCGCGCAGGCGCTCCGGGCGGCGGTGCGGCGGCGCAGGAAGCGCGGCAGCGGCAGGGCGAGGTCGACGAAGCCCTCGGCCTGCATGGCGGCGAAGCCGATGCGGGGCAGGTCCGAGGAGGCGCGGTAGACGACGAACCGCGGCTCCCAGCGGGGCTGGAACTTGGCGTTGAACTTGTACAGCGACTCGATCTGGAACCAGCGGGAGAGGAAGACCAGCAGCCCGCGCCAGGCGCGCAGCACCGGGCCCGCGCCGATCTTCTCGCCCCGCGCCAGCGCCGAGCGGAACATCGCGAAGTTCAGCGATATGCGGGTGATGCCGAACTTCGGGGCGGCCTGGAGCGCCGCCACGATCAGCAGTTCGTTCATGCCGGGGTCGGCCGAGCGGTCGCGCCGCATCAGGTCCAGGGACACGCCGTCCCCGCCCCACGGCACGAAGTGCAGGATCGCCTTCAGATCGCCGTACTCGCCCGGCTCCTCGTCCTGCTTGTGGGCGGTGGCGATGAGGCACTCGCCGTCGGCCGGGTCGCCGATCCGGCCGAGCGCCATGGAGAAGCCGCGTTCGGTGTCGGTGCCGCGCCAGTCCTCGGCGGCCCGCCGGACCCGCTCCAGCTCGGTGCCGCCGAGGTCACGGATGCGCCGCACCCGGGTTTCGTAGCCGGCTCGCTCGATGCGCTTGACCATCTGGCGGACGTTGCGCATCGCGCGTCCGGCGAGCGAGAAATCCGCGACGTCGACCACCGCCTCGTCGCCCAGTTCCAGGGCGTCCAGACCGGTCTCCCGGGTCCACACCTCACCGCCGGTCTCGGAGCAGCCCATCACGGCGGGCGTCCAGGAGTGGGCCTTGGCCTCGTCCATGAAGCGCTCGATGGCACCCGGCCAGGCCTCGACGTCGCCGATGGGGTCGCCGCTTGCGAGCATCACGCCGGAGACGACGCGGTACGTCACCGCCGCCTTGCCGCTGGGGGAGAACACGACCGCCTTGTCGCGGCGCAGCGCGAAGTGGCCGAGGGAGTCGCGGCCGCCGTGCCGGTCCAGCAGCTCACGCAGCCGGGTCTCGTCCTCCTCGGTCAGGCGCGCCGCCGGGTGCTCGGGCCGGAAGGCCAGATAGACGGTGGTGACGGCGGTGAGCCAGCCGAGGGCACCGAGGGAGAAGGCGACGGTCCAGGAGGTGTTGCCCTGGTAGTCCACCGGGCCCTCGAAGCCGATCAGGCCGTAGACGACAT
This sequence comes from Streptomyces sp. 6-11-2, assembly GCF_006540305.1. Classification (GTDB taxonomy): domain Bacteria; phylum Actinomycetota; class Actinomycetes; order Streptomycetales; family Streptomycetaceae; genus Streptomyces. Next base: position 3,137,362 of record NZ_BJOR01000001.1, on the reverse strand, counting down.
GGGTCAGCCGGTCCGCCACGCTGGGGTCGCCGACCATGCGGTGCGTGTGCACGCTGACGATGATCAGACCCAGGGCCAGTGAGCCGGCGCTCATGAGGACGAAGTTGGCCAGCGCCCGCCAGCGGCTGCGCGGGTCCGGCAGCGCGGCGAACTCGCCGCGGTGGATCAGCAGCGGCGCGAGCAGCGCCAGCGAGATGACCACCCCGACGATCGAGTGCCGGTAGACGAACTCCGCCGCCGCACCGGCCGGCAGCAGGACCACGGCCGCGCGCCAGGCCCGGCGCTTGCGCCGTTTCAGGCCGTGCGCGAGCAGCAGCAACAGCACGCCCACGCTGAGCGAGAGCGCCGCGGCGAACGGGCCGAAGGAGCCCGGCAGCACCTCGGCCAGGGCGTGCATGCGGCTGTGCCGGAAGCGCGGGAAGACCCCCGCGGCGATGTCCAGGAGACCGACGACCGCGCAGGCCCTGGCGACCAGCACGGGGACGGCCTCGGGGCGCGGGCCGCGGAGTATGCGCCGCACCCTGCTCGATCGGTCCGGAACCCCGTCCGACAATTCCCCATCTATCCTGACAGACATCGCATCCCGTAGTTCTGCGAGAGACCTTGAATCCGGTGCCGATCCGGGCATCCGGCGACATTGCGCCCTCTAGGACGGTGTCTCGGGGAGAGAGGTTCACTCCCCACCGGAAAGTCGGGTCAAAGGGCAGGGAAAGTCCAAGGCAAGCCCTCGCAAGGAAGCGTCGGCGGGCCCTGGGCGGGAAGCGTAGGCAGGAAAAGCCCATGGGTCTCATGAGCAACAAAGTGCTGGTACTGGCGATCCTCTGCGCCGTGCTGCTGTTCGTCGGCACGGTGTGGCTCTGGCCGCGTCTGGCCCGCGGCACCTGGCGCGCGGTGACCGGACGCGTCGGCATTCTGCTGGCCACGCAGGTGGCGGTCTTCGCCTGCGTCGGACTCGCCGCCAACCAGGCCTTCGGCTTCTACGCCAGCTGGGCGGACCTGTTCGGGCAGGAGAACACGCCCGGGGTTGTCATGAACAACTCGGCGCACGGCCGCACCGGCGGACCCCTCCAGGTGATCGGCACCCAGCATGTGCGGCTGGACAACGGCGACCGGCCGGACGTCTCCGGCCAGATCCAGCAGGTCGCCATCGTGGGCCGTACGACGCACATCGCCTCGCCCGCGTTCGTCTACCTGCCCCCGGAGTACTTCCAGCCGCAGTACCGGACCCGTACCTTCCCGGCGGCCGTGGTCCTCACCGGCTATCCGGGCACCGCGCAGTCGCTGATCAGCAAGCTGCGCTACCCGCACACCGCGCAGGAGCTCGCCAGGACCGGGCGGATGCAGCCGATGATCCTGGTGATGCTGCGGCCCACGGTGGCGCCGCCGCGTGACACGGAGTGCGTGGACATCCCGGGCGGCCCGCAGACCGAGTCGTTCTTCGCCAAGGATCTGCCGTCCGCGGTTCTCGCGCACTACCGGGTCGGAAAGAAACCGGGCAGCTGGGGCATCGTCGGCGACTCCACGGGCGGTTACTGCGCGCTGAAACTCGCCCTGCACCATCCCGAGGTTTATGCCGCCGGCGCGGGCCTGTCCCCGTACTACAAGGCGCCCACCGACCCGACCACGGGTGATCTTTTTCAAGGGGACAGGAACCTTCGGAATCGTGCCGATCTGATGTGGAGCATCAAGCACCTGACGGCGCCCGACACTTCGCTGCTCGTCACCAGCAGCAGGCTCGGCGAGACCAACTACAGGTCGACGCTCAGGTTCATCGACGCGGTGAAGGCGACGAACAGGACGCGGATCGCGTCCATCATCCTCGACAGCGGCGGCCACAACTTCAACACCTGGCGGCGCGAGATCCCCGCGACGTTGCAGTGGTTGAGCGACCTGCTCGGCGACCACTGAAAATGATCTTGTTGAAACGGCGGCGGAAGTGAAGGAAGGAGAGCGGGCCGGAGCGACGGAAGGCGAGGGGAGAAGCGGAGGAAAACGCGGCCGGAACTTCCGCTGTCACATGAAGGTTTCGTTATGGCTGTCTTTTTGCGGGGCGGCCCGGCATGATTCGCGTACGCGCGGTAAGTTTCTGGCCATGCCACGTGGACGTCACCGCCATTCCCCACCCCTGCACAGGCTGTTGCCTTCCTCGGCGATCGCCGGCGTCGCTGTCGTCTGCGCCCTTGGTCCCTGGGCGTTCACGGACGCGGTGGTGCTGCGGATGCTCGCCGGGACCGCCGCGGTGACCGCTGTTCTCGGCGCGTTCGTCATGCGCCGCTGGGACGCGCAGGCCGGACGGCGGGTAGCCGACCTCACACGCGCGCGTGCGAGCGACGAGTGGCGATTCGAGGAACGGGTCGCGGAACTCGAGACCGACCTCGAGGAATCGCGCGAACTGCGCGGCCGCCTCGAGCAGAAGCTGCGCGCCAGGCGCACGGAGCTCGCGGGGCTGCGCAACGAGCACGCGTCGCTGCTGCGGCGGTACGCCACGGCGGAGACCGAGCGCGCGAGCGCGCTGGAGGGCCGCCGCCTGCTGGAGATCGAGACCGACTCCGACATGCTCGCGCTGCCCGCCGCGCCGGCGGCCGCTCCGGACGACGCGGGCACGGAGACGCACGAGTCCGCGGCCCCCGCGACCGGGCCCACCGAGAAGAAGCCGGGGGCCGCGGCCCCCGCCGTGTTCTCCCCGGAGGGGTCCGAGTTGTACCTGCGTGCCGAGGCCGCGCTGTCGCGGTTGGGCAAGGGCGGCGCCCGGGCGGCGCGGACGGACGAGGCCACGAAGGCGGGCTCCTCCGAGGAAACTGACATGGCGTCGGAGACCGACCCGGTGCGGGAGACGGCCGTGACGGCGGACGGCGACGCCGACCCGGATCCCGCGCGGGAGACCGGGACGGCCGCCACGCCCGAGCACGCGGCCGCCACGACCGAGACGGCCGCCACGACCGAGACGGCTGAGACGACCGAGGCGGCCGACCCGAGTGACCCCGCCGAGGTGACCGGGGTGGCTGAACCCGCCGGACCCGCCGGACCCGCCGACCCGGCCGAACCTGCCGACCGGTCCACCGCCGCCGATTCGGGCGAGAAGGCCGCACCGGTCCCCTCCGCCACGGCGGTCGAGCCGGCCAAGGCCGCGCCGCAATCGCAACTGCCCTCCGGACACTTCACCGTGCCGACCGCGGTGGCCGTCGTACCGGCCGCGCCCGCGCGGCGCCCGCTGGTCGAGGGCGGATTCGACTTCTTCGGCACGAAGAAGGAAGCGGCGGACACCGGGCCGGGCACCGTCCGGAACGACGGCCTCGCCGACGTGGTGGGCCAGGAGGCGCTCGCCCTGCACAAGGCGGAGGCCGAGTCCCAGTACAAGCCGGCCGACGCCGACGCGCCGGCCGCCGGCCGTCAGATCATCGACCTGACGGCCCACGACGAGACGGAACGGATCGACCTTCCGGGGTTGCGCACCGCGGCCTCCTGACGGCCGTCTCCCACGCCACACCGCGACGCCGGGCGCCCGCCCGGCGTCGCGCTCGTTTCATCCGCCGGCCCGTCGTCCACCTGCCCGTCATCCACCGGTCAGGTCATCCACCGGTCGGGTCGAGCGCTCCGGCGGCCCGTGCGCGACCTCTCCGCCTGGGCCCGCAGCAGTCGGGCCGCCTCCTGAGCGTCCCGCAGGCGGGCCGTCACGGTCTTGTCGGCCCCGTTGTCCACGTGCACGCCGGCGAGGCCCCACACGCGCTGCCAGGGCCCCTGCCGCAGCCGTACGCTCTGCACCTTCGCGTGCGGTACCAGCGCGAGCCGGCGCCGCAGCAGTCCGTGCCGCGCGGCGAACACCGCGTCGGTGACGGCGATCCCGTGCCCGCGCCACCACACCGGCGCGCACCACCGGGCGCGCCGCGGCGGCCGGAGCAGTTCGGTGGCCTGCGGCACCGTCACCCCGGGCAGGACCCGGGCGATCACCGACTCGGCGACCTCCCGCGGAGCGACCGGCAGCAGCACGGAGTTCGACGACCCGGCGACGTCCAGCTCGACCCGCACCCAGCCGCGCCGGCGCCACAGCAGCGGTTCCACGATCCGCACGGTCTGCACCCGCCCCGGCGGCACCGTCTCGTGCGTGCGGTCCAGCAGTCCCCGGTCGATCCGCAGCCCGTCGGGCGATTCGCTCACCAGCCAGTCGTACTCGGCGGCGAAGCGCCCCGCGCTGTTCGCCACGGCGCTGCCGAGCAGCGGCAGGAAGGTGGCGAGCACCGTCCACAGGCTGTGGGTGGCCAGCCACAGCAGCGGCGGTACGACGGCGGCGGCGACCAGCGATCCCCAGGTCGCGCCGGTCAGCAGCAGCGAGACGGCGATCACGCGCCCGGGTACGCGCACCAGCTCCCGCGCGGGTGCCTCGCCGACCTCGTGCGCCGTCTCGGGCGCGAACCCGGCCGCGCGCGCGAGCAGTTCGGCGCGCAGCGCCCGGGCCTCCTCCTCGCCGAGGAAGGCGAGTTCGTCCTTCTTGTCCGTCCCTACGACGTCGAGTTTCAGCTTGGCCACCCCCGCGACCCGTGCGAGCAGCGGCCGGGTGACGTCGACGGCCTGGATCCGCTCCAGCCGGATGTGCGCGGTGCGGCGGAAGAACAGCCCGGTACGGATGCGCAGTTCGGTGCCGGTCACCGCGAAGTGCGTGAACCACCAGGACAGGAAGCCGTAGAGGGCGGCCACGGGTATGACGACCGCGAGCCCGATCAGCAGCGTGGTCGTCGTCAGCCGCGTCAGGTGCCGCTGCGCCTGGTCGGGGTCGTGCACGGCCCAGCCCGTGAGCACGGCGACCGGCGCCCACGCCCGTCTCAGCGGCGTGACGGGATGCAGCCGCCGCTCGGTCACGGGCCGCCCGTCGCGCACGGCCGTGTCGCTCACGGCCTTCTCGGACATGTCCCCGTCGCTCACGGCCTCTTCGGGCACGGCTTCTTTGCGTAGGGCTTCTCCGCGTACGGCCTTTTCGCGTATGGCCTCTTCGTCCTCCGCCGCCGTCACAGCCCCGCCGATCGTGCCTCGCCGAGTTCGGTGAGCCGGTCGCGCAGCCGTTCCGCCTCGGCCGGGTCGAGGCCGGGGATGGTCGCGTCGGTCGCGGCGGCGGCCGTGTGCAGCTGCACGGTGGCCAGCCCGAAGTGCCGCTCGACGGGCCCGGAGGTGACCTCGACCAGCTGCATCCGCCCGTAGGGCACGACGGTCTCCCCGCGCCGCAGCACACCCCGGCTGATCAGCAGGTCGTCGGCGCGCTCGGTGTACCGCCACGAGCGCCAGTTGCGGCCCAGCAGCACCCAGCCCCATGCCATCACCGCCAGCGGCAGCAGCGCGAACGCCGACCAGGCGGGACCGGCCAGCAGGCCCGGCAGCAGCCCCGCGGCCAGGGCGAACAGGCCCATCCACACCACCAGCAGCAACCGGCGCATCCGCAGCAGGCCGCGCGGCAGCGCTCTCCAGGCCGGCTCGCCGTCGGCCGCCGCCCGTTCGTCCTCCGGGATCCCCGTTTCCATGGGGCAAGCGTACGTACGAGAGACTGTGTCCATGACTCCCACGAAGGAGACCACGGTCGGGATCGGCGGCGCCGCGGAGAGCACCGACATGGTGCTCAACATCGGGCCCCAGCACCCGTCCACGCACGGTGTTCTGCGGCTGAAGCTGGTGCTGGACGGCGAGCGCATCATCCGTGCCGAGCCGGTGATCGGCTATATGCACCGCGGCGCGGAGAAGCTGTTCGAGGCACGGGACTACCGTCAGATCATCATGCTGGCCAACCGCCACGACTGGCTGTCGGCCTTCTCGAACGAGCTGGGCGTGGTCCTCGCCGTGGAGCGGATGCTCGGCATGGAGGTGCCCCCGCGCGCGGTGTGGACGCGCACCCTGCTCGCCGAGCTGAACCGGGTGCTCAACCACCTGATGTTCCTCGGCTCCTACCCGCTGGAGCTGGGCGGCATCACCCCGGTCTTCTACGCGTTCCGGGAACGCGAGGTCCTCCAGAACGTCATGGAGGAGGTCTCCGGCGGCCGGATGCACTACATGTTCAATCGCGTCGGCGGCCTGAAGGAGGACCTGCCGGCCGGCTGGGCCACGCGTGCGCGTGCCGCGGTGGCCGCCGTGCGCTCGCGGATGGACGTCTTCGACGACCTGGTGCTCGGCAACGAGATCTTCCGGGGCCGCACCCGGGGCGTGGGCATCCTCTCCCCGCGGGCCGTGCACGCCTACGGCGTGAGCGGTCCCATCGCGCGCGCCTCGGGCGTCGACTTCGACCTGCGCCGCGACGAGCCGTACCTGGCGTACGCGGAGGTGCAGGACACGCTGAAGGTGGTCACCCGGCAGGAGGGCGACTGCCTGGCCCGCTTCGAGTGCCTGCTGGAGCAGACCCACAACGCGCTGGACCTCGCCGACGCGTGTCTGGACCGGCTGGCCGAGCTGCCGCCCGGCCCGATCAACCAGCGGCTGCCGAAGGTCCTCAAGGCACCCGAGGGGCACACGTACGCGTGGACCGAGAACCCGCTCGGGATCAACGGCTACTACCTGGTCAGCAAGGGTGAGAAGACCCCGTACCGGCTCAAGCTGCGCTCGGCGTCGTACAACAACATCCAGGCGCTCACCGAGCTGCTGCCGGGCACGCTGGTGGCGGACATGGTGGCCATCCTGGGGTCAATGTTCTTCGTGGTCGGGGACATCGACAAGTAGGGCCGCCGCGTCCGCCTCCGCGAGGCCGACAGGCTGCACCAGCCAGCCGAAGTCGCCGAGCCCGCCCGCCGCGGTGAGTTCGGCGGCCTCCCCGGCGCGTGCGAGGGCGCGTACGTACTCCGAGGGGTGCGTGGAGGCGAGCGTGAGCGGGGGGCGTTCGCCGGTGATGCCCAGGGCGTGCAGGGCCTCGCGCTGGGTCAGCAGTCGGGCGCCCGGAGGCGCGCACGCGGCGCAGGCGTCCAGAGCGACGTGCGCCGTGATGTCGCACGAGCCGTCCGGCACGGGCGCCGTCTCCCGGCCTTCCCGGAAGCCGGTGAGCGTTCCGAAGGGCGGTCGCGCGCCGGCCGTGTGCGCGTAGTCGACGGCGACCGCGAGGCCCCGCTCGACCCGCGAGACCGCGTCGGCCCAGGCGGTGTCGCGGGGCAGCCCGATCTCCGCGCGCAGACCCTGCTCGGCGGGCAGCGGCCACCACCGGGCCAGCCACCGCGCCTGCGCCCCCGACAGCGGCTCCCCGAGCCGTTCCGCGCCGTCACGCCGGACCAGGACCCGCCGGGGTACGCCCGCGGAGTCCACCTCCGCGACCTCCAGCGGCACGTTGTCCAGCCACTCGTTGGCGAACAGCAGCCCGGTGATCCCCCGCGGGGCCTGCCCCGACCATGCGATCCGGGCGTCCAGGCCCTCCGGCCGGGCGGCGATCTCGACCGCGTGCACGCGCGTGCGTGCCGCCACGTCCGCCGGGAGCGCGCCGAGCACGCCCGTGGCCAGCTCGCCCCGCCCGGCCGCCATGTCGACGAAGTCGAGCGCCGCCGGGCGGCCCAGCGCCACGTCGACCCGGCACAGCAGCCGCGCCACGGCCGCCGCGAACAGCGGCGAGGCGTGCACGGACGTACGGAAGTGACCGGCCGGGCCCTCGGGCCGCCGGTAGAAGCCGTCCGGCCCGTACAGGGCCTCCTCGGTCGCCGCCCGCCAGCCGTGCCACTCCCCGGCCCGGCCCTCCGCCGCGCTCTGCGCCGTAGTGCGCCGGGTGCTGCCGGCCGTGGTGCGCGCGGTGCTGCCCGCCGTGTCGTCCGCCACCCCGACAGACTAGGGTCCGTCCGGCGGAGCGAGGCGCACAAGTGATCACTGCCTCCACCTTGGGGAGTACGAGGGGCCCGTACGGATCGGCCCTTCGGTTGACCCCCACACCTGTGCCGCTTCCCTACTCTGGGTTACGTGCAGCGCCTCTATGACTTCCTCCGCAGGCACCCGATGTGGGTGGACGGCTCCTGGGCCCTCATCCTCCTCGGGCTTTCCGGCGTGAGCGTGTCGAGCATCAACGGGGCGCCCGGCCACCACGGTTCGGTCGGCGCGACCCTGGCGCTGTCCCTCGTGCTGTGCGTGGTCGTCGCACTGCGCCGCCGGGTGCCGGAGAAGATGCTGGTGCTGGCGGGCGCGGCGGGTGTGGCGCAGCTCGTCCTGGACGTCGAGACGATGGTCGCCAACTTCGCCATGCTGGTGATCATCTACACGGTCGCCGCGATAGGCGCCCGCTGGGCCTCCCGGTTCGCCCTGGCCGGCGGGCTGTGCGCGGCGACCCTCGCGCAGATGCGCTGGCCGCAGCACGACGCGAGCGCCCTGGGCAACGTCGCGATAGCCGTCTTCCAGACGGTGCCGTTCGCCCTCGCCTGGGTGCTCGGCGACTCCATGCGCACCCGCCGCGCCTACTTCGCGCAACTGGAGGAGCGCGCCGCCCGTCTGGAGAAGGAACGCGAGGCGCAGTCCAAGGTCGCGGTCGCCGCCGAACGCGCCCGGATCGCGCGTGAGCTGCACGACGTGGTCGCGCACAACGTGTCGGTGATGGTGGTGCAGGCCGACGGCGCCGCCTACGTCCTGGACGCCGCGCCCGACCAGGCCAAGAAGGCCCTGGAGACGATCTCCTCCACCGGTCGCCAGGCCCTCGCCGAGATGCGCCGCCTGCTGGGCGTGCTGCGCACCGGCGAGCACCAGGAGAGCGGCGAGTACGTGCCCCAGCCCGACGTCGACCAGATCGAGGACCTGGTCGAGCAGTGCCGGGGCTCCGGACTGCCCGTCGACTTCCGGATCGAGGGCACCCCGCGCCCGCTGCCCAGCGGGGTCGAGCTCACCGCGTACCGCATCGTGCAGGAGGCCCTCACGAACACCCGCAAGCACGGCGGACCCAACGCGGGCGCGAGCGTGCGTCTGGTCTACTTCGACGACGGCCTCGGACTGCTCGTCGAGGACGACGGCAAGGGCGCGCCGCACGAGCTGTACGAGGAGGGCGGCGCCGACGGCGAGGGGCACGGCCTGATCGGCATGCGCGAACGCGTCGGCATGGTGGGCGGCACCCTGGACGCGGGTCCGCGTCCCGGCGGAGGCTTCCGCATCAGCGCCCTGCTGCCGCTCAAACCGGTGCACTGACGCCGGCGCACATCCCGCGGACCCCGGTCACGCACCCGCCCGCCGACGACGAACGCACCCGAACCGCCGATGACGAACGGAAGAGGACCCCGATGACGATCCGCGTGATGCTCGTGGACGACCAGGTGCTGCTGCGCACGGGATTCCGGATGGTGCTCGCCGCCCAGCCGGACATGGAGGTCGTCGCGGAGGCGGGCGACGGTGTCGAGGCCCTCCAGGTGCTGCGCGCCACCGCCGTCGACGTGGTGCTGATGGACGTGCGCATGCCGAAGCTGGACGGTGTGGAGGCCACCCGCCGCATCTGCTCCGAGCCCGACCCGCCGAAGGTGCTCATCCTGACCACCTTCGACCTCGACGAGTACGCCTTCTCCGGGCTGAAGGCGGGTGCCTCCGGGTTCATGCTCAAGGACGTGCCGCCCGGCGACCTGCTCGCCGCGATCCGTTCCGTGCACAGCGGCGACGCCGTCGTCGCGCCCTCCACCACCCGCCGGCTGCTCGACCGGTTCGCCCCGATGCTGCCCACGGCCGGCAAGGAGCCCCAGCACAAGGAGCTCCAGCGGCTCACCGAGCGCGAGCGCGAGGTCATGGTCCTGGTCGCGCAGGGCCTGTCGAACGGCGAGATCGCCGCCCGGCTGGTGCTGTCCGAGGCGACGGTGAAGACCCACGTGGGCCGCATCCTGACCAAGCTGGGGCTGAGGGACCGGGTGCAGGTGGTGGTCCTGGCCTACGAGACGGGGCTCGTCCGGGCCGGCGGACACGGCTGAACGGCGTACGCGGCCGTCGGTAGGGTCTGCGCATGCTCCTGTGGATCAACGGCCCCTTCGGGGGCGGCAAGACACAGACCGCACACGAGATCCAGCGCCGTCTGCCCGGCAGCGTCGTCTGCGATCCCGAGCATGCCGGGTTCGGCCTGCGCCGCATGCTGCCACCCGGACTGCGCGCGGACTTCAGGGACTTGGTGGCCTGGCGGCAAGGGGTGGTGGAGGTCCTGGACCTGGCCCTCACCCGGCACGAGGGGGTCGTGATCGCCCCCATGACCGTCACGGACTCGGGTCAGTTCGCCGAGACCGTCGGGCGGCTGCGCGAACTGGGCCACGACGTACGGCACTTCACGCTCCTCGCGGAACGCGAGACCGTTCTGAAGCGGCTGCGGGAGCGCGGGTTCGGGCACCTTGTCGGGTATGTCGCCGGGAAGAACTCCGGTCCGGGCCGGGAGAGCTGGGCCGTGCGGCAGCTCGACGACTGCCTCGAGCGGCTGCGCGAGCCGGAGTTCGCCGAGCACCTGTGGACCGACCACTCGACCGTGCCGAAGACCGCGGACCGGATCGCCGTCCTGGCCGGCCTGACGCTGCGGCCCAACACCGAGGGCCCGCTGCGGACACGGCTGCGGCAGGCGAAGGTCGGTGTCCGGCACATCCGGTTCGACGGGCCCCGGCGCACGCCGGACTCCGGCTCAGGTGACTAGCGCAGCACGCCTTCGAGGAAGTCGCTGCCCAGCCGGGCGACCATCGCGACGTCCAGTTGGTGCAGCACGTACCGCCCCCGGCGCCGGGTGGTGACCAGGCCCGCCTTCTTCAGCAGGCTCAGATGCCGGGATATCTCCGGCGCGGTCATGCCGTGCACCTGGGCCAGCTCGCTGGTGGTGAACGCGCTGCGGGCCAGGCTGCGGCACAGCCGCATCCGCACCGGGTGGGACAGGGCGGTCATCCGTAGTGTCAGCTGCTCCACCGAGGGCGGGGCGGCGAGCTCCGGGGAACCGACCGGGTAGTGCAGCACCGGCTGCCAGCCGTACCGGTGCAGCACCATCAGGTGGGGCCAGCCGAGGCTCGTCGGCACGAGCAGCAGGCCGCCCTCCGCCGTGGCCGTGCGGCCCTCGCCCAGCTTGTCGACGGTGATCCGGCCGCCCGCCTCGTCCAGCGTCACCGCCGGGGACACCGCCGCAAGGGCCTCGGCCAGGCCCTTGCGGCGCAGCAGCTCCGTCTTGTGCCGGGTGTCGGCCGCGAGCTGGTGGCGCAGCCGGGACCAGGTCTGCGCGAAGAACGCCTCGTCGCAGTCCTCGAGGAACTGCCGCAGCCAGGCCCTGATGCGCGGCGGGTCGGCCAGCAGCCGCTCGGTGAAGCGCACCTGCTGCGGCCCGCGCGCCGCGGCCAGCTCCACGGCGCGGCGGCGAAGACCGGCGTCGGCGAGCGGTCCCGGGCCCGGCAGGCCGTACGGCAGGGCGCAGGTGAACTCCAGGGCGGCGTCCACGAACTGCTCGTCGGACAGCTTGTCGAGGATGTCCAGTTCGTCGGCGAGCGTCGCGCCCGGGAGCGTGGAGCCGCCGGGCACGCCCGCGCACGGCAGGAAGAGGTCGGAGAACGTCGTCCGCCACAGGAAGTCCGCCTCGCACATCCGGTCGGCCAGGTGCGAGTCGAGCCGGGCGGTGACGCCGGTGACCCAGCCCTGCAGACCGGGGTGGTGTCCCGGCTCCGACAGCGCGTGCAGCGCCATGCAGAGCTCGGCCAGGGGCGCGGGCACGACGGCCACCCTCTCCGGCCGCAGCCCCGCGATATCGATCCGCACGCTCATGCCCCCATGGTGCCCGCCCCCACTGACAACACTTCCGCCCGCCGCCCAGAACCGCCCCGCCCACGCCCGGCCCGACCCCCACCGACGAGCACGGCGGCCCGCCCCGGCCCGGCACCCGCGCCTGTCCCGGCCAGCACCCGCACCTGCCCCGCCCGCCGCCCGCGAGCGGCTGGTGGGGGGGCGAACAGCAGGATTGCCGGGCCTGTACCGGCGCCTTGGCGCAGTCTTGGGACGCCTGGCGTGGCGGTTCCGCCGGCGCCCGCCGCCCCCGACCGTCCGCCGACGCCGGGCCCTGCCCAGGGCCGACCGACGACGCGGTGACCCACCCACGCCGGACACTCGCGCCCTCCCACGCCGGGCCCGAGGGTGGCAAGTGGTGCGCGCGAGCCGAGGGACGGGCGGCGTTCTGGGCGGTGTCCCGGCACAGACCCGGGACGCCGGGCGTGGCGGAACGGCCCACGCCCGCCGCTTGTCTCCGGCCCGCCCGGCCCGCCGGCCCGTCGCCCGGCTCGCTGCCCGGGCCCAAGCCGCCCCGTCGCCGCAGCCGTCGTCCGTGCCGGGCCCAAGCCGCCCCCGCCGCCGCGGCCGTCGTCCGTGCCGCGCGCTGCCCGCGGTCGGCGTGCGCGGGCGGCACGTGGTGTGCGAGCCGAGGGACGGGCGGCGTTCCCCGTGGTGTCCCGGGTGGTCGTCCGGACCGCGGGTGGAGGCGGCTCGGTGGGGCTGGTGGGTTACTCGTCAAGCTCCTTGGGGAGGCGGGCGGTGAAGTCGGCGACCGCTGCTCGCACGTCGGCCGCGGTCCAGGCCAGGCCCTCGGCCCGGACGGAGACCTCGGTGCGGGCCAGGCGGGGGGCCGGGGCGTCCCAGCCGCCGGTGAAGAGCATCGTGCCCGTCTCCTCCGCGGTCCGGATCGCGGTCCGGGCGACCGCCTCGGCGTCGTACGGCAGCCAGACCTGGAACTCGTGGGTGTGCGGCTCGGCCGGGTGGACGTGGCTCCAGGGCAACCCCGCCGCGGCGAACCCCTCGCGCAGCGCGGCGGCCACCACGCGCGCGTGCCGCACGTACTCCGGCAGCCGGGGCAGCTCCCGCTCCAGCCCGGCCAGTGCCGACAGCGCCGTCGGGAACTGCTGGAAGACGTTGCCGCCGTACCGGTGCCGCCAGGCCTTGGCCTCCTCCACCAGCTCCCGCGGCCCGGCGAGCGCCGCGCCGCCGTAACCGGCGAGGGACTTGTAGAACGACACGTACACGCTGTCGGCCAGGTCCGCGATCTCCTCCAGCGGCCGGCCGAAGTGCACGGTGGACTCCCACAGGCGCGCGCCGTCGAAGTGCACCACCGAGTCCCGCTCGCGTGCCGCGTCCACGAGCTCGAGGAGCTCCTCCCACGTGGGCAGCAGGAACCCGGCGTCCCTGAGGGGCAGTTCGAGCATCAGCGTCCCGAAGGGCTCGTCGAGGGTGCGCACCTCCTCGGCGGTCGGCTGGCGCGGCTCGCTCGTCACCCGCACCGGCCGCAGCCCGGCGACCTGGCTGAAGGCCTGCCTCTCGTGCACCTCGGGATGGGCCAGCGCGTGCAGCGCGACCGCCGGGTTGCCGGTGCGGCCCGCCCAGCAGCGCAGGGCCACCTGCTGGGCCATCGTGCCGGTCGGGAAGAAGGCGGCGGCCTCCTTGCCGAGCAGGCCGGCGACCTTCTCCTCCAGGGCCTCGACGACCCCGTTGCCGTACATGTCCGACGCCTCGTCGAGGTCGTACACCTCCCGCGCGCCGTCCAGCAGCGCCAGCCGCTCCCGGAGCGTCCCGAGGAACGCGGGGCGCGCCAGCACGCGCTCCGCGCTCCGGCACGCGGCCGCGCGCCGTTCCCGGAGCCGCTTGTGCCGCTCCCCGTCCGGGACCCGCTCTTCGGGCCGTACGTCTCGTGCGTCCTGCTCCGCCGTATCACTCATGTCTCGGATCATCGCGCGTCCGGGACACGGCGGTCACCCGCATTTCCCGCCCCGCGGCCCGTCGTCTGCCGCCCCGCGGCACTGTGGGCCGACCCACAGCCTGTGGACGACCGGACCGCCCCCGGAACCGATCGCGTTAACATGACGAGAAATCGTCCGGTACCCCGAGCGGACTGGAACGGGAAGGTCACCGTCGCGTGAGTAGTAGCCAACAACCAGACCCCAGGGACCGCCCCGCACGGCTCACCGTCGGCGTCGTCGGCGCCGGCCGGGTGGGCCCCGCCCTCGCCGCGTCCCTCCAGCTGGCCGGGCACCGCCCGGTGGCCGTCTCCGCGGTCTCCGACACCTCCAGGCGCCGTGCCGGGCTGATGCTCCCCGACGTACCCGTGGTGCCGCCCGCCGACGTGCTCGAGCGATCCGACCTGGTGCTGCTGACCGTCCCCGACGACACCCTGCCCGGACTGGTCGCGGGCCTCGCCGAGACCGGTGCCGTACGGCCCGGGCAGCTGCTCGTGCACACCTCCGGGCGGTACGGCGCGAAGGTGCTGGACCCCGCCCTGCGCGCGGGCGCGCTGCCGCTGGCCCTGCACCCCGCGATGACCTTCACCGGCACGCCCGTGGACGTGCAGCGGCTGGCCGGCTGCTCCTTCGGCGTCACCGCTCCCGCGGAGCTGCGGCTGGCCGCCGAGGCCCTGGTCATCGAGATGGGCGGCGAGCCGGAGTGGATCGCCGAGGAGATGCGCCCGCTGTACCACGCGGCGCTCGCGCTCGGCGCCAACCACCTGGTCACGCTGGTCGCCCAGTCCATGGAACTGCTGCGCGAGGCCGGCGTCGAGGCCCCCGACCATATGCTCGGCCCGCTGCTCGGCGCCGCCCTGGACAACGCCCTGCGCTCCGGCGACGCGGCCCTGACCGGACCGGTCGCGCGAGGGGACGCCGGCACGGTCGCCGCCCACGTCGCCGAACTGCGCCGGCACGCCCCGCAGACCGTCGCCGGCTACCTGGCGATGGCCCGCGCCACCGCCGACCGCGCGCTCGCCCACGGCCTGCTCAAGCCCGAGCTGGCCGAGGACCTGCTGGGGGTACTCGCCGGAGGCACGAACCTGCCCGAGAACGGGGAAGACCGATGAGCCGTCGCATGTTCGAACTCGCCCCCACGGTGGACGATCTGGAGTACGTGCGCGACCACTACGCGGTCCAGGGACGCACCGCCGTCGTCATGACCATGGGCGCCCTGCACGAGGGCCACGCCGCCCTGATCCGCGCGGCCCGCGAGCGCGTCGGCCGCAAGGGCTTCGTGATCGTCACCGTCTTCGTCAACCCGCTCCAGTTCGGCGCGGGCGAGGACCTCGACCGCTACCCGCGCACCCTGGAGGCCGACCTCAAGGTGGCCGAGCAGGCGGGCGCCGACGCCGTGTTCGCGCCGTCCGCCGAAGAGATCTACCCGGACGGCGAGCCGCAGGTCAGGATCACCGCAGGCCCCATGGGCGCACGCCTGGAGGGCGCCAGCCGGCCCGGGCACTTCGACGGCATGCTCACCGTCGTCGCCAAGCTGCTGCACCTCACCCGCCCCGACGTGGCCCTGTACGGGCAGAAGGACGCCCAGCAGCTCGCCCTGATCCGCCGCATGGTGCGCGACCTCGACATGGGGGTGGAGATCGTCGCCGTACCGACCGTGCGCGAGGACGACGGACTGGCCCTGTCCAGCCGCAACCGCTACCTCTCCCCGCAGGAGCGGTACACCGCCCTGGCCCTCTCCCAGGCCCTGTTCGCGGGCCGCGACCGGCACGCGGCCCAGGAGGCGCTGCGCGCGCGGGCCCGTGAGGTGCCCTCCACACGTGCGCGTGCCGAGGCCCTGAGCGCCCTCGGGGAGTCCCGCGCGGCGGCCGACGCCGCGGCCGTCGCCAAGGCCTCCCCGGGCGCCGCGGCGGCCGTCCGCGCGGCCGCCCAGCTGGTCCTGGACGAGGCCGCGCGCCTCGACCCGCCGCTGGAACTCGACTACCTGGCCCTGGTCGACCCGTCCGACTTCACCGAGATCGGCGACGGCTTCACCGGCGAGGCCGTCCTCGCCGTCGCCGCGCGGGTCGGGGCGACCCGGCTGATCGACAACCTCCCGCTCACCTTCGGAACCCTGGGAGCCGCCTCGTGACCAGCACAGGCATACGACTGCACGCGCCCGCGCCCGGCTGGTCCATCGCGGCGGACGTCGTGGTCGTCGGCTCCGGCGTCGCCGGCCTCACCGCCGCCCTGCGCTGCGAGGCGGCCGGCCTGACGACCGTCGTCGTCACCAAGGCCCGCCTCGACGACGGCTCCACCCGCTGGGCCCAGGGCGGCATCGCCGCGGCCCTCGGCGAGGGCGACACCCCCGAGCAGCACCTGGACGACACCCTGGTGGCGGGCGCCGGCCTGTGCGACGAGGAGGCCGTACGGATCCTCGTCACCGAGGGCCCCGACGCCGTACGCCGGCTGATCTCCACCGGCGCGCACTTCGACACCGACGGCGAGGGCGGCATCCAGCTCACCCGCGAGGGCGGCCACCACCGCCGCCGGATCGCGCACGCGGGCGGCGACGCGACCGGCGCGGAGATCTCCCGCGCCCTCGTCGAGGCGGTACGCGCGCGTGGAGTGCACACCGTCGAGAACGCGCTCGTCCTGGACCTGCTCACGGACGCCGAGGGCCACACCGCGGGCGTGACCCTGCACGTCATGGGCGAGGGCCAGCACGACGGCGTGGGCGCCGTGCACGCGCCCGCGGTGGTCCTTGCGACCGGCGGCATGGGCCAGGTCTTCTCCGCGACCACCAACCCGTCCGTCTCCACCGGCGACGGCGTGGCGCTCGCCCTGCGCGCGGGCGCCGAGGTCTCCGACCTGGAGTTCGTGCAGTTCCACCCGACGGTGCTCTTCCTCGGCGCGGACGCGGAGGGTCAGCAGCCCCTCGTCTCCGAGGCGGTGCGCGGCGAGGGCGCCCACCTGGTCGACGGCGACGGCGTGCGCTTCATGACCGGACAGCACGAGCTGGCCGAACTCGCGCCCCGGGACATCGTCGCCAAGGGCATCATGCGGCGGATGCAGGAGCAGGGCACCGAGCACATGTTCCTCGACGCCCGGCACTTCGGCGCCGAGATGTGGGAGCACCGCTTCCCGACGATCCTGGCCGCCTGCCGCGCCCACGGCATCGACCCGGTCACCGAGCCCGTCCCGGTCGCGCCGGCCGCCCACTACGCCTCCGGAGGCGTGCGCACCGACTCCCGCGGCCGGACGACCGTGCCGGGCCTGTACGCGTGCGGTGAGGTGGCCTGCACCGGCGTGCACGGCGCCAACCGCCTCGCCTCCAACTCCCTCCTGGAGGGCCTGGTCTACGCCGAGAGCATCGCCGACGACATCGCGCGGGAGCGGTCGGGGAACGGCCTGCACGCGCGCGTGCCGGAACCCGTTCCGTACACCGAGCGGCCCTCCCACCCCCTGCTCGCCCCCGAGACCCGGTTCGCGATCCAGCGGATCATGACCGAGGGGGCGGGCGTGCTGCGGTCCGCCGCGTCGCTGGCCCGGGCCGCCGACCAGCTGGAGCGGCTGCACGCCGAGGCCCGCTCGGCCCTGGAGGAGAACGGCAAGACCGCCGAGCCGGGCGTCGACACCTGGGAGGCCACGAACCTCATGTGCGTGTCCGGCGTCCTGGTCGCCGCCGCCCGGCTGCGCGAGGAGACCCGCGGCTGCCACTGGCGCGAGGACCGCGCCGAGCGGGACGACACTCACTGGCGCCGCCACATCGTCGTACGGCTGAACCCCGACGGCACACCCGCCGTGCACACCACGGACACCGCAGAGTTCCCCCCGACCCGCCCCGGGGCCCCGGCCCCGCGTCCTCTGGAGCAGTGACACAAGTGAGCAGCGAAGACCTTCCCCTCGCCCCGAGCGGCGGCTGCGGCGACGGCTGTGCCTGCGGCGCGGACGCCGACGAGGAGTACCTGGAGTGCGGGCTCGACCCCGCGCTCGCCCAGCTCCTGGCGGACGCCGGACTCGACCCCCTCGAGGTCGAGGACATCGCGAACGTCGCCATCCAGGAGGACCTCGACAACGGCGTGGACGTGACGACGGTCGCGACCATCCCCGAGGACGCCGTGGCCACGGGCGACTTCACCGCGCGCGAAGCGGGCGTGGTGGCCGGCCTCAGGGTCGCCGAGGCGGTGCTCTCGGTGGTCTGCACGGACGAGTTCGAGGTCGAGCGGCACGTCGAGGACGGCGACCGCGTCGAGGCCGGGCAGAAGCTGCTGTCGGTCACCACGCGCACGCGTGACCTGCTGACCGGCGAGCGCAGCGCGCTCAACCTGCTGTGCCGCCTGTCCGGCATCGCGACCGCCACGCGCGCCTGGGCGGACGCCCTGGAGGGCACCAAGGCGCGCGTGCGCGACACCCGCAAGACCACGCCGGGCCTCAGGTCGCTGGAGAAGTTCGCCGTCCGGTGTGGCGGCGGCGTGAACCACCGCATGTCGCTGTCGGACGCGGCCCTGGTCAAGGACAACCACGTGGTGGCGGCCGGCGGCGTGGGGCAGGCCTTCAAGGCCGTACGGGAGGCCTTCCCGGACGTGCCGATCGAGGTCGAGGTCGACACCCTGCACCAGCTGCGCGAGGTCGTGGACGCCGGCGCCGATCTGATCCTGCTGGACAACTTCACGCCCGGCGAGTGCGAGGAGGCCGTGGCCATCGTCGACGGCCGGGCACTGCTGGAGGCGTCGGGCCGGCTGACCCTGGGGAACGCCGGGGCGTATGCCGAGACGGGCGTCGACTTCCTGGCCGTCGGGGCCCTGACCCACTCCTCGCCGATCCTGGACATCGGCCTGGACCTGCGCGAGGCGGAGTGACGGCCATGCTTCTGACGATCGACGTCGGCAACACGCACACCGTGCTGGGCCTGTTCGACGGGGAGGACATCGTCGAACACTGGCGCATCTCCACCGACGCGCGCCGCACGGCCGACGAGCTGGCGGTGCTGCTTCAGGGCCTGATGGGCATGCACCCGCTGCTCGGCGACGAACTGGGCGAGGGCATCGACGGCATCGCGATCTGCGCGACCGTCCCGTCGGTGCTCCAGGAACTGCGCGAGGTGACGCGGCGCCACTACGGCGACGTACCCGCCGTGCTCGTCGAACCCGGCGTCAAGACGGGCGTGCCGATCCTGTTCGACAACCCCAAGGAGGTCGGCGCCGACCGCATCATCAACGCGGTGGCGGCGAACGAGCTGTACGGCGGCCCGGCGATCGTCGTCGACTTCGGTACGGCGACGACCTTCGACGCGATCAGCGCGCGCGGGGAGTACGTCGGCGGGGTCATCGCGCCCGGCATCGAGATCTCCGTCGAGGCGCTGGGCGTCAGGGCGGCGCAGCTGCGGAAGATCGAGGTGGCCCGCCCGCGCAGCGTGATCGGCAAGAACACGGTCGAGGCGATGCAGGCCGGGATCATCTACGGGTTCGCCGGGCAGGTCGACGGCGTGGTCAGCCGGATGGCCCGGGAGCTGGCCGACGAACCGGACGACGTGACGGTGATCGCGACGGGCGGGCTGGCGCCGATGGTGCTCGGCGAGTCCTCGCTGATCGACGAGCACGAGCCGTGGCTGACCCTCATCGGGCTGCGACTGGTCTACGAGCGGAACGTCTCGCGCCTCTGAGCGGGGCGGCGACACCTTCGCACGCCACACCCGCGCCTTATGTCGAATTTGTCTGATTAGCGCGTATCGTCGGCCTATGCCTACGCCATACGGAACCCGCGGCGGCATGGCGTTCGGCGCGGAGGAGCTGCCTGTGCTCCGCCGCGCCCTCGCCCTCGCCCTTCAGCCCCGTCCCGCCAGTGCCGAAGACGTGCAGGAGTGCCGCCGGCTCGCCGAGTCACTCGACGAGGCGATGCACGAGGGTGTCCGGCTGCGCGCGTTCCTGGTGGCCGATCTCGCCCGGTACCGCGCCGCCCTCCCCGGCGCGGCCGCCGGCTACCTCGTGCTCCTCGCCGACTGCCTGGACGCGGGCCACCGGCCCACGGCCGACGACCTGGCCGCCCTGGGTGCCCTGCGCGGCGCCCCGGCCGCCGCGACCCTCCTGCGCCGCTGCCGGACGCTCACCCCGCCCGTGGCGCCCCCTAGCGAGTCGGCCTCCGCGCACCCGGTCCCGGCCGCCCACCCGGCCCCCGCCGAACCGCCGGCCCCGGCCGCCCGGGCCGCCGCCCCGGTCCATCCGGCCGGCCCACTCCGCACCGGTCAAGGAGCCCCGTCGGCCGTCACGGCCTCCCTCGGCGTGCTTCAGGCGCTCATGGGCGGTCCGCCGGGCGGCCGGGGGGCGCAGCAGGAGGACGGCGGGGACGAGAAGCCCGCCCAGAAGCCCGCTGCGAAGCCGGGGGAGCGGCCCGCCCCCGCGCAGCCCGGGACGGCGCCCGCGCCGAAGCCCGTTCGGCGGCCCGTGCCCACGCCGGGCGAGGTCTTCCCACGGCGGAAGCCGGGCCCGCCCTCCGGGAAGCCGCAGCAGTGTCTCGCGGCGGTGTGACGCTCCGGACCACCCCGCCCCTGTTTGTCCCGCCGCCGTGACTACTCTGGATCCATGGACTACGTCTCCGCACTCGTTCCCCCGGTCGTCATGGCCGCGTTCTTCATCGCTCTGGTCAGGGTGATCGTGAAGACCCAGGGCGGGGCCGCCAAGGCCAAGGAGGACGCGGCCGTGGACGCCGCCCTCGCGCGCGCACGGAGCGGCTCCCAGACCTCCGGAGCCGGCGCGCCCACCGACGCCTGAAGCGGCGTACGGCCCCCGTGTGAGGACACCTCACCACGGGGTCGTACGCCCTTTTTGTTCGTGTTTGACACCGAAGGCGTATGTTCGGCACGCCATTGACGGGTTCTCCCACTAGGGTGCTGAGTTGTGCCTCGGCCCCTGGGAGAACTCGAAGACGCGGTCATGACGCGGGTGTGGAAGTGGAACCGCCCGGTGACCGTTCGAGAGGTCCTGGAAGACCTTCAGCGCGAGAGGTCCATCGCGTACACCACGGTGATGACCGTTTTGGACAATCTCCATCACAAGGGCTGGGTGCGCCGCGAAGCCGAGGGCCGGGCCTATCGATATGAGGCCGTCTCCACCCGCGCCGCCTACGCCGCCGCACTGATGAACGACGCCTGGTCCCAGAGCGACAACGCCGCCGCCGCTCTCGTGGCCTTCTTCGGGATGATGAGCGACGAACAGCGGCAGGCCCTGCGGGATGCCGTGCGCATCGTCGAAGGCACCGCCGAAGGCGCCATCCGGGGAACCGGTGCACCCGAAGTCGCCGGTGAAGTCCCGGATAGCACCCAAGCCCCGGATACCGTCCCAGCTCCGGAAACCCGTGACGAGAACCCCGGCTCGGCACGGGACGGCCGCGGGCGATAGCGTCCGCTCATGTCCGTAGAACGCCCCGAAGAGACCGCAAAATCCATCACCGTCCGACGGGCCCGGACCGGCGATGTCCCCGCAGTGCGCCGACTGCTGGACGCCTACGTTCGCGGGCGCATCCTGCTCGACAAAGCCACGGTGACGCTTTACGAGGACATCCAGGAGTTCTGGGTCGCCGAACGGGACGACAACGCCGAGGTCGTCGGCTGCGGCGCACTGCACGTGATGTGGGAAGACCTGGCGGAAGTGCGCACTCTCGCGGTGAAGCCCGGTCTCAAGGGCGCCGGGGTCGGACATCGGCTGCTGGAGAAGTTGCTCGAGACGGCACGCCGGCTCGGTGTTCGCCGCGTATTCTGCCTGACCTTCGAAGTGGACTTCTTCACCAAGCACGGCTTCGTGGAGATCGGCGAGACGCCCGTCGACGCCGATGTCTACGCGGAGCTGCTGCGTTCCTATGACGAGGGCGTCGCGGAGTTCCTGGGTCTCGAACGAGTGAAACCGAACACCCTGGGCAACAGCCGGATGCTTCTGCATCTGTGATCCACATTCCGGCCGGCCGGGCATGCCCGCGTTCCCTATGTCCGAAACGCGCATGTTTCCGGACGGGGTGAGTGCCTGGTCTCTCCCAGGGGTTTGTGTTTTTCCCGCAAAAGCGGTTTGCTTTCCGACGTACTGCTGCACTGCATATAACAGGGGACGGCGAATCGGCGGACACCGACCATCCCCGGTCCTCACGTTATCGATGAAAGGAAATCCGGTGGCACAGAAGGTTCAGGTCCTTCTTGTCGACGACCTCGACGGCGGCGAGGCGGACGAGACCGTGACGTTCGCGCTGGACGGCAAGACGTACGAGATCGATCTCACCACCGCCAATGCGGACAAGCTCCGTGGCCTTCTCGAGCCGTACCTCAAGAGCGGCCGGCGCACCGGGGGCCGCGCTTCGGGCGGACGTGGAAAGGCGCGTGCCGCTTCCGGCGGCAGCCAGGACACCGCGCAGATCCGCGCCTGGGCGAAGGAGAACGGCTACGAGGTCAACGACCGCGGCCGGGTCCCCGCGTCCATTCGCGAGGCCTACGAGAAGGCCAACGGCTGATCAGGGGCCTGTGCCGGGCCCTCGTGGAACGGGAACGGCTGGGCGCACGCGCGCCGCAGCCGGATCCGGTGGACGTGTGTCGCCACCGTGTCCACCAGACGTACGAGATCGGGGGTGCCCCCACCGGCCCCCACGGCCGACAGTGTCGGCAGCGAGGCCTCGACCTCGCACGCGGACCCGGGGGGCCGCAGCCACACGGCGGCCCCCTGTGAACCGGAGCGGCCGGGGCTGACCGGCCGCGGCCCGAGCGGACCGGCGCCCGGAGGCGGCGGCGCGTCCATCAGCGCGCCCGCGCCCAGGGCCACCAGGTCCAGGCCCAGCGCCGACGGGCCCCACTCCAGCCACTCCAGCAGCCCCGGCAGCTCCTCCGCGCTGCCCGCCGCCATCAGCAGCCGCATCCGGTCCCCCCGCAAGGCCACCGGAGAGCCGGGCCCCAGATGGCGCAGCGCCGCACGCCCGGCCTCGGCGGGCACGTCCAGGACGTCGAAGTGGCGGCCCACCACGAGTCGTACCGGTGCTCCGGGCACCGTGGCCCAGCCCAGTTCGTTCTCGTACCAGTGGCGCCGGCACAGCCGGTGCCGCGACTGCCGCCCCCCGTCGCCGGGGACCGGCGGCCGACGGGGAGACGGAACCGGAACGGGGACCGTGGAAGGGCTGCCGACCATGCCTGAGAAACCATCCGAAACGCGCTGGAGTTACGCTCGGTATCAGCGTGTGTGCGAAATGTCGCGGGCGAGAGGGGCGCGCGGGGGCGGGAAAGGGCGCAAGGTTGTTCGCCCATAGCTGAGGGAACCCGGTCACGCGGCATGCATGGTCAGTCGGTACGGGTAAGAGATGCCTAGTGGGAGGGGGCGACACGCAGGCGGCACCCGGGCAGCGGAGTCTCACGTTCGCCATCGGCGTACTGGCGACTGGGGTAACTGCCTGGCCTGCGGGAACATCGTCTCGCACCATCGGGTTGGAGCAGATGTCGGCGTTCGGGGTCAGGAGGCAGTGTTGGTTCTCGGTCCGGTGTCGGCAGTTGGAATGAGCGGTCCCCGCTTGCGGGACTAAGCTGCGGAAGGACAGGGAGGGGAAGTTCCCCCCACTGCCTGACCGCTCTGAGGAGCGATTAACGATGTTCGAGAGGTTCACCGACCGCGCGCGGCGGGTTGTCGTCCTGGCTCAGGAAGAAGCCCGGATGCTCAACCACAACTACATCGGCACTGAGCACATCCTCCTGGGCCTGATCCACGAGGGTGAGGGTGTCGCCGCCAAGGCCCTTGAGAGCCTCGGGATTTCGCTCGAGGCGGTCCGCCAGCAGGTGGAGGAGATCATCGGCCAGGGCCAGCAGGCGCCCTCCGGCCACATCCCCTTCACTCCCCGTGCCAAGAAGGTCCTGGAGCTGTCGCTCCGGGAGGCCCTTCAGCTGGGCCACAACTACATCGGCACGGAGCACATCCTGCTCGGCCTGATCCGTGAGGGCGAGGGCGTCGCCGCCCAGGTCCTGGTCAAGCTGGGCGCAGACCTCAACCGGGTGCGGCAGCAGGTGATCCAGCTGCTCTCCGGTTACCAGGGCAAGGAGACCGCCACCGCCGGCGGCCCTGCCGAGGGCACCCCCTCGACGTCCCTGGTCCTCGACCAGTTCGGCCGGAACCTCACGCAGGCCGCTCGCGAGTCCAAGCTCGACCCGGTCATCGGGCGCGAGAAGGAGATCGAGCGGGTCATGCAGGTGCTGTCCCGCCGTACCAAGAACAACCCGGTGCTGATCGGTGAGCCCGGCGTCGGCAAGACCGCCGTCGTCGAGGGCCTCGCCCAGGCCATCGTCAAGGGCGAGGTGCCCGAGACCCTCAAGGACAAGCACCTCTACACCCTCGACCTCGGTGCCCTGGTCGCCGGCTCCCGCTACCGCGGTGACTTCGAGGAGCGCCTGAAGAAGGTGCTCAAGGAGATCCGCACCCGCGGCGACATCATCCTGTTCATCGACGAGCTGCACACGCTGGTCGGTGCGGGTGCCGCCGAGGGCGCCATCGACGCGGCGAGCATCCTCAAGCCGATGCTGGCCCGCGGTGAGCTGCAGACCATCGGTGCCACCACCCTGGACGAGTACCGCAAGCACCTGGAGAAGGACGCGGCCCTGGAGCGCCGCTTCCAGCCCATCCAGGTCGCCGAGCCGTCCCTGCCGCACACGATCGAGATCCTCAAGGGTCTGCGCGACCGGTACGAGGCGCACCACCGCGTTTCCATCACCGACGAGGCGCTGGTCCAGGCCGCCACCCTGGCCGACCGGTACATCTCGGACCGCTTCCTGCCGGACAAGGCGATCGACCTGATCGACGAGGCCGGCTCCCGGATGCGCATCCGCCGGATGACCGCGCCGCCGGACCTGCGCGAGTTCGACGAGAAGATCGCCGCGGTCCGCCGGGACAAGGAGTCCGCGATCGACTCGCAGGACTTCGAGAAGGCCGCCTCCCTGCGCGACAAGGAGAAGCAGCTCCTGGCCGCCAAGGCCAAGCGGGAGAAGGAGTGGAAGGCCGGCGACATGGACGTCGTCGCCGAGGTCGACGGCGAGCTGATCGCCGAGGTCCTCGCCACGGCCACCGGCATCCCGGTCTTCAAGCTGACCGAGGAGGAGTCCAGCCGCCTGCTCCGCATGGAGGACGAGCTCCACAAGCGGGTCATCGGCCAGGTGGACGCCGTCAAGGCGCTCTCCAAGGCGATCCGCCGTACGCGTGCGGGTCTGAAGGACCCCAAGCGTCCGGGTGGCTCGTTCATCTTCGCCGGCCCGTCCGGTGTCGGTAAGACCGAGCTGTCCAAGGCGCTCGCCGAGTTCCTCTTCGGCGACGAGGACGCGCTGATCTCCCTCGACATGTCGGAGTTCAGCGAGAAGCACACGGTCTCCCGCCTCTTCGGTTCGCCCCCCGGCTACGTGGGCTACGAGGAGGGCGGCCAGCTCACCGAGAAGGTGCGCCGCAAGCCGTTCTCGGTCGTCCTGTTCGACGAGGTCGAGAAGGCCCACCCGGACATCTTCAACTCGCTGCTGCAGATCCTGGAGGACGGTCGCCTGACCGACTCCCAGGGCCGGGTCGTGGACTTCAAGAACACGGTCATCATCATGACGACCAACCTCGGCACCCGGGACATCTCCAAGGGCTTCAACCTGGGCTTCGCGGCCTCGGGCGACACGAAGACCAACTACGAGCGCATGAAGAACAAGGTGTCGGACGAGCTCAAGCAGCACTTCCGGCCCGAGTTCCTCAACCGCGTCGACGACGTGGTGGTCTTCCCGCAGCTGACTCCGAACGACATCCTGCGGATCGTCGACCTGATGATCGGCAAGGTGGACGAGCGGCTGAAGGACCGGGACATGGGCATCGAGCTCTCCCAGTCGGCCAAGGAGCTGCTGTCCAAGAAGGGCTACGACCCCGTTCTGGGCGCCCGGCCGCTGCGCCGGACCATCCAGCGCGAGATCGAGGACACGCTGTCGGAGAAGATCCTCTTCGGTGAGCTGCGCCCCGGTCACATCGTGGTCGTGGACACCGAGGGCGAGGGCGAGTCCCAGACCTTCACCTTCCGCGGCGAGGAGAAGTCCGCGCTGCCGGACGTTCCGCCGATCGAGCAGGCGGCCGGAGGGCCCGGGCCGAACCTGAGCAAGGAGGCGTAAGCCTCAGCGGCAACCGAGAGGGGCCGGCGCCTTCGGGCACCGGCCCCTTTCGCGTGCCCGTGTGCCAGCGGCCGAGGGGGCCGCCCGTGAGACGGGGGCCACATGGCCTCGGTCACAGGGAAAGAGGGCCCACCCCCGCTCACCGGTGACATGGCACACAAGCGCTCCGACCCGTACTACGGTGCTTAGTGGGGGACAGGGGCTGAAAAAGCGGACATTTAAGACAGTGAAATGGTACGAAACGGGTCCTCTGCAGGGCATTTGTCCAGAATGGGGGAGACGTCAAGAGGCGTACGACACTGCCCCCTCTTACTACGTTCCGTCGTAGTGGGGGTGTTTGAGCGGCGGTGACCGGCGGGGTTACCAAGGGATGGCCCGCCCGGCGAAGGCACATGCGTCCGGGTGGTCCTCATGTCCCCCACCCCCAGAGGTTTCGATGTTCCAGCGCGCCACGTCCCGTTCCGCCCGTACGACCAAGCTCCGTACCCGCGCCGCCGTCCTGGCCGCCGGTCTGGGGGTCTCCGTCGCCATGGGTGCGGGAGTAGCGTCCGCCGCCGGGACCACGGCGGCCCCCCACGCCGCCGTCGCGCAGGCTGCCGCCTGGACGGCGCCGGTGAAGCAGTTCGCGCTCAGCGCCGGCTTCAACCAGGCCGGCGGTCACTGGGCACACAAGCACAGCGGCCAGGACTTCGCCGTGCCGACCGGCACCAAGGTCGTCGCAGCGAACGCCGGCACCGTCGTCAAGGCCGGTCCCAACGGCGCCGGTGACGGCCCCGCCTACGGCAACGCCGTCGTCATCAAGCACGCCAACGGCACGTACTCCCAGTACGCCCACCTCTCGCGCGTCGACGTGAGGATCGGCCAGGCCGTCGCCACCGGCCAGCACATAGCCCTGTCCGGCAACACCGGCAACTCCACCGGCCCGCACCTGCACTTCGAGATCCGTACCACCCCGAACTACGGCTCCGCGCTCAACCCGCTCGCCTTCCTGCGCTCGCAGGGCGTGGCCGTCTGACCGGCCGAACAGCGCACCGCACCGCCGCCCTGCCGACCAACGGCGGGCGGCGGACGCGTCAGGACTCCCGCGCGCCCCGGTGTGCCTGAGTCACCAGGTCGATGGCGACCTCGAGCACGGCCTTGCGCCGCTCCTCGGGGTCGCCTTCGATGTCCTGCATGACGAACATCCCGGCGTGCAGCGTGAAGATGGCGCTGACGCAGCGGACCTGGTCGGCCAGGTTCGCGCCCGGGTCGATGATGATGTCCCGCAGGCCGCGCATCCGGTCCTTGAAGGCGTCCCCGATGCGCAGCTCCCGCACGGTCGCCTGGTTCTCCTGCATGAAGCGGAACAGCGGCGCCGCGTCGGCGAGCGCCTGGTCGTAACGGCGGACGATCTCCTGCTTGGTCTCCAGTGTGTGCGGCTGCCGCCGCCCCCACTCGATCAGCTCCTCCATCGGACGCGTGAGGCTTTCGAACAGGCTGACGAGGATCTCTTCCTTCGTCTTGAAGTGGTAGTACAGGGCCGCCTTGGTGACGTCGAGGCGCTCGGCGATCTCGCGCAGGGAGGTCTTCTCGTAGCCTTGCTCGGCGAAGAGTTCGAGCGCCACGTCCTGGATGCGCTGGCGGGTGTTTCCGCGGCGCTGCTGCCTGGTGCCGTCCATCGTGACGTCCATCCTCGTACTCCTCGAGCTCCCTGGACACCTTGCCTGCCGGCTGGTCGGCAAAACTTACTTGACGACCGGCTAGCTGGAGGTCTACTTTCCAGAGTGTAGTCAACTTGCCGGGCGGCAAGTAAGTCCCAATCGACTGGGGGAGTAGGACGGATGGCGGACAGCGCGAAAGCCGGGCCGGAGACGGCTCAGGCCGGCAAACAACCCAGGAGCGTGCGGGTCGTCCTGCTCGCCCTCATGATCGCGATGATGCTCGCGATGCTCGACAACATGATCGTGGGCACCGCGATGCCGACGATCGTTGGTGAGCTCGGCGGCCTTCAGCACCTTTCCTGGGTGGTCACCGCCTACACCCTGGCCACCGCGGCGGCCACCCCGCTGTGGGGCAAGCTCGGCGACATGTACGGGCGCAAGGGCGCCTTCATGACCTCGATCGTCATCTTCCTGCTCGGGTCCGCGCTGAGCGGCATGGCCCAGAACATGGGCGAGCTGATCGGCTTCCGCGCCGTCCAGGGCCTCGGCGCGGGCGGTCTGATGGTCGGTGTGATGGCCATCATCGGCGACCTGATCCCGCCGCGGGAGCGCGGCAAGTACCAGGGCATGATGGCCGGCGTCATGGCGCTCGCGATGATCGGCGGCCCCCTGGTCGGCGGCACGATCACCGACAACTGGGGCTGGCGCTGGTCCTTCTACATCAACCTCCCCCTCGGCGCGGTGGCACTCGTCGCGATCAGCGCCGTACTGCACCTGCCGAAGAAGCGCTCCCAGGCGCGGATCGACTACCTGGGTGCCGTGCTGCTGACCGTGGGCATCAGCTCCATCGTGCTCGTCACCACCTGGGGCGGTACGGAGTACGCCTGGACCTCCGCGCGGATCATGGAGCTCATGGCGATCGGCGTCGTCGCGCTCGTCGGGTTCGTGCTCTGGCAGACCAAGGCCGCCGAGCCGATCGTGCCGCTGCACATCTTCCGCAGCCTGAACTTCAGCCTGATGTCGCTGATCGGCTTCATCACCGGCTTCGTGATGTTCGGCGCGGTGCTGTTCCTGCCGCTGTACCAGCAGTCGGTGCAGGGCGCCTCCGCGACCAACTCCGGTCTGCTGCTCCTGCCGATGCTGGCCGCGATGATGGTCGTGTCGCTGATCGCGGGCCGGGTCACCACCAACAGCGGCCGGTACAAGGTCTTCCCCATCGTCGGCAGCGTTCTGATGATCGCCGGGCTGTACCTGCTGTCCCTCATGGACACCGGCACCACCCGCCTCACCTCCGGCCTCTACATGGCCGTCCTGGGGGCGGGCATGGGCTGCCTGATGCAGATCACCATGCTGGTCGCGCAGAACAGCGTGGAGCTGAGGGACATGGGCGTGGCCTCCTCGTCCACCACCCTCTTCCGTACGCTCGGCTCCTCCTTCGGTGTCGCGATCATGGGCGCGCTGTTCAACAACCGCGTCCAGCACGAGATGGCCGAGCGGGCCGGCGCCCTGGGCCGCGGGATCACCGAGCAGTCCGCGCAGCTGGACGCGGCGAGCCTCGCCAAGCTGCCGGCCCAGGCCCGCGAGGCCTACCAGCACGCGGTGTCCGCCGGCACGCACTCGGCGTTCCTGCTGGGCGCCGTGGTGGCGGTGGTCGCGCTCGTCGCGGCGGTGTTCGTCAAGGAGGTCCCGCTGAGGGGAGCGGGACCGGCCACGGGGGACCGCGCCGACGCGGGCGAGGCGCAGGCACGTCAGGACGTGGCGGAGGCCGTCTGACCGCCCGAGCCGAACGTGGGTGACCGAGGGGCCCGTGGAAGTCCGCCGGAAGCGGATTTCCACGGGCCCCCGGCATGTCCGCCCCGGCCCGCGGCCGTCCGCCCTCCTCTGCCGCAGGATCACGGCGGGGGCGGCCCCGTCCGCCACGCCCGGCCGGCGCCCGGTGGCCGGCCCCGCAGCGTCCCGGTCGGCACCGCGGTGGCCGGGGACCGCGCGTCCCCGGGGCCCGGAGGCAAGTGCCCGGGGACGGCCCTCGTGCGTCGACCGCCGGGCGTCACTGCCCCGGAAGCAGGGGATGGCTGCCCGTGTTCGTCGGGGCGTGTTCGGGCAGCCACAGGACGGCGACGGCGCCCTCGGCCGGGATGTGGTCAGGGGCGCCCGCGGGACGGACGTTGCGGAAGGTCAGACGGGCGCCGAGGACGCGGGCCTGCCCCGCGGCGATGGTCAGGCCGAGGCCGTGGCCGTGCCCGGCGCGGTCCCTGCTGCCGGTGCGGAACCGGCTCGGGCCCTCGGCGAGCAGGTCCTCGGGGAATCCGGGGCCGTGGTCGCGCACCCGGATGACCCGGCCCTCGACGGTCACCTCGATCGGCGGCTTGCCGTGCCGGGCGGCGTTGGCGAGCAGGTTGAACAGCACCCGCTCCAGCCGCCGCGGGTCGGTGGTGACCTCGGACTCGTGCACCACACGAACCTCGACGTCCGGGTCCTTGGCCGCCACCCGCCGGGCGACGAACTCGCCCAGCACGATGTCCTGGAGTTCGGCCCGCTCCGAGGCGCCGTCGAGCCGGGCCACCTCCAGCACGTCCTCCACCAGCGTGCGCATGGCTTTCGCGCGGTCCAGGACCAGTTCCGTCGGCCGGCCGGGCGGCAGCAGCTCGGCCGCGGTCAGCAGCCCGGTCACCGGGGTGCGCAGCTCGTGCGCGATGTCCGCCGTGACCCGGCGCTCCGCCTCCAGCCGCTGCTGGAGCGCGTCCGCCATCGCGTCCACCGCCCGCGCGAGGTCGTCGGTCTCGTCGCGTACGACACCTCCGATGGCGTCCCGGACCCGTACGTCCGTCTCACCCTTGGCGACCTGATTGGCCGCGGTCGCCGCCTTGCGCAGCCGCCGCGAGAGCTGACCCCCTATGAGCACGCCCAGCGCGCTTCCGCCGAGGACGACCGTGATGGAGCCGATGACCAGGGCCTGGTCGAGGTCGTTGAGGATGTTCGTGCTGCGGTCGGTGAAGTGCGTGTGCAGGGACAGCACGTGGCCGTCCTTGACCGGTACGGCCGCCCAGATGTCGGGCAGCTTGCCGGCGCGGTCGGTGACGTATGTCGCACGCCGCCCCTGCTCGACCTTCTCCCGCAGCTCGGAGGGCAGTGCCGGGTCGTCGATCCTGATGCCGGGGAAGTTCGGCCGCCCCGACAGTTCGAAGTTGCGCTGGGCGATCTGGACCCGCTCGTCCGCCAGGTCGCGCGCGTTGTCCATCATCGACACCCGTGCGGCGTTGTGCACGACCAGACTGAGCGCGACCGCCACCAGCGCGCCGACCAGCGCGATGGCCGCGCTGAGCTTCCACCTCAGCCCCGTGCGGATGTCCGCGCGTTCCAGGCGCTCGGGGAGCAGGCGCCGTGTGATCCCGGGCATGACCGCCCCGCTCAGGCCTTCAGCTTGTAGCCGAAGCCGCGCACCGTCTCGATGCGGTCCTGGCCGATCTTCGTACGCAGCCGCTGCACATGGACGTCGACCACGCGGGTGTCGCCGCCCCAGCCGTAGTCCCACACCCGCTCCAGGAGCTTGTCCCGGGAGAGCACCGTGCCCGGAGCCGAGGAGAACTCGAGCAGCAGCCGCATCTCCGTGGGCGTGAGCGCCACCGGCTGCCCGGCCCGGCGCACCTCCATCCCCTCGGTGTCGATCTCCAGGTCGCCGAAGCTCAGGACCCCGCCGTCCACCGCGGCCGGGTCCGCGTCGGCCCGGACGCCGCCGGCGTGCCCGAAGCGGCGCAGCACCGCGCGGATGCGGGCGACCAGGACGGCGCCGTCGAACGGCTTGGTCACGTAGTCGTCGGCGCCCGCCTCAAGACCCAGCACCACGTCGATGGAGTCCGCCCGCGCGGAGAGCATGATCACCGGAACGGTCGACTCGTCGCGGATGCGGCGGCACAGGCTGACCCCGTCGAGGCCGGGAACCATGACGTCCAGCAGCGCGATGTCGGGCCGCCTGGCCCGGAACGCCTCCAAACCGGACAGCCCGTCGGGCATCGCCGTGACCGCGAAGCCGACCCGCTCCAGGGCGAGCTGTGTGGCCTCGCGGATGACGTCGTCGTCCTCGACGAACAGGACGTGGGTCTGTTCTGCCATCCGGGTGCTCTCAGTCCTCGTGTGCTTCTCGTCGGGCGCTCTGGTCGTGCGCTCTGGTGTTCGTGCGCTCCTGGCCCACCGTGCGGGCACGTCCGCGGCCGGACGCGTCCATCCGTGACCGGTTCACCGGGAGACCGGACGGGCGGCCCCGGCCGCCTCACGCCCTCGCCATTGTCGCGCGGCCGCCGCCCGGGCTCCCCCACGCTGCCGTCAGTGGCCGGGAACCGGCGTCGCGATGCCCCCGGCGGCCTTGCTGTACTCGTTGCGCGTGCTGAACTCCTTGGTGAACCGGCCGGCCGACCAGCGGTACGTGATCACGTCCTCGCCGGACGGACTCGACACCGGGTCCCCCCGCGCGTACACCTGCTTGGTCACCACGAGGTCGCCGCGGTCGATCTCGGCGTAGACCGGGGGCTCCTCGGCCGTGAAGACGTTCTCGTACCGGCCCCCCTGCTCGCGGTACACATAGGCACCCACACCCACCGCGTCTCCGCAGGTCAGCACGTTGACGACGATGTCCTCGGCCGATCCCGAGGTCAGGTCGCCGTACGACACGTCGACGGGGTAGTCGTCGGCCACACACGGCTTGAGGCCGCGCTTGACCGCGGCCGAGACCTGCGGGTCGTCCTTGATCAGCCGGACCGCGTCCACCTGCTGGGCCCGGCCGGTGGGGTCGGGGGAGGGGGCCGGGACGGTGCCCGCCACCGAGCCGGCGCGGGCCGGTCCCTCGTCGCGCGCGCCGGTCCCCCCGGTGCCGCAGGCGGACGCGGAAAGGGCGAGGGCGGCGAGCACGGCCGTCGCCGTGATCGCCGCCTGGAAGGTGTCCCGGGCGCGCCTGGCCCCCGAGCCTGTACCCCTGCCGGTCAGGCCGCGCAACGCTCCCGCTCCTCACGCTCCAGCGCGCGTGCGTCCAGATCGCGCGCCTCCAGCTCCTCGCGGAGCCGGGCGAGCGCCCGGTGCAGCGTGCTCTTGACCGTACCCGCCGACATGCCGAGGGCGGCGGCCGTCTCCTCCGTGGACATCTGCTCCCAGTGTCGCAGCACCACGACACTGCGCTGTTTGGGAGCGAGCACTTTCAGGATGTCCATGAGGAGCGCGCGGTCGGCGTGCTGCTCGGTGGAGTCCTCGACGCGGGCGTCCGGGAGCTGCTCGGTGGGAACCTCCTCCAGCTTCCGGGCCCGCCACCACTCGGTCCGCGTGTTGATCATCACGCGGCGCAGATAGGCGTCCGCGAGCCGCTTGTCGGCGATGCCCTCCCAGCGTCCGTAGGTCCGCGCGAGTGCCGTCTGGAGCAGGTCCTGGGCTTCGACCGGGTCCGGTACCAGCCGGCGCGCACTGCGCAGCAGCGCGTCCTGCCGGGTACGCACGTACTCCTCGAACTCGAGCACCTCTCCCTGCGCCATGTACGACCGCCTCCGATCCCCGTTTCCCGACCCGCCTGCCGCCGGTCTCCAAGCCGTGAGCGGACGGGCTGTGGTCGGCAGCCGTCCGGTGCCTGTCAGGCACGCAAATGAAGGTACGGAGGCGTTGTCACGGCGCTGTCCGAAGCAGCCTGCGGCCAGCCCTCGGCTGTGCGTCGGTTGTGTAACGGAAGTAGGAACGGGGTAAAGCGGTGTCCCGATTGGTCCCCTTTGAGGGTGATTTGAGGGGTCGAAGGGTGTGCGGGTGTGTGACACGAACAGCCGCGACGCGCCCTGAAGGCGTGGCGGGCCTGTGGGGTGACTTCGAATCAGGTGTCCGGGGTCGGATGTGGGGTGTCAGGTGCCGGGTTTCAGAGGTCGGGTGACGGAAGGTCAGGTCAGCGGCAGTCGGTACAGTCCGCCCGGCAGCGGCTCCACCAGGCCGTCCGCGACGAGACCGTCCAGGGCGCGGGCCCGCTGGACCGGCTCGTGCCAGACCCGGTCGAGCACCGGCTGCGGGACGGGCGCGTGGGCCTCGCGGAGCACGGCGAGCAGCTTGCCGCGGACCTGCCGGTCCGTGCCGGCGTACGTCTGCCCGCGGCGCGGCGGCCCGTCGTGCGCGGGCTTGCCCGCGAGCCGCCAGGCGCAGTGCGCGGCGATCGGGCAGCGTGGGCACGACTCGTTCTTCGCCGTGCACACCAGCGCGCCGAGCTCCATGGAGGCGGCCGCCCAACGGGCTGCGGTCCCCTCGTCCTCGGGCAGCAGGGCGCGTGCCAGACGCCGCTCGGCGGCGGTCGTGGCGTTCGGCGGGTACTGCACACCGGTGACCGCGCGGGCCAGCACCCGGCGGACGTTGGTGTCCAGGACGGCGTGTCGCTGTCCGTAGGCGAAGGAAGCGACCGCCGCGGCCGTGTACTCGCCGATGCCCGGCAGGGCGAGCAGTTGCGCGTGCTCGGTCGGCACGTCGCCGCCGTGCCGTTCCGTTATGGCGACCGCGGCGCCGTGCAGGCGCAGGGCGCGGCGCGGGTAGCCGAGCCGGCCCCAGGCGCGGACGGCCTCGCCCGGCGCCTCCTTGGCGAGGTCGGCGGGCCGGGGCCAGCGGTCGAGCCACTGCTCGTAGACCGGCAGCACACGGCTCACCGGCGTCTGCTGGAGCATGAACTCGCTGACCATCACGCCCCAGGCGCCGGCGTCGGAGCGTCGCCAGGGCAGGTCGCGGGCGTGGTCGTCGAACCAGGTGATGACCTGGGTGTGCAGAGTCGGGCCGAGGGAGGTGCCGGAGGCCTCGGCGCCGGCGGGCGTGCCGGTGCCCGTCCGGGCACCGGTGGCGTTGGCCGGGGTGTCGGGGCTGCTGTGCGGGGGCAGTGTGGGCGCAGTCATGGCCTTCCGATCCTGCCACGTGGGGGTGGACGGCCGTGTGACCCGGCGCGGGCCGGTGTCGTCACGAACCGTGCCCGGGTGATCACGGCGAGGCCAAAGCGGCCCGTGAATATGGGCGTTGCCGTGATGATGATCCGGAAAAGTTGTCGCCGGCGCGGCGGGTGGGGCCGGGGAAGCCGACGATCTCTCGTACAGTTTGGGCCGTGGGATCTCTGCGCAATCCGGTCGGTCCGCTTCCCGCCTCCATCTACTGGCGACGGCGGCTCGTCATGCTGTCCGTGGTCGCCCTGCTGGCGCTGCTGATCGTCTGGATCGTCCCCCTGGGGGGCGGGGGCCGCAAGACCAACGGCGAGGGGCCGGACGGCAAGCATCCGGCGCCCTCGGCCTCGACCATCACGCCGGGTCCCTCCGGTTCCGGTCCCGCGATCAGCCAACATCCCGGCGGCCGGGAAGAGTCCGGCGGCGGTGACTCGGGTGGATCGGGGTCCGGGACCGGGGGCACCGGTGACACCGCCGGTTCCGACGGCGACGGCGCCGGGGGGAGCGGAGACGGCGCCGGTTCCGGTTCCGGCGGGTCCGCCGGCGGCGGGGACGAGGGTGCCAAGGGCGGCGGTGGTCCGGGCGCGGTGCTGCCGGCCGGCAGCACGTTGCCCAACTGCACCGCGAACGCGGTGAAGTTGACGCTGCGCAGCGTGCGCAACTCCTACGGGCCCGGCCAGACGCCGGTGTTCGAGCTGACCGCCGCGAACTCCTCCGGCAGCGACTGCAAGGTCGATCTCGGGCCGAAGTCCGCGGTGGTGACGATCAGCCAGGCCGAGAGCAGCTCCGCCTACTGGTCCTCGGCCGACTGCCCCACGACGGCCGGGAGCCGGCTGTACCGGGTGCCGGCGGGCAGCGCCATCACCTACACCGTCCGCTGGGACCGCAAGCCGAGCGCCCCGCAGTGCGCGACACCGCCGGCCGGGTCGGCCGGGGCGGGCACCTACCTGGTCGAGGCGAAGGCGCCGGGGTACGCGAAGCAGCGGACGTCGTTCGTCCTGTCGGAGGACTGAGCGGACCGGGGCCGAGCGGGCCGAGGGTGACCGAAGAGAGCCAGGAGGGTCAACGGTCACCGAAGAGGCCCGAGGCGGGCCGGCCGTGGCCGGCGCCGGTCAGACGTAGCGCTCCAGGATCGACGACTCCGCCAGCCGGGACAGGCCCTCGCGGACGCTCCGCGCCCGCGCCTCGCCCACACCGTCCACCGTCTGGAGGTCGTCGACGCTCGCGGCGAGCAGTTTCTGCAGGCCGCCGAAGTGCTCGACCAGGCGGTCGATGATGGCGCCGGGCAGCCGGGGCACCTTGGCCAGCAGGCGGAAGCCGCGCGGGGAGACCGCGGAGTCGAGGGTCTCCGGGGAGCCGGTGTAGCCCAGGGCGCGGGCGACGGTGGACAGTTCGAGAAGCTCGGCGTGGGAGAGCTTGTCCAGCTCGGCCAGGGCCTCCTCGACCGTGCGGGAGCGCTTGGCGGTGGGCTCGGGGACGTAGTCCCGCACCACCAGTTCGCGCTCCGGCTCCACGCCCGCGATCAACTCGTCGAGCTGGAGGGCCAGGAGGCGGCCGTCGGTGCCCAGCTCCACCACGTACTCGGCGATCTCGGTGGCGATACGGCGCACCATCTCCAGGCGCTGCGCGACCGCCGAGACGTCCCGGACCGTCACCAGGTCCTCGATCTCCAGCGCCGACAGCGTGCCCGCCACCTCGTCCAGGCGGAGCTTGTAGCGCTCCAGGGTCGCCAGGGCCTGGTTGGCGCGGGAGAGGATCGCCGCGGAGTCCTCCAGGACGCGCCGCTGACCGTCGACGTAGAGGGCGATCAGCCGCATGGACTGCGAGACCGAGACCACGGGGAAGCCGACCTGCTTGCTGACCCGGTCCGCCGTGCGGTGCCGGGTGCCGGTCTCCTCGGTCGGGATCGTCGGGTCCGGAACCAGTTGCACGCCCGCGCGCAGGATCTTCGACAGGTCGGACGAGATCACGATGCCGCCGTCCAGCTTGCACAGCTCCCGCAGCCTTGTCGCCGTGAACTCGACGTCCAGGACGAAACCGCCCGTGCACATCGACTCCACGGTCTTGTCGGCGCCGAGCACGATGAGCCCGCCGGTGTTGCCGCGGAGCACCCGTTCGAGGCCGTCCCGCAGGGCCGTGCCAGGTGCCACGGCGCTCAGGGAGGCGCGCATCAGGCCATCGGCGCCGGAACTCCCGCCGGACTTTCCGGGAGCTGCTGCCCGGTCGTTGGCTGCCACTGCACTCCTCCGGTCGCAGGTTCTTCAGGCGCTGCCGTTTCGCACACTCGGTTCGTACGGACGGGCGAGACCAGGGCAAAGTCTACCGGCGCTCCTCCTGCTCCCGTGGGGCGTCCCGGCGACGCGAGCGGGGCAGGACCCGCAGCGCGTCGCCTATGTCGGCCACTTCCAGGACCTTCATCCCCGCCGGGACCTTGCCCGGGTCGCCCGGCACGAGGGCGTGCGTGAAGCCCAGGCGGTGGGCCTCGGCGAGCCGGCGCTGCACGCCGGTGACCCGTCTGACCTCGCCCGCCAGACCCACCTCGCCGATCGCGACCAGGTTCTTCGGCAGCGGGGTGTCGCTCGCCGCCGAGGCCAGCGCGAGGGCGACCGCGAGGTCCGCGGCCGGCTCGGAGAGCTTCACCCCGCCGACCGTCGCCGAGTAGATGTCCCGCTTGCCCAGCGCGCTGATCCGGCCCCGCTGCTCCAGCACGGCCAGCATCATCGAGACCCGGGAGGTCTCCAGGCCCGACGTCGTGCGGCGCGGGGAGGGGATCTGGGAGTCGACGGTGAGCGCCTGCACTTCCGCGACAAGGGGGCGGCGGCCCTCCAGGGTGACGGTCAGGCAGGTGCCGGGCACGGGCTCCGCCCGGCGGGTCAGGAACAGGCCGCTCGGGTCGGCCAGGCCGGTGATGCCCTCGTCGTGCAGTTCGAAGCAGCCGACCTCGTCCGTCGCGCCGTAGCGGTTCTTGACGCCGCGGACCAGGCGCAGGCGCGCGTGCCGGTCGCCCTCGAAGTGCAGCACCACGTCGACCAGGTGCTCCAGCAGGCGCGGGCCCGCGATGGCGCCGTCCTTGGTGACGTGGCCCACCAGGAGCGTGGACATGCCGCGTTCCTTGGAGGCGCGGATCAGCGCGCCCGCGACCTCGCGGACCTGCGCCATGCCGCCGGGCGCGCCGTCGATCTCGGGCGAGGCGACCGTCTGCACCGAGTCCAGGATGAGCAGGGAGGGCTTGACCGCGTCCAAGTGGCCGAGGACGGCGGCCAGATCGGTCTCGGCGGCCAGATACAGGTGGTCGTCGATGGCGCCGATGCGGTCGGCGCGCAGGCGGACCTGGCTCGCGGACTCCTCGCCCGTGACGTAGAGCGTGCGGTGCTCGTCGCTGGCGGACTTGGCCGCCACGTCCAGCAGCAGCGTGGACTTGCCGACCCCGGGCTCGCCCGCGAGGAGGACGACGGCGCCGGGGACGAGCCCGCCGCCCAGGACCCGGTCGAGTTCGGGCACGCCGGTGGAGCGGGCGGTGGCCTGGCGGCCGTCGACCTGGCCGATGGGCACCGCGGAGGTGGTGACCCGGCCCGGCGTCGTCGTACGGACCGCGGGCGCGCCGTACTCCTCGACCGTGCCCCAGGCCTGGCACTCGGGGCAGCGGCCGAGCCACTTGGCCGTCTGCCAGCCGCACTCCGTGCAGCGGTAGGACGGGCGGTCCTTGGTGGTCTTGGTACGGGCAGCCATGGGGAAAACCGTAACCGCCGGCACCGACAGCCCGGCCGCCGGTGGCCCGGTGCGGGCCCCGCGCCGGACCCTGTGCCGGACATCGTGCCGGACTCCGGGCCGGCCCCGCGCCCCGCCGTCGTCGGGCGGGCACACTCGAACGGGTCATGGAACCCGAGGTTCCGTTCCCCTTAAGAGGGATCGTTTCACCCGTACGGATTAAAAGTGCTCAAGGTGCACAGAGGGACGATCCCGGGCCGCCTACGGTCGCACAGGTGATGAGCAGCAGTCCGGACACCTCGCCCCGCACTACCGGTGCGCATCGGGCACACCGCGAGGCGCGCGACCGCGCTGCCGCGCACGCCGTGGCGTGCCGCCTGCCCGCGCGCTACGAGCCTTATCTCGACGGCCTGTTCACCTACTGCCTGTCCGTGCTGTGCGACCACGAGGCGGCGACCGCCGCCCTCGGGGACGCGCTGGTGTTCGCCGAGCGGCGCGGACAGCGCGGACCCGGGACCGCGGGCGAACGTCGGGCCTGGCTGTACGCGCTGGCCCGCTGGGCGTGCCTGCGCAAGCTGGCCGAGGCCAAGCAGAAACGTCAGGGCACGCACGCCGCGGGCCGCACCGGCGGCGACCGGCACGCCGCCGCGCGGGCCGTACCGCCGCCCGTCCCCGACGAGGTCCGGCGGGAGCGGCGCCGCGAACTCGTCCAGCTCGCCTGGCCGGAGGCCGCCGGCACCACCCCGGAGCAGCGCGAGGCGCTCGAACTCGCCGTACGCCACCACCTCGCCGCACACGAGGTCGCCGCCGTCCTCGGCATGGGCCTCGCCGCCGCGCGGGAACTGCTCGCCGCGGCCGCCTGCGAGGTGGAGCGCACCCGTGCGGCGCTCGCCGTGGTGGAGACCGGCACCTGCCCGAGCGTGTCCCGCCTCACCGGGGACAGCCGGCTCGTCCTCGGCGCGGCACTGCGGCGCGAACTCGTCCGGCACGTCGACGACTGCCCGCGCTGCCGCCGTACCGCCGAGCGCGCCCTGCCCGGTCAGTGGCCCGGCGCCACCGTCACCCCCGCCGAACTGCCCGTACTGCCCGCGCCCCGCGCGGCCCTCCACAAGGCCCTGGCCCACCATCCGCGCGCGCGGAGCACCGCTCCCCGCTTCGATCGGCGCGGCTTCCCGATGGACCCGAAGGACCGCGCCGCCCGGAGGGACCGGCTCCGCGCGCGTGCCGTCACGACCACGGTGGTGGCCACGGTGGTGGCCGCGCCGGTGCTGGCCCTGTGGGCCGCCTACCGCGGCGGCCCGGCCGGCGAGGGCCCCGACGGTCCCGCCGCCAGCGCGCACGAGGGGCACGGCCCCGGCGTCCTGGGCGGCGACGGGGCCGGCAGGGGCTACGAGAACACCGGCAACGCGGGGCCCGGGCCCGACACCCGCTTCGGCACGAGCGGCCGGCCGGACGTCTCCGTGGAGGTCATCAGCGTCACGGGCGCCGGCCGCAAGGACGGCCGCCTGACGGTGAGCGCCGACAACACCGGTGACACCACCCTGATCACGCTCACCGCCGCCGGGCCCGGCCCGGTCCACTGGTCCGCGTCCACCGGCGCGGCCTGGCTCTACCCGAGCCGCTCGTCGGGGACCCTCCAGCCCGGCGAGTCGTTGACGATCAAGGTGTACATCGACCACCTGCGCGAGCCCTCCGGCCGCTGGAGCGCGCGTGTGGCGATCGCGCCCGCCGGTGCCGTCGTCTCCATCGACGGCTACGGCACGGCACCCAGCCCCTCCGGAGCCGGGCCCAGGCACCCGGCCGACCCGCCCGCGACGTCCGGCCCGCGCCCCACGCCGACCACTCCGGCGCCCTCCGAGCCCACCCCCACCCCGACCGACCCGCCGTCGACGACCGACCCCACGCCCACTCCCACCGAGCCGTCGCCGACCGACCCGGACAGCACGCCCCCGCCGTCCGCGGGCGGCGACACACCCAGCGCGGCCGAGGGCCGGCCGGGGGGACGGCGCGAGGGCAGGGCGTGCGACGGCTCGGGCCGGCACGCCAAGCGCGACCGCGGATGCCCGGCCCCGGCCTCTGCGGGCGGCCGCCGGTAGCGGGCCCCGACCGCCGGCGGGTCCGCCGCCGGCGATCGGGGCCGGGCACCTGCGGGGCCTTCAGGCGAGCCGCCGAGGCGACCGCCGGCGGCCCGTCAGACGGCCGGATCCGCCGGATGCGGCGCCACCAGCGGCAGCCCGGAGGCCAGACGCTGCTCGCACAGCTCGACCAGGCGGTCGTAGCCGGCCTTGCCCATCAGCTCGGTCAGCTCGGCCCGGTAGGAGACGTACACCGGCTCGCCCGCGCCGTGCGCCGACGTCGCCGAGGTGCACCACCAGTGCAGGTCGTGACCGCCCGGACCCCAGCCCCTGCGGTCGTACTCCCCGATCGACACCTGCAACACGCGTGTGTCGTCGGGCCGGTCGATCCACTCGAAGGTCCGCCGGATCGGCAGCTGCCAGCACACGTCCGGCTTCGTCTCCAGCGGCTCGCGGCCCTCTCGCAGGGCCAGGATGTGCAGCGAGCAGCCCATGCCGCCGGCAAAGCCGGGCCGGTTCTGGAAGATGCACGAGCCATGGAAGGGGCGCGTCTGCCGGGAGCCCTCCTCGTCCTCGGCCACCCAGCCGTTCTCCACGCCCTCTGCATGGTTCTGCCAGATGTCCGGTGTGAGCCTCGCCACGTGCTCGGCGACCCGCTTCTCGTCGTCCTCGTCGGAGAAGTGGGCGCCCAGGGTGCAGCACCCGTCGTCCGCGCGGCCCGCCTGGATGCCCTGGCAACCGCTTCCGAAGATGCAGGTCCAACGAGAGGTCAGCCATGTCAGATCACAGCGGAAGACCTGCTCGTCGTCCGCCGGATCCGGGAACTCCACCCACGCGCGCGCGAATTCGAGCCCCTTCTCGTCGGACTCCGCGCCCCGCTTCTTCGGCCTCACTGCTTTCGCCGGGTTCGCCGATTTATCGGTCTTCGCCTTTTTCGTCTTTGGCACCCGTCCAGGGTAAGTCGCCGGGCAGCCGTGCCGGGACCCTCCCGAGCCGTGCCTCGCACACAGCGCCGGGGGCGGACGACGTGCCAGGTGGCAGTAGCGTTCCGTACATGAGACTCGGTGTCCTCGACGTGGGCTCGAACACGGTGCATCTGCTGGTGGTCGACGCGCACCCCGGCGCGCGCCCGCTGCCCGCGCACTCGCACAAGGCCGAACTGCGGCTCGCGCAGCTCCTCGACGCAAGCGGCGCGATCGGCTCCGACGGCGTCGACAGACTCGTCGCCGTGGTCCGCGAAGCACTCCAGGCCGCCGAGGACAAGGGCGTCGAGGACCTGCTGCCGTTCGCCACCTCGGCCGTGCGCGAGGCGGACAACGCCGACGACGTCCTCGCGCGCGTGCAGGAGGAGACCGGGGTCAGGCTCCAGGTGCTCAGCGGTGCGGAAGAGGCGCGCCTCACCTTCCTCGCCGCCCGCCGCTGGTTCGGCTGGTCGGCCGGGAAACTGCTGGTCCTGGACATCGGCGGCGGCTCACTGGAGATCGCCTACGGCATCGACGAGGAGCCCGACGCGGCCGTGTCGCTGCCGCTCGGCGCGGGCCGGCTCACCGCCGGCTGGCTGCCCGGCGACCCGCCCACCGCGGACGACGTCAGGGCGCTGCGCCGCCATGTGCGCGCCGAGATCGCGCGCACGGTCGGCGAGTTCAGCCGCTTCGGCGTCCCTGACCACGTCGTCGCCACCTCGAAGACCTTCAAACAGCTCGCACGGCTGGCCGGCGCCCCCCGCTCCACCGAGGGGCTGTACGTCCAGCGCGAGCTGAAGCGGGAGTCCCTGGAGTCGTGGGTGCCGCGGCTGTCCGGCATGACGTCCGGCGAGCGCTCCGAACTCCCCGGAGTCTCCGACGGCCGGGCCGGACAGCTCCTGGCCGGAGCCCTGGTCGCCGAGGGCGCCATGGACCTCTTCGGCGTGGAAAGCCTGGAGATATGCCCGTGGGCCCTCAGGGAGGGAGTGATCCTGCGGCGTCTCGACCACATGGGATGACGAAGGCCACAACCGCGGCCGCGGGCCCCGCCCCCACCCACCGCACCCCGTAACCTGTCCCTCGTGGTGGAACCCGAACCCGTACGCATTCCGGATGCGAAGGTCGCGCTTTCGACGGCCTCCGTCTACCCGGAGTCGACGGCGACGGCCTTCGAGATCGCCGCACGCCTCGGATACGACGGCGTCGAGGTCATGGTGTGGACCGACCCGGTCAGCCAGGACATCGAGGCGCTGCGCAGACTCAGCGACTACCACCGGATACCGATCCTCGCCGTGCACGCCCCCTGCCTGCTGATCACCCAGCGGGTGTGGTCCACCGACCCCTGGACCAAGCTCCAGCGCGCCCGGGCGGCCGCGGAGAAGCTCGGCGCGAGCACGGTCGTGGTCCACCCTCCCTTCCGCTGGCAGCGCCAGTACGCCCGTGACTTCGTCGCCGGGGTCTGGCGGATGGCGAGCGAGACGGATGTGCGCTTCGCGGTGGAGAACATGTACCCCTGGCGCTACCGCGACCGCGAGATGCTCGCCTACGCCCCCGGCTGGGACGTCACGAAGGACGACTACCGCCACTTCACGATCGATCTCAGCCATGCCGCGACGGCCCGCGCCGACGCGCTCCAGATGGCCGACCGCATGGGCGGCCGGCTCGGCCATGTGCACCTCGCCGACGGCAGGGGCTCGGCAAAGGACGAGCACCTGGTGCCCGGCCGTGGCTCCCAGCCCTGCGCCGAACTGCTGGAACGTCTCGCCACCAGTGGTTTCGACGGCCATGTCGTGATCGAGGTCAACACCCGCCGGGCCATGTCCAGCGCCGAGCGCGAGGCCGACCTCGCCGAGGCCCTGGCCTTCACCCGGCTGCACCTGGCCTCCGCGGTGAAGGTGCCCGGGCGATGACCGGCGCCACCACCCGCCGCCGTGGCCGCCCCCGCCGTGAGGAGGCCGCCGACACCCGCGACCGCATCCTGACCGTGGCCCGCGAGGAGTTCTCCGAGCGCGGCTACGAGAAGACCTCGGTACGCGGCATCGCCAAGGCCGCCGGAGTGGACTCCGCCCTGGTCCACCACTACTTCGGCACCAAGGAGCAGGTGTTCGAGGCGGCGATCGAGGTCGTCCTCGCGCCCGCGCTGAACGCCCCGGAGGCACTCGTCGACGGTCCGCTCGACGGCGTCGGAGAGCGGTTCGCCCGCTTCTTCTTCGGCATCTGGGAGAGACCGGCCACCCGTACGCCCCTGCTGGCGATCGTCCGCTCCGCTCTGAGCAACGACACCGCGGCCGCCGTCTTCCGCCGCCTGATCGTCTCGCAGCTGCTGCGGCGCATCGCCGGCCGGTTCGACCTGCCCGACGCGGAGCTGCGCGCCGAGCTGGCGGCCGCGCAGCTGGTGGGCTGCGCGATCCTGCGGTACGTGATCAAGGTGGAGCCGCTGGCGACGGCGGACGTGGAGCAGATCATCGAGCGGGTGGCACCCGTGGTGCAGCGGCACCTCACGGGGACGTGACGCCGGACGGCTTTCGCGCGCCCCTGCCGATCCGGGACGCGCAGCCCCGCCGCCCGATGTGTGCGCCCCTGCCGATCCGGGACGCGTAGCGCGCCGCCCGATGTGTGCGCCCCCGGCGATCCGGGACGGCGTACCCCCGCCGCCCCGAGACACGCGTCCCGTATTCCGGACAGCGCGTCCCGACCCCTGGATGACCGGCGTAGGCTCGACTGAGCCAGAACTCTGCCGGCGA
The DNA here is from genome assembly GCF_006540305.1 of Streptomyces sp. 6-11-2. GTDB lineage: Bacteria > Actinomycetota > Actinomycetes > Streptomycetales > Streptomycetaceae > Streptomyces. The sequence goes on along the minus strand of NZ_BJOR01000001.1, from coordinate 3,093,561 downwards.
CTCCCTGCCGCCCGGCAGAACTTCCCGAAGGAGCTAGCGACGATGCCCGAGCTGAGGTCCCGCACAGTCACCCACGGCCGCAACATGGCGGGCGCCCGCGCCCTTATGCGCGCCTCCGGTGTACCCGGTGCGGACATCGGCCGGAAGCCGATCATCGCGGTCGCCAACAGCTTCACGGAGTTCGTGCCCGGTCACACCCACCTCCAGCCGGTCGGCCGGATCGTCAGTGACGCGGTCCGGGAGGCGGGCGGCATCCCGCGCGAGTTCAACACCATCGCGGTCGACGACGGCATCGCCATGGGCCACGGCGGCATGCTGTACTCGCTGCCCTCGCGCGACCTGATCGCGGACAGCGTCGAGTACATGGTCGAGGCGCACTGCGCCGACGCCCTGATCTGCATCTCCAACTGCGACAAGATCACCCCGGGCATGCTGATGGCGGCCCTGCGCCTGAACATCCCCACGGTCTTCGTCTCCGGCGGGCCCATGGAGGCCGGCCGTGCCACGCTCGTCGACGGCACCGTCCGCACGCTCGACCTGATCGACGCGATCGCCGACGCCGCCAACGACAAGATCTCCGACGAGGACATCCTCCGCATCGAGGAGAACGCCTGTCCGACCTGCGGCTCCTGTTCCGGCATGTTCACCGCCAACTCGATGAACTGCCTGACCGAGGCGATCGGTCTGTCCCTGCCGGGCAACGGCTCGGTCCTCGCCACCCACACCGCCCGCCGTGCCCTGTACGAGAACGCGGCCCGCACGGTGATGGACCTCGCCCGCCGCCACTACGAGCAGGACGACGAGACGGTCCTGCCCCGCAACATCGCCACCTTCGCGGCCTTCGAGAACGCGATGGCCCTGGACATCGCGATGGGCGGCTCCACCAACACGATCCTGCACCTGCTGGCGGCGGCCCAGGAGGCCGGTGTCGAGTTCGGCCTGGAGCAGATCGACGCCGTCTCCCGCAGGGTGCCCTGCCTGGCGAAGGTGGCGCCGAACGTCACCAAGAACCGCACGTACTACATGGAGGACGTGCACCGCGCCGGCGGAATCCCCGCCCTGCTCGGCGAGCTGCACCGCGCGGGCCTGCTGAACGAGGACGTGCACGCGGTGCACAGTCCCTCCCTGGCGGACTGGCTCAAGACCTGGGACGTGCGCGGCGGCTCCCCGTCCCCGGAGGCGGTCGAGCTGTGGCACGCGGCCCCGGGCTGTGTGCGCTCGGCGGAGGCCTTCTCCCAGTCCGAGCGCTGGGAGGCCCTGGACACCGACGCCGCCGACGGCTGCATCCGCTCCGCCGAGCACGCCTACTCCAAGGACGGCGGCCTGGCGGTGCTGAGGGGCAACCTGGCCGTGGACGGCTGCGTGGTGAAGACCGCGGGCGTCGACGAGTCGATCTGGACCTTCGAGGGCCCGGCGGTCGTCTGCGAGTCGCAGGAGGAGGCCGTCCAGAAGATCCTCACCCAGCAGGTCAAGGAGGGCGACGTCGTCGTCATCCGCTACGAGGGCCCCAAGGGCGGCCCCGGCATGCAGGAGATGCTCTACCCGACCTCGTACCTGAAGGGCCGCGGCCTGGGCAAGAGCTGCGCGCTGATCACGGACGGCCGCTTCTCCGGCGGCACCTCGGGCCTGTCCATCGGCCACGCCTCGCCCGAGGCGGCCTCCGGCGGCACGATCGCGCTCGTCGAGGACGGCGACCGCATCCGTATCGACATCCCGAACCGCTCCATCGACCTGCTCGTCGACGACGCGGAGCTGTCCCGCCGTGAGCAGGCCCTGAACGGCACGTACGTCCCGAAGGACCGCGACCGGAAGGTGTCGGCGGCGCTGCGGGCCTACGCCGCGATGGCCACCAGCGCCGACAAGGGCGCCGTGCGGGACGTGTCGAAGCTGGGCTGACGGCTGACGCGGCCTGAACACGCGGACCCGAAGGGGGGCCGCCTCCTGCGAGGCGGCCCCCCTTCGTCAGGTCACCAGGACGACGGGTCGTGGCCGTCGACGGCGAAGACGGTGCCGTCGGGGGCGCCGGCGTAGACACGGCCCTTGACGATCACGGGCGCGGGCAGCTCCGCCGCTACCCGGTCCGTGTGCGTGCCGAGCCGCGGCCGGGTCTGGCCGACGATCCGCCCGGTGCGGGCCCCGACCGCAAGCAGTCGCCCGTCCCCGGCGAGGAAGTACACGTGGCGGGCGTCGGCGATCGGCATGGAACCCCGGCTCACGGCCGTCTCCAGCCGCCACCGCACCTTCCGCGCCGCCAGGTCGACCGCGTCCAGCGAGCCGCCGCCGCCCAGCAGGTGCACCACGTCGCCGCGCACGCTCGCCTGCACCGTGTCGCGGGGAACGGGCAGCGCGACCCGGACCGACGCCTTGGTCCGCGGCGTGTAGCGGACCACGGCGTCCGCCCGCCCGAAGGCCGGCTCGGCGGAGAGCAGGACGAGGGAGCCGTCCCGGCTGCCGACGGGCGTCAGCATTCCGGGCAGCCGGGCCTCCCAGCGCACATCGCCCGTCGCCGGGTCCACCGCGACGACCCGGGTGGACGTCCCGTCGGCCGACGAGCTCACCGCGTACGCCAGCGGATCCCCCGCGAACGCGGAGAAGTGCGGCAGGGGAAGACCGGGCACCGGCCGGCTCCACTTGGTCTCGCCGGACGCGGCGTCGACCGCGCGCACCAGCCCGTCCGTGCCCGTGAGCAGCACCATTCCGCCGACGCTGCGCACTCCGCTGTAGGCCGGCACGTCCGACTGCCAGCGCGGCCTGCCCGAGTCGGGGTCCAGCGCCTCCAGACGCAGGCCGTGGTCCGTCATCGGCTGCACCAGACCACCCGCGACGACCGGCGGCACACCGGTGACCATCTTAGGTACGGAGTGCCGCCACAGCAGGCTGCCGTCCGCCGGATCGAGGGCGTAGACCAGTCCGGGCCGCGCGCAGAACAGCTTTCCGGCCCCGTACGAACACGGGGCGGCGCCGTCGCCGGACACGGGCCCGGCCACCCACTCGGAGAACGCGGCCGAAGGGGCTGCGGGCAGAGTGCTCTCCGGCGCCGAGTTGTGCGCAGACATCCCGAGGTCGAGCAACTGGACCGTGGCGAGTCCGCCGCCGACGACCAGGCCGAGGGCTCCGGCGGCCGCGGCGAGCCGCCGAGAGCGCGGGCGCCGCCCGGTGAGGATCCCCGTCAGCCGCCCGGACCGCCGCCCCGTACGGTCTCCCGGCTTGCCCTCGGCGTCACCGGCAGGGGGCTCGGCCGGGGACGCGTCACCGCGGTGGTTCCCGTTCGCGTCCGGCCCGCCGGTTCCGGAGAACACCCCGGTCCCAGCGGTCCGCGGCTCCGGTATGAACGCCTGCGTGTCGTACGAGGCGGCCGCCGAGCGCAGTTCCCGCATCAGCTCGTCCGGGGTGGGGCGGTCCTCGGGCTCCTTGGCCAGGCAGCGCAGCACCAGCGGCGCCAGGTCCTCCGGCACCTCGGTCAGGTCGGGCTCGTCGTGCACGACCTGGTAGGCGACGATGTACGGACTGTCGGAGTCGAACGGCCCCCGCCCGGTCGCCGCGTGCACCAGCACGGAGCCGAGCGCGAAGATGTCCGCCGCGGGCCCGACCTCCCGCGGCCGGCGGAACTGCTCGGGCGCCATGAAGGGCGGCGTACCGATCAACTTGCCGGTCTCGGTGCGCAGTTCGCTGTCCTTCGGGCGGGAGATGCCGAAGTCGATGACCTTCGGCCCGTCCTCGGCGAGCAGCACGTTGCTCGGCTTGAGATCGCGGTGGACGACCCCCACCCGGTGGATGTCGCGCAGCGCCTCGGCGAGCCCCGCCATCAGCCGCCGCAACTGGGCGGGAGGCAGCGGCCCGTTCTGCTTCACCTGGTCCGAGAGCGTGGGGCCGGGAATGAACAGGGTGGCCATCCAGGGCCGTTCGGCCTCCGGGTCGGCGTCGACGACGGGCGCGGTGAAGGCGCCGCTGACCCTCCGGGCCGCCGCGACCTCCTGCCGGAACCGCCCCCTGAACTCGGGGTCCCAGGCGTACTGGGCGTGCACGACCTTCACCGCGAGCCGCAGACCCGAGGTGCTGCGGGCCAGATGCACCACGCCCATGCCGCCGGAGCCCAGGCACGACTCGAGGCGGTAGTGACCGGCGTACTCCGGAAGTTCCGCTTCCGCGCCCGCACCGGTGTTGCGCTGTGGCGTCATGGACCACCCCCCGTGCTGTTCGTTCGCGCGTGCGACGCACGGAGCCTAGTCGATGACCCGAACCGGACCGAGGCGGCTTGCGGGACTCCACGTGCGAATCGCGTACATGTGTTTCGCAACGCGTTCCCGGGGAATCAAACGGGGCCCATGGCAGTCGTGGGGTGTTACGGGGGAGGTTTCTCATGTCTGTCGACCGTGCCGAAGAACAAGCCGGGGAGCGTGTCGAGGAGGCCGGCGACGCGGCGGCGGCAACCATCGCGACCGCGGCGGCCGTGCAGTACTACCCGGTCGCGCCGGGCGTCCAGCTCAACGTCCGCAGCGGCCCCGGCACCGGCTACAGCATCGTCCGCACCCTGGGCGCGGGCGCCCAGGTGCCGGTCTACTGCCAGACGCCGGGTACGACCGTGTCGGGCTACTACGGCACATCGAACATCTGGAACAACATCGGAAGCGGCCAGTACGTCTCGGACACCTATGTGAAGACGGGCAGCGACGGCTACGTGGCCGGCCGCTGCGGCTGATCCCCGACGGAGCCCGCGGACACCCCGGAGCCATAATCGACCCGTGAGCGACGACAACGGCACCCCGGTCACCCCCGCGGGCTCCGCAGGGCCCCGCCCCGAGCCCCTGCGCTTCTTCGGCACCACCTGGGTGGACCACGACAACGGCTACACCGCCCGCCGTATCGGCGTCGCCGCCGGCTCACTCGCCGCGGCGGCCGTCTCCTGCTTCGTGCTCCGCTTCGCCTACCAGGGACTCCAGATCGCCGGCTCGGGCGCCTTCGTGGAACTCCTGGTCGTGGTGATGTTCGCGGTGTGCAGCGCGCTCGCCTTCCGCCACACCTGGGACGGCTTCGGCAAGCGCCCCGACCCCGACCGCCAGTCCTCCCTGCGCGGCCTGCTCGCCGTCGGCTTCATCGGCTCCCTCCTCGCCTACTTCTTCCGCTCGCTCGTCGAGGCCCCCGGCGAGAAGCTGCACCGCAAGGAGTACGAACAGGCCCGCGAACAGTACGAACGCCGGACCACCCGCCGCTCGGGCAACCCTTCCAAGAAGCGCCGCCGCTCCTGACCGCGGGGGCCGCGCGGTCAGCGAACCGGTCCGCGCGGTCGGAACCCCTTGTCACGGGGAGGTCATGCGGTCGCACGATGGCCGTATGACCTCATCTCCGACGCCCACTCACGCGGACCGAGCCCACTCCTTCAACGCCGCAGCGGCCCAGTACGCGGCGAACCGCCCCTCCTATCCGCCCGCCCTCTTCGACGCGCTGGAGGAACTCACCGGCCGGCCCCTCGCCGGCGCCCGCGTGGCGGACATCGGCGCCGGGACCGGCATCTCGACCGCTCTGCTGCACAAGCGTGGTGCCGACGTGCTGGCCGTCGAGCCGGGCGAAGGCATGGCGGCCCACTTCCGCCTCACCCGCCCCGGCATCCCGATCGTGCGGGGCGACGGCAACGCCCTCCCGCTTGCCGACTCCTGCGCAGACCTCCTCACCTACGCCCAGTCCTGGCACTGGACGGACCCCGACCGAGCCGTCCCGGAGGCCCTGCGGGTACTGCGGCCGGGCGGTGCCCTGGCACTGTGGTGGAACAGGGACGCCGCCGACATCGAGTGGATCGCGCGGCAGAACGACCGCCTCCGCCGCCTCTTCGGCATCGACCCCTACGCCGAGAAGGGGGCGGCCGCCGCCCGCGCCGTCAAGGCACAGCCCACCGAGCGACTCCACTTCACCCGTCGCGCGGTCCGCTGGAGCCGCCGGGTCCCGCTCGACACCCACCTCGCCAACCTCGGCAGCCACTCACGCCTTCTGGTCTGCCCCGAGGGACACAGGGACACCTTCCTGGCCGAGGAGCGCGACCACCTGCTGGAGGTCTTCCCGGACGGTTTCGTGGAGGAGACCTACGACGTCCTCCTCCTCGTCGCCACCACACCCTGACGCCGCTCATCCCCTCACCCCACTTGACGGCGCCCTCTCCAGCGCGCATTAATCATCGCATGATGAATATTTCTTCGGGGCCACCCCGCCCCGAAACGGATGCCGTCCGAGCCGAAGCGCTCACCGTGGTCCGAGGCCCCCGCACCGTCCTGCGGGGCCTCGGCTTCACCGTCCCGCGCGGCCGCATCACCGGCCTCCTCGGCCCCTCCGGCTGCGGCAAGTCCACGCTCATGCGCGCCATCGCCGGCACCCAGGCCGAGGTCGACGGCACCCTGGAGATCCTCGGCCTGCCCGCCGGCCACGCCACCCTCCGCAACCGCATCGGCTACGTCACCCAAGCCCCCTCCGTCTACGACGACCTGACCGTCCGTCAGAACCTCGAATACTTCGCCGCGATCCTCGACCCCGGCCGCGCGGCGGCCGAACGCCGCCGGGACAACGTCAGCCGGGCCATCGCCGACGTCGACCTCACCGGCCACGCCGACGCCCTCGCCGGCAACCTCTCCGGCGGCCAGCGCAGCCGCGTCTCCCTCGCGGTCGCCCTCCTCGGCACCCCCGAACTGCTGGTCCTCGACGAACCGACCGTCGGCCTCGACCCCGTGCTGCGCCGCGACCTGTGGAACCTCTTCCACGACATCGCCGCCACCCGAGGCGCCACCCTCCTCGTCTCCTCCCACGTCATGGACGAGGCCGAGCGCTGCCACCAGCTCCTCCTCATGCGCGAGGGCCGGATCCTCGCCGACGACACCCCCGAAGCACTCCGGGCCCGAACCGGCACCGAGACCGTCGAGGCGGCCTTCCTGCACCTGGTCGACGAGGCGGTCGCAGCAGGCCGCGCCAAGGAGACAGCACGATGAGCACGAGCACCGCACCCCGCGCGCCCCGCGCCCTGAGCGCCGCCCGCACCACCGCCACCGCGGCCCGGGTACTGCGCCAGCTCCGCCACGACCCGCGCACCATCGCACTGATGCTGCTGGTCCCCTGCGTGATGCTGCTCCTGCTGCGCTACGTCTTCGACGGCAGCCCGCGCACCTTCGACAACATCGGCGCCTCGCTCCTCGGCATCTTCCCGCTGATCACCATGTTCCTGGTGACCTCGATCGCCACCCTGCGCGAACGCACCTCCGGCACTCTCGAACGCCTCCTCGCCATGCCGCTCGGCAAGGGCGACCTCATCGCCGGCTACGCGCTCGCCTTCGGCGCCCTCGCGATCGTCCAGTCCGCGCTGGCCACGGGACTCGCCGTCTGGTTCCTCGGCCTGGACGTCACCGGCTCGCCCTGGCTGCTCCTGCTGGTCGCCCTCCTCGACGCCCTGCTCGGCACCGCCCTCGGCCTCTTCGTCTCCGCCTTCGCCGCCTCCGAGTTCCAGGCGGTCCAGTTCATGCCGGCGGTGATCTTCCCCCAGCTCCTCCTCTGCGGCCTGTTCACCCCGCGGTCCGACATGCACCCCGTCCTGGAGGCCGTCTCCGACGTCCTCCCGATGTCCTACGCGGTCGACGCCATGAACGAGGTCCTGCGCCACACCGACGTGACGACGACGTTCGTACGCGACGCGCTGATCGTGGCGGGCTGCGCCCTGCTCGTCCTCGGCCTGGGAGCGGCCACCCTCAGGCGGCGAACCGCATAGCCCCACAGGACCGGAGGGTGTCCCGCCAGCCGGACAGTCCACCCGCGCTTCGGACCACCGGTGCGAGGATGAGCACCATGAGCCAGAAAGTCGCAGTTCTCGGCACCGGAAAGATCGGCGAAGCCCTGCTCAGCGGAATGATCCGAGCCGGCTGGACCCCCGCCGACCTGCTGGTCACCGCCCGCCGCCCGGAACGGGCCGAAGAACTCCGCGCCCGCCACGGAGTCACCCCGGTCACCAACGCGGAAGCGGCGAAAACCGCCGACACCCTGATCCTCACCGTCAAGCCCCAGGACATGGGCACCCTCCTCGACGAACTCGCCCCGCACGTCCCCGCCGACCGCCTGGTCATCAGCGGCGCCGCGGGCATCCCCACCTCCTTCTTCGAGGAGCGCCTGGCCTCCGGCACCCCGGTCGTCCGCGTCATGACCAACACCCCCGCCCTCGTCGACGAGGCCATGTCCGTCATCTCCGCCGGCACCCACGCCTCCGCCGAACACCTCGCCCACGCCGAGGAGATCTTCGGCGCCGTGGGCAAGACGCTCCGCGTCCCCGAGTCCCAGCAGGACGCCTGCACCGCCCTCTCCGGCTCGGGCCCGGCCTACTTCTTCTATCTGGTCGAGGCCATGACCGACGCCGGCATCCTCCTCGGCCTGCCCCGGGACAAGGCCCACGACCTGATCGTCCAGTCCGCGATCGGCGCCGCGGTGATGCTCCGCGACAGCGGGGAGCCCCCCGTGAAACTCCGCGAGAACGTCACCTCGCCGGCCGGTACGACGATCAACGCCATCCGCGAACTGGAGAACCACGGCGTGCGCGCCGCGCTCATCGCCGCGCTGGAAGCCGCCCGCGACCGCAGCCGCGAGCTGGCCTCCGGCAACAACTGACCGGCACTGGGCGGCCGGCACAGGCCGCCCGCCCAGCCGCCCTTCCCTCAGGCGGGCAGCAACCCGATCGCCCGGTACGCCGCGTCCACTCTCGGCCGCGCCATCTCCCTGGCCTTCTCCGCGCCCCTGCGCAACACCCCTTCCACATACGCGGGATCCGCGCACAGCTCCCTGTGCCTTGCCTGTACCGGCCTGAGAAGCTCGACCACGGCCTCCGCGGTGTCCTTCTTCAAAGCGCCGTACGACTCATATACACCGCCCAGGGCCTCCGGGTTCCCGCCCTGACAAGCGGCCAGGATCTCCAGCAGATTCGCCAGGCCGGGCCGCTCCTGCGGGTCGTAGACGACGTCCCGCCCGCTGTCGGTCACCGCCCGCATGACCTTCTTCTCCACGACCTCCGGCTCGTCGAGCAGATAGACGATGCCCGGCCCGGAGTCGTCCGACTTCCCCATCTTCGACACCGGGTCCTGAAGGTTCATCACCCGCGCCGCCACCTTCGGAGGCGTCGCCTTCGGCACCACGAACGTGTGCCCGTACCGCTGGTTGAACCGCACCGCCAGATCACGGGTCAGCTCCACGTGCTGCGTCTGGTCGTCACCGACCGGCACCTCGTCCGTTCCGTACGCCAGGATGTCCGCCGCCATCAGCACCGGATACGTCAGCAGCGACAGCCGTACACTCCCGCCCCGCCGCTGCTCGCGCGCCGCCTTCTCCTTGTACTGGATCATCCGCCGCATCTCGCCGTCCGTGGCCACGCACTCCAGCAGGTACGACAGCCGGGCGTGTTCGTCCACGTGGCTCTGTACGAACAGGGTGCACAGCTCCGGATCGAGCCCCGCCGCCAGCAGCAGCGTCGCCGCCTGCCGGCTGAGTCTGCGCACCCGCGCCGGGTCGTGGTCCACGGTCAGCGCATGCAGGTCGACGACGCAGAACAGCGCCTCCGACCGGTGCTGGTCCACCTCGGCCCACCGCCGCATGGCGCCCAGGTAGTTCCCCAGCGTCAGGTGTCCCGTCGGCTTGACCCCGCTGAAGACCCGAGTCCTCTCCACACTCCACCTCCTGGTCGAGCCGCCGTCCCCGGTCGGCCGGCCCCCGGAGTCCTGGAGGGAGATACGAGAACGGCCGCCGAGGCGGCGGCCGTTGGATGCATACGTGAGTACGGCCGCCGTCAGGCGGCCCACCACAGACGGGTGCACGTACGCGTAGTCATGGCCCCAGGATAGGACCTCGGGGTGCCGTTCGCCCGTGAGTTGACACACCTCGCGGGGATACGTAGTGTTCTCCGAGTTGCCCGACGTGAGAGCCGACTTCGGTCGGTCCCCGGACAACCTTTCCTGAGCACCACCCTTTACCTGATGGCAGTCGCAGTCTGTCTGTTGTCGTGTCATCGGCGTGCGTATTCATGGAATGAGGAATCCGCGCCCGAAAGGGCGCAGCCCCCGATTCGCACGGGAGCAGGGAATCCGCTAAAGTCTCACTCGTCGGAACGGCCCAACGGCCGCGAAAACAAACCCCGCTGACTGGGGATCAGGTCGAGAAAGGATCTGATAGAGTCGGAACCGCCGGAAAGGGAAACGCGAAAGCGAAAACCTGGAAAGCGCCGAGGAAATCGGATCGGAAAGATCTGATAGAGTCGGAAACACCGAAGGGAAGCCCGGAGGAAAGCCCGAGAGGGTGAGTACAAAGGAAGCGACCGTTCCTTGAGAACTCAACAGCGTGCCAAAAATCAACGCCAGATATGTTGATACCCCGTCTCCAGCGTCTGCTGGGACGAGGTTCCTTTGAAAAACACAGCGAGGACGCTGTGTGCGAGGGGATCATTCCTCCTCTCGCACCGCTCTCGTGGTGTTCATCCCGATTACGGGAAAACATTCACGGAGAGTTTGATCCTGGCTCAGGACGAACGCTGGCGGCGTGCTTAACACATGCAAGTCGAACGATGAACCACTTCGGTGGGGATTAGTGGCGAACGGGTGAGTAACACGTGGGCAATCTGCCCTTCACTCTGGGACAAGCCCTGGAAACGGGGTCTAATACCGGATATGAGCCTGGGAGGCATCTCCTGGGCTGTAAAGCTCCGGCGGTGAAGGATGAGCCCGCGGCCTATCAGCTTGTTGGTGAGGTAATGGCTCACCAAGGCGACGACGGGTAGCCGGCCTGAGAGGGCGACCGGCCACACTGGGACTGAGACACGGCCCAGACTCCTACGGGAGGCAGCAGTGGGGAATATTGCACAATGGGCGAAAGCCTGATGCAGCGACGCCGCGTGAGGGATGACGGCCTTCGGGTTGTAAACCTCTTTCAGCAGGGAAGAAGCGAGAGTGACGGTACCTGCAGAAGAAGCGCCGGCTAACTACGTGCCAGCAGCCGCGGTAATACGTAGGGCGCAAGCGTTGTCCGGAATTATTGGGCGTAAAGAGCTCGTAGGCGGCTTGTCACGTCGATTGTGAAAGCTCGGGGCTTAACCCCGAGTCTGCAGTCGATACGGGCTAGCTAGAGTGTGGTAGGGGAGATCGGAATTCCTGGTGTAGCGGTGAAATGCGCAGATATCAGGAGGAACACCGGTGGCGAAGGCGGATCTCTGGGCCATTACTGACGCTGAGGAGCGAAAGCGTGGGGAGCGAACAGGATTAGATACCCTGGTAGTCCACGCCGTAAACGGTGGGAACTAGGTGTTGGCGACATTCCACGTCGTCGGTGCCGCAGCTAACGCATTAAGTTCCCCGCCTGGGGAGTACGGCCGCAAGGCTAAAACTCAAAGGAATTGACGGGGGCCCGCACAAGCGGCGGAGCATGTGGCTTAATTCGACGCAACGCGAAGAACCTTACCAAGGCTTGACATACACCGGAAAGCATTAGAGATAGTGCCCCCCTTGTGGTCGGTGTACAGGTGGTGCATGGCTGTCGTCAGCTCGTGTCGTGAGATGTTGGGTTAAGTCCCGCAACGAGCGCAACCCTTGTTCTGTGTTGCCAGCATGCCCTTCGGGGTGATGGGGACTCACAGGAGACCGCCGGGGTCAACTCGGAGGAAGGTGGGGACGACGTCAAGTCATCATGCCCCTTATGTCTTGGGCTGCACACGTGCTACAATGGCCGGTACAATGAGCTGCGATACCGTGAGGTGGAGCGAATCTCAAAAAGCCGGTCTCAGTTCGGATTGGGGTCTGCAACTCGACCCCATGAAGTCGGAGTCGCTAGTAATCGCAGATCAGCATTGCTGCGGTGAATACGTTCCCGGGCCTTGTACACACCGCCCGTCACGTCACGAAAGTTGGTAACACCCGAAGCCGGTGGCCCAACCCCTTGTGGGAGGGAGCTGTCGAAGGTGGGACTAGCGATTGGGACGAAGTCGTAACAAGGTAGCCGTACCGGAAGGTGCGGCTGGATCACCTCCTTTCTAAGGAGCACTTCTAGGCCGCTTCGGCGGTCCAGGGGCCAGTACATCGGCGAATGTCCGGTGCTGGTTGCTCATGGGTGGAACGTTGATTATTCGGTCAGGACCTCGGGTCGGAGGCTGCTAGTACTGCTCTTCGGAGCGTGGAACGCATGATCTCCGGACGGGATCTGGCCGGGCACGCTGTTGGGTGTCTGAGGGCACGGCCGTCTGGTCGGGTCTTCGGTTGCCGGCCCCGGTGAAGCACCAGAGTGTTGGTGTGTGACGGGTGGTTGGTCGTTGTTTGAGAACTGCACAGTGGACGCGAGCATCTGTGGCCAAGTTTTTAAGGGCGCACGGTGGATGCCTTGGCACCAGGAACCGATGAAGGACGTGGGAGGCCACGATAGTCCCCGGGGAGTCGTCAACCAGGCTTTGATCCGGGGGTTTCCGAATGGGGAAACCCGGCAGTCGTCATGGGCTGTCACCCTTGTCTGAACACATAGGGCAAGTGGAGGGAACGCGGGGAAGTGAAACATCTCAGTACCCGCAGGAAGAGAAAACAACCGTGATTCCGGGAGTAGTGGCGAGCGAAACCGGATGAGGCCAAACCGTATGCGTGTGAGACCCGGCAGGGGTTGCGCATGCGGGGTTGTGGGATCTCTCTTCTACGGTCTGCCGGCCGTAGGACGAGTCAGAAACCGTTGATGTAGGCGAAGGACATGCGAAAGGTCCGGCGTAGAGGGTAAGACCCCCGTAGTCGAAACGTCAGCGGCTCGTTTGAGAGACACCCAAGTAGCACGGGGCCCGAGAAATCCCGTGTGAATCTGGCGGGACCACCCGCTAAGCCTAAATATTCCCTGGTGACCGATAGCGGATAGTACCGTGAGGGAATGGTGAAAAGTACCCCGGGAGGGGAGTGAAATAGTACCTGAAACCGTGTGCCTACAAGCCGTGGGAGCGTCGGACGAGGACTTGTCCTCGTCTCGTGACTGCGTGCCTTTTGAAGAATGAGCCTGCGAGTTTGCGGTGTGTTGCGAGGTTAACCCGTGTGGGGAAGCCGTAGCGAAAGCGAGTCCGAATAGGGCGTTTCAGTAGCACGCTCAAGACCCGAAGCGGAGTGATCTAGCCATGGGCAGGTTGAAGCGGAGGTAAGACTTCGTGGAGGACCGAACCCACCAGGGTTGAAAACCTGGGGGATGACCTGTGGTTAGGGGTGAAAGGCCAATCAAACTCCGTGATAGCTGGTTCTCCCCGAAATGCATTTAGGTGCAGCGTCGTGTGTTTCTTGCCGGAGGTAGAGCACTGGATAGGCGATGGGCCCTACCGGGTTACTGACCTTAGCCAAACTCCGAATGCCGGTAAGTGAGAGCGCGGCAGTGAGACTGTGGGGGATAAGCTCCATGGTCGAGAGGGAAACAGCCCAGAGCATCGACTAAGGCCCCTAAGCGTACGCTAAGTGGGAAAGGATGTGGAGTCGCACAGACAACCAGGAGGTTGGCTTAGAAGCAGCCACCCTTGAAAGAGTGCGTAATAGCTCACTGGTCTAGTGATTCCGCGCCGACAATGTAGCGGGGCTCAAGCGTACCGCCGAAGTCGTGTCATTGCAGCGTATAGCCCCAACGGGTGCTGTGATGGGTAGGGGAGCGTCGTCTGCCGGGTGAAGCGGCACTGGAAGGTAGTCGTGGACGGTTGACGAGTGAGAATGCAGGCATGAGTAGCGATTCACACGTGAGAAACGTGTGCGCCGATTGACTAAGGGTTCCTGGGTCAAGCTGATCTGCCCAGGGTAAGTCGGGACCTAAGGCGAGGCCGACAGGCGTAGTCGATGGATAACCGGTTGATATTCCGGTACCCGCTGTGAAGCGTCAAACATCGAGCATCGTGATGCTAAGGCCGTGAAGCCGCCCCTGATCTCTTCGGAGTGAGGGGGAGTGGTGGAGCCGCTGAACCAAGCGGTTAGTAGGTGAGTGATGGGGTGACGCAGGAAGGTAGTCCATCCCGGGCGATGGTTGTCCCGGGGTAAGGGTGTAGCCCGAGTGGTAGGTAAATCCGCCGCTCATGCAGGGTGAGACCTGATGCCGAGCCGATTGTGGTGAAGTGGATGATCCTATGCTGTCGAGAAAAGCCTCTAGCGAGTTTCATGGCGGCCCGTACCCTAAACCGACTCAGGTGGTCAGGTAGAGAATACCGAGGCGTTCGGGTGAACTATGGTTAAGGAACTCGGCAAAATGCCCCCGTAACTTCGGGAGAAGGGGGGCCACGCCTGGTGATCACTCTTGCAGTGTGAGCTGGGGGTGGCCGCAGAGACCAGCGAGAAGCGACTGTTTACTAAAAACACAGGTCCGTGCGAAGCCGTAAGGCGATGTATACGGACTGACGCCTGCCCGGTGCTGGAACGTTAAGGGGACCGGTTAGCTCACTTTCGGGTGGGCGAAGCTGAGAACTTAAGCGCCAGTAAACGGCGGTGGTAACTATAACCATCCTAAGGTAGCGAAATTCCTTGTCGGGTAAGTTCCGACCTGCACGAATGGCGTAACGACTTCTCGACTGTCTCAACCATAGGCCCGGTGAAATTGCACTACGAGTAAAGATGCTCGTTTCGCGCAGCAGGACGGAAAGACCCCGGGACCTTTACTACAGTTTGATATTGGTGTTCGGTTCGGCTTGTGTAGGATAGCTGGGAGACTTTGAAGCGGCCACGCCAGTGGTTGTGGAGTCGTCGTTGAAATACCAGTCTGGTCGTGCTGGATGTCTAACCTGGGTCCGTGATCCGGATCAGGGACAGTGTCTGATGGGTAGTTTAACTGGGGCGGTTGCCTCCTAAAGGGTAACGGAGGCGCCCAAAGGTTCCCTCAGCCTGGTTGGTAATCAGGTGTTGAGTGTAAGTGCACAAGGGAGCTTGACTGTGAGACCGACGGGTCGAGCAGGGACGAAAGTCGGGACTAGTGATCCGGCGGTGGCTTGTGGAAGCGCCGTCGCTCAACGGATAAAAGGTACCCCGGGGATAACAGGCTGATCTTCCCCAAGAGTCCATATCGACGGGATGGTTTGGCACCTCGATGTCGGCTCGTCGCATCCTGGGGCTGGAGTCGGTCCCAAGGGTTGGGCTGTTCGCCCATTAAAGCGGTACGCGAGCTGGGTTTAGAACGTCGTGAGACAGTTCGGTCCCTATCCGCTGTGCGCGTAGGAGTCTTGAGAAGGGCTGTCCCTAGTACGAGAGGACCGGGACGGACGAACCTCTGGTGTGCCAGTTGTTCTGCCAAGGGCATGGCTGGTTGGCTACGTTCGGGAGGGATAACCGCTGAAAGCATCTAAGCGGGAAGCCTGCTTCGAGATGAGGACTCCCACCCACTTGATGGGGTAAGGCTCCCAGTAGACGACTGGGTTGATAGGCCGGATCTGGAAGCACCGTGAGGTGTGGAGGTGACCGGTACTAATAGGCCGAGGGCTTGTCCTCAGTTGCTCGCGTCCACTGTGTTGGTTCTGAAACCACGAACAACCGTCGTAGCCGTTGCTGCGGCTCCGGTTGATTGTTTCATAGTGTTTCGGTGGTCATAGCGTGAGGGAAACGCCCGGTTACATTCCGAACCCGGAAGCTAAGCCTCACAGCGCCGATGGTACTGCAGGGGGGACCCTGTGGGAGAGTAGGACGCCGCCGAACAAATTTTGAGAAAACCCCCGTGCCATTCGGCACGGGGGTTTTCTGCGTTTACGCTCGGTCGGCCGGCACTCGCCTAGGCTCGTACTCATGCGCTATGACCTCGTCATCTTCGACAACGACGGTGTCCTCGTCGACAGTGAGCCCATCTCCAACCGGCTCCTCGCCGCCTACCTCACCGAGCTGGGGCACCCCACCTCGTACGAGGACTCCATCCGTGACTACATGGGGTCGGCGATGCACCGGATCCACGACCTCGTCCTGGAGCGGACGGGGAAGCGGCTGCCGGACGCCTTCGACGACGTCTTCCACGCCCGTGTCTTCGCCGCGTTCCGGCGGGAGCTGAAGCCGGTGGCCGGTGCCGCCGACGTACTGGAGAAGCTGACGATGGACGGGACGCCGTACTGTGTCGCGTCCTCGGGGAGTCATGAGCGGATCCGGGTCGGGCACCGGACGACCGGACTTGACCGGTGGTTCGACGATGAGCGGATCTTCAGCTCGCAGGACGTGGGCCGGGGCAAGCCGGCGCCGGACCTGTTTCTCCACGCGGCCGACCGGATGGGAGTGGCCCCCGAGCGATGCGTCGTCGTCGAGGACTCCCCGCTGGGTGTGCGGGCTGCCGTCGCGGCCGGGATGGACGTCTACGGGTTCACGGCGATGACCCCGGCCGCGAAGCTCGCGGATGCCACCCAACTCTTCTTTCGCATGGAGGAGTTGGCCGACCTGATGACATGACGCCGGCCACCGCCGCGGCACTGACAATTGTCATGCGGAGCTCCGGACGATCGTTTCTACTGGCGGACCCCCCTCGCCCGCGAGGATTTGAGCATGACGACGAACACGAAGCGCGCGAACCTCGCCCCTCTGCTCGTGGATGTGGCGGTGCCGGTCGGTGGGTACTACCTGCTCAAGAACGGATTCGGGATGAGCACGCTGGCTGCCCTGGGGTGGAGCAGCGTGGTCCCGGCCCTGCGGACCGGGTGGGCCGCGGCCAGGGAGCGCCGGGTCAACGGGCTCGCCGCGCTCATCCTGTTCGTCAACGTGGTCGGGCTGCTGCTGAGTTTCGTCGCCGGTGACCCGCGGCTGATGCTCGCCAAGGACAGCGGCGTCAGCAGCGCGATCGGCATCGGGATCCTGGTGTCCGTGGCGATGGGCAGGCCGATGATGACCGCCGCCATGAAGCCCTGGCTGGTGAAGGGCGACGCGAGGCGGGAGGCCGTCTGGGCGCGACTGGCGGCCGAATCCGCGGACTTCCAGCGGGCGGAGAAGGTGTTCTCGCTGGTGTGGGGCGTGGTGCTGCTCGCGGAGTGCGTGGTGCGGGTCGTGGGCGCCTACGCGCTGCCGGTGGACACCATGGTGTGGCTCGGCACCGTGATCATGGTGGTCGCGATGGTGCTCGGGTTCCTCCTGAGCGGTGCTCTCGCCGCCGGGCCGATGGCGCACATGCTGATGGCCGAGACGAAAGCCGGGACGAACGCCGAAGCCACGCAGGCCCAGGAGCCCGCCATGGCCCAGAAGTCCCTGAACGGGTTCGCCCTCGCCCGAAGCTGAGCAGAATTCATCTTTCACCGGACCTACCCACAGGTAGCCCAGGGCCCTACGCTCGCCGCCATGACTGATGTGCTGCGGCGCGGTAGGGCCTCGCTGGCGTTCAGCTTCTTCGCGCAGGGCGTCGCCTTCGCTCTTCTCGTGACGCGCATCCCGGCCATCCAGAGCCGGTACGGGGTCTCCGACGCGCTGCTGCCGGTTTTCCTGGCCGCCGTGCCGATCCTCGCCGGCATCGGCAGCACGACCGCCGAACACCTGGTGAAACGCGTCCGGCCCAGCCGGCTGCTGCGCTGGTCCCAGCCCGTCGTCCTCCTGTCCCTGCTCGGTGTCGGGGCGGGCGGCCGGGTCGCCGAACTGGGGGTCGCCCTGGCCGCGTTCGGGCTGGCCGTGGGAATGCTGGACGCCTCGATGAACATGCTCGGGGTGAGCCTGCAACGGGCGTACGGCCGCAGCATCATGCTCGGCTTCCACGCCGTCTACAGCCTCGGCGGGATCGTGGGTGCCTCGCTGGCCTGGGCCGGGGCGCACTGGCACCTGGCGCTGTGGGTGTCGTACCTGCCGGTGGTGGGGGTGCTGCTGCCGGCGGTCCTCGTGGGCAGCCGGTGGTACGTCGACGCCGACTCCGCCGCCGCACCGGACGAGGCCGGCGGGAAGGCCGGGGAAGGCGGCGGGAGCGTCGCGTTCCGGCTGCTGCTGCCGCTGTGTCTGGTGATGACCTTCGCGTACATCGGGGACTCGACCGTCTCCAACTGGAGCGCGAAGTACCTCCAGGACACGCTGGGCAGCTCCGAGCAGTTGGCGACGGTCCCGTACAACGTCTACATGGTCACCACGCTGCTGGGGCGGGCCATCGGGGACACCGGGGTGCGGCGGTTCGGTGCCGTGGCCGTCGTACGGGTGGGTGCGCTGGTCGCGGCGCTGGGATTCGCGGTGGTCGCCGGGGCGCCCGGTCCCTGGGTGGGCATGCTCGGGTTCACGCTGCTGGGGCTGGGCCTGTGCGTGCTGGTGCCGCAGACCTTCGCCGCGGCCGGGCGCCACGCTTTTGACAACTACGGCCCGGGCGCCTCGGACAAGGCCGTCGCACGGCTCAACATCTTCAACTACGTGGGTTTCCTGGTCGGCTCGCCGCTGGTGGGCGCGCTGGGCGACGCGTGGAGCTACCGCGGGGCGATGCTGGTGCCCATGGCCTTGGTGCTGGTGACGTGGGTGTGCGCCGGGTCGTTCGCGCCGCGAGCGGACCGATACGGTGGCGGTCATGAGCGGCCGCGCACAGCTGATGTGGGACGAGGCAGTAACGGGCTATGACTTCGGTCGGGACCACCCCATGGATCCGGTCCGCCTCTTCCTGACCCGGAAACTGGTCTGCGCGCTCGGACTCGACCGGGAGGTGCGGCTGGTGGCGGCCAGGCCGGCCGGCGAGTCGACGCTGCGGCTGGTCCACCGGGAGGACTACATCGCCGCGGTGAAGGCCGCGTCGGCGGACCCGGGATCGGCCGACGGGACGTACGGACTGGGGACGTTGGACGATCCGGCGTTCGCCGGGATGCACGAGGTGTCCGCGCTGA
The DNA here is from genome assembly GCF_006540305.1 of Streptomyces sp. 6-11-2. Classification (GTDB taxonomy): domain Bacteria; phylum Actinomycetota; class Actinomycetes; order Streptomycetales; family Streptomycetaceae; genus Streptomyces. The sequence goes on along the minus strand of NZ_BJOR01000001.1, from coordinate 3,074,789 downwards.
TCGCGGGGCAGTCGGTGGCGGCGGCGGAGGCCGTGTGGGGTGGAGACGCGCTGCACGCGGTGAACTTCGCGGGCGGGCTGCACCACGCGATGCCCGGCGCCGCGTCGGGCTTCTGCGTCTACAACGACGCCGCGCTGGCGATCGCGCGGCTGCTGGAGCTGGGTGCCGAACGGGTCGTGTACGTGGACACCGACGTGCACCACGGGGACGGGGTGCAGACCGCGTTCTGGGAGGACCCGCGGGTGCTGACGATCTCGGTGCACGAGCATCCCCGGACGCTGTTCCCGCAGACGGGATGGCCGCAGGAGACCGGGGCTCAGTCCGCCGAGGGCTCGGCCGTGAACGTGGCGCTGCCGGCGGGGACCGGGGACGCCGGGTGGCTGCGGGCGTTCCACGCGGTGGTGCCGGAACTGGTCGCGGACTTCCGGCCGCAGGTGCTGGTCACCCAGCACGGGGCCGACACGCACTTCGAGGATCCGCTGGCGCATCTGGCGGTGTCGCTGGACGCGCAGCGGGCGGTGCAGATGGCGTGCCACGAGCTGGCGCACGAGCATGCCGAGGGGCGGTGGGTCGCGCTGGGCGGGGGCGGGTACGCGGTGGTGGACGTCGTACCCCGGTCGTGGACGCATCTGGTGGGGATCGCGGCGGGGCGGCCGGTGGAGCCGGAGACGGTGATTCCCGAGAGCTGGCGGCAGACGGTGTACGCGCGGACACGGCAGTTGGGCCCGATGCGGATGACCGACGGGCGGTGGCCGGTGTCCTGGGCGGACTGGGAGGCGGGGTACGACCCGGCGGACCGGCTGGACCAGGCGATCCTGGCGACCCGGCGGGCGGTGTTCCCGCTGCGGGGCCTGCTGCCGTAGGCGCCGGTCGCCGGTGGACGGGCCCTGCGATTAGGCCGACTGTGCGGTGTTCCCGGGTTCTCGGGACGATCGCGCAGGGCGTGCGTCAGCATCGCTCGGGTGTTGAGCATCGCGGCGCTGCGCGCCCATCTGGTGAGGGCCCGTCTCGCCGGGATGGTGACCACGACGCGGGAGGCCGGTCTGCGCAGCTATCGGCTGTTCGCGGCCCGGGATCCCCGGGTGCTGATCGGGATCGACCCCGAAGGTCCTTGGCAACAGGGGGACTTGATCGAACTGATGGCGCGCAGGTGTGGTGTTTCGGCCGATCCGCGGCACACCTTCGGTCCCGATGTCATCGACCCGGATCTGACGCTGGCCGCGCTGGACGCCTTCGCGGACCGGCTCGGTGCGGCGGCGCGGCGCGGTGCCCCCGTGCTCCTCGGCACCGGGCACCCGCACCGGCTGCTCGGTTTCTACGCCGCGCTGGCGGACGCCCTGTCGGCGGCGGGATGTACCGTCCTCACCCCCGCGCAGGGTCGCTGTGTCGACATAACGACCCGGTTCGGCCTACGCACGTGCCGCCTCGAGTACGTACGAGGAGTCGCCCTGGTCCGGCCTCCCGGCACCGAACGCTCCGGTTGTGAGCCCGGCGCGCACACGCATTCACCGCTCCCGGTTCGGCTGGCGCTCGCGGCGGCGGCCGACGCCGGCGGCCCGCTGCCGGAACTGGTGATCGGGGATCACGGCTGGGTCTGCGGTGCAGGTCAGCTGGGGTTCGAGGCCATGGGGCCGGCCGACACGAACGACCCCGCGCTCTTCGTCGGGCAGGCGGAGGGGCGCGTGTCCGTCGTCGTTCCACTTGATGACGGCGTACGGCCCGCCTGGTACCGCCCACTGGCCCGCTACGTACTCAATCGCGCCTGTCTGTCACAGTAGGCCGCCGATGGTCCACCTCTTCCCCACTCGCATCACCCGCCCCTAGTCTGGGGAGTGAGCACGCAGCGACGAAGAGTCACCGGAAGGGGAAGCCGGTGGCCGTCGAGTGCGGAAGGTTCAGGTGTGTCATGGCTGCAGCTGGCGAAAGGCCTCTGAACGAGGTTCAGTTCCTTACCGTGGCGGAAGTCGCCTCGGTCATGCGAGTGTCGAAGATGACCGTGTACCGCCTGGTGCACAGCGGTCATCTGCCCGCGATCCGCGTGGGGCGGTCTTTCCGCGTCCCGGAGCAAGCGGTTCACGAGTACCTCCGCGAGAGCTACGTGGGGGTGGAAACCGCCTGACGACGATCAGGAGGGGTCCGTGAAGGACACTACGGAACACTTCCGGATCCCTCCGGAAACCTCGATTACGACCTCAGCGCTCGGGCGGGTAGGCTAGCCCCTCGTAGGTCGTGTGGGCCCATGGCGCCCAAACACCGAGTGATGAGAAGTGAGCGAGGGTAGTCGTGGGCTCTGTTATCAAGAAGCGGCGCAAGCGGATGGCCAAGAAGAAGCACCGCAAGCTGCTCAAGCGCACCCGCGTCCAGCGTCGCAACAAGAAGTAGACGCCGGTCGCGCGAGGTACGCGCCAACGCGAAAGCGTGTCTGTGACCCCCCACCGCATCCGGTGGGGGGTCGCGTGCGTCCCGGGCCGGCCGCCCGCGGGGAGGCGCCATCCCGTTCGCACGCACGTACCTGCCGTCACGTCGCGCATCGAGAGGTCGCCGCAGCGCAACCTCGACCCGATAGGTTGGCCGCACACGGGGAACCCGGCGGTGATCCGGGCGGGAAGGAAGGCGCTGATCTTGGGACAGGTCGTGCTCGTGACCGGAGTGGCCCGTCAGCTCGCGGGCCGGTTCGTACGGCGCATCCAGCGTGACCCGGAGGTCGACCGGGTGGTCGCCGTGGACGCGGTTCCGCCCGAGCACCATCTGGGCGGCGCCGACTTCGTTCAGGCGGACATCCGGCAGCCCACGATCGCGCGGGTGCTCGCCGAGACGTCCGCCGACACGGTGGTGCACATGGACGTGACCGGCACCGCGCTGGGCAGCGGCAGCCGGGCCCTGGTCAAGGAGACCAACGTCATCGGCACCATGCAACTGCTGGGCGCCTGCCAGAAGTCCCCGTCCGTCAAGCGGCTGGTGGTCAAGTCCAGCACCAACGTCTACGGCTCCGCGCCCCGGGACCCGGCGGTGTTCACCGAGACCACCCCGCCCAAGTCCCTGCCCAGCGGCGGTTTCGCGAAGGACACGGTCGAGGTCGAGGGGTATGTGCGGGGCTTCGCCAGGCGGCGGCCGGACGTCGCCGTGTGCGTGCTCAGGTTCGCCAACATCCTCGGCCCGACGGCGGACACCCCGCTCGCCTCGTACTTCTCGCTGCCGGTGCTGCCGACGGTGTTCGGCTACGACCCGCGGTTGCAGTTCGTCCACGAGGACGACGTGATCGAGGTGCTGCGGATCGCCTCGCACGAGCCGCGTCGCGCCACCCTCAACAGCGGCACGTTCAACATCGCCGGCGACGGCGTGCTGCTGCTGTCGCAGTGCTCCCGGCGGCTGGGACGCCCCACGGTGCCGCTGCTGCTTCCCGCGGTGACGTGGGCGGGCTCGCTGGTGCGTACGCTGGGAATGACGGACTTCTCACCCGAGCAGATCCGTCTGCTGACCCACGGCCGGGTCGTCGCGACGGACCAGATGCGCGAAACACTCGGCTTCGCACCCAAGTACACGACCGCGCAGACCTTCGCCGAATTCGCCCGCAGCCGCGGCCCCGGGCTGCTGCCGCCGGAGGTCCTCGCGGGGGCCGTCGACCGGATCGCCGCCCTGTCCCACCCGGGCAGTGGCCACCCGACGCAGAGCGCCTACTGAGGAGCGCAGCACCATGGCGGACGCCAAGGTCATTCCGTTCGACGACGACCGGTCCCGCGGGAGCGCCGGACAGCGGCCGTCGCGGCGCCGGAGCACGGGGAGTCGCCGCACCGGCGCCGAGCCGGCGGCGGTCGGCGAGGTGCAGCCCCTGCCCGGCAGGGGGGCCGCGCAGGATGATGTCCCGGTGACCAGTGAGGGACAGCCGCCAGAGCCGCCGAGCCGGCCGTCGCAGGACGGCGGTCTGGAGCGGCGCATCGCGAGCGGTCTGGCGTTCCTGCGCCGCCGCCTCACCGGGGACTACGACGTCGACGACTTCGGCTACGACGCCGAACTCACCGACCAGCTTCTGATGTCCCTGTTGCGGCCTCTGTACGAGAAGTACTTCCGGGTCGATGTGAAGGGCATCGAGAACATTCCCGCCGAGGGCGGCGCCCTGATCGTCGCCAACCACTCCGGCACGCTGCCGCTGGACGGGCTGATGATGCAGGTCGCCGTGCACGACCGGCATCCCGCGGACCGGCATCTGCGGCTGCTCGCGGCCGACCTGGTGTTCGTGCTGCCGGTGGTCAACGAACTCGCCCGCAAGCTCGGCCACACCCTCGCCTGCACCGAGGACGCCGAGCGGCTGCTCGGGCAGGGCGAGCTGGTCGGGGTGATGCCGGAGGGCTTCAAGGGCATCGGCAAGCCGTTCAGCGAGCGCTACAAGCTGCAGCGGTTCGGGCGCGGCGGCTTCGTGTCGACCGCGCTGCGCCAGGGCGTGCCGATCATCCCGTGCTCGATCGTCGGGGCCGAGGAGATCTACCCGATGATCGGCAACGCCAAGACCCTCGCGCGACTGCTGGGCATCCCGTACTTCCCGCTGACGCCCACCTTCCCGTGGCTGGGGCCGCTGGGCGCGATCCCGCTGCCGACGAAGTGGACGATCCAGTTCGGCGAGCCCATTCCGACGGACGGGTATCCGCCGGAGGCGGCCGAGGACCCGATGCTGATGTTCAACCTGACCGACCAGGTCCGCGAACAGATCCAGCACACCCTCTACAAGCTGCTGGTGCAGCGCAGGTCGGTGTTCTTCTGACCGTGCCACGAAGGCGGGGGCACCCCTGGTGAGGGGTGCCCCCGCCTTCGTGGGGCTGTGCCCGGCACCGCCTACTTCGCGTCCTCCGCGTTGATACCGAGGCCGGGCAGCAGGCCCGGGAGAAGCGGCGGGATCGTCACATCGGGGCCGCTGGAGGGCGACTTGGTCGCGGACGG